>NZ_BBCD01000008.1 GCF_001311865.1 Piscibacillus salipiscarius JCM 13188
TTATTATTAGTTCAACTGTTGATACCACTCTTTTGCAGCATCTACTTCATCACGTGTTAATTGATGACCTAGGTTTGTCCAGAACAGTTCAACCTCTATCCCGGACGATTCTAACATGCTTTTTAAATCTTCAGCTTCTGAGGCTGGGCAAATCGGATCATTTTCTCCCGCACCAATAAACACTTTGACTTCATCATGTTTAGGTAAATCAATTCCTCTCCTAGGCACCATAGGGTGAAACAACATGGCGCCTTTTTAAGCTGTTCTGAAAATGATATAATAAGCTTCCCGCAATGTTTGCTCCATTTGAATATCCAACAGCATAAATTTGATTTCGATCAAATCCATATTCCTTGCTTTTCTCATCTAGAAAATGATTTAATTCATTAGTTCTTTGAATTAAGTCCTCTTCATCAAATACTCCTTCAGCTAATCTTCTGAAAAAGCGATTCATTCCGTTTTCATTTACATTACCTCGAACACTTAAAACATTGGCTTCAGGATCAATCAAATCAGACAATGGTAATAAGTCTTCCTCGTTTCCTCCTGTTCCGTGTAATAAGAGTAAAGTCTGTTCACTATTGCCCTCTCGAAAAATATATTTCATTAGGTTGGCCTCCTAAAAAAAATCTTGATTTCAAGCTAAATTATAATTTAGTATGTCAAGTTAAGTCAAAGAAAGCAGTTTTCAACCTTAGCTGAAAAACTGCTTGTCATTAGACTTCCTTAAAATAATCTTTTAAAAACCCGCCCATTTTACCTGAATCATCTACAATAAAATAAAACTCGTCCGTTTCGTTTTTAACATCATATACTTTTTCTGGTGTTAACACATTTTCTACAGTGAATTTTTTAGCTTTCGTGTTTGTACATTTGATTTGTTTAATCGTTTCATGATCATACCAAGTTTTATGAATCATACTTTCACCTCTTATTGATTTTCCACAAATAACACTTTATATTTACCATAACCCTCTTCTTCTAGACGGTCAACCGGGATAAACTTAAGTGCTGCAGAATTAATACAGTATCTCATTCCGCCTTCACTAGCAGGCCCGTCATCAAAAACATGCCCAAGATGAGAATCCGCATAATTACTTCTCACTTCTATTCGTCTCATACCATGAGAGGTGTCTAAACTTTCTTCTAATTGGGCAATTGGTCTCGTAAAGCTTGGCCAACCACAACCGGCATCATATTTATCTTTTGAGGAAAATAGCGGTTCGCCGCTAACTACATCAACATAAATGCCATCTTCCTCATGGTCCCAGTATTCGTTTTGATAAGGAATTTCAGTAGCATCTTCTTGTGTTACTTTATATTGAATGTCTGATAATTGTTCTTTTAACGTATCTTGATCTTTTTTTGACCAATTTTCCTCGATAAACCCTTTTCTTCCTGACCCCTTTTTATACATTTTATAGTGAAAAGCATTCTTTTTATAATAATCTTGATGATATTCCTCGGCAGGATAGAATGTTTCAGAGGGACGAATTTCAACCACAATTGGTTTATTAAATTTTCCGCTCTCCTCTATTTTTTCTTTGATTCCTCTGCGAGTTGTTTCTGATGGTCATTATGATAGAAGATGACTGGCTTATAAGATTCTCCACGGTCGTTAAATTGACCTTGATTATCTGTAGGGTCAATTTGTTGCCAGTAAACCTCTAATAACTGCTGGTATGGGTAAATTTCTGGATTAAATATAATTTGAACTGCTTCCACATGACCGGTTGTTTCAGAACAAACTTCTTCATAAGTCGGATTTTCAGTATGACCACCAGTGTAGCCAGATATGACTTCTTCAATACCTGGCCTACGATCAAATGGTTCTACCATGCACCAGAAACAACCTCCAGCAAATGTAGCCTTTTCTAATTGGGACATCTTAATCACCTCTAGATATATAGTTTAGGTCCTGGTAATTCACCTTTTTTAGCATTTGTCTTTTTCTTGGTGTGTTGATGTTCATTTTCTCCATAGTCATTATTAATTTTTTGATGAGACTTATTTTGATCGTGATGATCGTGTATATCATCTTCCTCATGGTGATCAAAATATTGCTGATCTTCAGCCTCATCATCATTTTCCATCATAATTTTCACCATATCAACAAACATCGGTAAGTTTTTCACAAAAGGCCCATATTGTTTAATATATGGTGATACTTGTTGAATTAATCCCAAACCTTTTTGGATGTGGTTAAGCGTTTCATATAGCTGAGTATATTTAGTTGTCATTCCAGGCCCAGATAAAAATGGCGCTTGTGGTATTCTGCCATAAGGGTTATGACCTTTACCTAACAATTTATGAAAAACTTGATTCAACCCTCTTCTTTGTGGCATTGGCTGATAAAATGATTCAAGTCCGTACGGATTCTGATGCCAATGTTGTTGTGATTGAAAGTCAAACGGATCCATCGCCTATTCCTCCTTCTTATTCTTATATATACTACGAAATAGACGAGTAACCCGTTTAGGCAAATAACATTATTTTTATAAACACCAATTAATTGTTGATTGATGGTACTGGCTTAAATAAGCATTTGTATTAGAGAATGGTCTGCTTCCAAAAATCCTCTATGAGCCGACAAAGGGCTAGGATGTGGGGATGTAAGGACTAAATGTCGACTTTGATCAATCATATTCCCCTTCTTCTGTGCATGTTTCCCCCAAAGTATAAAAACAAGATGTTCCTTTTCATCATTTAAAAGCGAGATAATTCGATCTGTGAATGTTTCCCATCCAAGGGATCTGTGTGAATGAGCCTTACTTTCCCTAACAGTTAATACGGTATTTAATAATAATACACCTTGAGCTGCCCATTTAGTTAAATCACCATGTTCAGGAAAATAGCAACCTATATCACTCACTAATTCTTTATAAATATTCTTTAAAGAAGGAGGAATAGTCACTCCTTTGTTAACTGAAAAGCTAAGGCCATTAGCTTGTCCCCTCCCGTGATATGGATCCTGCCCTAAGATTACAACTTTTGTGTTTTGAAAAGTTGTTAAATTAAATGCTCGAAACATTTGGTTTTTTGGCGGAAAAACAGAAGCGTTTTTGATATTCCCTTTCAACATTATTAAGTAAATATTTAAAATAGGGTTGTTTAACTTCTCTTTCTAATAAGTCATGCCAATCTGATGCGATTTCCAATCCTATTCCCCCTGTTCATTTCCTGGGAAAGCGCAGAATAAGGCTTGTTTCGACAATAAACTCGCCATTAATTGACAGAATGTAACGATAATAACTGATAACGACAAATAGTTTGTCGATTTTCAAAGACGAGTTTTAAAACTTTTGCCGCTCCCTGTTGATTAGAACCAGGTTTACGCATAACATTGACCGTCTCATCAACAGGAAATAACTTGTAACCTTCAAATGTGATCTCAAAAATATCGTCATCTTCTTGAACACGTTTCTCTTCCCCATTTGTGATTAATCTCCATTCCATTGTAAAAGGTGTTGCCATTACCATCACCTCATATTTAACTATTTTAATAATATTATACCATGTGAAATGGTAGTAGGTGGAATGCAAAGGCTTCTATCCACTAATGTCTAGTTGTAGTATTAATTGCCCATACAAGTTCTGTTATATACGCATACGTTACAAGTGAAACGAAAAGGGGGAATGAAACATGGGCCAAAATTACGGCGGTGGATTTACTTTAATTGTAGTGTTATTCATTCTATTAATCATCGTTGGTAGCGCATACTGCTAAACCAAACGAAACAATCTCTCATTTAATGAAATAATAACCAGGTGACCGTCACCTGGTTATTTGTTTTGAATATATTCCTCCCACAATTCGTCAAAGGTTGATAATGCTTCAGTAAATGGTGGGTTATATTCTAAGTATTGGCTAATTTCATCATGATTAGTTGAATGTTTAGGAAAATCATGATCTTCAAACATCCAATCTGCTAATAATTTATATGGATTTGACGGATCTCGCATTCCTCTATATCTCATCATATAATGATAAAACGACTTCACTTACACCATCCTATTCGTCATTTAATTTCTCTAACTGCTTTACTCGGCGTTTGTACACGACCGACGACATTAATATTGCAATCTCATAAAGAATGATTAATGGAGCAGCAACAAGTAATTGTAAGATGAAATCTGGTGGTGACAACATAGTACCTAGAATGACTAATACTAAGTATGCATACTTTCTTGTTTTTCTCATGAATGATGGTTCAATAATTCCTAAGCTAGTTAAAAACATGGCAATTAAAGGCACTTCAAAGAACACAGCAAATGGTAACGTAATTTGCAATATAAACTTAAAATAGTTGGCTGCCGTAAACATTTCATTAACTAAACCATCACCAAGATTTAATAAGAATTGTAAAATTAAATCTTTTATCACAAAGTAACCAAATAATAGACCGACTAAAAATAATATAAATAAAGCCGGGATATACATTAAACTAACTTTTCGTTCGTGTGAGGTCAACCCAGGTTTAATAAACAGCCATAGCTGAAAAGCAAAAAATGGTAACGTTACAATAATGCCAGTAATTGTAGCAATTATGATATAAATCCATATGATTTCAAATGGACTTAGCACATTTAATGTAAAATCAACATCTCGCTCCATAAAGCGATAGATTTCCTCTACATATATAAAGCCAGCACCAAAGGAAATGACAAAAATAATTAATGTCCATATTAAACGTTTCCTTAGTTCACCTAGGTGTTCCGTCCAGTCCATAACCTCTTGTTCTTCATGAGAATGTTGTTGTTCTTCCATGAGTTTCATCCTTTATCTTTCATAAAATAAGATGTAAGGATTCCCCCTTACACCTTATTATTTCTTAGAATCATTTGAATCAGAGATGTGATCATTTTTCTGATCATTTTTATTTTGATCATCTGACATTAAATCGCTTGTCGCCTTTTTAAATTCCTTTAAAGAAGATCCAAAAGCACGTCCAATCTCAGGTAATTTTGATGGGCCAAAAACGATTAATAACACAATTACTATTAAAATTAACCCTGGTATTCCTATGTTTGCAGGATTCATTCAATCACCCCGTTCTTGAAAAGGTTACTGATGGTCAATAGTCTTATTCTTTGTTGAATCATCGTCATCTGTTAACCCTTTAGTAGAATGCTTAAATTCTTTTAAAGTTTTACCTAAAGCCTCACCAAGTTCTGGTAATTTTTTCGGTCCAAATATGATTAAAAGAATTAATATAATCAGTATTAATCCTGGTAAACCTATTGACATGATAACACCTTCCGTTAATTATTTAACAACTCTATTGTCGCTGATTTAAGTATGATTTGCAAATCTTTTAGCACACTGTTATAAAACGTTCACTTTTTATTGTGTTTACGCTCATAAACATAGTAAGTATGCTCATGCTGATTTCTTTCATCGCTCTCGCCCTTAGTTACATCTATAACTTCCCATTCTGATAAATCAATCTCGGAAAAAATGTATCTCCATCGAATGTGGCATGAATACGGGTGATATATAAGCGATCAGCCTTAGGTAATGTAGTTTTAAATAATTCAGCTCCACCAATCAAAAACACTTCATCCTCATGTAGATAAGACTCTAACTCATCAACTGAATGAATGACTGTACATCCTTCAGCTTTGTATTGTTGATCTCTGGTCAGAACAATATTTTTTTCGATTGGGTAAAGGTCTTCCAATTGATTCAAATGTTTTTCGACCCATGATTATGGTATGACCCGATGTCATTTTTTTAAAGTATTTTAAGTCATTGGGTAAATACCAAGGTAAGTCATTATCTTTTCCGATGACATTATTTTCATCCATCGCGACTATAAATGATAACATGTTATTCAACTCCTAAACCGCAATTGGCGCTTTAATAGCAGGGTGAGGGTTATAATTTTCAATTTTAATATCTTCAACTTCAAAATCAAACACGGATGTTACTTCACTATTAATTGACAGCGACGGCAAATGCCTTGGGTCTCTTGATAACTGCTCTTTTACTTGGTCAAAGTGGTTATGATAAATATGAGCATCACCAATTGTATGTATGAATTCACCGACTTTCAATCCACATTCATGTGCAATTAAATGTGTAAGTAAAGAATAACTTGCAATATTAAATGGAATACCTAGGAAGATATCACCGCTTCTTTGATAAAGTTGACATGATAATTTTCCATCTTGTACATAGAACTGAAACAAAGTGTGGCATGGCGGCAGTGCCATTGATGGAACATCCTCTGGATTCCATGCTGATACAATAAGTCTTCTAGATTCTGGTGATGTTTTAATTTTATTAATAACGTCTGCTAATTGATCAATGGTATCATTCTGCGATGTTTTCCAATGACGCCATTGCTTACCGTATACATCGCCTAAATGACCAAATTTTTGAGCGAACTCTTCATTTTCTAAAATCATTTGTTTAAATCGTTCCATCTGCTTAAGGTATTGTTCATTAAAATTAGGGTCTTCTTGAGCTTTAAGTCCAAAATCGGTCATATCTGGCCCATCATATTCACTACTTTCAATCCAATTCTTAAACGCCCATTCATTCCAAATGTTATTGTTATACTCGAGTAAATAACGAATATTGGTATCACCTTTAATAAACCAAAGCAACTCGCTAACAATTAATTTAAAAGGTACTCGCTTCGTTGTCAGAAGTGGGAAGCCTTCTTCTAAATTAAACCTCATCTGATGACCAAAAATTGACCGTGTTCCAGTTCCTGTGCGATCTCCTCGATCAGAGCCTTTATTTAAGACATGTTTACATAATTCTAAATATTGATTTTCATTCGTATGTAACATAGTTAGCCTCCCACTTTATTTTACTATATTGTAACAAATAAGACTGTCCTGTCATAGTTGCAAACTAGGCTCATATAATACCAACATCAAAAATTAGAAAAGGTGTTGGTTAGATGGTTATAAAGAAAAAGAAAAAATCACTTGTGATGAGCACTATGGCAGGAAGTATTGCAATTAGCTCCCCTCTCGCCTTCACTTTACCTGTAGATGCTATAACTAAAGAACAATTTGAAGAGATTCAAAAATTATCATATGGTGAGCATCACGAAGCTGTCGTTCATTTACAAAAGAAACTTAAAACGCTGAACTTTTATCAAGGAGACTACACTCCTAAATATGATGCCTTAACCGAACATGCACTTAAGCAATTTCAGAAGCAAAATGATATAAATGCCACAGGTGAAGCGGATGAAACAACTTATTTAAAATTAGAAGAAGAACTAGATACACATTATAAGGAAATAATCGAGACACTAGGAGAACAAATACAATATGGTGAACAATCAAATCGTGTTAGGCAAGTTCAAAAAGCATTAGATCATTATGGTTTTTACAAAGATAAAATTGATTCAATTGCTGGCCCTGCCACTAAAAAAGCGTTGGAGAGAATGAGTAAAGCCTATCAATTGGATTTAGATTTATCGGATTATACACCAATCGTTCAAGTCACACAAACTCGGTCAGAATCACAAACTCAGCAATCGGAGCAAAGCCAATCAAACGTTCAACAAGCAGTTAAAAAGGTTAAAACTAAACCACAAAAAAAGCAGAACCCAAAGCTTCCTCTGGAACATTAATTCAGACTGCAAGAACATATATAGGCTCACCGTATGTTTGGGGAGGGACCTCTCCATCAGGTTTTGATTGTAGTGGATATTTGCAATATGTTTTTAAACAACACGGAATTTCAATTCCAAGAACAGTTGACGCAATTTATTACTCTGGTCAAACTGTTGAAAAGCCTAGCGTTGGTGATTTAGTCTTCTTTGAAACGTATAAACCTGGCCCATCCCATGCTGGCATATATCTGGGCGATGGCAATTTTATTCATGCTGGCTTAAGTAACGGTGTTACGATTAGCAATTTAAGTAATTCTTATTGGAGTGCTAGATATTTAGGAGCTAAACGTATCGCTAAATAATTTAAAACAAATTCATTTGACTTGGGTTCAAATCTTCATATTGTATATGAAGTAAATGTTGAAGCTGTTTAGCATTGTAATAAGCACCTCCGCCAGAATTATTATTAAAGAGGACAGTAATTTGATCGCTGTTCTCTTTTAATTTTGAATCCTATTTTTCCACTCTGTTAGCTCTTCTTCATTATAACGATATAAAAACCTTACTTTTCTCCAATTTTCATTTCCGTTTTGATTCCAACCTATTACATTTCTTCCGTGAAAACGTATTAATGTATTACTTTATTCGTAACAACTGGTACAGTTGGAACAGATCCCTCCCCAGCTTGTGGTTCGTCACAAATAGAATGAATCCAGCCTTCTTCCTGCATAAATTTTAAAGTGGATCCTCGTATAGACTCTTCAAACCAGGTTCGATTTCTGAATTCTAATGCAAGATCATATTGGTCAAATTGCTCTCTTATAAATCTTAAACGGTTTATATTTTCTTTTGACAATTTAAACCAAGGTGGAAATTGAAATAAAATACAATTTAATTATTTTATTTATTAAAGGAGTTAATCCATTCTTATACTCATCAATCATCGATTTTACATCTTTGCGTGTGTAATGTTGTCTATCGTGTCCAGTAAATCCTTGAAAAGCCTTCACAACGAATGAAAAATTACGAGGTGTTTGCTTCTCCCACCTATCATACTGTTCTTGACTCATAATACTGTAAAAGGCAGCGTCTAATTCAACAACAGGAAAGTGAGAGGCATAGGCGGCTAATTTATTTTTATACATATCGTTTTGTTCATGTATTGCTGGATGGTCTCCCCAACCAGTTAAGCCTATATGTATCAATTTATCTCTCCTACCGTTAATTTCTTATTAGTAGTATATCTAAGTTTGCTTGACGTTGTCTATGTGAATCAGTTATACTTATAAGTGCAATAAAGATGTGAGGTATCATGAATTGGGCAACTTCTATAGAAGTGAAGAATTGATTTATGATCCTTCATTTCTATAGGAGTTGTCTTATTTTTATATCTGCATACTTATTGTGAAATTAAGCACCATTTAGGTGAAAGTTTTAGGAGGATTTTGTATCATGCAAAACGGTGTAGTAAAATGGTTTAACGCAGAAAAAGGTTATGGTTTCATCCAAGTTGAAGGTGGCGACGATGTATTCGTACACTATTCAGCAATCCAACAAGAAGGTTTCAAAACTTTAGAAGAAGGTCAAGAAGTTGAATTCGAAATTGTCGAAGGCGACCGTGGCCCACAAGCATCTAACGTTGTAAAAAATAAATATTAAATATATTTGAAGTCGGCGGCTTATGCTGCCGGCTTTTTTCGTGTAGGCAACTTGAAAATATTTTCATTCTGTAATATTATATAATCTATTGTGCAAAGCGCAGTTCGAAAAATCCTGCGATATCAAAACTAAGGAGATGATGACGATGACAAATGAAGTATTATGGATTGTTTTTGCACTTATTAATTTTCTTCTTTTGATTTTTATTTATCGGATTTTTGGTAAGAATGGCTTACTAGTGTGGATTGGAATGTCTACGGTAGTTGCCAATTTACAAGTGTTGAAAATGGTTGAACTCTTTGGTGTGACCGCTACATTAGGGAATATTGTATATGGCTCAATCTTTTTAGCAACCGATATTCTAAATGAAAAATACGGAAAAGAGGAAGCAAAAAAGCAGTCTGGTTGGGTTTTTATACGTTAATAACAATGACGCTTGTCATGCAAATAGCGTTAAGATTCGAACCTTCCGAATCAGATCAAGTAAATGATGCCCTCATGACGTTATTTGATTTAGTTCCCCAAGTTGCAATTGGAAGTTTATTAGCCTATATCGTTAGTCAAAATGCTGACGTTTATATTTTCTCGAAACTCAAGCGTAAGTTTTCTTCCGATCGATTTTTATGGGTTCGAAATAACGTTAGTTCAATGTTAAGTCAGTTGCTTGATACCGCAATCTTTACTGTTATTGCATTCTGGGGAATATTATTGACTGATCCTAATGTTTGGGTAGAGATATTCTTTAGTACTTACTTGATTAAGTTTATCGTTGCAGCTCTTGATACCCCATTCATGTATTTGGCAAAAAGTTCCATAATTAATAAAAAGGTTGGCATAAAATATGTCTTAACCTACAAGAAGACGAATATTAGGATTAAGTTCCTCCTAACATTCGTCTTCATTTTAGCTACGTCAAATAACACCCATTATTCGTTTTTAAATAAGCCATTTTTCTTCAGTGTCATCTTCTATTTCTATTCTTTAGCTATCTCATTCTCATCATAACTAATCCAATCGCTAAAGCTTCCTACATATAGCCTCACATTGTCGAAACCTGCTAGCCATAAAGCAACTACATTCGGCGTTGCTGTGACACCTGAACCGCAATACACGATCATTTCTTCAGCGTCCTGATAAGTTGAGAAATAGTTGATTAACTCATCTTGGGATTTAAATTGGTGTTGATCATTTAATATGTTGGTCCATTCTGAATTAATGGCACCTGGAATATGTCCAGCTTTTCGGTCTATAGGCTCATGTTTTCCAATATAGCGATCGTAACTTCTAGAATCGATTAATGTGACAGAATCCCTATCCTTATTTTCTTTCACATAATACATGTCTGCAATTAGGTCTTCTTTTATTTCACTATTTCCATATTGATTAGCAGTTTTATTTAACTCACTCTGGCTAACAGGGTATCCTGATTGCTTCCATTCCTCAAAGCCACCATTCATTAAATAAACTGTAGGATGTCCAATGAATTTTAATAACCAGTACATTCTAGATGAAAATGCTCTATTTTGACAATAAACAATAACCGTCGTCTCCCGGTGGATTCCTTTAGTGGCTAACTTGGTTTTAAAAGTTTCTATGTTAGGAAGCGGATGTCGGCCACCGTGATTCTTGACCTGGCCACTTAAATCTTTATTAAGATCGAAATACACTCCATTTGGTATATGACCTTGATGAAACATTTCTTTTCCCCAGTTTTCATCCTTCAAATCATATCGACAGTCTGCGAAGACAACATTTTCTTTCAACGTTAATTCGTGAGCTTCTTGTACCGAAATAATCAACTAAACCCTCTCCCCTTATTTATTTATAAAATACTGTTTAAGCGCTCTGTTTTCCAAAGGTATTCGCTTCGTCATTAACCATAAATGTGCACTAACAAATATTATAGCAGTAATATAAGCGTAGAATAATAAAGATATAACTAATAACTCTAATCCGACGATCCAATAATTTGGATGTTTAATCCATTTATAAGGGCCTCTGTCAACAACTTTTGCATCTGGTAACACAATCACTTTCGTGTTCCAATAACGTCCTAATGACCATAAGCTCCAAAATCTAAAGGTCTGTAATAAGATAAATAAAGAGAAAACAATGATGGATGCATCTCTATTCCAACTATGATTTAGAAAGCTTTCTATTATTAAGAAAACAAAAAAAGAACATGCGTAATGATTATGTGTTTATAATACGGGTCTTCAATTTCAATGGCGCCCTTAGCTTTCTGGTAATTTTCATTTGACTTAGCAATCAGTAATTCAAATACACGAAGTATGATTAAATATATCAGTATAAACAGATACACCATATCATTTCCACTCCATCAGCAATATTTCTGAAGTAAAGCCTGGTCCTAATGCAGTTACTAAATGGTGTTGACGTTTAAAAGGACGACTCTCTAACGCTTGTTTAATCACAAATAAAACAGTCGGTGACGACATATTACCATATTGTTTTAAGACCTCTTTAGAATAATCGAGCATTTGATGGTCAAACATAATCTTCTCCACTTCTTCTAATACTTTCCTTCCACCAGGATGCGCTAATATATATTCGATTTCTTTAAAATCAATCTGCTCTTTAATTAAAAACTCCTCTAAGTGATCTTTCCAAAAAGAACGCACAAGTTTAGGAATAATGGTTGAAAAAATAACATAGAATCCATCATTTTTAATATCCCATCCCATAACATCCATGCTTTCTTTCAATAGTTTAGAACTTGACGATTTTATATAAAGGCTAGGCTCTTTTCTTTGTTTCGCTAGAGGATGTTCATGACCAAGTAGGACCGTACAGCTTGCACCATCACTAAATAAAGCCGCACCAACAATATTTTGTTGGTCTACATGATCATGGTGAAATGCAACTGTGGCTAACTCACAGTTTACAATCATAATAGAGTGTGTTGGATTTGCTTTAAGGTAATCATGAGCTCTTGATAATGCTACTCCCCCACCTGCACAACCCAAACCAAATAAGGGATAGCGTCTAATAGTATCCTTTAATGGTAAACGATTGATCAAATGGACATCTAAAGGTGGCGTTAATATTCCTGTGCTCGTAACTGATATAATAGCATCTAGATCTTTCATATGTAGTTCATGATTTTTAAAACAATCGAATACGGCCTGTTCAGCTAAATCAATTCCGTATTTCATATACAAATGATTTCGTTCTGAAAGTCCGTGTTTACTCTGAAACCATTCAGGTTCCGTTACAAAATATCTCTGATTAATCCCTGCAGTATCAAACACTGCTAAATATTTAGATAGTCTTTTTTCAGTAAGTAATGTCGAAATAACTTCTTTCGCGCGGTCTTGTTTTAATTCATATTTAGGAACGGCAGTCCCGATGCTATATATAACGGACATAAACGAACCTCTTTCATAAGAGAATTATTCCCCTATTTATTAATGTCCCCCTTATGTTGGAAAATCATACTAAATTTTAAAACCCATAAATGGTCATTCCACCATCTACCATTAGAGTTTGGCCCGTCATATAATTACTAGCTTCAGATGCCAAAAACACAGCTGGGCCGGCTATTTCTTCTAATCGTCCAATTCTATTCAAAGGCGTACGATTTACTATATCCTGCACATATTGATCATTTTGTAGTAACTTTTCAGTTAATGTTGTTGGGAAATACCAAGGACCGATAGCATTGACATTAATTCCGTATTTGCCCCATTCTAAAGATAGAGTTTTGGTCATTTGAATTAAGGCGGCTTTTGTCATGGCATAGACAACACCTGTTCTTAAGGCTGTTTGACCAGCAACGGATGAAACGGAAATAATTTTTCCTTTAATATTGTGGTCAATCATGTTCTGTGCAACGAATTGTGACAGGAACAGTACACTTTTCATATTTGTATCAATAATCTGCTGATACTCACTTTCGGTTACTTTAAGGGCTTCACTACGAATATTCATCCCTGCATTATTCACCAAAATGTCGATGCCACGACCTGCGGTTAATTCTAGTAATTTTGATTTAAGAAAATCTAATTCTGTAACTGATGTAGCAACATAATCAACAGATACATTATATTGGTCTTGAATAACGCGGCTCGTCTTATGTAAATCTTCCTCATTACGAGCAATCAAAATAAGGTTCGCCCCCGATTCAGCATATGAAAAGGCAATAGCTCGCCCAATTCCCTTCGTTGCTCCAGTAATAACTGCTAGTTTCCCTTCTAACTTAAAATTCGGTAAATATGTTTCCAAGTATTACCCTCCTAAGCGATAAATTTATGCTAAAGAAGACTATTCTTCTATATTAAGAATAGCCTTTCGGTTTAAGCTTACCAATTATAAATTTTTTGGTACTTCTCTGTTAAATATTGAACTAAGTAATTCGGGTTAAGCCCTTCACCTGTCACTTCTTTTAATAAATCTAATGGTTCCTTCATACTTCCTTTTCGATGAATATGTTCGTTTAACCAATTTTTAATTGGTGATAAATCATCATTTTGAATGGATTGGTCAATATCAACGTCCTGCTCAAGAGCCGACTTGATTTGAGCTCCATACATATAACCCAAAGCATACGATGGGAAATATCCAAAGTCTCCACCTGACCAGTGAACATCTTGAAGGACTCCATCAGCATCATTTTCAGGTCTAATACCTAAGTACTCTTCCATTTTATCGTTCCACAATTTAGGTAAATCTTTCACTTCTATTTCTTCATTAATTAAACCTTTTTCAAGCTCATAACGAATCATAATATGAAGCGGGTAAGTCATCTCATCGGCTTCGATTCGAATGAATGTTGGTTTCACTTCGTTTATAGAACGATAGAATTCATGTTTAGGTATATTCTTAAATGAATCTGGTGCATATTCTAAAAATAAGTCATAGTATTGATCCCAGAACGATTCATTTCTTCCAACAAAGTTTTCCCAGAATAATGATTGTGACTCATGGATGCCCATAGAGATTGCATCACACACAGGCGTGTCATATAAGTCTTTATTTAACCCTTGCTCGTATAATGCATGTCCACCTTCGTGAATCGTACCAAAAACAGCCATACGAAAATCTTGTTCATCGTATCGTGTTGTTACTCGAACATCATCATGGTTAATATTAATGGCAAATGGGTGCACAGTTTCATCTAGTCTACCTGCATCAAAATCATACCCCATTTTATGAAGAACTTTTAACGAAAACTGCTCTTGTTTCTCTTTAGGAAAGTTAGCCAAAATTTGACTCGGGTCAGGTTTATTATTAGATTCATTAACATTTTTAATGAGTTTGCCTAAATCATCTCGTAGTTTAGGAAAAACCTGATCTAATGTCTTAACCGTCACTCCTGGTTCGAAACCATCTAAAAGTGCATCATATCGGTTTTCTTTATATCCCCAGTACTCTGCAAACTTAATATTAAAAGCAACAATCTTTTCTAAATAAGGTCTAAACATTTCAAAGTCAGATTTCTCTCTTGCCTCTGTCCAAACAGATTCGGCTTGTGAGGTTAATTCCACAAACTCTTTATACTCTTCAACAGGGATCTTTTTTGTTTTATTATAATCTTTTTCAACTAGTTCGATTGAACGTTTAATGACTTGGTTTTCAGAATTTCTAAGCTCATCAATGTAAGTCTTCACTTGATCTGACGTTTTTAATTCATGGACTTTTTGTGATAAAAAAGAAAGCGTTTCTGAACGTCTGTGAACTCCTTTCTTAGGCGCTTTAGTTCTTAAATCCCATGCCATCAATTTAATTGCTTCAGCATAAGATTCAATCTGTTTATAATATTGCAAAAATTCTTGTTCTACTGAAGAATATGTTGATCCACTCATTTAATTCTCTCCCCATTATTTATTTTTTACCAAAATATTGATAATAGTTTGTCTGAATAAATCCGTTAAATAATTTACGTTTCTTAGTTGCCTTTTGTCCATACTGCTTTTCAAAATCCTGATAAGAAGTCATGATATATACGCTCCATTTAGGATAAGATGACATAATATGCCCTAAATCTTGGTAGATTTGTTCTACCGTCTCTTTCTCTCCCAATCGTTCACCATATGGAGGATTTCCTATTAAGTAACCTTTTTCAGATTTAGGCATAAAGTCCTTTGCTTGCATTTGTTTCCAATTAATTAAATCAGCCAAACCAGCTTCCATTGCGTTATGCTTGGCAATCTCGATAGACTGATGACTAATATCTGATCCAGTAATATCTAATGGCTGATCATAATTCGCTAAGTCTTCCGCCTCTTCAAGAGCCTGTTCCCAAACTGTAGAAGGAATAGAATCCCATTCTTCAGCTTGAAATTCACGGTTAAAACCTGGCGCTATGTTCTGTCCAATTAATGCAGCTTCAATTGGGATAGTACCGGAGCCTGTAAACGGATCTACAAATGGATCATCAGGTGTCCAATTTGTCAATTGAATGAGAGCAGCTGCTAGTGTCTCTTTTAAAGGTGCTTCTCCCTGGCCAATGCGATAGCCACGTTTTATGTAAACCTGAACCTGATGTATCTAAAGATAAAGTAACTTTATCTTTTAAAATTGCTACTTCAACTTTGTATCTTGCACCTGTTTCTTCGAGTCTTGATGTTAAACTATACGCTTCTTGAAGTCTTGATACAATTGCCTTTTTGACAATTGATTGGCAATCAGGTACGGAATATAGTTTTGATTTATGTGATTTACCTACTACATGTATAAATCCTTCTTTAGAAATCCACTCTTCCCATGGTAATGCCTTTGTTTGTTCAAATAGCTCTTCAAAAGAATACGCATTGAATTCATCCATTAATAATTTGACGCGATCTGCCGTTCGAAGCCATAAATTACTTCTTGCAATACCTGCTAAATCTGCATCAAACATCACACGCCCATTTTCTGTTTGGATATTTTCATAACCTAGCTGTTTTATTTCGTTTTTAACTATTGATTCTAATCCCATTGCTGCTGTTGCGATTAACTTAATTGGCTGTGACAATGATTACATTCCTTTCAAAGAACTTATAAGCTCCCAATAATATGTAAGGCATAAATAAGATGTGACCAGTAGGTATTTTGTAAGCCATGTTCTGTACCTTCGTACTACTAGCGGCGGTCAACCTCGTACTCCAGTCGTAACCATCTATCTACAAGTCATACTTGCCTCTCAGCTAGGTTGAATTCCCTGCTGAAAGTGCCCCTACCATATTTTGGGTTACTCACTCGTGGGGTTTACCGCGTTCCACTTTGATTGTTTCCAATCAAAATCGTCACTGTGGCACTTTAAAGGTAATCCAATCGTATCCCATATAGGACTTAGATTGTTTCCCCGCCGTTAGCTAACCTTAAGTTAACTACCTTGACTTATGGTTTCGTCAAGCACGATCACTACAAACCTCTCAGCCTGTGTGAGCATGGACTTTCCTCTCTGTAAAACAGAGCGATTACGTCTATACCTACAACATCTTATTTATGCCTGAATTATAAAGTTTAACATAAAACAGGTGTCCCTGCATTAGTAATGTTTAACAGATTATTCACTATATCGTTTACCAAAAACGGCTTTCTCTAGGTTTGATAATCTTTGTAATACATCATAGTTGATCTGACCTCTTTGTTTAGTCTGAGAAGAAGTCGCAGTTGTTGTATTTGGTTTGCTAGTTGTCTTAAGTTTTCGATTTTCTTCTTTTAAGGTTTCTATTTCTTTATTAAGTGTTTCATAATCTTGGATGACTAAATCTAAAAACTCATCCACCTCATCTTGATTATAACCTCTGATTGTCGTTTTAAACTCTTTGTCCAAAATTTCCTGACCCGTTAAATTTGTTTTCATCGAATTCCTCCTACACATCATTCAAGTTATCTTGATTTAATTCTTGCATTTCTCTAGCAAGATCATCTAAATCAAATGAATTGATAATTGTTACATTATATTCATGTTGCTCTTCATATTTTAATATTAAATCATAAAAATATTTCGGAGAGCCCCCAAATTCCTCTTCATAAAGAAGAATGCACCCATCGGTTTTTTCAATAAACCATTTATTCTTAACAAAATACTGTTTGGGGCTTTCATAAGATTTTTGACTTAAAGGTTGATAATAGTCTGCCAGTTGTATCAAAGTTTGATATTTTTTCTGTTTATCTTCTTTCCAAATATGATCTTGGTCTTTGAATGGCGGTATGAGTGCAACTTTAACTTGATAGATTTCTTTTAATTCTTGTAATACATCAAATGCCCAAGTTTTCAACGCCTTGTTGACCAGATAAGATAACCCATTCTAATCCATTATCCAAATACTCAACTAGCTTTCTTTTTAAAGCTTTTTTGATAATACCAACTTTTTCGTCTTGGTCACTAAAAATATTTAATTCATGTGGTTTATAACCTGTTATAGTTATTGATTTTACATTCATACTTTCATTATATCAAAAAAAGAGCTAGTTTGTACTAGCTCTAATGTGGATATTTCATTATTTTCCTGGCCAGATGATAAATCATCTTGATTAAAAGAAAATGGTAATAATTCTTTTACTTTTACCTCTTTAACTTCAAGGTCCTTATTACTAATATAAAACGTTCATTTCTGGGTCGAAAAACTCACTCATCACCTGTCTACACGCCCCGCATGGCGGTACAGGTCTAGACGTGTTAGCAATGACAGCCAATGACTCAAAATCACGCTCACCTTCAGAAACTGCTTTAAAAATCGCAACTCTTTCAGCGCAGCAAGTGACTGGATAAGCTGCATTTTCAATATTACAGCCTTTATAAACTTTACCATCTTTAGTAAGTAAAGCTGCCCCTACCGGAAAAGTTGAATACGGTACATAAGCTTGATCTAGCATACTCTTTGCTTCATTAACTAACAGACTTTGTTTCATGTTATATTCTCCCCTATTCTTCCTGTTGTTCATCCAAAATTAAATTCAAATTATATTTTACAGATTGATAAAGTTCAACGAAACGTTTCTTCCTCACATCATTAAAATAACTATGCAAAATCATAATTTCTAAATTATCTTTAGTATTTTTAATTTGATTTGGGAAAATCGGCAGCTTATGTACCAGGTCATTGGCATCGTCTTCCCACTTCTCAATTTTTTCAAAGATTGGTGTTGCTTCTTCTTTCATTAAATTAAAATCATCATAGTTTTTACGGTCAAACTTGCGATCATAAAAATAGCGATCATGGATTTCTTCTACATCTTGATCCTTTAACTCTCTAGTTAGTCGCAAAATTCTATCACTTGAATCACCTTGCCTTCAAGTCATACTTTATCATGAATCTTTGCGCCACGCTATTATTTCTTACGAAAGTCTGGGTTTACGATTTGCATTCTTTTCTTTAAATGCTCTAATTCCATTTCTAAACGTTGTAGAGATTCTAATAAATACTCCTTATTATTAGGGTACTTCATTGACATCTCCTCCTTTGCTTCTTATTTAGGCAAATATTTTTAGAATCCTACCCGTACGACAAACAAAGAAGGAAACCAACAAAGGTTCTTATACTTTAGCTTTTTTCGACAGACTCGTGTTTAATTACCCCTTTAATTGATCCTATGTTTTTAATTAATTGACGCTTCTTATAGTATGTTTCATTAATTGGTGTCGGATGTTTCATCTTCTCTTCTTTATACCATCGTCTTTTAATCTTTGTGTAAGATGACCAATCTACTCTATATTCACTGATTTGATGTTTCGTATCACGATAAAAACTGGTTAAATTGTGACTGTCAGATGTCGTATGTTCATTAATAAATTGTTCATATTCCTTGCGATCACCTGTGATTTCAACATTATTAGCAAAAGAATAAAATAACGGATATAGACAGGGATAAAATAAAATATTACTAATCTTTTTACCAATTGAAATTCTCTTACTTACACTTAAGAAGTGGGAAACAAAATCGCCGTACAGTTTACCCTGTTCTGTTGGCAATAAGACAGCATTATAATGGGCCATGTTTTGACCTCTAAATGGAATGGTATTAAATACTTTACGTTTATATGGCTGGTGCTGCATAATTGGTTGTTCAATTAAATTTTGTTCATTAATGATTTGAGCATAGAGCAAACGTTCCTTGTCTCTGCGGCGGTAGAATCGGTACCATTCCTCCTCTATATATCTAGAAACTTGAAAATGTTTTAACAAGAAGAATAGTGGTGTATCTTTTTCTTCTGACAATTGATATATTAACAGCTGAGGATATGCATCCTGAAATATATACCAGTTGATACTTTCATAGGTTAAATATAGCGATTTACGTTCACCTTCACTTAATAACTGCACATATGGATCACTTTGTAAATCCGTCATATTCCAACCAGCATTACGCGATACAATGCTTGCTAAGAATGACCATTTAATTTCGGGAAACTTATCGTAAAACTTTAAATAAGCTTTTGTACGAGTAACGTTATTTTGGTTATGTATTTTAGTCTGTTCTTTAATGTAATTTACAATTAACGGAATCATGCTGTCAGCCTTTCTTAACCATTTTGTAATAGTATATCCAAATCCTCATGGTTTAAAATTTGATATAATAGGTTGTTGAGGAGGAATAAAATTGAAGTATCCGAAGGGAAGTCGGCAAAACAAACATAATTCACAAACCAATTATACAAACTATAGTCAACTAGGCGGAACACAATTCGGAAATAGAGGGATGACCCTCGAAAAGAACTAAATGAAACGAATAAGTTTTATTTAGAAACTGATCAAGCGGTTATTCATAAAAAACCGACTCCAATCCAAGTAGTGCAAGTTGATTATCCAAAACGAAGTGCTGCTGTTATTAAAGAAGCTTATTATCAACAACCTTCTACTACGGACTATAATGGAATTTACAATGGTAGATATATTGATTTCGAAGCTAAACAAACTAAAAACAAAACCTCGTTACCATTTTCAAATATTCATCAGCACCAAGTAGATCACATGAGAAAGATTGACGATCATGGAGGGATTTGTTTTTTTATTATTCGTTTTAAATTATTGAATGAAACTTTTTTACTTCCAATTCGTCCATTTATAAAGGTTTGGGATCAACAGTTTGAGGGTAATAGAAAATCGTTACCTTATCACTACATCAAAGAAAACGGTTATTTAATCCCATTCACATTACAGAAAAAGTAGACTATTTAACCGTTGTCGATCGTGTTTTATTTTAATGGAGGAGATCATAATGAGCGAAGACATTAAAAGTCGAAAAGCTAAAAAGCAAACAAAGAAAAACAAAAAAATAAATTGGAAAAAAAGTACTGATATCGTTATTGATTATAGGTTTATTAGGTATGTTCGTGGTTGCAGGTGTGGTATTTTCTTATATTAAAGACGCACCTGAACTGAACGCGGAAGAATTACAAGTACCATTGTCAACGACGATTCTGGACAGAGATGGAAACGTAGTCGCTGAACTAGGTGCTCAAAAACGTGAAGAAATTGAATATAAGGAAATTCCACAAATTCTAGAAGATGCGGTACTTGCTACCGAAGACGTAGGTTCTTTGAACATAGTGGTATTGATCTAAGGCGTATCGGAGCTGCTGTTATAGCTAATATCAAAGAAGGATTCGGAGCACAAGGTGCTAGTACGATTACTCAACAAGTTGTTAAAAATGCATTTTTGACTTCAGAGAAAAGTATTGAACGAAAAGTCCAAGAACAATATTTAGCATTTAAACTAGAACAAGATTACAGCAAAAAGGAAATTTTAGCTATGTACCTTAATATCATTGCTTATGGTAAAGATATATACGGTGTTCAAAAAGCATCTGAAGCTTTCTTCGGAAAAAGTGATTTAAGTAAATTAACACTTTCAGAGGCGGCACTATTAGCTGGTATTCCGCAAAGACCTAATGCTTACAACCCGTATATTGATCCAAAACTTGCTAAAGAACGTCGTAATATCGTTCTAGATTTAATGGTTCAACATGGAAAGATCTCTGAAGCAGAGGCTAAAGAAGCCAAAGCTATCAAAGTGAAGGATATGATTCAAGACAGCTACGAATCGGATATTCCTTATGAAGGATTTATTGAAAAAGTATTAAATGAAGCTAGTCAAAAAACTTGATGACGAAGTTGATGTGTATTCAGCTGGGTTAACAATTCATACAACATTAGATCAAGATGCTCAAAAACAAGTTGAGTTTCTAATGAATGATGAAAAGAGTCCAATACAATTTAGTGACGATAAAGTTCAAACAGGAATTTCAGTGATTGATACTAAGACTGGTGAAATACTAGCAATTGGTGGTGGACGTAATAAGGAAGGCATTTGGGCGAGTGAAAACTATGCCTTTAGTACTGATCGTCAGCCAGGCTCAACAATTAAGCCTATTATAGATTACGGTCCTGCTATTGAGTTTGAGAAATGGTCTACTTACCATCAATTAAAAGATGAAGAAGTTGATAATTATAGTGATGATGTAGATTTGAGTAACTTTGATGATCGCTATCGAGGTTGGATGACGATGCGTGAAGCATTATATGAGTCCATTAATATTCCTGCATTTAAGGCATTTAACGAAGTAAGAAACAGTCAAGGCGATGAAAAAATCTTAAACTTCGTACGTGGATTAGGATTACCTTATGGTGATACATTACTCAATTCCGATTCTATTGGAGGTAATCAAGAATTAAGTCCATTAGAAATTGCTGGTGCTTATGCAGCTTTCGGTAATGGTGGTATTTATAATGAACCACACGCAGTAACGAAGATTGTGTACCCTGATGAAAAGAAAGTAGTTGAGACTAAACCAGAATCTAATATTGCCATGGAAGATTACACTGCTTATATGATTACTGATATGCTAAAAGACGTCATTAATCATGGAACTGGTTCTAGTGTTGATGTTAATAATCTGCCTGTAGCAGCTAAAACAGGTACAACAAATGAAGATGTTGACTCTTGGATGGCAGGTTATTCTACAAACTTCACTATTTCAGTGTGGACTGGTTACAGTGAAGGAAACAAGTCACTATCTGGTCAAGATAAAGCTATTCCTAAAGCAATCTTTGGAAACCTAATGAGACATATGTCAGATGGAGTCGAAACAGCTGATTTCACTAAACCTGATTCAGTTGTTGAGGTTGGAATTGAGGAAGGCTCTAGACCTGCTAAATTACCAAGTGATTATACACCAGAAAGTCAGATCATTACGGAATTGTTCGTTAAGGGTACTACACCAAACGAAGTATCGGAACAATACGATCAGCCAGATCCTGTTGAAGGACTAAAAGCTGAGTTTGATGAAAACGTGGGGTTATAGAAGTGTCATGGGATCACTCTAATGATGACATGGAATACAACATTAAAGTATCCGTAGATGGAAGTGACATGCAAGATGTTGCTACCATAAGTGATCAAATGATTGTATTCGATGAAATTTCTCCTGAAACTAATTATACGTTTGAAGTTACAGCCATAGACGATGGTGGTAATCAATCTGAACCAGCTCAAACTTCTGCTGAAACGCCGCCTGAAGAAGAAGAGAAAGATTTAATTGATGAAATAATTGGCGATGATGAAGAAGAAAATGGTGAAGGTAACGGAAACGGTGAAGGTAACGGAAACGGCGAAGGTAATGGAAATGGAGATCAGGAAGAGCCGCCTTCAGATGGAGATGGTGGATCTAATGGCGGTGATGACTCATCTGAAGACGGTACTGACCCTGGATCAACAGATGACGGTTCCACGGATGATGGATCTGGTGACGGAGAATCGGGTACTGATGATGGGTCTAATGATCAAGGCGAAGATTCAGTTACTAATAGCACTACAGAAAATGGTGATACTAACACTTCAACTAGTTCAACTGACTCTACTCAATCGACAGATAGTACAACTTAAATTACAAACAAAAACGAGGCTGAAATTCAGCCTCGTTTTTTCATGCGCTTTTGACCTTCCCTACAAATTTCAAGTAATGGACATTCGGGACAATTAGGGTTCTTCGCTTTACAATGATAGCGTCCAAAGAAGATCATTCTGTGATGAGTGTCACTCCATTCTTCTTTTGGAACCTTTCTCATAAGCGTTTTTTCGACTTCTAAAACAGAGTCTTTCCAGCGGCAAATTCCTAACCGTTTGGATACTCTTTCGACATGAGTATCAACTGCTATGGCAGGTTCCCCAAATGCAACTGACATCACAACGTTCGCCGTCTTCCTCCCAACTCCCGCTAAGTTTACTAAATCGGTATAATTTGAAGGAACGTGACCATCATGCTTTTCAATTAAATCAGCGCTTAGTTTGCGTATATTTTTTGCTTTGTTTCGATATAAACCAATTCTTTTAATATCGTGCTGTAGCTCTTCTAAAGATACTGCGAGATAATCTTCAGGGGCTTTGTATTTCGCAAATAAACCCGGTGTTACTTTGTTTACTAAAGCATCTGTTGCTTGAGCTGAAAGGACAACAGCAACTAATAATTCAAACTCATTAGAATGAGTTAACTCACATTCGGCATTAGGGAACATTTCCTCTAAAGTATCTAGTACTTGCCTAATCCCTTTTTAGTTAACATCTACTCCCCCCTCTTACTCTTCTAGCCAGTTATAATAAACGGATGTATCCCTTTTGGTTCAGGCGTACTTTTATTTGTCTGATTAAAATTATTTTGGTTATTTTGTTTTGCAGCACCTACACTTTTGATCCCTTTTTTCTTCCACTCATTTAGGATCCGGTCGATATACCGAAAATTTAATTTACCCATTAGTACTGCTTCCCTCAGGGCTGCTTTTATTAGGGCTGGTTTAAACCGGTCATCATCTAACCAGTAACTAATGGTTTCAATTTCTATTGGAGATAGGGCTCGTCCAAACTCTTGTTCAAATAAACTAAATAATTTTCCTTCTTCATTTTTTGATTGGTTAACTTCTTGTTGTACTTCATACAATTTCTCTATAAGTGGGGTGATGGAATACCACTCATGAACAATTTGGTTTTCATCTTCAAATTGATCTATTGCTAATAGACCTTTGTTCTTTAAATTCTTTAAAACATTAGAAACATCATTAGAATTAATAGACATATGATTTGAAATCTGATCGAATGATGGAAGTAATTCGTGTTCTTTCTGAAGTCTTAAAATGTGTAATATAACCATCAAATCCGTCTCAGATAAACCTAACGCACCATAATCTTTTACTAATAATGTTGGAATATTAATTTGGTCAACGAGAATTTTCTGATATGAAAATGGTAAGTTCAAGTGACATACCCACCTTTAAAATAATCTAATAGAAAGGATGACTCTAGACAAGAGTCATCCCTTTAAGTCTTATGGATATAAACGATTTAGTAATCTAGGGAATGGAATTGTTTCACGAATATGTTCTGTTCCTGAAATCCAAGCAACAGTACGTTCTAAACCAAGTCCAAACCCTGAATGAGGTACACTACCGTATTTCCTTAATTGTAAATACCATTCATAAGCAGGTCCATCTAATTGATGTTCTTCATACCTCTGACTCATAAGCTCAAAATCATCAATACGCTCAGAACCACCGACTATTTCTCCATAACCTTCCGGTGCAATTAAGTCAGCGCATAAAGCGACTTTTGGATTGTTAGGGTCTGGTTTCATATAAAATGCTTTTATTTCTACAGGGAAATGGGTAATAAAAACAGGTTTGTCATATGCTTCAGCGATTGCCGTTTCGTGAGGCGCACCGAAGTCATCTCCCCAATCAATATCATCAAAACCTTGATCCTTTAAGAATTGAATAGCATCATCATAAGTAATACGCGGGAACGGAGCCTTGATATTTTCAAGCTTCGTTGTGTCACGTTCTAAGGTATCAAGTTCAATTTTGCAATTTTCTAGTACAGATTGAACGACATGTGACACATATTGTTCTTGTAATTCTAAACTATCGTCATGATCCATAAAGGCCATTTCAGGTTCAATCATCCAGAACTCAATTAAATGGCGTCTAGTCTTGGATTTTTCAGCTCTAAATGTAGGGCCAAATGAAAATACTCTACCGAGGGCCATAGCTGCTGCTTCCATATATAACTGACCACTTTGGGATAAATAAGCATCTTCATCAAAATATTTTGTGTGAAATAATTCGGTTGTACCTTCAGCAGAAGCACCTGTTAAAATCGGTGGATCTACCTTTACAAAACCTTCTTGGTTGAAAAACTCATAAGTAGAACGAATAATTTCGTTTCTAACCTTCATAATGGCATGCTGTTTTTTAGATCTTAACCATAAATGACGATGGTCCATTAAAAACTCCGTACCATGCTCCTTTGGTGTAATTGGATAATCTTCAGCTTCTTGAATGACTTCTAAATCCGTAACTTGCAATTCAAAACCTAATGGGCTTCTCGTATCTTCAACTACTTTGCCAGTTACATAAAGAGATGATTCTTGTGTGATTGACTTAGCTAGTTCAAAGGTTTCTTCTGATACTGCCGATTTAACTACGACACCTTGTATAAACCCTGTACCATCTCTTAATTGTAAAAATGCAATTTTTCCACTTGAACGTTTATTATGTAACCATACACCAATTGTTACTGTTTCTTCAACATGGTCTTTAACTGTAGCTATTGTCGTTTTTCAACGTTACTTCCTCCTTCTTCTACTAAGAATACTTTTCAACAAAACGTTTAATTCGTTTTGCGGCTTCTTCTAATTGTTCTAATGATGTTGCATACGATAATCGAACATTGTCATCAGAGCCAAAACCTGAACCTGGTACGATTGCCACCTTTTCTTCTTCTAATAACTGAGCAACCCACTCATCTGTCGTATTAAATGGAGATGCTTTAACCACTTCTTTAACATTTGGAAAAAGATAAAACGCACCGTCAGGTTTTACACAAGTGATGTTTGGAATTTCTACTATCCAATTGTATAACTTATTAAGTCGTTCTTCAAAAGCTTTTTTCATATGATGAATTTCTTCTTCAGAATGATTATATGCTGCAATCGCTGCATACTGAGAAATTGATGTAGGATTAGATGTCGCATGTGAAACTAAGTTTGACATCGCTTTAATAACTTCTTCATTACCGGCAGCATAGCCAATTCGCCATCCTGTCATAGAATGTGATTTACTTACTCCGTTAATAATGATTGTTCGATCTTTTATTTCAGATGATACGGAAGCAACAGATACGTGCTGTTCGTCACCATAAATTAACTTTTCATAAATTTCATCTGAAACAATCCATAGATTGTGTTTAACCGCTACCTCACCTAAAGCTTGTAATTCATTTTATTATACAAAACACCAGTAGGATTACTCGGTGAGTTTAGTATGACTGCTTTTGTATTAGGAGTAATCGCTTCTTCAAGTTGTTCAGGAGTTAACTTAAAGTTGTATTCCTCTTTTGCTTTTACAAAAATAGGTTCACCTTCAGATAATTTCACTTGTTCAGGATAACTAACCCAATAAGGGATTGGGACAATGACTTCGTCTCCCTTATTTAATAAAACTTGAAAAAGTGTATATAAAGCATGTTTCGCACCTGTCGTTTACAATAATTTGATTTTGATTATAATCTAAACCATTATCACGTTTGAATTTGTTAACAATGGCCTCTTTTAATTCTACTAACCCACCAGCCGGCGTATATTTCGTCTTCCCTTCATCCATAGCTTGTATCGCAGCATCTAAAATGTATTTGGGTGTATTAAAGTCCGGTTCACCAGCACCGAGGCCAATGACATCGTGTCCCTCAGCTTTTAAAGCTTTAGCTTTTGAAGTAATTGCTAATGTTGTTGATGGTGTAAGTGCTTGTACTCTGTTTGCTAATTTCATATGTATACATCTCCTCCTATGTCCTAAGCTCCTTTAATAGGTTAACATTTTTTATTGATTAAACGAGATTGAATCATATAATTCTCCTGTATCGAATCGATAGGTTTGAAAAATTAACCGGTTGTCTCTTTCATAAATGATTTCCCAAACGACGCGATTATTAAGCATTCCAATAGTTACTTCATCAAGATCACAATTTTGACAGTTAGAACCCCATTGTTTTATTATTTCATCTTTTGTGAAGCCTTGATCCGCATAAACGTAATGTGTTTCTGGTTGTTTCTGATCACTTTCATTTTGTTTTTGATTCAGCTGAGGAATAAAAGCAAATAAAGGTTTACTCTCCTCATCCTTGCCTTTTATTGACACAAAAGAATTACGACCATTAAATAAAGAGGCAGATTCCACTTTCGTAAGTGGTGTATCTTTAATTGCCTTGCTTTTAGCTTGATCAATTAATGTGTTTTTACTGTCTTGAGCCTGGTTATATGCGACGAAAACATCATCACGACTGTGACGATAATTAAACCAATAACCGAACCAACACTGATTAGTACTTTACGTAAGTTCAATGCCTTCATCCTTTGTATTTAATCACTGTTACTATTATAACAAGACAACACGTAAATTTGTTGAGGATTAATCAACAAATTTACGATTCTTCTCTTTTTAAGTAGAGTTCATATTCCTCTTGCATGATATTAATGTGAGCTGATACCCCTTTGCGAAGTGCATAGATATCCACCCATTGTTTTTGAAACATTTCAATTAGAGGTTGTATTTCCCCTCTACGGTTAATAATCGCTACTTCAGGATTAAGCATTTCTAAGTCTTCTTCAGTCAAATTCGCAGAAGGATTATCTGGAAGGAACATTACCTGAGTTTGCTTATCCCATTGACTCGTCTTTAGATTCCCCTCATACCAATAACAAACGAAATTCCCGTTTGAAATAGCCACATGACTACTTCCATCATTTTTGTTATATACATGATCTATATAGTACCTAGAGCTAATTGCGATACGTTCGTTTTTTACTTAAGTAATAGGTTTGATTTTTGAAAATCTTTGGGAACTTTACATAATTCAGTATTATGTTTAGGTAAATATAATTGATCCACGTCGTATTGATTTAATATATACGATAAGTTACCGCAGTTTCTTGCATTAACACTGGTAATAAGAATTCCTTTAATACGCTGATCTTCTAATTCATTTAAATAATTTATTATTTCCTTACGACTATTTGAACTTCCTGTATTAATGATAACTTTTTCTTCTTTACTTAAATGCATCACGCAAATTGCCAGATGATAAAGGTTCAAAGACAAGTTCTTCTTGAGCAAATATAATTGATTCAGTACCTACTAACGTTAATATTAAAATAAAAATAATGCGCTTAAACATACCCTCACCCACTTCATACATGACTAAGTATTATCATTTGCCTTTGTAGTCGTTATATAACAACCAGTTTTTGCATCTTTAAAAAGTTGGTGTTTCTTGTCATGTAATAATGGTACTTCAGGTATTGAGTTTATAAACTGTTTACCATAAGGTTTAGTCATCAACCTTTGGTCTAGAACAATAAATATCCCCCCGGTCTGATTCTGAACGAATTAAACGACCAAAGGCTTGACGAAACTTTAAAATAGCCTGTGGTAACATCCAATGATAAAACGCATTTTTATTATGCTCTTCTAAGTGACGTGATTTTGCTTGAAACATTGGATGATTGGGTGTATCAAAAGGCAAGCGAACCATGACAACGATTTTTAAGGACTTGTGGTCTAAATCTACACCTTCCCAAAAGGAACTTGTTCCTAGTAAAACCGCACGATTTGATTTTTCATACATTTTTTTCAATTTTTCACGACTTCCTGATTGTACACCTTGAGCTAAAATTGGTATTTCTTGTTGATGGTCTATAATTTTTATCATTTTATAAACGGATTTTAACATTTCATATGATGTAAATAGAACAACAACTTTTTCATTTAATTCTTCAATTAGTGACACAATAAATGTTGCGACAGATTCGTCATACTCTTCAACTCTTACTTGTTTAATTTCCGGAAAATCTGATGGTACATATGCACGGACTTGATTTTGATAATCATATGGTGAAGGTAAGTACAAACAACTCGTTTCCTCATGCAAACCCAATTCTTCTAAGAATGATGTAAATGAATGATTTGTTCTAATCGTAGCGCTCATAAAAATAGTTGGAACATCCTGCTTTACAATTGAAGATTGTATAAACGATTGCACGTTAACAGGTTCAATATTTAACTGAACAGAATTTTTCGCCCCATCTTGATCAATATCAATCCACTTTGCATGGTCTTCATCATCATTAAAAAATCTTATTAATGAATCATGAACTTGACTAAGTTCCTCTATCACTTTCTGCTTAGTCAATCTTTTCCATCTATTATTGTATTGATTTTGTTTCAAAATAGACTGTAGTTGTTTTAAATCTAAAAGCATATCATTTAGTTGCTGACGTAAGCTTCCAGATAAAATGACATCAAGTTGATATTGATCTAAAGATAACTGTATTTTACCTGTATCAGATAATGCATCTTTCTCAGAATGTAGAAATAATACTGCTTGATGCACAGATCTAAAGAATTGATCTGCAGAATGTTTTAATCGCTCTACAGATGGATGGGTCGTTAATTTCTCAACACTATTTAAAATGTGGGCTATAAATACGTAGTCTAACGTATCCCCCAGTTGTTTTTGTACGACTTCATGTAACCTATGAGCTTCATCAATTATTAAATGATTATAATTTAATAATCGCTGCGTCTGATGTAATTGATCAGCAACCAAGAAAGCATGATTCACAACAATAATTGATGCTTGATTAGCTTTAGTTAATGCAGTTTTGAAATAAGAACCGCTATGTTCATCACTAACTTTATTCTCACCTGAAATAAAAGGCCAAATTTCTTCTCCTTTAGATGGAAGTTGAATTTCATCTTTGTCGCCAGTATTTGTTTCAGTTAACCAAACCAAAATAATGGCTAAACTTAACGCCGTATCATAATTAATATCTTTAAGTTCATCTAAATAATAACGTAATTTCGATAAATTTAAATAATGGCTTGGGCTTTTTAAAATGGCTAATTCATTATGACAATCAAAAGATTCAGAGATCATCATCCAATCTCGGTCTTGTATTTGATGTTGTAATTGGATGGTACTCGTACTAATTAATGTTTTATGACTTTTCTTCATGGCATAAAAAATAGCAACTAATAAATAGCTTAATGTTTTACCAATCCCAGTTTCTGCTTCTACTACGGCATGACGGTTTTGTTCAATTGCGTCAAAAATATACTGTGCACCTTCGGTTTGACTAGTTCTTAAAGTCAAATTTCCATGATGATTCAATTCTGAGAGCATATCTCCAAAACTTCTGACATGAGACATTTCTGGCAGACTTTTATTTTTATCAAATTTAGTACCTTTTATTGCGAAACCATTTTCAAAATTAATATCATTCGGTGATCTTTTATATTTTTATTATGAACAATCTCAACAATGATTTGTTCGAGATCCCCATAGAAGAACGTCGTTAATGGTGAAATTTGATTTAATGTTTCGTAGGGTAGGTTATTTAACTTATCTAAAAGTTTTATTAATAATAATCCTGTTACGTAGGCATCGGATAAAGCGCGATGAGGCGAGTAGTGTTTAATATCCAGATAATCAGTTATATCCTCAAGCTTAAAGCTATTAGCCCTAGGGAATAGCACTCTTGACATCTCGACTGTATCAATAACAGGCATTTGTAAAGGTTTGTAGCCATGTTTCATTAAAGACGCGTTTAGAAAATGATAATCAAACTGTACTTGATGTGCAACAAAGTATGCGTCTTTCAGGTACGTTAATACTTCTGGAATGACCTCTGTAAATGTTGGTGCATTCGCCACATCTTGATCAGTCATCCCAGTTAATCTAGTAATAAATGGTGGAATCGGTTGTTCTGGTTTGATTTTTGAAGAGAATTCATCGATAATTTGATTATTTTCTATAACAACCAATCCAATTTCTATTATTTCGTCTCCTTTTTTCACTGAATGTCCAGTGGTTTCTAGATCAACTACAACATATCGGTTCAATCTTCCACCTCTTTTCTTCCGACAAAATAAAACTCCCAAGCTGGGAGCTATAAAATAGTCATTGGGGCCTCTTCAGTCAGCAATTGTTCAATTTCATTTGTTTCTGTTAATATAGCAATTTTAGGACGATGCGACATAGCATCTTCTTTCGTCATCATCGCATAAGACATGATAATGACAAGATCACCTTTTTGAAATTTCCTTGCTGCTGCACCATTTAAACAAATGACTCCACTATTTCTTTCACCAGCTATGACATACGTTTCTATTCTTTCACCATTATTATTATTTACAATCTGCACCTTTTCGTGAGGAAGAATACCAACTTGATCAAGGAGATCTTGATCAATTGTTATACTGCCTACATAATTTAAATTTGCTTCCGTAACAGTAGCTCGATGTATTTTAGCATTCATTAATGTACGAAACATGTTATTCACTCCCGTATTTAATTGCACCACTTGAGTCTAAAATTAGGTTATCAATTAAACGTGCTTTTTCATAATAAACGGCAACCGCAATTATTATATCATGTTTTGACTCTATGTCTTTATTTAAATTAGGGAATGACAAGCAATCAACGTAATCAATCTTACCTGTAGTGTGTTCACTTAGATAACTTTTAGTAATATTAATGACTTCATTACGTTTCCAATCAGCGTTGTCCATTATGTACCTTTGTCCTTTTAATAAAGATTGATAAATATGTGCAGCCTCATCCCTTTCATATGGATTTAAATGGACGTTTCTCGAACTTAATGCTAGACCATCAGCTTCTCTAATAGTTGAGACTGGGATTAGTTTTATATTAAAATTTAAGTCTTTAATCAGTGCATCGACAACCGCTACTTGCTGAGCATCTTTTGAGCCAAAATAAACTTTGTCAGGGTTAACAATATTAAACAGCTTAGTTAGAACCATCACGACTCCTTCAAAATGGCCTGGTCTTGATGTGCCACACAATACATCAGTGCGCTTTGTCACATTCATCTCTATTGAAGGTTGATTAGGATACATCTCATCAGCAGTAGGATGAAAAACGACATCAACACCATCTTTTTTAAAATCGCTGCATCTCTCTCAAAATCTCTAGGATATTGTTCTAAATCGGAGGATTGATTAAACTGTAAAGGATTCACAAAGATGCTAACAATAGTAATGTCGTTATCCTTCTTAGATTGATCAATTAATGCACGGTGCCCCGAGTGTAAATATCCCATGGTTGGAACGAAGCCAATCGTACGCTGGCTACGTTTCTCTTTATTTATATATTGAATCATATCTTTAATTGTGTTCAACGTTAGCATTATGAACCTCCGTATAACCCCTTAAGAGCTTCTTCATCTACTGTATAAGTGTTTTCTTTTTGAGGAAATTTACCTTCTTTAACTTCAGCAACATATGTACTTAGTGCATCATGAGTATGATCATTCATATTACCATATGCTTTGACGAACTTCGCCAAACGATCAACGCCGTATTGAAGTAAATCATGATACACTAATACTTGGCCATCACAGTATTTCCCTGCACCAATTCCAATTGTTGGAATGTTGATTTCAGAAGTAATAAGACTCGCAAGTTTTTCTGGAACACATTCTAATACCAAAGCTATTGATCCTGCCTCTTCTAATGCTTTTGCTTCTCTAATTAGACGTTTAGCATCCTCACTCGTTTTACCTTGCACACGATAACCACCCATAACATTGACTGATTGAGGTGTTAAACCAATGTGTGCAACGACAGGAATTCCTGCATTTGTTAATGCTTTAACTTGTTCCGTTACTTCTATACCACCTTCGATTTTCAAAGCTTCTGCACCGGTTTCTTGAAATAATCGTTTAGCATTTAACAATGTTGACTCAATCGAAATATTAAATGTCATAAAAGGCATATCAATAACTGTAAAGGTGTTAGGCGCTCCCCTACGGACGGCCTTTCCATGATGAATCATATCTTCTAAAGTGACAGGAATCGTCGAATCATAACCTAATACAACCATACCTAGGCTATCACCTACTAATATCATATCCACTCCAGCTTTTTCGCTCAACTTAGCTGAAGGATAATCGTAAGCTGTCACCATGGCAATTTTGTTAGATTCCTCTTTCATTTTTAAAAAAGAACGATGTGTGTTCATCTAAAACACCTCTCACCATAAAATTTCCGCAGAATATAAGTGATGAACTTGGTGGTTTTGATTCATAACCATTAATGCGCCATCTTCATCTATTCCACAGATTTTTGCATCCCACTCTGTCTGAGTCTTTACTGAAACCCATTCGCCAAGTTTATAAGCATAGCTTTCCCATTGTCCTTTTATGGTTGAAAAACCTTCAGACATAAACAAATCGAATTTAACTTCTAATTCAAATAGTAACTCTGTCAGTACGGTGTTTAAGTTAAAAGGTTGTTTTGCTTCAAGCAATAAAGAAGTCGCTTTATTGCGCTCTGATTCAAAAAGATCTTGCTGATCATGATTCATGTTTATGCCAATACCTAAAACGATGTATTCTACAGCGTCTTGTTCAGCTTGCATTTCGGTTAAAATACCAGCAAGCTTTTTGCCATTTATAAATAAATCATTCGGCCACTTAATCTTTACATCTAAATTATATTTAGATAAATAATCAGCGATTGCAACTGCAGCCACTAACGTTAATTGAGAAGCACGTTTTGGCTCAATACCTGTTGGCCTTAAAATCGAACTGAACCATAGGCCTAAACCATCCTTGGATTCCCAGTAACGTCTCATTCTACCTCTGCCTTTGGTTTGTTCCCGGGCCACAATGACTGTACCGTGTTCAGCTCCATCCCGCGCTAGGTCATGAGCTACAATTTGTGTTGATGTCACTTGTTCTTTATATATTAATCTCTGACCTAACCAGTCCGTTTTCAAATCCCAACTTAAAGCAGTTTCAGATAAGTCATTCGGTGATGAGACAATTCGGTAACCTTTATTGGTTACACCTTCAATTTGATAGCCTTCTTTTTTCAGTGCATTCATGTGTTTCCATACAGCTGAACGAGATATGTTTAACTCATCTGATAATTGCTGTCCTGATATGTATGGCTGTTGATGATTTGATAATAAATCAATTAACCTCTTTCTCGTGCCTTCCATTCCCTCACCCTACTTTCAATCTCGTCTCGATTATTCCTTAACTCTTCAGTAATAATTAATTTTTCAATTTGATCGAGATAATCCCCTATCCATTTACCTTTCTTTTCATTAGGAAACCAATTAATAAAATCTTGACCATTTATGACAAGATCGTCACGCGACTTTATTGGGAGATGCTCATAACTATCTAATAGGACGTTAAATTTTAAATTAACTAAGTCTAATAAACCGATTAACTGGTAAAAATCATATAAATGATCTTTTCCAATACTATAAATAACAGGTTTGGTTAAGCCTTTTTCTTGATAGTCATTATAGTTATTGATTAAATGCAAAGCTTTTCGTCTAATACGATTTGAAACTTTATATGTTTTGATCCATTTTTGAACTGAAATATTAGGGTCTAATAAATGAAAGATGGCAAACATAATACCTGCATGATTAAGAGATTCATGAAACTTAATAGTCTTTAGCTTTTCAAATAAGTGTTCTTGCTCATCAAAAATCGGAAGTGAACGGTCCATATTAGTAACACTTACTATATTTAACGCTGAATTAATATAATGATGGGTGAAAAGCTTTGATATTTCATCTGTAATTCGTTCTACAGAAATCCTTTGAAGCAAACGATGCAGTTGTTTAATCGCCTGCTCGGTATCTGAATCCATTTGAAACCCTAACTGACTAACAAATCGTACCCCCCGCAACATACGTAAAGGGTCTTCTGAAAAGCGCTCATTTGGTGACCCAACAGTTTTTATAATTTGATTTTCTAAATCAATTTTACCGTCAAAAGGATCCAGTACATTCCCGTGTCGATCCATGGCGATGGCGTTAATTGTAAAATCTCTGCGGCTTAAATCAAGCTTTATATCCTTAACGAAAGACACATCACTTGGGTGACGATAATCGTCATACTCACCTTCTGTGCGATATGTTGTGATTTCAAAAGAAAATCCATTATGAAGAACTAAAATAGTACCGTGATCAATACCAACAGGCACAGTTCTAGGGAAAATTCGCTGGACCTCCTCTGGAGTAGCATTAGTAGCAATATCAATATCTCCTATTGGACGATTAGCGAAAAAAGTCGCGAACTGCCCCGCCAACTAAGAAGCTTTCATAACCACGTTCTTCTAACGTGATCATAATTGGTTCAGCTTGCAGAAAAGGTTCTGATAACATGGGCTCACCTTATTCAATAAGATTTAATTAGTTATATAAATCTTCATATTTTTGGACAATTAAATTTGAGTTGAAATGATCATAAGCATATCGTTTAGCATGTTCTGAAAATTCATCCCATAATTCATCGTCCGTTAGCAACTGAATAGCTTTATTAGATATCTCTTCAATATTGCCAACTTCACATAAATAGCCGTTTTCACCATCCACAATCACTTCTGGTATACCACCGATATTCGTTCCAATACATGGTACACCGCTAATCATGGCTTCTAATAAAACTAATCCAAAGCTTTCTTTTTCTGATAACAATAATTTTAAATCACTAATGTTTAATAAATCATGAACATTATCTTGTCTGCCTAAAAACAATACATCATCTTCTAACCCTAAATCTCTCACTAAGTTTCTTATTTTTAAATGTTCAGGGCCATCTCCTACCAACAGTAATTTAGATGGTATTTGGTTATGTACATTTGAAAAAACCCTTACAACATCTTCAACTCGTTTAACTGGTCTAAAATTTGATATGTGTATCAAAACTTTTTCATGCTGACTAATACCGAGATTTTCTTTTAAGTCTTTTTCTGTAAGAGAAGTATCATTAACAGGTTCAATAAATTATAAACGACTTCAATCTGCTTTTGTACTTGAAGTGCATCTTCAGTCTGTTTTTTTAAGCTATTAGAGACAGCAGTAACGTGATCAGAGTGTTCGATCGCATACCTAATCATGTGTTTTAAGTTATCATCTACACCTAATATCGTGATGTCTGTTCCATGTAATGTCGTAACGATTTTAACGTTTCTCTCTGCCATTTGTTTTGCAAAGATCGAACAAATAGCGTGCGGAAGCGCATAATGAGCATGAATAACATCTAATTCCTCCCTGTCGATCACTTCAGCAATCTTACTAGCTAGTGCTAAATCATAAGGAGGATTTTTGAATACTGGATAATTAGAGACTTCAACTTCATGAAAATAAATATTTGGATATAGTCGCTTTAGACGGAATGGCATAGTAGTTGAGATAAAGTGAACCTCATATTGCTTTTCAGCAAGATGAATTCCAAGTTCTGTTGCTACCACTCCAGAACCGCCTACTGTAGGGTAGCAAACAATCCCTATTCTTTTACCCATCGTATCGAACTCTCTTTTCTTTAATTGAGCGCCAGTCCAACCAGCCACTCTCTAGACCCCTAATCAAAATTTCAGCAGAAGCTTCATTAGTAGCTAATGGGATTTTATATACATCACATAAACGTAGTAATGCAGAGACATCAGGTTCATGAGGCTGCGCGGTTAAAGGGTCCCTAAAGAATATAATCATATCCATTTCATCGTTCGCAATTCTTGCTCCAATCTGCTGATCACCGCCTAATGGGCCGCTTTGAAATCGTTCAATCGTTAATCCAGTTTCTTTAGCAATTAATTTTCCTGTTGTACCAGTTGCAAATAATTGATGTTCTGAAAAAATCTCACTATATGCCATAACAAAGTCTATTAAATCTTGTTTCTTTTTATCATGAGCAATTAACGCGATATTCACCTTAACACCTACTCCATTAAATTTTCTAAACCATATACAAATTGATCCGTCTTCATGACTTCTTCTACTGCGAATTTAACACCACTCATAAATGATTGGCGATCAGTTGAATTGTGCTGAATGGTTAAGGTTTGTCCACTTTGGCCAAATATAACTTCTTGCTGAGCTATAAAACCTGGAAGCCTTACACTATGAATATGCATTCCATCTACTGTCGCACCACGAGCTCCATCTAATGTTTCATGCTCATCTGGGTGACCTTGCTTTTTAGATTCCCTTACTTCTTTTATTAATTGTGCTGTTTTAACTGCTGTACCAGATGGTGCGTCTAATTTTTCATCATGATGCTTTTCTATAATTTCGACATTTGGAAAGTGTTTTGCTGCCATTTGAGAGAATCGCATCATTAATACAGCACCAATTGCAAAGTTAGGAGCAATAACGATTCCAGTTTGTTGAGTTTGACTTAATTGTTTTAACTCATCTAATTGCTCTTCCGAAAATCCAGACGTCCCTATCACAGGTCTAATATGATTATGTAAAGCTATTTTTGTATGTTTAAAACCTGTTTCAGGATTGGTTAAATCTATAAACACATCTGCATTAAGTCGTTCAAAAGCTTCTTCTGGATCGGTGTAAATCAGTGCATCTAGCGAAGGAAGGCCCTCAAGGTCTTTAATTGTTTTGCCATTATATTTACGATCAATGCAACCAACTAAATTAAAGTGGTCAGTTGTTTCAATCATTTTTAAAGCTTCGGTACCCATTTTTCCTCTAGGTCCTGCTAGCATTACATTAATAGTCTCTGCCATTATTGATTCTCCTTTTTTGTAAAGCGGTTTTGATCTCGTTGTTCAATTTTTGACATACTCATATCAAATGATTCAGACAGATCAATATTTAAAGAGTTAGCAAATGTAATTAATACAAAAATAAATCACCTAATTCTTCTTCTATGAGTTTCTCTTTTTCACTACTTTTCTTAGCCTTCTCCCCATAATAATGATTAACTTCTCTAGCTAATTCACCAAGCTCCTCTGTCATTCTTGCCGTCATGGCAAGTGGAGAAAAGTACCCTTCTTCAAATTGGCTGATAAAATTATCTACTCGTTCTTGCATCAATTTTAAATCATTATGTGAATTTGTCATGATAATCACCTTTCTTATTGCCTATCCTAATGGTAGCTAAATCCAACTATTTTGACAAATCTTTTATTTTATATTGAACCATTAATATCCATTGTCTATAATATTTAAAGTGCTTTGTAAAAGGAGGGATTATATGAAATATCATATAAAAGTAAAAAATACCCTATTTATTTTATTGGGTTCAGCAATTTTTTCATTTGGAATAGTTAATTTTAATATGGAAAACAATTTAGCTGAAGGTGGATTTACTGGAATCACCCTATTATTGTATTTCATGTTTAATTTAGACCCTGGAATTATGAACTTAGTTCTTAATATTCCAGTGTTTATAATTGGCTGGAGGCTCCTAGGGATTAATACATTTATTTATACCGTAATTGGTACAGTTGCAGTATCTGTTTTCTTATGGATTTTTCAAATATACACATTAGAATTTTCATTAAGAAATGACATGACATTAGCAGCTTTATTTGCAGGTACTTTTATTGGAGTCGGTCTAGGAATAATATTTAGGTATGGAGGCACAACTGGTGGAGTTGATATCATCGCTAGATTAGTGCATAAATATGTAGGCTGGAGTATGGGACGTACGATGTTTTTGTTTGATGCTTTAGTCATCTTCTCATCCATTATTTTATACCTTAAACCGATCCAAGGGATGTATACATTAGTTGCCGTGTTCATAGGAGCCCGTGTCATTGACTTTATTCAAGAAGGCGCTTATTCTGCTCGTGGTGCCATGATTATTTCTGGAAAAAGTGGTCGTATTTCAGAAGTTATTCACGAGCAAATGGACAGAGGCGTTACCGTTTTACATGGAAGTGGAAGTTTTACTGGTGAGGAACGAAATGTTTTATATTGTGTAGTTGGTCGGAATGAAATAGTTAAACTTAAAGGAATTATAGACGAAATAGATCCTCATGCTTTTGTTGCTGTAACATCGGTTCATGACGTACTAGGTGAAGGGTTTACATTAGATGAAAACAAAAACCGATTACTTAAAAAAATCCCTTAGAGTTCGAAACTCTAAGGGATTTTGTATAACTATTCATCCATGTGCAGAAACATTAATACGAATCGAACAAGTTCCATTAATGCAACAACAGCAGCTGCAACATACGTTAAAGCAGCAGCATTTAGTACCTTCTTTGTTTCTGGGTGCTCTGAACTTGTGATGACTCCTGAAGAAACTAAATGGTCCATTGCCCTATTTGATGCATCAAATTCTACTGGTAAAGTAACCAATTGGAATAAAACAGCAAATGCCATAAAAACGATTCCAATCCCCACTAAACCAGTCATGCCTAATAAGAAACCAGCAATAATTAAGAAAAAGGACATATTTGACCCTAAATTTGCTACTGGTACTAGAGCATGTCTGAAACGTAAGAATGCATAATCCTGTGCATCTTGTATCGCATGTCCTACTTCGTGTGCAGCAATAGCTGCAGCAGCTTTAGACTGTTCATGATAATTATTTGAAGATAATCTAACCACTTTTTACGAGGATCATAATGATCACTTAAAAAATCCTCTTGTCTCTTCCACTCTTACATCATTGATGCCGTTTTCTTGAAGAATTTTTCTGGCAACATCAGCCCCTGTCATTCCAGATGAATTCGGGACTTTCATATATTTTTTATAAGTGTTCTTAACTTTACTTTGTGCCCATAAAGGAAGAATTAATAGAACCGCAAAGTAAATTAGAAAAGCTCCTATCCCCATCTTGGCATTCCTCCATTATTATGTCTATATATTAATTTTATTCATCTGTGTAATTTTTATCAATAAAATTGCTTCTGTGGTGGTTATAATAATATCGTTTCCAAGCCACATAAACTAATGTGAGGATTACACTTCCAAAAACAATTATTATTGTCATAATCTGATTTGAAACTGATAAATGATTCATGACAACCCATGCAATTAGGAAGTTATACATATTAAACACTCCATAAGCTTTTTTATATTATATGGCTTATGGGGTTGTTTTGGTACGATGGACCAGACCGTATTTATAAACTAACCAAATAGATAGAATGCTTAGCCAGAACGTAAAATAACCAATGTGTGACATATATTGATCAAGTGAGCCGTAGATAGGCATCATACCATAGACATAGTCAATAACATCATTATGTAATGTCCAAATCGCAGCTATGACAAGGTGAATCCAATTTATCTTATAAAAAGGAGCATACAATAAGCCCTGAATCGCCATTGCACCATGCGAGACAATTAGCATTAAACCAGCTGGGGAAGCTTCACCTAATTCAATAAAAGTTAATACATTCATAACTACAGCCCAAAGACCGTATTTAAATAGTGTTAACATGGCTAAGGCTTCAAACAATTTATAATTTTTTCCCACTAAAAATCCAATCAATACGATAACAAAAATAAAGAAGCTGTCGGACTATCAGGAACGAAAGGTATAAAATGCAATGGTGTTAGTACAAGTTGATATTCATACCAAATGTATCCATAAATTGTACCTAGAATATTGACGATTAAAAGTAATTTTAAAAAAGTCCGATCCATTAATATGAACTTTAATTTCAACAGCATTATATCACCTAACTATATTAAAAAGCTGACTTGTTTTAATGACAAGTCAGCTTTTATGATTAATGAGATCCTTCTTCAGAACCTTCACTTTCACCTTCGCCTTCACCTTCACCAGAAGCTTGTTTATTAGTAGATACAATAAACTCAGCTAACTGATTAAGTTCCTCTTCAGTTCCTGAAAACTGGTTGGCTGGCATTTCACCAATACCATTTTTAGCGATATCTTTAATTTGCTCAGCATTATATGGAATTCCTACTAATGTAGGTGCCATCCCTGGATTACCCTGTAAGGAATCACCGTGACAAGATAAACAGTTGTTAGCATAAACTTCATAGCCTGGATGCTCTTCATCAATTTCAACATCTGGTACTGCTTCAACTGAATACTTGGCTCTCTCTTCCCAATCAACGTGTGCTGCTGATTTGTAAGTCAACCAAACAGTTGCGATAATGCCTAAAAGCATTAAACCTGTTGTAATTGGGCGTTTTGATGGTCTACGTTCTGTTCCAGTGTCTAAGAAAGGTGCTAATAATAAGGCACCAAAACCTAGTCCAGGTATAATAACAGTACCAATTACAACATATTCAGCTGCAGCAAATTCGTACTTAAGTAATTCATAAAGAAATAAGAAATACCAGTCCGGTAATGGTATATATGATGAATTATTTGGATCCGCTTGTTGTTCAAGTGGTGAAGGAGCTGCTGCCACTAGGCATAAGAATCCAATTAAGAAAACAGCACCGACTAACCATTCTTTTAATAAGAAGTTAGGCCAAAAGCCTCTGTTCTACCGGGATATTCTGAGTAATCTTTCGGAATTTTATTACGACTTTCTTTATCAGGTACACGAGAGTCCCCCGACAAATTTCATTCCTTTACCTCTTTGCACTGTGTTCCCTCCTTTTCATGACATGGAATTATAACTTATAGTGGTCCAGAAATACCTTGACGTCTAATCATGATGAAGTGTGCTCCCATTAATGCAAACAATGCTGCTGGTAAGAAGAATACGTGAATAGCAAAGAATCTTGCTAATGTTTTAGCACCAACTATTTCTGGATCACCAGCTAGTAATGTTTTTAAATCTCCACCAATGTATGGAACACTTTCAGCAATTTCTAACCCTACTTGTGTTGCGAAGAACGCTTTATTATCCCATGGTAGTAAATAACCTGTAAAACCTAAACCTAGCATTACAAAGAATAATAAGACCCCCACAACCCAGTTAAGTTCGCGTGGCTTCTTATAAGCACCTTGGAAGAACACGCGTAATGTATGTAGAAAGATCATTACGATAACAACACTTGCTCCCCAGTGGTGCATACCTCTAACAATTTGTCCATGAGCGACTTGAGTTTGTAAATACTTAACTGATTCCCAAGCATTAATGATATCTGGAACATAATACATTGTTAAAAACATTCCAGACAAAACCTGAATTACTGTTACGAAGAATGTTAATCCACCAAACAGTATACAAACGCAGAGAAATGATGCGCTGGGTTTACGTGTTCTGGCACTTCGTGATCTGCAATATCTCGCCAAATAGGCGTAATATCTAATCGCTCATCAATCCAGTCATAAACTTTATTAAGCATCTATTACGCCTCCTTTCTAGCTACCGCTTTACCTAACAATAATTTTCCATCTTCAATTTTTGTTCATAAACATGAAGTGGTTCTGTTGGTGGTGTTCCTTGAATATTAACACCTTTTTTAGTATAACGACCACCATGACAAGGACAATAGAACTCATTTTCAAATTCTGCTTTAGAATTCCAGTCAACAACACATCCTAGGTGTGTACAAACTGGTGATAATGCAAGAATTTTATCTTCTTCAGTTCTAAAAATCCATGCAGAACGATCAACTTTAGATTCGTACCAACCATCTACTTGATCGACAGGGAAGGTTTTACGTTGTGGTTCATTTGTGATTTCATCCACATCCATAACATAGACGAATTCAGTCTTCTTTTCGCCTTTAAGTAATGGATCAATCGCAAAACCAACCATTGGTGCAACCATAGCTGCTCCCATAAATCCGCCTACACCTGTTAAAGTGTAGTTTAAAAATTGTCTACGCGATACTTGGCTTTTCTTATTAGTCATGTCTTTCCCCCCTCTATTCATCAATTACAACGAACAGGGTATTGATGATACACATATTTATTAGGACAATACAATGATAGCGCAATCCTGAAAAGTGGTCAATAAAACCACATTTTAGATGAAAAATGTCATAATTAATCGGACCAGCTATCTTGAATCAGCATTTTAATCTCTTGAACTTGAGATTGAATGAATTTTGAGTTTCTTCTTGATTCATTTCTGTACTGCTGAAACCTGGGAGCCAAACTAACTCAGCATCTAAATCTCTTGAGGCTTTTCTCCATTTACTATCTGAAGTAATTAGAAAAATATACTCAAAAGGTTGTTGGTTGATATGCGAGATGAAACCTTTCAATCTTTCTTTTTCCTCATCAAGTATTTTGTCTTGTTTTAAGTAGTAATATTCAGGTAAAGAAAAAACACGGCCTTTCAGCTCACTTTCAATTTGCGAGATATAAAGTTGTATTAATTCCTTTTGAGAAGATAGCTGTAACAAATCTTGGTCAGAATTAAATGAATAAGGAATTAAAGGTAAATGGCAGTGTCAACATATTTTTTAGCTTGAGTGTATTGTTTAATATCAGCATTTAGGTATTTCATTTAAAAACTCCTATTAAGATTTATATTTATTACTTTCCATTAGTTTATTTAGCTCGTCACTCCACTTATTAAATGCGTTTACATTTCCTTGGTCAAGTGCAGCATCTATTTTACTTTTTAATAAATGAATTTTAGACTGATAAGACGATGCTTCAAGAATACGTTCTAATAAGATATAATCTTCATTTTCTAAATAATAGTCTTCAGGTAAATATGGGTTGTCTTCTAAAACTTCAGCATATTCAGTAGATTGTCTATTTCCTTCAAACTTCATTTCAACATAAATCGTATCTTCAGGATTTAGTCTTATATCGTGAAAAGCTTTATCTACATCTGTTGTCACAACATGGTCTTTATAATATCTAAAAGGTCTCTTCTCATCATTATCTGTTGAGATTATTATGCTTCTTGGACACAAATGTGCTTCGAATACAAAATGTAAATGTTTGAGGATATTTTCACGTTTCAAAATGTATTCTAATAACCATACCATTTCTCTACGTTCAGTTCTGTGATGATCCAAGTACCAATTTATGAAGACTCGCTTTTGATTAGTCGTCACACCCATATTTTCACCCTCTTTTTAAATTCCACCCTGCAGGCGATGTAGGAATTCTTTAGTGTCTTGATCTTCAGGGTTTTGTATTAAATAGTCTTTTAGTAACTGGATAGCTTTATTCATTTGTCCCTCTTCAATTAAGAAGTATCCATATTCTTTCAAGAAATCAGCATCATTATGATAAGTTAAATAAGCTTTTTCAAATGAATTTTTAGCCTTCTCAAATTCTTCTAGTTCATTGTATACTTGTCCCGCTAACCAATCTAAAATCTCTGGATAAGCATCAAATTTCATAAGTTCTTCTACTAATTTTTTAGCATCATCCCAATCGTCACGTGACTCGTAGATCGAAAATAATTCAATAATAGCTTTCTCATGACCTGGGTCTAGAGCTATAGCCTCTTTCAAATGACTTTTGGCGGCTTCTAATTGATCTTGTTTTAGTTCAATCCTTGCTATATTAATAAATAGTTCAATATTATATTCGTCTTTTTTCAGACCTTGTTTCAGAATATCAAGTGCAGATTCCATCACGCCTTCTTCCTCATATGCTTTTGCTAAGTATGGATAAACACTTGTATAATCAGGGTCGAGGTCCAGAAGGTCATTCCAAGCTTTAATGGCTATGTCGTAACGCTCCAATTGAAATGCCGTGTAACCATACTTAAATAATTGATCAGGCTCTTTTAACTCTAACTCTTGATAGTATGTTAACGCATTTTCCCATTTCCCTAGGGAAGCGTAGCATTCAGCTAACCGCTCATGGATAGTGACAAAAGGGAACTCTCCTTCGTGTGCTTCTAACTTCTCATAATGATCTAAGGCTTTTTGAAACTCTCCATGATGAAAAGCTAATTCAGCTATACCAAAATCAATTAAATAATTATCTGGTTGTAATTCTTTTGCCTGAAGCAATTTCTGTACAGCTACTTCATTTAGACCTTGTGATTGATAAATATCAGCTAATATCATCAAAGCGTTTATATACTCCGGATCATCTGGCTCAATACTTTCAATAAGTTCTAATGCCTCTGAATCCATCTCGAGGTCTATATAAATATCAGCTAACTGGAATTTGATTTGGTGGTCATTTGGATAAGTTCGGTATAGTTCCTCAAATAACCTTCTAGCCTCATCCAAAAATCCCCACTGTTGTAATAATTCTGCTACTGAAAATTGATCTTGTTCGCTTATTTCTCTGGCATTTTCCATTAAATGATTGACTGCTTCATTGACGTTTCCAGCATCATATAAGTCTAATGCGTCCTTAATCGGGTCCATTTGATCCCCTCCTGTTCATTCCGTTAAATAGTTATTGAAGCTAAATCCTCAAAAAATCTAGGGTAGGAAATTCTGATGCATTCAGTATCTTTTATTGTAACTTTAGAAGTCGTAATAAAAGAAGCGATTGATGCCATCATGGCAATTCTGTGATCTCCATATGAATCAACTTGAGCACCATGTAATTCTTGCTTACCTTCTATAATCATACCATCCTCAGTTTCTATAATCGTAGCTCCGAATTGTTTTAATGTATTTACAGTCGTTTTTGATTCGATCTGATTCCTTATAACGAAGCTCTTCGAGGTGTTTCATTTTCATTTGACCGTTAGCTTGAGTAGCAACTAGGGCTAATAATGGTACTTCATCAACTAATGTTGCGATTTCGTGTTTTTGTAAAGGAGTAGGTGTAAGTCTTTCTGTATAGCTCGCGCTTATGTTACCAATCGGCTCATCTCCTTCATACCGTTTTACTTCGGTATTTATTTGAGCGCCCATCCGCTTTAGCACGTTAATAAAACCGAGTCTAGTTGGGTTTAAGCCGACGTTTTTGATTGTTACATGACTTCCAGGCGTAATTGTAGCACCAGCAACCCAAAAAGAAGCCGAAGAAACATCTCCAGGAACATGAATGGTACTGCTAGCTAAGTTTTGTCGTCCTTCTAGTTGTATTCCTTGGTCATTTCGATTTACTTCAACACCAAATATCGGCAGCATTCTCTCAGTGTGGTCACGAGTTGTATTTTGCTCGAGTACAGTTGTTATCCCTTCTGTTAATAGCCCTGCAAGCATAATTGCTGATTTAACTTGAGCACTGTCAACCGGTAACCGATAACGAATTGGAGTTAATGGTCTACCTCTTATTAGCATAGGTAATGTACCACCACTAGATTCAATAGATGCTCCCATTTCTGTTAGTGGTTCTATAATTCGGTCCATAGGCCTATGACTTAAAGATTGATCACCGACCAGCTTCGTATTAAAAGGTAATGCTGCTAAGATTCCACTTATAAGTCTTACAGTCGTCCCTGAATTACCCATGTTGACTGAATCCTTTGGTTGAGAAAGTCCTTGTACGCCTTTACCGTAAATAGTTACTGTGTTGTTATTTTATCAATGTCAACACCCAATCTCTGAAACGCAAGTATTGTAGACATACTATCTTCTGAGTGTAAGAAGTTATAAACTTTTGTTTCTCCTTGTGCTAGTGCGCCTAACATAATCGCGCGGTGTGAGATCGATTTATCACCAGGTACTTCTAAAGTTCCTTTTAGTTGTTTATGTGAATTGCTTAAAGGTTTCATTTAATTCATTCCCTTAATTCATCATTTCCATAAAATCTAACAAATATTGCTTAATTTCTTCAGGCTTTAATGATGACATATATGGATTTCCTATATTTTCTAATAAAACAAAATTAATTGTTTGATTAATTGTTTTTTTATCATTTGCCATTTATTAACTAGTAAGTCTAAATCTTCTTTTGTAATCAAATTGAGCGGATATTTCAAACTGAAAACCCAGTTTAATAAGTCTTCATCTAAAAACTTCTGTGGTTGCCCCTTTTTTACCCCGGAAACATATAGGCAGAAAAGCAGACCATACATCACACATTCCCCGTGAGAATAACTTTTAATCGCTTCAATCGCATGACCTAATGTGTGGCCTAGATTTAAGAATTTACGTTCATTTGACTCAAATTCATCTAATTCAACTATTTTCTGTTTTACTTTTATCGATTCTAATAATAATCGATCGAACTCTTTTGCCATTGGATTAATCGATTCATTCATTTCAAGTTTTAATCGATTTAAAAGACCATTTTTTGTTAAATAACCATGTTTGACCATTTCTGCAAAACCAGATCTTAATTCTTTTTCTGATAAAGTTAAGAATGTTTCCGTATCATAAAGGACTAAATCTGGAGAATAAAAATTACCCAAAACATTTTTAGTCGAATTTAAATTAATCGCCACTTTTCCACCAATACTGCTGTCATGAGCAAGTAAAGTAGTAGGAACTTGAATAAACGAGATTCCTCTCATGTAGGTAGAAGCTACGAATCCTGCCAAATCACCTATGACTCCTCCGCCTAATGCTATAACTGCTGAAGAACGATCTATATTTTCAGCTAACAAATACTTTTGAATTTCTTCATAAACCTTCAATGATTTCGCTTGTTCACCGGGCGACACTGTAAATACTTTTATTATAAAATCACGGTTTAAATCGTCAGTTATATCATTAAGATAATGTTTGTAAACATTTTCATCTGTGATAATAACTAATTGGCTGTAATCTTTACCCTTTAGAAATTTAGAAAGTTTATATCTAATTCCTTTCCCAATTAAAATCGGATACGTATGGTTATAGGACCTTACTGACAACTGTTCCATTAAAACTGCCTAATCCTTTCCCTATACTTTTGGAATTCATCTTTTAATTGGTCAATGGTATCTGATGTAAATTGTTCTAGTAAAGCATTTGCTACTTCCCACGCTACAATATGCTCCACAACAACAGATGCAGCAGGGACAGCACAAGCATCAGACCTTTCAATACTTGCCTGAAACGGCTCTTTTGTATCAATATCAATACTGTTTAATGGTTTATATAAAGTTGGAATAGGCTTCATGACTCCTTTTACAATGATTGGCATTCCAGTAGTCATGCCACCTTCAAAACCACCTAATCGATTCGTTTTACGCAAATACCCTTTTTCGGGGTCATAATCTATTTCGTCGTGAGTTTCGCTTCCTCTTCTATTAGCAGCATCAAAACCTACCCCAAACTCTACCCCTTTAAAAGCATTAATACTCATGACACTTCCAGCAATTCGCCCATCTAACTTACGATCATAATGAACGTGAGAACCTAAGCCAGCTGGAACTCCTTCGACATGAACTTCAACGACTCCACCTATTGAATCACCATCTTTTTAGCTTGGTCAATCTCGCTCATCATTGCTTGTTCACTTTCTTGATCTAAAGTTCTAACAGGGGATTCATTAGATTTCCTTTTTTCTCTTCCAAAGTCATATTCGGATGATCAAGTGCTCTAACATTATAAATTTGCTTAACATAGCTGACTACATCAATTCCTACTTCATTTAAGATAACTTTAGCGACTGACCCTGCAGCTACACGAGCAGCAGTCTCTCTGGCTGATGATCGTTCAAGAATATTTCTCATATCTCTATGTCCATATTTTAATGCACCATTTAGATCTGCATGGCCAGGTCTAGGTTTAGTTATTTGGCGTTTTATATCAGCGTTATCTTGAACAGGCTCTTCTCCCATGATGTGTGTCCAATGTTTAAAATCATCATTGGATATAACAAGACTAATAGGTGAACCTAGAGTATAACCATGTCTTACCCCGCTTGTAATTTCAACTAAATCCTTTTCAATTTTCATCCTGCGGCCACGTCCATACCCGCCTTGTCTTCTAATGAGAGACTCATTAATTTGTTCCTTTAATAACGTCATTTGTGCAGGAACACCTTCTATAATTGTGGTTAATTGTTTACCGTGAGACTCACCAGCAGTTAAATACCTCATTATGACACCCCTAGCATTAAAATTTCTTATAAAAAAATGTATTGACTGGTTCAAAATGGTGCTCTTGTGGTTTAAATAATTGCTCAGTACTTCCAACAAACAGAATACCGTCTTTAGATAAAGATTGATTAAAGTTTTGATAAACTTTTAACTTAGCTTCTTCAGTAAAATAAATTAAAACGTTACGGCAAATAATTAAATCAAAATGCCCGTCATATGGGTCTTCCAATAAATTATGTTTTTTAAACGTTACGATTTTTTTTAACTCATCTGAAATTAAATATGTAGAATTATGCTCAGAGAAAAACTTTTCTATTTTATCTTTGGGAGTTTCATCTAACGACCTTTTTGAATAAGCTCCTACTTTTGCCTGTTCCAGCGCTTCTTCATCTATATCTGTTGCAAGGATTGATATTTGATTTAATTCGAAAAATCACTTAATAACATAGCTGCTGTGTAAGGTTCTTCTCCAGTTGAACAAGCCGCGCTCCAAATTTTGATTTTTGACTTTTGTTTAATTAAATCTGGTAGTATTTCCTTTTTTAAAACTTCCCACCTTTTGTAATTGCGATAGAAATGAGACACATTGATCGTAATTCGATTAAGAAATTCTTTTTTAAGTCTTGGTCTAATTTAAATCCTTCATAATAATCAGTAAAAGATTTAAAGCCTCTTCGTTCTCTAAGTGAAGTCAGCCTTCTTTTCATTTGTTTTTCTTTATAAAGGCTTAAATCGACTCCTATATCCTTGTAAACCTTTTTAATAAACGAATAATAATCATCCATACTTAAGCTCTCCCATTAATTAAATCTAACTCTATTATAAAAAAATGTCGAAACATCGTGCTATTATTTTATCATTTAAAAGCTAGAAAAAAGTTTTATCTAAAATAAAAAAAGGCCTTGTTAATTCAAGGCCTTCTCAATCTTATTAGTAAATCCACTGATCATGATCTTTGTTATAAGTAACTAAATCTTCTTTATTAAAGAATAAACCAATTTCGCGTTCTGCAGATTCAGGAGAATCAGAACCGTGAATAACATTTTTGCCAACGGTTAGGCCGAAATCGCCACGTACTGTACCGATATCAGATTCTGCAGGGTTAGTAGCACCCATCATTTTACGTGCCGTTGCGATTACATTTTCACCTTCCCAAACCATTGCAAAGACAGGTCCGGAAGTAATGAAACCAGTTAATTCTCCAAAGAAAGGCTTGTCTTTGTGTTCACCATAATGTTCTTCTGCTAGTTCAGGTGAGATTTGCATTAATTTTGCCGCTACTAATTTGAATCCTTTTTTCTCAAAACGTTGTAGGATATCTCCAACTAAGTTACGTTGTACACCGTCTGGTTTGACCATAATAAATGTTTGTTCCATGATTTTCACCTCTATAAATATTTTGTAAGCCGTCAAAGATTTTATCAAAGTTTGGCATAAAAAACAATTGTTTTTAAGCTAAAACCGCCTTTTACCTAAATATTGTGCCACTTCTGAAAGATATTGTTTTGCTTCAATATCTGGAAGTTGCTCTAGTGCCTCTTTTGCCTTTGTTAAATATCGCTGACTAATTTCATAAGACTGTTCAATCGCATTAGATTCTTTTATGCGCGCAATCACGTTTTCGATATCACTTTGCTTGTTCGTTTCATTGAAGTAAGCTTGTACTCCGTTATATATATCATGATCTTCTTGCATTGCATATAAAGTTGGTAATGTGATATGTCCATTTAACAAGTCACTACCGACAGGTTTTCCTAATTCTTTCTCTGTAGAAGTAAAATCTAAAATGTCATCCATAATTTGATAAGACATCCCTATGTAATAACCATACTCTTTTAAGAGAGTTTCTGTTTTTAAATCAACTCCCGCGCCAATAGCTCCCATTTGAGTACTCGATTCAATTAATAATGCGGTTTTTCGTTTAATTCTTTTAAAATATGTAAAATGGTTTTGGCTAAGTTGGAATTTATCTCTAATCTGCTCAATCTCACCAATACATAGTTCGTGAATCGTTTTAGACAAAACGGCATGTAAACGATTATTCTTAAATGGTTTTAACAATTCTAAAGTTTTAGCAAAAATATAATCTCCAGTATATACAGCAGTTCCATTATCCCATTGTTTATTGACTGTAGGCTTGCCCCGCCTAACTGTTGCGTGATCAATGACATCATCATGAACCAATGAGGCCATATGAATGAGTTCCAATGCTACAGCCACATCGATAATCTGATCTTGATGTTTTGTTCCAAATCTTGATGAAAGCAAAACAAATATTGGACGAATTCGTTTACCTCCAGCTGACAATAAATGATTGGAAGCAGATTGTATCATCGAACTTTCAGCTTTAGTAACACTTTTTATTTTCTTCTCAACTCGTTGAATATCTTTATTAACATATTTTATTGCAGTAGCGATTTTCATGTTTTTCACCTTTATGTGAGATTATTTTGGCTTAACACCTAAGTGCATAGCAGCTGCACCTAATGCATAACTTTTAACGTTAACAGATTGAAAACCTACTTGTTTAAACATATGGGCAAGCTTTTGTTTTCCAGGGAAGTTTTTAGTTGATTCATAAAGCCATGAATACTCGTCATAGCTTTTGGCAAAAACCTTACCGAATAAAGGCATGATATGTTCAAAATAGAAAAAATAAAGCTGTTTATATATTGGTAATGTCGGCTGTGAAGTATCTAAACAAACAACAATACCCCCTGGTTTTGTTACCCTGAACATCTCACTTAAAACTTGATTATAATCTGGAGTATTTCGAAGACCGAATCCAATCGTAACGTAATCAAAATGGTTATCGTCATAAGGCAAATTCATGGCATCTCCATGTTGTAATGTAATATTACGGATCCCTTGTTCGTCTACTTTATCTTGACCGACTGATAACATATTTTCACTAAAATCTAATCCATAAACGTATCCATTTTGTCCAACTGCTTCTGATAGTGCAATGGTCCAATCACCTGTACCACAACATACATCTAGACAAGTTGAACCTTTTTCAACCTTCATATGTTTCATGACGTCTTTACGCCACGCTTTATGTCTTTGAAACGAAATAATTGAGTTCATTCGATCATATCGTTTATATATTTTTTCAAATACGGAATGTACTTTTTCTGATTTTGTTTGCTGATCCATATTATGCTCTCCTGTATAGCTCATTTTTTCGCTTATCAATTACATTTTTCGCTGCAGAATCACGTTTCGCCAAAAGATCTAACCAGATGCTTTCACGTTCATACACCAACTGATTTACCAATTTAGAATAGTTTTTCTCTTTATAATCGTCTAACTTATAATAATCCATTAATGAATTATATAAACCACAATGCACAGCTTCAATTTGTTGTAACTGCTCATTTAAATCGTCCGTTGTATTATGTAATAATGACATCTTCACTTCATTTATAGATTTAATAGACTGGATAAGATGGTATAGTTCATCTAACAAATTATGTTCTGAAAGAATTCTGTAGAAGTAAGAACTATGATAATCCCCAACAAGCACTTGAAGCTGATTTGTTTGATTGCGATTATGAGCTGAGTTTAAATTAAACTCCAAATCCACTAAATCATGAATATCTAAAGATAATTGCATATGTAAAAGTGCATAGAAAAACTCTGGATCATGATTTTGTCCGCTCTCTATTAATAATTCTTTAAAAAAAGATATTTGTTGCTTTAATAACACTTGATTATAAAAAGCATCACCTAAGTATGGGTGTTTTATACGCTGTTAAAAAATCTTCTCGAATAGTTATATTATTTATATTAATCACTATATATCACCTATTATTTAAATAGACATCTATTTCTATGAAGTACAGTAATATTGTAGCATGTAATATGCTTATAATCTAATAACTGTGCCTAAATAAAGTTATTTTTTGGATTGGCTTTATTTTGTAGGGTAGAGTTGAAAAAATTATTAATTACAATAAAAAAGAGGAGGGTTGTCCCTCCTCTTTTGCCCTATGTATTGCATTATTTAACAGCATCTTTAAGGGCTTTACCTGGTTTAAATGCAGGTACTTTACTAGCTGGAATGTTGATCTCTTTTCCAGTTTGTGGGTTACGACCTTTACGAGCAGAACGCTCACGTACTTCGAAGTTACCGAACCCGATAAGCTGTACCTTTTCAGATTTCTTTAAAGAGCCTGTAATAGATTCTAAAACAGCATCAACAGCTTTTGCTGCATCTTTTTTAGATAAGTCCGCTTGATCAGCTACAGAGTTTACTAAGTCTGTCTTGTTCATATCTTTCACCTCCTCTCAAATTTTCAATTATCAGACAATACCATTCTAACCACATTTAAACAAAATACACAGTAAATGCAACAACTTCCTGCATATTGCCTGCGTTTAACCGACTTTTTATGCTATTTAGCATTATTTTCTAGCCGGTTTAACTGCATATTACCACATTAATAGTTAAGATAGCAAGGAAAAATAGCGTCAAATAAGGATTTTTAGATGTTTTTTCTCTATTTTTGTATAAATCATACCATTCTACCATCTCTCAACCAAAAATTAGAGTAAATGACGTGGCTACTTGTATACCAAGGGCTTTGCTTTATAGTTTAAGATTATTTAATAGATAGATTATATAAGAACAATAAAAAAGCGACTTATTCGTCGCTTTTATAAAATGATGGCTATTAGACCACCGTTTCCTTCATTTATAATTCTTTCTAGGGTATCTTTAAGCTTATATCTTGCATGCTCTGGCATTAACGTTAATTTAGCGTGGATACCTTCTCTTACAATAGAACTTAGCGAACGACCGAAGATATCTGACTTCCAAATGGATAATGGATCCTCTTCGAAATCTTGCATTAAATACCTTACTAGTTCTTCGCTTTGCTTCTCTGTACCGATTATTGGAGCAAATTCAGATTCAACATCAACTTGAATCATATGAATTGACGGAGCCACTGCTTTAAGTCTAACACCAAATCTTGAACCTTGACGAATAATTTCTGGTTCCTCAAGCCTCATATCTTCTAAAGCTGGCGTTGCGATTCCATATCCTGTCTGCTTCACCATTTGAAGAGCATCAGAAACTTGATCGTATTCTCGTTTTGCATCAGCATAATCCTGTAATAACTCTAACAAGTGATCTTTACCTCTGATCTCTACACCTACAATTTCTTTTAACACTTGATCATAAAGTTCATCTGATGCATGTAGGTCAATTTCTGCAACTCCCTCACCCATTTCCATTCCTGAAAGGTGGGCATCTGTTATAAAATCATAGTCGTAGAAATTTCCGACCACGTTATCTACATCACGTAATCTTTTGATATTTTGAACTGTTTCTTGAATGGCACCTTGAAATTGTTTGCGAAGCCAATGATCTTCTTTAAGAGCCATTACCCAGCTAGGTAAGTTTACATTCACTTCAAGTACTGGGAATTCATATAACGTTTCTCTTAAAACATTGTAAATATCCTCTTCTCGTAAATTCTCTACAGATACAGGTAAAACTGGAATGTCATACTCTTCAGCCAGCTCATTTCTCAGTTCCATTGTTTCAAGCTCATGAGGCTTGCTAGAATTAAGTACCATGATAAATGGTTTACCGACTTCTTTTAGCTCTTCAACAACTTTACGTTCAGCTTCTACATAGTCCTCACGAGGAATTTCACCAAATGATCCATCAGTTGTAACAACAATACCTACTGTAGAATGTTCCTGAATAACTTTTCTTGTTCCAATTTCTGCTGCATCGTGAAATGGAATAGCTTCTTCATACCATGGTGTATGAATCATTCGTGGTCCATTTTCATCTTCAAATCCTTTCGCGCTATCAACCGTGTAACCTACGCAATCAACCATTCTTACTTTGACGTCTAACCCTTCATCTACTGCGATTTCAACAGCTTGATTAGGGATAAACTTTGGCTCTGTTGTCATGATCGTACGCCCAGCAGCACTTTGAGGCAATTCATCTTTTGCCCTTTCTCGTTCGTCTTCACTTTCGATGTTCGGAATAACCACTAAATCCATAACTTCTTAATAAATGTCGACTTACCTGTTCGGACTGCACCTACAACTCCAAGGTAGATATCACCGTTCGTCCGTTTCGATATGTCATGAAACACGTTGAAATTTTCCATTATATCCCTCCGACCCTGTACAATATCGTACACCTATTATTCGATGCAATATTAATTTATGATGTTGTCCTATTCAAATATGACTCAATTTCAAAAAAAATAGAGATTCTAATAAAATTTAAATAGAATCTCTAATACCATTTTATTCTTTTGTTTTATTTTCATGTTTAAAAATAATTTCTCCATCTTCCAAATACATAGGTGGAGAATAAGTCGGGACTAATGGATATTCTTGAACTAATAGGTTTCTTAAGTCACCATCATAAGACTCTATATTATTTTCTTCTAATAATTTATAGACATCCGGGCGATAGTCAACTAATGCTTGTCCTTTTGCATTAATGATCACATCTAATTTATTTCTAGTATATGGACTTTTAACAGTAAACGGCTGATCAATACCTAATGATTCATAATCTAATTTAAAGTAATTTTTAAAAAGCATTTCACCATAAGGCGGATATAAATTCTCATTTCGATATAAATTAATCTCATAATTTACAGTACGTAATTTTTGATTTACTCGCACATCTGACACTTTAACTATCGCCTTATTTTCTGGGTCTATAATCACGTATGAATAGGCACCGCCCCGTTCATACGAATTAGCAGGAGGCTGTCCCATAATATTTGACTCTTTTAATTTATTAAAATCTATAGGATATTTTATAAATAATGGTGTATTTTGATCTCTATTTTTAATCGGTAATAAACCATTATGTTGTTCTTGATATTGATGCACTGCATTTTGGACTTGTTCCAATTGTTCATCATTTGTAGGAGTGTTTTCTACACGCTGACTATCAGGATATAGACAAGCTGATAATATTACTGATGTGATAACAAGTATAATTCCTAACTTAAGCTTCATTTATTAACCCACCTATTCTGCTGTTGGTCCGCTGAAAACAATATAAAAGATAATGATACTTCCAATAATCAATAGTAAATAAGCTAGAATACTTACCACAATTCCAAAAAACCTTTTAATTTATGTCTAGCAAATAATATTAGTAGTGCAGATAAAATTAATGCACCCATACCTCCAAACGATATGTACATTCTAAACATTGCATCTGTCATTCTAATCAAGCCCTTTCTCTTTTCTCTAGGGGATATTATAGCATAACTATAAACTATTTTAAGGGATGAAATTTGTAAATCATGTTAATTCATATCTATATGCAAATTAAAAAGAGGTGCATGGGGCTCTGCACCTCTAGTTTTAGACTAAATTCCTCACAAAAGTAGCTCATATTGACTGTTGCATATTATAGTATGACTCATCGTACATCCTGAAACTTCGCTTGCCCATTCTTACCCTATTTTTTAAATAATTGTTGCAAAGTTTGATGATCCAATTGATGCCCTTTTTCAGTAATCATTTTAACGATCCGATCTTCTTTTGTTGACTTAATGGTTTATTTGCCATCATAGCCAGTTGTCTTACTAAATTCCGGACTGTTCTTTCATCTTTAAAGTTTGCATTTTGAACAGACTTTGCAACATTCATCACTTCATTAGGGTTAATATTTGCTTTCTTTTTCAAATGCTCAAAAATATTTTGTTGGAAATCTTGAGACATATTTGGCTCCTCCCTAGTTTGCATTCGTAATACTATATGCAAGAAAGGGAGGGCTGTTGTGTGTGTTTAGCGTCTAATTTTATAAAAATGAATTTAAATCTTCTAATTCTTTAGTTTTCCCACGATTCATTAATTCATCTACTACTTGTTTAGGGTCTTTTTCATCAAACAACAGTTCATAAAGCCCTTCTGTAATAGGCATAGGAATATCTAATTTCTGTGCTAATTGATAAGCAGCCTTCGTCGTTCTAACGCCTTCTACAACCATACCCATTTGATCTAATACATCCTGAAGAACATAACCTTTACCTAACATATTACCTGCTCGCCAATTTCGACTGTGTTGACTTGTACAAGTAACAATTAAGTCTCCAACACCAGTTAAACCGGCGAAGGTAAGTGGATTGGCATCTAATTTTGTTCCTAAACGAGCAATCTCAGCAAGCCCTCTTGTAATAAGGGCAGCTTTTGCATTATCACCATAACCTAATCCATCGGAAATACCTGCACCAAGAGCAATAATATTCTTTAAAGCTCCACCAATTTCAACACCAACAACATCATCGTTCGTGTATACTCTAAAATGTTCATTCATAAACAAGTCTTGAGCAACCTCAGCGGCGTCCATGTTGTATGATGAAACAGTAACAGTTGTCGGCTGTTTAAGTGCAACTTCTTCTGCGTGACTAGGTCCCGATAATACAACTAGTCGGTTGTTAACCTCATCGCCTAATTCGTCCGCGATCATTTCTGATATTCTTTTATGTGTTTCGGGCTCAATACCTTTAGAAGCGTGAATGACAGTTTGGCCATTGGTTATAAAAGGTCTTAATTGTCTGCACACTTCTCGAATTGCTTTAGTAGGTACAACTAATAATATAGCTTTAGCACCTTCGATAGCTTTTTGCATATCAGAATAAGCAACTAAGTTTGAAGGTAGTTCTACATTTGGTAAATATTTTGAGTTAATATGTTTTGAGTTTATTTCTTCAACTTGTGACTCACGATGAGACCAAACTCTAACATCATGGCCATTGTGCGCAAGTACCATAGCTAGCGCTGTTCCCCAGCTACCTGCACCGATAACTGCAACTTGTTCCATTTAATTCTCACCTCTTATTTTCTTTGTCTAGCGTAAATTTTAATAGGTGTACCAACAAAACCAAAAGCGTCACGTATACGGTTTTCTAAAAAGCGTTCATACGTAAAGTGCATAAGCTCAGGGTCATTTACAAACACAACAAAAGTTGGAGGCTTTGTTGACACTTGAGTTGTATATAGAATCTTAAGTTTCTGTCCTTTGATTGATGGTGCTGGATTCATAGCGAGTGCATCTTCGATGACTTCATTTAATAAATTGGTCCTCACTCGCTTTGAATGATTCTCACTAACTTCAATAACCATTGGTAGAAGTGTGTGAATTCTCTTAGTAGTTAATGCTGATAAAAATACGACCGGGGCATAAGAAAGAAATTGAAATTGTTTCCGTATGTCGTCTTCAAATTTTTTCATCGTATCCTGCTCTTTATCAACTGCATCCCATTTGTTAACCACAATAACAATTGCTTTACCTGCCTCATGAGCATATCCAGCAATTCTTTTATCTTGTTCAATGATTCCTGTATCAGCATCAATGACAACTAATACGACATCACTGCGTTCTATCGCTTTTAGAGCACGTAAAACACTATACTTTTCTGTTGATTCGTATACTTTACCTCGTTTTCTCATGCCAGCTGTATCAATTATTTTAAATTTTCTGTTATCTTTAGAGAATTCAGTATCTACAGCATCTTTTGTGGTGCCTGCTATATTGCTAACAATGACACGCTCTTCGCCTAAAATCGCATTTACTAATGAAGACTTACCAACGTTAGGCCTACCGATTAATGAGAAGTTAATACGATCTTCATCTTCATCATCATCAAGGTCCTCTGGAAAGTGCTTAATAACTTCATCTAATAAATCGCCAAGTCCTAAACCATGAGTACCTGAAATGGGATATGGTTGCCCAAACCCTAATGCGTAAAACTCATATAGGAGTTCCTGCATTTCGTAATTATCAATTTTATTAACTCCAAGTACAACAGGCTTATTCGATTTATATAGAATTTTAGCTACCTCTTCATCAGCTGCTGTAATTCCTTCTCTACCATTGACCAAGAATATAATGACGTCAGCTTCTTCTATCGCAATTTGAGCTTGTTCACGAACTTGCACGATTAAAGGCTCGTCACTAATATCAATGCCACCTGTATCGATGACATTAAAAGTTGAATGAAGCCATTCAGCCTCTGAATAAATTCGGTCTCTGGTTACACCAGGTGTATCTTCTACAATCGATATTCTCTCACCTACAAGGCGATTAAATATAGTTGATTTACCTACATTAGGTCTTCCCACAATTGCAACAACAGATTTTCTCATATATATTCATCCTTTAATGTAAACTTCTTTAAAATGACAAATAAAAAAGTGGCATTTGCGCCACTTTTTTTTTTTAAGGCGGAACAGAGCGGCTCAATTTAAAAATAATCTATGGCTGTTCCGTAACATATTTGACTAGTTAAATTGGCGCTCTCAGTCCTGCTAAATATTAAAGTTTACTTTTTTAAGTCTTTTAATCGGTCGCCGATTAAATCGCCTAATTGAAAACCTTGATCGTCATCGTCTTTTTGATATTTCTTCAACTCAACATTATCTTGTTCTTCTTGAGCTTCCTTTATGCTTAGAGAAACTCTTTTATTCGTTTTACTAATATCAAGTACTTTCACTTTAACTTTTTGACCTTCTTGTAACACTTCTTGCGGATTACCGATATGCTCTTTTGCGATTTGTGAGATATGGACTAAGCCTTCAACACCTGATTTTATTTCTACAAATGCACCAAATTAACGAGACGCTTTACCTCACCTTCGACGACATCACCTGGTTTGAATTCATTTTCAATCCCATCCCATGGGCCTGGTTTTGTATCTTTTAGTGATAAAGCGATTCGTTCATTATCGCGATCGACAGATAAAACCTTTACTTTTACTGTTTCTCCCTCAGTTACAACATCCTCAGCCTTGTCAACATGATCATGGGATAGTTGGGAAATATGAATTAATCCGTCTACTCCACCTAAGTCTACAAAAGCTCCGAAGTTAGTTATGCGTTGAACTGTACCCTCAACAATTGAATCAGCATCAATATTATTTAATACCTCTTGCTTTTTAGCCTTTTCTGCTTCTTCAACTACAGCACGATGAGAAAGAATAACTCGCTGTTTTGTAGCATCCATTTCAATAACTTTAACTTCTAGTGTTTGTCCTTTATAGGGCTCAAAGTCTTCGACGTAATAGGCTTCAACGTGTGATGCAGGCATAAATGCTCTCAAACCAGCATCCATCACTAAACCTCCATTAACAACATCCATAACTGTTGCTTCAAAAACTTTATCGGAATCAAGCTTTTCCTGTAAGTTTTCCCATGCTTGTTTTGAGTTAATTGTTTACGAGATAAAACAATCGCTTCGTCTTCTAATTTCGTAACGAGTAGCTGAACTTCTTCGCTCTCAGATAGTACTTCATTCGGATGTTCTACATGAATGTGTGATAGTTCAGATATCGGAATAATGCCATCAAATTTAGCTCCAATATCAACAATAACCTGCTTATCCTCAAGTTTGATTACTTTCCCTATTACTTCGGTTCCTACCTCTAAAGTTTGTTCCATTTGATTTTCTTGATTTTCGCTCATTTCTCTTCCTCCTTAAGCTTTCAAACTACCACATTTCTATAGTTAATAATTTCATCTTAACATGGATGATCTATTTTCATCTAATAATCGCTTAATATGGTCCATAATTTCATCCGTCACTTCTTGAGCATTTGGCTTTTCTGTTTGCATGGATTTAAATTCTATAGGTTGTCCATAAACTACTTTTATTGGACTGAATTTTTTGTATGTACCAATTATAGCACAAGGTATGACTGTTGCATTAGAACGCATGGCAAAAATCCTGCACCAGCCAATCCTCTCTTTACTTCTCCATCTTTACTTCGGGTTCCTTCAGGAAAAAGACCTAGAGTATGGCCTTCTTCTAGTAATTTCAGACCATTTCTTAACGCATTTCGATCTCTCATCCCTCTTTTACAGGAAAAGCGCCTACATTAGTTAAGATCTTATTTAACCAACTTTTCTCAAAAAGCTCTTCCTTTGCCATGAAATGAATATCTCTAGGACTAGTAATCCCGACAACTGGCGGATCAAAATTGGAAATATGGTTTGAACAAATAATAACTGGACCATTTTTAGGTATGTTCTCTTTTCCAATAACCTTTATTTTAAATATTAAACTAAAAATAATCTTAACGACGGTTTTAGCAAATTTATAGAACATGGTTTAAACCCCTTTATTCTTTTGAATGAACAAGCGATAATATTTGATCTGCTACTTCATCAATAGACTTATTAGTTGTATCAATTTCAATGGCGTCATCTGCTTTGACCAGTGGTGCGACCTCTCTTTGAGAATCGATTTCATCACGTCGTCTGATTTCTTCTTTTAATTGCTCTAAGTCAGAGTCAAAACCTTTTTCTATGTTTTCTTTGTGCCTACGTTCTGCACGTTCCTCAACTGAAGCGATTAAAAAGATTTTAATTTCGGCATTTGGAAGCACGAATGTTCCAATATCCCTTCCATCCATAACAACATTTCCTTCTTCAGCAAGTTGTTGTTGCATTTCAACCAATTTTTCACGAACCTTACCGTGTTGAGCTACGTAAGAAACATGATTAGTTACATCATGGTCACGAATTTCGTTCGTAATATTTTGGTCATTTATATAGACTTCTTGCCCGCTTGAACGATTTTTAAACATAATGTTACATCGATCAGCTAAGTCACTTAAACGATTTTCATCATGAACATCGGTGTTAGTGTTTAAAGCCATCCAAGTTAAAGCTCGATACATTGCTCCAGTATCGATATAAACATACTCTAATTTTTTGGCGATAATTTTTGCTACTGTACTTTTTCCAGCTGCTGCAGGTCCATCAATTGCAATTCTCATTTTTCTATTCCTCCGTTACCTCGATGTTAACCATTTATTTTTTTGCGTACTTCAAGTTGTTTTTCAAAACAATACTTGATGATTTGATCTCTCTGTTTTTCATTTAAATTATTAAATTGAAAAGTAATTTTAGATGGGGAGTCAGATCGTCCCTCTATGGCTCTAATTAATTCAACTTCTGCAATAAAATAACTATAATGAATGGCATCGTATGGAAGTACAATAGTTGCTTCCATTACGTCTCCCCGCTTGTACCACTTAGAAGTGCCATCATCTACAACTGCTAACCCACCACCACTTATATCTAATGTTCTAGTAATTAACGATGGGCTATTATCATTTAGGGGCTTGATCGCTATATCTAGGGAAACGTCTACTCTTACGTACTCCCTTCTTTGAATCTTCTTCATTTCTTGATGTGAAGGTTTTAGAATCAGTAATACTGGAATCTTAAGTTTTTTTCTTCCCTTTACTTCTGAAGTGAATTGATGTACATTGCCGTCACTACCTATAAAAGATACGTTAAATTCTGAGCCGTCTAATAATAATGTAGTACGACCTGTCTTTTCATTTATAGGATAATCAATACAGAGATAATGTTCAGTAGTCTCAACAATTCTGCACTGAAAACGATTTTCTAATTCACCATCTTTAAATGTTTCAATGGTTTAATTTCATTCCTACTTTAAACATGGTTATTCCCCTTCCCGTTTTCAGATACTCTTATTATGGCAAAAAAAAATGAAAAAGGAAAAAGACTTAATTGTCTTTCCTTTTCCAGATTAATTAATACCGTATAATTGTTCTGACTGCTGTAAAATCTCAACTTTTTCTTCAAAGCCATCATTAGCGTTTATATACACTCTATATGTTTGTTGATCAATGACACCTACCATCTCATAACAAAGCACGAGATCACCAATATCATTTTCTATGACTGCTTGACGTGTTTCCTTAATATCAATATTTGGATTAACGACATCTCTAGCTTCTTCTTCAGTTAATTTTTTATTAAAATCAACTTCACCTCTTCTAGTTGTGTTAACGATGTAATCTCTTGCACTTAGTCCAACAATGTCACCATTATCAAGGGCAACTTTTACTTGAAGGCTGTCAGGGTAGTAATAAACACCATCCTCAACTCTTACAAACCTGAACACTCCAACCTTTTCATATTGTGAACTTTCGACCATTTCTATATTTTCATAACCGATTCCATTTAAAAGTTCTTTAGCTTGATTCATGGCCTTGTTAAGACTTATTTTAGCTTCACCAATGTCTCTTGTCAGCATGTATGATATCATATTTGCCCCTTGCTGGGTTACTTCAGCATAACCATGTAAATCTCCTGTATCAAACGAAACGTTATACATCGGAATATTTGAACCTTTACCAGTTTTAGAAACCTTCATATCGACATTTTCATTCAGTTCAAATTGTTTTGAGATAAATTTTCTGACTTCTTCTTCTTTATAGGATTTGCCTTCGAAATTAATTTGTTCCCCTTCAGACTTGGTATTTAAATTAAAGACACCTTCATTGTCTGAACTGTTAAATTGATCAGAACTATCTTCAATCGTTTTTAAACCATCTAAGATTGTATTATCAGAAGGTTCATTCGTAGCTAATGCTACTTCTACGTCCATCCATCGTAAACCTTGATCAAGTACTTCATGTTGAACCGTTCTTAATTCTTTTTTAATTTTATTAGAATTTTCGTGTAATTGATTTAATGTTTTAAGCTCTTCATCCGTTAAAGGATTTTCACTTAAGCCTCTTACGGCGACCCGATATGAGAACTCTCCAATATTATTAAGGAACTCCTCTGTTTTGTTAAACGGTAATAAAGTTAACGGTAATTGACCAACATCCGCTTGAGCATCTGATGATATTTTCCAGATTTCAGCTAGTTGAGGAGACAAATTTTCTGGTGTATTCATAGCTAATACAGTTCCAATTTTGTCATTAAGTAAATCCATGCGATAGGTTAAATCATGGAAAGCACGCTGATAATTGTTTTCTGCTTGTATTAAAATAGCATTCTTTTCTTGGTGCTCCTGATAACCATATACGATAGCACCTATGAAACCGATCAATAGAACAATATATAATATCCAACGAAACATATCAGAAGTCCTCCTTTCTATTTACAGAAAATGTGTTTTCCAATTCGTTTAATTTGAGGTCTTTGCCATATCCAATCAGAAGTTGCTGTATCAGGGTTGAAGTAATAAATAGCACCTCCAGAAGGATCCCAACCATTTATGGCATCCATAACAGCTTCTCTAGATTGTTCATCAGGTTCCATGTAAAACTGTCCATCTGCTACTGCGGTAAACGCAAGTGGTTCAAAAATGATTCCCGAAATGGAATCAGGAAATGTTGAGTCTTCTAACCTATTCAATATAACTGCTGCTACAGCTACTTGCCCTACGTAAGGCTCACCTCTAGCTTCAGAGTAGACTGCCTGAGCTAGTAATTGTATGTCATTTTGTGAAAAACCTTTTGGTACATTTGTAGCAGTAGGTTGCTCTGGTTGTTCTTGCTGATTGTTTTGATTAGCTTGACCTTGCTGCCCTTGGCCACCCTGTTTACCTTGGTTTCCTTGTTGATTTTGATTAGACTTTTGAGCTTCAGACCATGGACGTTTCTGACCACCGTAGTGAGTGAACTCTTTACCTTGTCTTATTTGTTCCTTCACCCATTGTTCATCGTATTCAGATGCTTTAACTAGCATATCCTTAGTTTTTGACCAACAAGACCATCTACTTTCATTCCAAATTCATTCTGAAAATTACGTACAGCCCAGTAAGTTCCCCATCCAAAACTCCATCAATTTTACCATTATAAAAACCGATATATTGAAGTCTTGACTGTAATTCTATGACATCATCTCCGACTGCTCCTTTTTGAATAACTTGTTGAGTAAACGCTTTAGTTTCTGGTACTTCACTTGATGTACCTATAGTCAATGCAATTGCTAAACTGATCAGAATCAAAATTTTTAGTTTGGACAATGTATTCATTCCTCCTCATACAAACAATCTGTGCTTTATTATCTTTTGTGATTTTTGGTTAATATTCTTACAAATAAAAAAGCCTGCAGATATCTGCAGACTTTATAATCTTAGAATGAATATTCTTTTTTACCTGAAGCGATCATGACCGCAAGTTTCACCCTTGCTTTCTTACTATCTGAGTCACTTCCTAATAGGACACCTTTATTGATTAAATCATAGGCGCTACCTTCGTAATCGTACGTAGGGTAAACGGCTCCTTCTTCTGAAGCAGTAGTAATAACGATAAAAATTCCATTTTCTAAACATTTCTTTATAGCTGGCATCATTTTGGGAGGAACCTGACCTCTTCCTACACCTTCTATGACAATTCCTTTAGCGTTTGCTATTCTTAAGGCATCTAATATAGATCCATCTGCATCAGTGTAACATTTAACGATATCAACTCTAGGTAAGCTCCCCTTAATTGAATAATACTCACGTTTTATGGGTTTTTGGAAAACTTGAACTTCATCATTATCAATGATTCCTAGATAACCAAAGCCAAAAGCATTAAATCCTTGAATGTTACTGGCATGTTCCTTCTTCACATATTTCGCTGAAAAAATACGTTCATTAAAAACTACGACGGTACCAGCATTATGCAAATCTTCGCTACAAGCAGAATAAATGGCATGCCTTAAATTAATATAAACATCGCTACCTAAATCAGAAATCGAACGTTGTGAACCAGTAACGACAATTGGTCTAGGATCATTAATCGTTAAATCTAAAAAGTATGCTGTTTCTTCTAACGTATCTGTACCATGGGTAATGACAACACCATCAACTTCAGGATTCTCAAAATAAAATTCGATTTTATTTTTTAATAACACCCAATCATTTGCCGTTAGGTGTACGCTTGGTTTTTGAAAAGCGGAATCTACTTCCACTTGTATTTCATCTGGCAACTCACACAAAGAGGCTAGTTCTTCACCCGTCATTGCGCCAGAAGTTAATTTGCCACTATTTTCATTAGGTTTACTAGCGATCGTTCCACCTGTTGTAATTAAGACTACTTTTTCATTTAATCACCGTGATTCTTTTTATTTTGAATATGATCAGCTATCAGTTTACCGTGGTGTCTACCATTTTCAATAAAGATTTCATTATTATTATAACCTGCAGCTATAACTCCTGCTATATAAATATTTTGAACATTAGTCTCCATTGTATGACGATCAAATAATGGACGGCCGGTTTCATCGTTTATTTCAATACCTATATGTTTTAAAAACGAATGATCTGGATGATAACCTGTCATAGCGAATACAAAATCAGCATCGATCAATTGCTCTTTACCATCTATAACTGCCTTTACATGTTTTGTCTGTATTTCTTTAATATTGGAATTAAAGTGCATGTTAATTTTTCTATGTTTAACTAGTGATTCAAACAATGGCAAAATCCAGGGTTTAACGCTTGGGGAGTAATCAGCTCCTCTATATAGTACCGTGACGTTAGCACCAGCTTTCTCTAATTCCAATGTTGCGTCTACTGCAGAGTTCTTTCCACCAATTACGACCACATTTTTATCGAAAAATGGATGTGCTTCTTTGAAATAATGTGAAACATGGGGTAAATCTTCACCAGGAATATTTAATTTATTAGGATGATCATAATAACCTGTTGCAACGACAATATAGTCTGCTTGGTAATAAATTTCATCACCTTTGTCCGTTGTCGTTTTTAATTGAAACATATTATGTGACTGTCTGATTTGATCGACACGTTCAAAATTATTTATTCTCAAATCACTTCTTTGAGCAACCATTCGATAATAGGTTAACGCTTCATTTCGGACTGGTTTTTGACGTTCAGAGATAAAAGGCATATTACCAATTCTAATTTTTCACTTCGAACTGAAAAAATGTTTGGTGTGTTGGATAATGATATATAGCATTTGCTACATTTCCTTTTTCAATTAACAATGGTTCAATACCTTTTCGTTTTAACTCAAGGGCAGCTGAAAGACCACAGGGTCCTGCACCAATTATGATGACTTCTTCTTTTTGCATCTAACTCCACTCCTAAACATACAAATCTCCTACCAAAACTATGATAGGAGATTGACCTTAAATAATCAAATTGTAACTTCTGACTAAATCCATCCACGGAAGCGAGCGGCTTCAGTCATTTTACGTACACCAACCATATAAGCAGCTAAACGCATGTCAATTTGTCTATTTTGACTTGTTGTATAGACATTATTAAACGCTTTAACTAATACTTCGCGTAATTTTTCTTGTACTTCTTCTTCTTTCCAATAATAGCCTTGGTTATTTTGGACCCATTCAAAATATGAAACAGTCACACCACCAGATGAAGCTAATACATCCGGTACAATAAGTACATCACGCTCAGTTAGAATCTTAGTAGCTTCTAACGTCGTTGGGCCATTTGCTGCTTCAACCACAATACTTGCTTTAATGTTATGAGCATTATTTTTTGTAATTTGGTTTTCAATTGCAGCTGGTACTAAAATATCTGTATCTAGCTCTAACATTTCTTCATTAGTAATAGTGTCTTCAAATAAATTAGTTACTGTACCGAAACTATCACGACGATCCAGTAAATAGTCAATATCTAAACCATCAGGGTCGTGTAAGGCGCCTTCTGCATCTGAGATTGCTATAACTTTAGCACCCATGTCATACATGAATTTTGCTAAAAAGCTTCCGGCATTACCGAAGCCTTGTACAATTACACGAGCTCCTTTAATATCAATTCCACGCTTTTTACATGCTTCTTCAATACAAATCGTTACACCTTTAGCTGTTGCAGATTCTCTTCCGTGAGATCCCCCTAACACAATAGGTTTACCTGTAATGAATCCTGGATTATTAAATTCGTCAATACGACTGTATTCATCCATCATCCACGCCATAATTTGAGAGTTAGTAAAGACATCTGGCGCAGGAATATCTTTTGTTGGACCTACAATTTGAGAAATAGCTCTAACATAACCACGGCTTAAAGCTTCCAATTCCCTAAATGACATTTTTCTAGGGTCGCAAATGATACCGCCTTTACCACCACCGTACGGTAAGTCAACGATACCAGCTTTAAGGCTCATCCAAATGGATAAGGCACGTACTTCATTTTCAGTAACGTTAGGGTGGAAACGAACCCCGCCTTTTGTCGGTCCTACTGCATCATTATGTTGAGCACGATAACCTGTGAATATTTTAATTTTACCATCATCCATTCTGACCGGAATTCTAACGATCATCATGCGGACTGGTTCTTTCATCAATTCATAGGCTTCATCTGGATAACCTAATTTGTTAAGAGCATTTTTAATAACTTCTTGAGTTGAAACTAGAATATCATTGGATTCATGAGAATCTGCTTGCTTATCGGCTACCATGTGTTTACCTCCTATAATAAAAACGAGAAAAATAATGATAAGTGCTTTCAATGACTAGTATACATTGTCATACCGAATATGCAACAAAAATAAGCCATAATTTTCCCTTGTTTATTGCTTTATTAGAAGCGTAAAAATATTAAATCAATTACTTCGTTAAATTTCGTATATATTATTCCACTTTAGTTAAAGAAATAAACTCCTTTAACATGTCTTCATAACTCATATTTATCGCTTTAGCAGCATCAGGATATAAACTAGTCGGAGTCATTCCTGGAAGAGTATTGACCTCTAATATGATTGGTTCATTCTGATTATTTAAGATAAAGTCTACTCTTGAATAAGTTTCACATCCTAATGATCGATGAGCAAGAACCGCATATTGTTTAATTTGTTCAGTTAATTTTTCATCAACTTCTGCAGGGCAAATGTGTTCACTACCTCCCTCAGAATACTTTGATTCATAATCATAATATTCACTATTAGGAATAATTTCAATTATTGGCAAGGCCTCCTCTTCACCTTTACTGCCCAGAACAGCACAAGTTAGTTCCCTGCCTTCGATGAATTCTTCAACTAATATTTCAAAGTCATGAGTGAAAGCCAAATCTATGGCCTCTTTGATTTGGCTTTCTTGATTAACAATTGTCAAACCCAATGTTGATCCTTCTTGATTAGGCTTAACGACAATAGGTAATTTAAATTGCTCTTGGATCTTTTCTTCAACAGAATTAACATTTTGATGATTACCAATGTTATCCCTTTGCAACTGGGATGTTATGACTAGCAAAAATTTGTTTCGCTTTTGATTTATCCATCGCAAGTGAAGAAGCTAATACACCTGAGCCTACATATGGAATATCCATTAAATCAAGCAAACCTTGAACGGTACCATCTTCACCTTGTTTACCATGTAAACCAATAAAAACTAAATCACAATCCTTGACCTTGCCCATTATAGAATCTAAATGTTTAGGATTAAAATCTATTCCTATTACATCATGACCAAGTTGCTTAAGTGCCTGAATAATTCCTTTTCCAGTTGATAAAGATACTTCTCTTTCTTTAGATGTTCCACCGTATAAGACCGCTATGTTCATTTAATGTTCACCTCATAGTTTAAAAATACTTCACAAAGATTTGTAGTGCGTTTTCTTTTGCAATTGGAATCCCATGTTCGCTAAGAATGTGAGATGTTAACGTACTTGGGGAAGCATACTCTGAAATAACTGAGATTAAGTCTTGCCTTATTTTTTCGGTCAAAGATGTCTCATTAATGTGAAGATAATACGAATCATCATATGAATAGAGACTACTCGTCAAATCATATTTGTACTGTACCCTTTTCGCTGCCTGTATAACATCTTCCAAATCATTAAATATAAATATCATCTCTTTACTCTCATCCATTGTCACTTTTAATTCGATATACTCGTCATTTTCACTCTCATCATATTCATTCTGAGTCACGATAATAATCATACCTTGCGCTTGTAACATATGAACTTTAACGACTAACATACCATCTAAGTCCATATTTAGCTCTTCACAAGCTTCATATAACATATCTTGGAATAATTGATTAGCTCTAGGCAAATTATCCCATAAATCTTCTTTGGAATACCCTCTTTCTTGAAGATCATCATATGTTAAGAAAATCTTAAACTGGTTAACGCTTAAACGCTCTAATCTCACGTAACCACCTCCACCGTCTCACTATTATCTTATGTTTAGGGCTAACATAAAATTGCCTGTATTATTCAAATTAATTCGAATTGTTTAATGGATTTAATTCTACTGAAAATATATTTATTCCTGCCACTAGATATAAGCAAGAGTAGTATAGTTTTATTAAAATCTCGACGATTATAATAAACTATTATCATTGTAACCAATAAATATAGGCAAAGGGAATAGTAATAATTAAGATCACGAATAAAAATAATAATGTTTTTAAAATGTATTGACTTAGTTTCATTTGATTGACGTCAAAATTTATATTCTTCTTTGAACGACTTTTTCTTCTATGCCTTTCCTTTCTAGATGGTAAATTGTATTCATTTAAATCTTTTTCTACCTTATTTACCTGCTCTCCCATGCTGGCTTCACCTCTGAATAGTATACTCGGTAATACATTCCTAAAAGAAAATCAATCGTAAAATGAGTTGTTATGGTAACTAACAAGTTGTTAGTTAATAAAAACAAATAACCTATTAAAAAAGATAGAATTAAAACAGAAACCAATAATACTGGTTTATTTAAATAACGGAAATGAACTAATGCAAATAAAATACTAGCTATTATAAACCCAAAACTCGTTTGTAAAACTCCTCTAAATAACAGTTCTTCAGAAAAACTAACAACTAATGCTAATAAAAATATTTGAGGAATCGATAATGATGTAAATATTCTTTTGTTAATTCCACCATCATCATAATGTTTTTCAGATAAAAGTTTAATTAACAGAAGATCTATTATAACTATAAGCAAACCGGGAAGGAAGCCATATATAAAAAGCTCTCTAATTTCCCAATTAAACATATGAATAAGTGATGTTATATCATTTAATAAAATATAAGATAATAAGAATGCAATTACTATAAAAATAATTTGTGAAAAATATAAGTTTAAAATTAATTCTCGTTTAGTTAGTTGCATTATGATTTCAGTTTGCTTCTTCATTGAGTCACCTTCTCATTAGGTAACAATTCATTAAGTATTCTTCTCCACTCATTTAAATTAGATCTTCGGTCTGTTTGCGTGACCTTCCACGAAGTTAAAACAAATCCGCAATGATCACAACACTCATAATCTGAACTCCTAACAACGGATTGATAAGATTCAAATAGCGCTTGTCGTCTACATTGTTCAACATTAACCCATTTTAATAGCTCTAAAACACTTTTAAGCTTAATTTCTTTTCGTTTATTACGGATGTTAATTATCTCTTTAATAATGTATTCATTAGAACTTTCATTAAGTTGATCTATTTGAAGTTTAAGAAATCTCTCTTTTACTTCTGTTAACGAATCTTTTATATCATGGTTTACATATAAAGCTATTTCTTGATCTTCAGGCAACTCTGAGTCAATGAGCTGAAAAGGCAATGCCTCATCACCATCTGTGTATAATAACACACTTACACTATGTTCACCGTCACGACCTGCTCTACCTGTTTCTTGGATAAAAGATTCAATATTACTTGGCAAATGGTAATGAATAATTAACCTGACGTCATCTTTATTTATTCCCATTCCGAATGCACTTGTACAACATATTATATCTAGCTGACCTAGCATAAATTGTTGCTGTATTAATAAACGATCATGTTGCTCCATTCCACCGTGGTAAAAAGCAATGGATCGTTCTGGAAAGTTTCTCTGTAACTGAGAGCAAATTTGTTCTGTTACTTGTCTGCTAGAAAAATAAATCATAGTTGGAGCATTGACTCGTTCAATCACATCTAAGAGTTGCTCTTGCTTTTCGGTAACATGATTAGATTTTAGTACATTGTAAGATATATTTGTTCGATCCATAGGATAAATAATCTTCTTCATTTCCAAATCAAGATAATGAATAATATCATTTTGAATTTTAGGTGTTGCTGTCGCGCTTAAAGCAAGTACAGTTGGTTCATTTAATTCTTTTATTACATCTTTTAACCTCAAATAATCTGGTCTAAATTCATGACCCCACTGTGAAATGCAATGTGCTTCATCAATTACAAACAGCGAAACACCCACTTGTTTCAATCGATTCATAACCAACGGGTGCTGAAGCATTTCAGGTGAGCAATAAACTAGCTGGTATTGATGTAAATGATTAAGCACGTTTCGTTTTTGCCGTTGATCCAACATACTATTTATAGATGTTACTTGTTTAAACCCTTGAGATTTCAACAATTTTACTTGGTCAATCATTAATGAAATTAATGGTGATACGACAAGCGTTGTCCCTTTTGAAAGTTTCGCAGGCAATTGATAACAAATAGACTTTCCACTCCCAGTTGGCAAAGTTGCAAGTGTATGTTGATTTAATTGTACCGATTCTATAATTTCTTTTTGCCCTTCTCTAAACGAGGAGAACCCAAAATAATGATATAATGCCTGTTCTAAACTTCGATCACCTTGTTTAATCATAAACGACACTCTCTTTATATGTATGATATTTAGCCAGAACTAGTCTAAGTTCAAAATATGTCACTGAGTGATCCAATTTCTCCATTAAACTCTTTAATCTTTTTGTGTTGGTTTGGTTCACGACTTGAATAATCCGTTTAATTGTTTCTAAATCAATATATGGAGCAATATCGAAATCATCAACTTGTGTGGCTATTTCTATAATATGATCTTGAATGGTGCTTTCTTTTAAATGACGAATTTGTTCAACCTCTTTTATATTCCTTCCCTCTTTTAATAGATTATAGGTTTGCTGTGCAGAACTTGTTAATGAGGTATGACGGTCATCTATAATTAAATCACTCAAAATTGGATATTGCTCTCGTTCTCGAGTGATTTTTCCTAATAGATCGTGAATGACAGCTTTCGTAATTAATTGAACATCTTCTACATTTAACTGAAATAAATCTGACACTTGCTTCTGGTTTAATCCTATCCGTTTATACCCAGATAATTGAATTGTAAATATATTGGCATTTACTTCTTCACATTGATTTAATAGTAGCTCTAATTCATGCTTTAATAATCCTGCTAATAAGCTATGGTCATGTATAGTTAGTAACCGTTTAACCTGATTCTGAACATCAAAATCATCCGTTATAGGAATAAAGCGTTTATTCTTATATGATAAATTTGACAATGACTGCATCAACAATTGTAATGTGCTAAACCATTTTTGATCTATGCGATGGTATTTGAAACCATTAAAATATATTAATGGATCTAATACGTCAAAATCAATGAACGTCTTGCCTTTTTCAGTTAAAGAAAACGAAACAGGATCTATCTTGATATATCCATCTTTAATACATTCATCCAGCCAGTTAGAATAAACTTCTTTTCTTAAATGAGGAAGTATACCATAGGCATTTCTTAATTGAAAAAGGTGTATGTCCTGAATGGTTTGAGCTGATTTTTTACCTTGTAGGATATGGTAAGCTGCGTATGCTGTACGTTGACCGTTTAATCGTGATAAAATATATAGTAATGTTTCTTTGAAATTAATCATGTCACACCTCAGAAATGTTGGAGGATTAAATATGTCTAAATATACTTACGTGAATCAAGACACTTGTATAGCTTGTGGCGCTTGTGGCGCAACAGCTCCCGATCTGTTTGATTACGATGAAACCGGTGTAGCCTTTAATTTAATTGATCAGAATACTGGCACAATAAAAGTTCCAGATGAATTATTAGAAGATCTTGAGGATGCTTATGAAGGTTGTCCAACAGAATCTATTCAGCTTTTGGATTTTCCCATTAAATCCAAAAGTTACTTATAAACTTATTTATGATAATAGGCAGTCATTTCTTTGAAGTGTTTGACAGCACTTTTTTTATAAAAACTACTAAACAACCTTTCACCTAATTGATCAACTATTCTATAATAATGTGTCATTACATGTCTTTGCAGTATTAGACCGTTTTGTTCGTCTATGACTTTCCAAAATGTATGGTTCATCCATTTTTGAGATTGATGTAAGTGAATATTTTTCGTGCAATGGTTTGTAATAGATGAACAATATCCTCTTCTCCGAATTCCTGCTGTATAATAGAACTATCTCTAAAGATACTTGCAAAGGTTACGATGACAGGCCAGCTTGCTAGTTGCCTGTCTTTTTCAATTTGCACAATTGTCTTCTTTGAAATGCCAAGAATAGATGCCATTTCATCTTGATTATATTTAAATTCGCTTCTGACTAGTTTAATCTTAGATGAAAGGACTTTCACTAATTCTTGTTCATTCATCGCATTCCCTCACATACATTTTGTCATTTTATATCATTTTACCATGAATCTTGCTTTTCTTACTATATAAAGATTGGTATAATAAGTAATCGAAATAAGCATAAGGAGGACTAACTATGGCAGAAAATAAAATTGTAGAAGTATTTGTAGAAATTCCTACAGGTAGCCAGAATAAGTATGAATTTGATAAAGAAAAAGGTGTTTTTAAACTTGATCGTGTTCTATTCTCACCACAATTCTATCCAGCAGAATACGGATATCTAGATGAAACACTTGCATTAGATGATGACCCATTAGATGCACTTGTACTAGTCACTAACCCTACTTTCCCTGGATGCGTCATTGATGCACGTGTTATTGGTTTCCTAAACATGATTGATAGTGGTGAAGAAGACCAAAAATTACTTACAGTACCAGTTGAAGACCCTCGTTTCAAAGATGTTTATTCATTAGAGGATGTACCTCAACACAAATTAGATGAGATTTCTCATTTCTTCCAAACATACAAAGATTTGCAAGGCAAAAAGACTGAAATTGGTGATTGGGAAGGTCCAGAAGCTGCAAGCAAGTTAATTGATGAATGTGTTAAACGTTATCAAGATCAAAATTAATAAAAATAATTAAGAAGAATCCGAACTAAATTAGAGTTCATGACTCTACTCAGTTCGGATTTTTTAATATACTTTAATTAAGCTTAAAAGGTCTATTGAACATTGATATATTCAGGAACATGAATAGGCTCAGTTAAGTCATATGGTCCTACTTGATTCATATTTAAATTAGTAAATTGAATTTGATTATAACCGAATGAACCAGCTGTTAATAACATAGCTTCTATCAATCTTTGCACGGACTCCTGATTACTTGGTGATAATTTTGAATGAATATTAATTTCTAAAACCGCGCTATCCTCAGAAAAATTTACTTCTAAATCCTTAGGAATAGGTGCAATAACATTTAAATTCTTTTCATTTATCTTTAGTTCATCAATTGCCTCTTCCATAGACATGCTTTGATTTAATCTCTTTCTTACCCAAAAATACCTATTTTTAGTTTCAAATAATTTATAAGCATATTTTTGTTCGTCAAAAGTGTATTGATCGATCGTTCCAGAATGAGGAAGGTCTAAAGATTTACCCTCTGAATCTTGTAATTGTATTTGCTCATGCCCTAATGATTGAAAATAACTTAGCGACTCAGAAAGTGCCAATTCACTAGCTGAACCTTGCAATTGAGTTTCATCAACCTGAACAATAGGGACAGACTTATTATTAGTTCCCACGAATTGGGCGTAATGATTTAAATTGGTTTTTAATTCTTCTTGTTGTACGACCTCATCCTGTTGATTAAAGAAAGTATAAGGATCATTATTTTCAGGGATAAAATAAGTCAAAGGCACAAAATATTGAGCGGCAGGACCTGGAATGATTAAAGTTGCCTTGTGTATGCTATCGGAAACTACTTGTTCTTCACTTAACAGTCTGGGTCCAGATGACTCGATTATATTTGATTCAGCCTGAGGTTGTTCTGAAAATGGTTTGGATTCTTCCCCTTCAGCCTCTTCTGCTTTTTCAACACTTTCTTGTTGATTACTATCTGTATCATACGAACTTGATTCATTGTTCTGTACACCTATTTGATCAGCAGTTTCGTTAGAACCAACGAACTGATAGCCGACTATGATCGCTAAACAAAGTGCAGCGGCAGTTGATATTGCTGGCAATAACCAAGTAATTTTTTCTTTTTAGGCTCATCTTCAATATTAATCTCTTCTAATACCTTTTCGTAATAATCATCAAACGTCTTTTTGTCATTAATATTGGGCATCTCAGACAATAGTTTTTCAATTGAATCATCATTATGTTGTTTACTCATTCTGTATGCCCTCCTTCGCGCTGTAACATAAGTTCTTTTAAAACGCTAATCGCTCTATGTTGTGTCGTTTTAACTTTGCTTGTTGTCCAATTAAGTACGTCTGCGGTTTCTTTAATGGATAGTTGTTGAATATACCTTAAGATAATGACCATGCGTTGGTCTTCCGTGCATTCATCTAAACACTTATACATATCTTGAATTTCTTCGCTTTTTTCTGCTATTTCTTGTGGTGTCGGGGATTGATCTTTTAATAAATTTGAATGTTCGTTAACATCAAATTGATTTGCAGTGTGTTTTTTCTGTTTACCGTATTTTCTGAAGTGATCAATCGTAACGTGTCTAGCTACTGAGAATAGCCACGTTTTTTCACTACTTTCGCCTTTGAATGTGTCATAAGATTTTAGAACTCTTATGTAAACCTCTTGAACTAAATCCTCTGTTGTTGTTTGATCCTTTACCATATAATAAATAAAAGAAAATAAATCTTGGTGATATTTTTCATACAGCTCTTGAAAGACAGCTTTCATTCGTAGAGCCTCCGTTCTCAAATATATAGTCGAAATATATGTATAAAAGTTACAACACCCAATATTTTATCATATAAAACAACATCTCAAATTAATATTGCAATTGTTGTTCTATGAATGCATGAATAAAACCCAAACTAAGATTATATTTAAATCATTAGTCTGGGCTTACTTTTCATTGTCGTATACGATTATTGAGGTATTGAAAATATAAATGTAGTCCCCTCACCCAATTGACTTTTAGCGTAAATTGAACACCATGTGCCTCAACAATATGTTTAGCAATCGACAGTCCTAAGCCAGTTCCTTTCTTTTGCCCATTTCTAGTTCTTGCTTTATCACTTTTATAGAAACGTTCAAAAATGAATGGTAAGTCTTCTTCCGGTATGCCAGAGCCATTATCATTAATATAAAACGTAAGTTCATTATTGCTTTCATCAACTTTAACTTCAATTTTACCGCTATTAGGTGTGTGTCTCATGGCATTATCGATTAAGTTAGTCAACACTTGTTCAACTCGGTCCGGGTCAAAAGAATATGTTAAGTCAACTGGAACATGTTCTACTAACTCTATTTGTTGTTCATCAGCGATTGAGTGGAATTTCTTAACAATCCGCTTAACAAAAGGTTTTACCTCTACATTTTCTTTACTAATTTGTATATGTCCTGCTTCCATACGCGCTAAGTCAAGAAGTTCATTAACTAAACGGTTCATCCTTAATGATTCATCGTAAATAATTTGAGCTAATTCTTGCTTTTCCTCTTTAGTTTCTGCAATATCATCAACAATCGCTTCTGAATAACCTTGCATCATCGAGATTGGCGTTCTTAATTCATGTGAGACGTTAGCAAGGAAATCTTTACGCAATTTATCTAACTGTCGTTCCTCTGTCATATCACGAATAATTGCTACAGCTCCCCTGGCCTCACCTTCAATATATAATGGGGTCATGACTAATACAAAATTACGTCCTTGAGCTACAATTTCTTTTGCATATTCCTGCTCTTCCTCAATCACATTCTGCAATGTCTTCCTTAATTCTTGTGGCAATGTATAATCCTCATTGTCTCCTTGAAAATTAACCTGCGATAAAAACTGTTCAGCAGGTGGATTAATCAGCATAACACCCAGTTGTTTATTTACTGTAATAACACCGTCTGCCATCGATTTTAAGATACTCGATAATTGCGATTTTTCTTGGTTTAAAGCTGTTATATGGTAATTTAACTGTCTTCTCATTCGGTTAAATGAAATAGCTAATTCACCAATTTCATCATGAGTTAATACTGGAACTTTCGTATTAAATTCACCACGGGATAATTCTCCCGCTACTCTTCTCATTTTGATCAGAGGTGCTGTTATACGACTCGATAAGAAGAATGCAAAAATAGTTGTAAGTACGATGGCAATAGTTGCCGCTAATAAAATGATTTTTGTAGCTTTAGTAGTAGTTTCTTCAACTACTTCAAGTGACTGATAAACATAGATTGCTCCGTTGTTGTCTACTGTTGGCATTCCAACTATTATAATTTCCGCGTTACTATTTGGTAGTGTCGTAATTTTTCGAACCGATTCGTTCGAATTAAATACCCCACTTATTTCATCATTACTTACAAACCAACTAGGTTCAATAGAAGGTTTATTCGCGTCCATTTTATTTTGCCAAAAATCATGTTCGGTAAAAAAGACCGTAACACTGGTTTGAGGTGCTAATAATTGATCAATTGTATCTAAAGTTAGAGATGTTTCTTTATGTTGGTCTATGACTACTGCAACATTTTCAGCCTGGTTCATCAGATTTTCTTCAGCATCTTGAACATAGAAATCCTCAAAAAACTCAAGTAAAAATACAGTTAAGATCATTAAGACGAAAGCAACTAATAAAATAATCGTAAACCATAGTTTAAAAACAACACTTCTCCAAAGCATTATGAATCGATTACCTCAAACTTGTACCCGATTCCCCACACCGTCACAATCATTTTTGCAGCATCTTCTGAAACTTTGCTTAATTTTTCTCTTAGTCGTTTTTACGTGAGTATCAACTGTCCTTAAATCACCAAAAATTCATACTCCCACACTTCTTTCAGTAACTCTTCGCGGTCAAACACTTTATCAGGTGTCTTTGCTAAATAATAGAGTAATTCATATTCTTTTGGTGTTAAATTAACTTGAACCCCATCAGCAATTACCCGATGTGCATCTTTATCGATGGTTAAATGAGGATAAACAATCACATCATGGGAATCAGTATCCGTTTTTAAATATTTTGTTGATGATGAACGACGTAATAAAGCCTTAACTCTCAAAACGACTTCACGAGGGCTAAATGGTTTAACTATATAATCGTCTGCTCCGACTTCAAAGCCTTGAACGCGGTTCGACTCTTCTCCTTTAGCTGTTAACATAATCACAGGTGTTGCCTTACGTTCACGGAGTTTAGTACATACTTCTACGCCATCCATTTCTGGAAGCATTAAATCTAGTAATATTAAATCAAAATCAATTTCTAAAGCTTTTCTTAAAGCTTCTTCACCGTTTTCAGCCTCTTCTATGACATATTCCTCACGTTCTAAATAAAGTTTTAGTAAACGTCGGATTCGCTCTTCATCATCAACTACCAAGATTTTCGCTTGTTCAGACATGTAAGACAACTCCTTTAATTATTTTTTAAGCATATGAGTGTAAACCTGCAATAACTAAGTTAACAAATATTAAATTCATCATTATAATAGTAAAACCGACAACTGCTAACCAGGCGGATTTCTCACCATGCCACCCAGCACCTAAACGTAAATGTAAAAAACGCTGCATAGAATAGCCAAGTAACGAGTGCCCATACTTCTTTAGGATCCCATCCCCAAAAGCGACCCCAGGCATCCTGAGCCCATATAGCCGCAAATATTAAAGCTCCTAATGTGAAGACTGGAAAACCAATTGCGACGGATCGGTAAATGATTTCATCTACCTTGTCTATATTTACTCTAGATAGCTTAGGCTGTATGGCTGCTGCAACTCTATTCCTTAGTATTAATCTTGCTAACCCATAAAGAATTAAACCACCTAAGATTGACCAAACCAATGTATTGAATTTTGATCCTGCGTTTGAACCATGCATCCAGGCCGGCGCTTCAATACCTGATGTAAATCCATTTGAGGTTAGCTCTGAATTATTAGGTTCAATTAAAGGTGGTAAATGATATTCTACAGATTGTTCAGCACCATCAATTGTTTGGTTGAATTCCGCTTGGTAACCCGCTGCTTCAAAACTAGACGTAATAATAATAAACGCCGCTGTTGCAAATACAAAAAATAACACAAATTCTAGCCAAGTGGTTTGAGATGATCTTTTAGTCTGGTCAATTTTTGCAATTAAATAGACTAATCCTGCAACAAAACTAATAGCTAGTATAGCTTCACCGGTTGCTGCAGTCGTTACGTGAATATATAGCCAATGAGACTGTAGCGACGGAACTAATGGAGATATTTCAGTTGGAAACATCGAACCGTATCCGATAATTAAGATAGCGGTTGGTAGAGCAAATAACCCTAGGATTGTTTCTCGATAGATGAAGTAAATGATAATAAACGCAAATACAAGCATCATACCGAAAAAACGCGATAAACTCAAACATATTACTGACTGGGGCATGACCTGCTGCAGACCATCTTATAAAGAAATAAGTCAGTTGGGTAATAAAACCTAAAATCGTAACCGTAATAGCAATTTTAGAAGCTTTTGATTTTGTGTTTGCTTCACGTTTATTACCGATGGTTGCACCAAAAAACAAGGTTGCAATTAAATACAAAATAAATGCGGCATATAAGAAATTACTACTTAGCGCATATAAATCCATAATAGACCCTCCTTTTAGATCTTCTCCTGTTGGTCATTGACCATATTGATTGATGTGCCCTCTATAGATGCTTCGATTTCATTTTTAAGACCAAACCAGTTTTTTATTAGTGTGGCCAGCTATTAAGAACTGTTCACCTTTCGGATGAATCCAAACCCTTCTGTGATGCCAGTATAAACCTTGTGCAACACCAATCATAAATATAACAGCTCCAATTAAAAAGAAAGGAAGTGAGTAATCCTTCTTAACGATTAACCCAGAAGCAGTGATTAATTCTGTATCTTCTACTGATAAGTTTATGGTGTGATTGTCATTCAAGGCAATAACAGATTCGTCAATGTAAAAGAATCTCTCTTTTTCAATATCAGGTCCAGTAACTTCAAAAATAATACCAGGGTTCCGTGGATATTTTGAAAAAGATGAAGGTCCTTCTTCTGTAATTTCAAATTGTGGGTAATAATCTTTAATTTCAACTTGGTAACCTTGGTCAAGTTTAAATATTCGTTTGTCTTTATTCGTATCAAACTTAAATCCACCTAATCCGTTACCATTGTTCGTTTCAGCATTAAAAGAAATAGTCTTATATTCACTTTTCAACTGAGTACCTGACTGATAAATGCCATACCCATCAAATGTAACTGGCTCATTAAGTCTAATTGAACCACTTGTGACTTTCTCAAGTTCAGGCTCTTGACCTGGAATAATATCGCCTTTAACTTTATAGACAGTTGCATTTGTTTGGAAATTACTCGGAACGTCAAATTCTTCATTCTTTAGTGCTTCCTGAAATCGTTCATCGTTACGGTCATATGTTTCATAAATGAATTTATCATTTTTGATGTAATATTGTTGTTCTGTCGTTGGAAGGACCTTTGTTTCCCCTTCTCGCACCCATATATAACCTTCTGTATGCATGAAATCAAACATTCTAAGGATACCTGCGATTAAAATTATAATGAGTCCAATGTGATTGACATAGGGCCCCCAACGTGAGAAACGGTTTTTTTCAGCTAAAATATGTCCATCGTCTTCAGTGATTTTGTACCGCTTCTTTTTTAAACGTTCAATTAATTTGTTTTTCTCATCTTCTGTTACATTCTCTGATTCACTAAAAAAGCGTTGCCTTCTTACGAAAACTTCATGCCTTTTTGCTTTTTGATTCTTAAGCGCTCTATGTAATGGGACAAACCTGTCAATAGAACAGATGACTAATGAGATACCAATAAGTGCAATTAGCGTTATAAACCACCATGAGCTATACAAGTTGTGAAACCCTAATTGGTAAAATATTTTACCTGTTAACCCATATTGTTCTTCATAGAATTGACTAGAAGGAAGTACTGAATTTTTAAATTCTTCTTGTGGGTACAATGTACCTATAGCAGCTGCGATCAATGCTGCGACTATTAACCAAACTCCCACTTTAACTGATGAGAAAAATGCCCAAGTTTTATCAATAAACGTTCGTTTGTACGTTTTGGATCTGCGTGCACTTCCTTCATAACGCATCTCAAGTACCTTTTGCTGGTCGTTACCATCTATATGTTGGTTTTCTTTTATTGGTTTACCACATGCTTCACAAAGTACTGTACCTTCATGATTAATGTGTCCGCATTCACATTTGATCTTATTCATATCTATCCCTCACGGTCAAACAATTATGTTTGCTATTCTTTAGGTAAAATCTCTTTGAAATAAGTCTCTAAACGATCTAAAGTCAATGGTCCTTTTACAACACGCTCTATAGTTCCATCCGGGTTTATAAAATAAGATGTTGGTAGAGGTTGTACATTGTAAAGTTCCATAATTGTACCATTTTTGTCGTGTACTAATGGGAATGATAAATTGTATCTGTTATAAAAGTTTTCAATGACCATTCTATTTTTATCAACACTTACGGCGATAATCTCGATACCTTGATCTTGATATTTTTGATACAGTTCTTCCATGTACGGCATCTCTTTTTTACATGGTCCGCAATAGGTTGCCCAAAAGTTAATCATAACACCCTTGCCTTCTAATTCAGAAAGCTGAATCTCTTCTCCGTTATCCAAGCGTTCTAATACAAAGTCTTCTGCAGGGTCACCTTCAGCTAATATCGGATTATCTTGAAGGCTGTTTATATATAAAACTAATATCGTTGTAATAACTAAAATTGACAATACAACACTACGAAAGACCAGTCTTGTTTTCTTGTTTTTGAACATCATCCGACCTCCTTATCGCCATTATAACACTGTGGTTAAAACGCAAGAAAATCATGTTTGAACATTATTTAACATTTTTTTTTTTGCTAAATCTGAAAATTGCTTTACTTCATGTGGCGTCAATTCACGATACTCACCAGGATTTAAGTTTCCTAAATTTAACGGTCCGAATCGTTCACGTTTAAGTTTCTCCACTTGATAGCCTAACGATTCTAACATTCGGCGAACTTGTCTATTTTTACCTTCCTGAAGCGTCAGTTCAATAATGCTTTTTTGCTTTTTAAAGTCCGTTTTTAAAATACGACTACTAACGCATTTCAAATATTCCCCATCGTGCTCTACGCCTTTTTTCAGCAGATTGATTTCTTCCTTTGAAGGGATTCCTTTAATTTTAGCCACATATACTTTATTAATTTTATAGCTCGGGTGAATGAGTTTTTGAGAGAATTCACCATCATTTGTTAATAATATTAAACCAGAAGTATCATAGTCTAAGCGACCTACAGGGAATAGTCTCTGATCAATCTCATCACTAATTAAATCACCAACAACCTTTCGGCCACGGTCGTCGCTAACGCTTGAGATCACACCCCGTGGTTTATATAAAAGAAAATAAACTGGCTCTTCTTTCTCTAATGGAATTCCATCTACTTCAATTTGATCATTTGGCCCCACTTTGGTTCCAAGTTCGGTTACTTTTTCGTTATTAACTTTTACCCGCCCATCTGTAATGAGTTTTTCTGCTTTTCGTCTTGATGTAAATCCGCTTTTAGCAATTGCTTTTTGTAAACGCTCTTGACGATCCATAAAATCACCTTTCTATATACAAAGATAAGAGCGTTAACCAGAAGTTAACGCTCCCCCTTTTTCTATATATTATCCGAATAACATGTAGCAAATAACTAACGATGCTATTATACCAATAAAATCAGCAATCAGTCCAACCTTAAGCGCATCTCCCATTTTCTTAATTCCAACCGCGCCAAAATAGACCGTCAAAATATATAATGTCGTATCCGTACTCCCTTGCATGGTAGAGGCTAATTTCCCAATAAACGAATCGGGTCCTTCTGTTTTAATTATATCAGTTGCAACCCCTAAGGATGCAGTCCCCGAAATAGGTCTCGTTAAAGCTAATGGTACGATATCAGGCGGTACGTTTAAAAATGATAGAACCGGAGCAATTAATGAAACAAATGCATCCATGGCACCTGATGCTCTAAATATACTAATGGAAACAATCATACCTAATAAAAAAGGAAGCAAGGAAATAGCGAGTGATACTCCTTCCTTACCTCCTTCAACAAATTTTTCATAAGTTGGGACTCGTTTATAAGTACCATATAGTAAAACAAATAAATGATGAAGGGAATAATGTAATTACTTATTTGAATGATCATACCCAAGTCTCCCTTGTCTACGATAATAAAAATAACGATCGACTAATATAGCTCCTGTAGTAGATATTAATGTTGCTAGGATCGTAGAGGTTACAATTTCTGTAGGTGCGCTTGAATCATATTGCATTCTAATAGCGATAATAGTGGTAGGAATAATCGTCACACTAGAAGTGTTAAGAGCTAAGAAGGTGATCATTGAACGTGATGCGTCCTCTTGATCATCATTAATTTTTCATTTCTTTCATGGCTTTAATCCCAAGCGGTGTTGCTGCATTACCTAGCCCAAAAACATTTGCAGAGAAGTTTGATAAGATATACCCCATGGCAGGATGATCATGAGGAATATCAGGAAACAACCTTGTAAATAAAGGCTTAAATAAATTAGCCAATTTTACCAACAAACCCGCTTCCTCAGCTATTTTCATCAGACCTAACCAAAAACTAATATACTAACTAAACTTATAATGAGATAGACCGACTCGTTTGCACTTTCAAATATGACTTTATTAACTTCTTCAATAGTCCCGTTAAAAATAGCATAAATAATCCCCACAACTGCTAGAGCTACCCAAATTATGTTGACCATTCTTTTACCCCATGCATTCGATCTAGAACATCAAAATATGATTTAATGAATGTTGGGAAATCTAACATTTCCTCATCAATTCCATCTGATCGCTTTTCAAGTTTTTCAAAAGCATAATCATATAATACTCTATGGTCACTCCAGTCATTAGAAGCATTTAAGGTGACCACTACGATCTCTTTTCCATCTCGTTCTGCTGTGGTGACTAATGTTCGTCCTGCACTTTTGGTAAACCCTGTTTTTCCACCTGTGCAGTAATCATTTGTCATCAGCAACTTATTTTTATTAAACCAATAGTAATCTATATTCTCAGAAAGATATTTCTTTGTGCCAAAGATCTTTCTAAATTCATCATTCTTCATTGCGTAACTAGTTAGCAATGCCATATCATATGCAGTTGAATAATGATCCTCTTCATCTAAACCATGAGGATTTTTGAATGAACTATTTTTCATTCCAATCCACCTGCGCTTTTCATTCATTAAGAAGGCAAACCCTTTCTCACTGCCACCAACATGTTCTGCAATAGCAGTTGCAGCATCATTCCCGGATCTAAGCATTAAACCATATACCAAATCTCTAAGTGAATAACGATCCCCTGGCTTTGTATAAATTGATGACCCCTCTTTGTTCACTGCATTAGAACTAATGGTAACTTGATCATCAAGATCTCCATTTTCAACCGCAACTATAGCAGTCATGATTTTAGTGATACTTGCGATATTACGTTTTTCTTGGGGCTGCTTTTCATAAAGGATTTCATTTGAATCTATATCTAGCACAATAGCATTTCTTGCGGACACATTTGGTGATGCTTCAGCTTTAAAACCAATGCTTGTACTAAATACAGAAACTAATAAGGCAACAACGGTTAATAAATAGAGCTTTTTCATTGACGAACTCCTCACTTGATGGACTTAAACTACTCATAATCAATATATGTTCTTGTCCAATATGTATGAATAAAAAAAGAGGCAGGTTATAACCTGCCTCTTTAAAGCTCAAGATAATCTAAATGTTCTCTAAGCTGTAAAAATGATGGTTCGATCTTTTTAATGGTTTCAACAATTAAACGACCTGGATGTTCCTGAAAATCAATTGAGCATTTATTTCGATAAGATGCTCGGCTATCTTCAAACCATATTTCATCCCTTGGAGAAAAATATTCAATAATACACTTATAATAGATCCCTTTATAAACTCGATCAAAATACTCTTGTTCAATACTATTTGTTTTTAAAAGTTTTGTAATTGCCTGACGTCCTTCACCACAGAAGATAGCCAAATATCTAAATTCTTTAAAAATTGATTGAAGGTACTCAATATTTAAACTCTTTTCAGAATCAAGAAGTTTATCAATACTTGTAAAATCCAAAAATTCGTGCAACTCGTATTCGATAAACGTTAAATGTTCATTAATTGACTCCGCTTGAGAAAGAAGGTGCGTATCCATTACGGTTGTCAGTTCCTCCTTAATGTTAAAAAACTCTACAACATTTATTATTGTTCACTAAAAATAAATCTGCTTCTTGCATCGCTTCATTAAAATCTTCATCTGGTAAAGGTGGTAACTCTTCTAACGAAGTTAAACCAAAAAATGTTAAAAACTCTTTTGTTGTTTGATAAAGAATAGGTCTACCGCTTGTTTCTTTCCTCCCGCACTCTTCTATTAAAAATCTAGATACTAATGTTTGAACTGGTCCGTCACTCTTAACACCTCTAATTTCTTCAATTTCCACTTTTGTAATAGGTTGCCTATAAGCAATGATGGCCAGTGTTTCTAATGCAGCTTGAGATAATCTAGAGGAAATGGTTGATTCCTTCATCTTTTCATAATACAGTGCATGTTCTGGTTTAGTCGTTAGATAATATACCTCCTTTTGTTCTAATATAGATAATCCTCTTTGATTATGTTCATAATCATACTTCAATTCTTCAATCAACACAGGAACGGTGTCGATGTCTACAGATAATACTTCTTTAATTTGTTTGATTGATAACCCTTCATCACCAGATACAAACAAGAGCCCTTCTAATATGCCTTTCAATTGCTTTAATTCCATTATTAAACCTCCGCTAGCTCTACCATAATATCATCAAAGTTTTTAGTCTGGTAACAGGAAATTCTTACAGCTTTCATAAGTTCTAGGATAGCTAGAAAAGTAGCGACAATTTCAAACTTTTCATGATAAGGAAATAGGTTTTCAAATGATTGCTTGCCACTGTTAATTTGTAGACGTTCTACAACCTCGTCCATCCTTTTCTCAATTGATACTTCCTGCCTTTGGACCGTTGTCTCCATCGGCTCTAGTAACTGCTTTCTTCTAAGTACTTTTTGAAAAGCCTGCGCTAAATCAACAATCGTTACTTCATCACTTTTAGTAACTTTAACTGTATTCTCATATTTCGAAAGGTCTATAGGCGGTCTTGTGTATGTTTGATTAGCATCATGCTCTCTTTCTTTTAACACATGCGAAGCCTCTTTATATTTCTTATATTCAATTAGCCTCTGAATTAGTTCTTCTCTAGGGTCTTCTTCATACTCATCTTCAATCTCTAATTCCTGTTTAGGTAATAACATGTCACTTTTGATAGCTAATAAAGTTGCAGCCATGACCAAGTATTCACTTGCTACATCTAAGTGTAGTTCCTGTAGTGTGTGTATATAATTTAAATACTGGTCAGCTATTTCTCTCATAGGCACGTCATAAATATCAATTTCATATTGGTTAATTAAATGTAGTAATAAATCTAAAGGTCCTTCAAATGTATCTAACTTTACTTGATAAATTGATTGTTGTTCCATAATTTCACTCTTTTCAAAGAAGCGTTGAGCATACCCATTCAAATCTTATCAAATAATGAATTAAAAAGAAATATAAGACCTAATAAACAGTTAATTAATTTTATATATAAATTAATGCATAAGAAATCCCGCTAATACTAGCGGGATTAATAAAGTTATTCTTCTTTACATGTACTGACAAAGTTTTCGGTTTTTCATTTGCACAAATCAAGTATTCATTAGAAAATTGATCATTAAGTGCTTTAACCATCTTTTTACCAATACCTTGGTTTCGGTGAGATGGTGTAACACTTATATGCTGAACGATCATTTTTTGATCATCATCTATACGAACTCCTATTAAACCAAGGATATCTTCTTCTTTCCAAAGAAACAAACGCCAATGATCATTTGCTTCATACTCCTTAATGGTTGACTGCAATTTCTTAACTTCTTTTTCATCCGGCATAAATGAAAGTAAGCCCATTGCAATCTTTTCAAAGCTCTTTTTATATTTAATTAGCATAAAAACCCCTCTTAAAGTCTTTCATAGTTTAATATAGTTATAGATAAATTTTTAAATATTATACATTATATACTTTAATTATTTTATAACATTTGTCAAATTTAAGTACTAACTACTATAACATATATGCTTCTATGGATTAATCGACTATTACTTTGTCCATAACATCACCAGGACGTACTCGGTCTACTACATCGACTCCTTCAGTCACTTTGCCAAAGACCGTATGAACACCATCAAGATGTGGTTGAGCTGAATGGCAAATAAAGAATTGGCTACCTCCAGTATCTTTACCAGCATGCGCCATTGATAAACTTCCTCTCTCATGTTTATGAGGATTGTCTTCTGTTTCACATTTAATGGTGTATCCTGGACCTCCAGTGCCATCACCCCTAGGGCAACCACCTTGAATGACAAAGTTAGGGATAACGCGGTGGAATGTTAATCCATCATAAAAACCTTCTTCTGCTAATTTTACAAAGTTGTTCACAGTATTTGGAGCTTCTTCTTCATATAAATCGATTTTGATTTGTTCACCATTTTCAAATTTAATCGTTGCATGTTTCATATCTTTTCTTCTCCTTTAAATTAATTTCATTCATATGATAAATCATTGGCAACAACATCTTGATAGGTTTCACGTTTAACAACAAGTCGATCTTGACCATTTTCAACAAAACGACTGCTGGCTTAGCGAAACGATTATAATGATTTGCCATCGAATAACCATATGCACCAGTTGATGCAACTGCTAATATGTCTCCACTTTCAATATTCGGAACATCTAAATCCCATATTAACATATCTCCAGACTCACAACATTTACCAGCAATTGAAACTGTCTCTTCAACAGTTTCATTTATTTTATTTGCAACGACTGCATGATATTTAGCCTGATAGAGTGCAGGCCTGATATTATCTGTCATACCCCCCGTCAACCGAAACATATTTACGAACTCCTGGAAGCTTTTTAATCGATCCAACTGTATATAGTGTTGTTCCAGCTTCACCTACTATTGAACGACCAGGTTCAATCCATATTTCTGGTAAATCTAAATCACGTTGCTCCGTCTCATACTTTACCGTTTCAACTAACTTCACGACATATTCATTTAATGGTAAAGGTTCATCTTCATTAGTATACCTTATCCCAAATCCACCGCCAAGATTGATCACTTGAGATTGATAGTGATACTTTTCCTTCCATCTTGCAAGAGTTTTCATATATTTTTTTTATAGCCATGATAAATCCTTGCGTTTCAAAAATTTGCGACCCAATGTGACAATGGACACCAAGAACATCTATCCGGTCATATTTAAGCAGAATTTCCATTGCTAGGTCTGCCTGCTGACTTATTAAATCAAAACCAAATTTTGAGTCTTCTTGACCTGTTAAAATATAATCATGTGTATGTGCTTCAATTCCTGGTGTTACACGTAGTAATACTCTCATGTTTGTTTGACGCTGATTCAATATTTCATTTAACAACTCTATTTCGTAAAAGTTATCCACTACAATGCAGCCAATATTATATTCCACTGCCATTTCTAACTCTTCTTTACTTTTGTTATTTCCATGCATATGAATTTTATCAGCAGGATAACCTGCCTTTATAGCTGTATACAATTCACCTTGAGATACTACATCAAGACTTAAATTTTCTTGTTTTGCCACTTGCAGCATAGCAATCGATGAAAAAGCTTTACTCGCATATGCCACTTGATAATCTACACCTAAAGATTCAAAAGTCCTCGTAAACGACCGAGATCGTTCTCTTATTTGATTTACATCATATACAAACAAAGGTGTACCGTATTGTTCGGCAAGATAAACAGCATCTACGCCACCGATTTGTAGATGATTCTTTTGCAAATTGACCACCTTCTCACAATATGTATCAAAATTTAAATCGATACTTACCAGTTAGTAGTAAGTATCGATTGATTTTAAAATTATCTCTTAAACTTTACCATATGAACGAAGGTGTAATCAATTATATATTACCTTCACGTCTATTTTCATTCTGAGGGTGAACAATGCTTGGTCGCACTTTATCTAGCGGAATAGGCACACGGAATAGCACGTGGTATAAGGCCCTAGCATTAAATGGAATCACTGGCCAGAAATAAGGTGTATTTAAAGACATTGTTTTAGTTAACATGAGAATATATAACGTAAAACCAATGACTAATCCTTTAACGCCTAAAGCCGCTGTTAATAATACTAAAGATAACCTTGCCAACTTGTTTGCAACACTTAATTCATAACTCGGTGTTGCATAAGCACCCATTGCACTGATTGCTACATATAATATAATTTCCGGTGTAAATAACCCTACTTCAATAGCTATTTCACCTATCAAAATAGCTGCAATCAAGCCCATTGCAGTAGATACTGCGGTAGGCGTGTGTATAGCAGCGATCCTCAAGAATTCTACACCAATATCAGCCATTAAATTTGAACTAATATCGGTATATTACCTTCCTCCTTAGGACCAATGTAGGATAACCACTCCGGTAATAGTTGTGGTTCCATAACAAACAACAGCCACAAGGGCAATAAGAAAATAGAGAAAAAGATAGCAAAAAACGAACCCATCTAACGAATGTACCCACAACAGGAGATTGCCTATACTCTTCAGCATGTTGCACATGATGAAAGAAAGTCGTCGGTGTGATAATGACGCTTGGTGATGTATCCACCATAATTAGAACATGGCCTTCAAACAAATGAGCTGAAGCGACGTCTGGTCTTTCCGTGAATCGCACTAATGGAAATGGATTTACTTTCTGATCAACAATAAATTCTTCAAGGCTTTTCTCTGCCATCGCGAGCCCATCAATATCTACTTTTTCCAAACTCGATCTAATCCGCTGTACTAAACCCGGGTCTGCAACATCTCTTAAATACGCAATGACAACATCTGTTCTAGATCGAGCTCCAATTCTTAAAATTTCAAAACGCAGGTTATCGTCACGAACTCTTCTACGGGTTAACCCCGTATTAACGATAATATTCTCCGTAAAACCATCGCGTGATCCTCTAACTACTTTTTCTGTGTCAGGCTCTGAAGGAGAGCGCCCTGGATAACTCCGAGTATCAACCGCAAATGCTTGGTCATAGCCATCAACAAAATAACGATTAAACCAGACAAAATTTCAGTTACAGCGTCATAGGTAACATCAATCTTCTCAACTTGACTATTGACTAATCGATTTTCTATTAATTCATGAAGATGTTTTGGACGGGGCTCAACATCATTTAACTCTAATAATTCCTTCATCACGATGTTGATATGATCTTTGTCGTTGAGTCCTGTTACGAAATAAATATCAACTTCTGTTCCAAGTACGTTTATGGTTCTAACATCAGCATCAAACGATACACCAATACCGATTAAGTCTTTTAGAAATTTTCTATTTTGAACAATTGACTTTGTAATCTTCCGTTCTTGATCCGGTTTCATGAACATCACCCTTTAGGTTTAAAAATTAACGCTACAATAAATCCAAACAATATGGCAGAAGCAATTCCGGCCGAAGTTAACTGAAAAATCCCAACAGCTACTCCAATAAATCCATGTTCTTCTGCTTGAGTCATGGCACCATGTAATAGTGAATGACCAAAGCTTGTAATAGGAACAGTAGCACCAGCTCCTGCAAATTTTATTAAATTATCATAAAGATTAAACCCATCTAATACGGCACCCGCAACAACGAAGGACGACATGACGTGTGCGGGAGTTAATTTGAAGATATCAAGTAATAGCTGTCCAACAACACATATTGCGCCACCTACTACAAATGCCCAGAAGAAATCCATAAACATCTTATACATCCGCCCTTTGCAAGACAACACCATGAGCAATACATGGAATTGTTTCTTTTTGCTGAACTAAAGTTGGACTTAATAATGCTCCAGTAGCTACTATAAGAACTCTCTTCAGCTTATTTTCCTTAAGTTGTTGCAATATATACCCGTAAGTCACAACTGCAGAACATGCACAACCACTTCCACCTGCGAAAATCTGTTGATTAGGGTTATAGATCATTAGACCGCAGTCTCTATGAACCCCTTCAATATCATAACCTGATTGCTCAGTCATTTTTTAACAATAGGAGTTCCAACACTTGATAAATCTCCCGTAAGTATTAAATCATAATCTTCTGGTTTTCTGCCGAAATCTTTCATGTGTTGAACGATGGTGTCAGCAGCTGCTGGTGCCATAGCAGAACCTAAATCAAGTGGATCACTAACACCATAATCTATAACCTTTCCAATGGTAGCACCTTCAACTTTTACATCAGAAGGCTCATTATTTAGTAAAATCGTACCCGCTCCAGTTACAGTTATAGTTGCAGTGTCCGGTTTCTGTCCACCGTATTCAGTTGGGTAACGAAATTGTCTTTCTGCTGTTGAATAATGGCTTGATGTACTCGCTAAAACATTTTTGCAATTACCACTATCGATTAAAGAAGAACCGATCGCGACCGTCTCCATTGAAGTCGAACACGCCCCAAATACACATAAGAACGAGGATGACATTTCTCTCGCCATGTAGTTCGACGACACATTTTGATTTAGCAAATCACCACTAATAAACAGGTCAATCGCATCTTCTCTAATGCTTGTTTTTCCTAAACATATATCTATAGACTTTTTAAGTAATGCTCGTTCTGCACTTTCCCAATTTTTTTTTTTCATCACAATGAAGATTATCAAATGAATAATCAAAGTAATCACTTAACGGTCCTTGATTTTCCTTAGGTCCTGTCACTGCCCCAGAGGACTGTATATAAACACCTTGACTAAATTGCCATGACTGTTTACCTAACTTCATAACTTAACCACCTTTACAAAAACTGCTCAACTAAATAACGTATAACACCAACTATATAAGCAGATACAGTACCAAACACGATTACACTTCCTGCTAACTTAAACATATTAGTTGCAACACCCAGTACGATTCCCTCACTTTTATGTTCCAATGCAGCACTCGTAATCGAGTTTGCAAATCCTGTAACAGGTACAGCCGAACCTGCCCCTGCAAATTGACCAATTTTATCATAAACACCAAAGCCAGTAAGTAATGCTGCAATAAAATTAAAGTGGTCACAACAGGGTTCCCTGCTGTTTTTTCAGTAAAACCAAAAACTTCAATATAAAAAATAGTCAGCCCTTGACCAATAGCACAAATAATTCCGCCAACTACAAATGCTTTCAAACAGTTTTTGAGAAGTTTTGGCTTAGGTTGATAAGGTTTAATGTCATTCGCATAATTGTCTTTAGTTATCATAGTTAATCACCTTTCACCTTACATAAATAATCCACTGAAATAATGATCCAACAATCTTGCCAAATACTATCGCTAACATAAGTAACTCAATTTTTTTGATCTAGTCTAATCCGCTTAGCTAAAATAGGGAAAACATTTAACACTTCTGTTAAAGCAGCAGCTAACATTCCGATAAAGACACCATGTAGTAAGCCCCAAAACATCTCAATAATAATAGGAACAGGAATATCAATATGTGTAAAAGAAATAAATATACCAAACAGTGCTCCTAATACGACTGCCCACTCGTAGAACTCTAAATAGGTTTTTGATTTACTTAGTTGAACTAGCCTTGGGATAATACCCAAAACAGATATAAACGCTACAAACCCTGAACCAACTGCTAAACCACCAGCAAGACCTATAAAAACCTCAATGAGATAACTAATCATCATCGCTTTTATTCAACTCATTCTCATTAAAAGAAACATAATGGTGAAGATCTTGGTCATAATTAAACATTTCGACTTCAAGTGGACTAGGTTCTTCATTAAGACGTTTCTTAAAAAAAGTGGTTAAAAAATAGGATCATACCAAGACCTAAACCAATTGAGTAAGGGATTTGAAGCCAAAGGACACTTCTGTTCTCTTGATCGGATGAAATCATTTCATGTAATGTCGATTGAACCTCTTCCATACTGACATCAAAGTGAAAATTCATAATAGCCATGGCAGCACCTACAAATAGTAGTAGCCATATAAAAAGAACATACAATGGAAATATTTTAGGTTTTGGCTGATAAATGACTAAAATGGCTTGTGTTGCTCCAACTGACTCAATTTCATATTCTGGATAAAGGGTGTGAACTTTTTCAATAATGGTAAATAAGTCAAACACTTTATAGGTTTGATCATTCTTCGAAACGGTATGCAAGTATAATGTTGACAGTTTTTTCTTAACTTCGTCATCATTGGTACTGATCCATGCCAAATCTTTTAAGTAAATTTGCTGGTCAATATTTACGACTTGTTTAGGCTTTAACCTCAAGTAAATGACCTGCGCCATTAACAATCAGCTCCAGTTTCCAAAATTTCGACTCAGTATGGTTCTATAAATTTATTATGTACATTAGTGTTTTTTACATGTACAAAATTAGAAAAGCCCTTACCAAATTGGTAAGAGCTTCATTCATTGCTTATTTAATAAGTAACCCATTGTTCTAATATGTTCTTCTCTAAACGAGAAACTTGCACTTGAGATATGTTTAATCGTTTAGCCACTTCAGATTGCGTCTGATCTTTAAAATATCTCAAATAAATAATTAACCTTTCCCGTGAGTCTAGTTGTCTTATTGCCTCCTTAAGTGCAATATGATCAAACCAGCTCGAGTCTTTCTCAGCTATTTGATCCATTAATGTAATTGGGTCTCCCTCATTCTCAAATACTGTCTCATGAATAGAATGTGGATTTTGATTGGCCTCTAGAGCTAAGATAATATCCTCTTTAGGTATATCTAAGGCTACACTTAATTCAACAATTGATGGAGATCGCCCATTTGACTTTGACATCTCATCCATCTTTGCTTTGATCTTATGATTAAGTTCTTTTAGCGACCTACTTACTTTAATTGACCCATCATCTCTAATAAAGCGTTGGATTTCACCAATAATCATTGGAACTGCATACGTCGAAAACTTCACATCGTACGATAGATCAAATTTGTCAATGGATTTTATTAGGCCAATACAGCCAATTTGAAACAAATCATCAGCCTCATAGCCTCGGTTTAAAAAGCGTTGGACAACAGACCACACTAGACGAGTATTTTTCTGAACAAGTTCATCTCTCGCTGATTCGTCACCCGCCTGACTGCGTTCAATCAATTTTCTTACTTCATCTGCGGTTAATTGCTTCTCTTCTTTAGTTTTACCGTTACCATTCATACCATCACCTATGTGAGGCGGCTTCATTTTGATTGAACTTCTTTTTCATTGTGACCGTTGTACCAAAACCCATTTGTGAATCTACCGTAATATTATCCATAAATTCTCCATAATGGTAAAACCCATACCTGATCGCTCTAGTTCAGGTTTTGACGTAAACATTGGTTGAGTGGCTTCATCTACATTCTCGATACCACGGCCATGATCTATGATACTTAATTCAACTTCACCTTCTCGGATAAAGCATTCAAGTGTCACAATACCTTCTTCATTTTCTTCATAACCATGAATAATCGCATTAGTAACAGCTTCAGAAACTACCGTTTTAATCTCAGTTAGTTCATCAACGGTTGGATCAAGTTGTGCAATAAAAGAAGCAACTGTTACTCTAGCGAAAGATTCATTTTCGCTTTTTGCTGCAAAATCGACTTTCATGTAATTATTCATGATGCCACCCCCAACGTCTAGGGCAGCCTCTTCATTATCAGCCGTGCGGACTAATTTAAATAATCCTGATAGTTCAAACAGACGCTTAACAGATTGATTATATGAACAAATGACCATTTCACCATTAATTGCTTTACTTCTTTATAACGCCCTAGAAACACACCTAATCCAGAAGAGTCCATAAATGCTAATTTTTCTAAGTTCACTACTACATGCTTAATACTTGTATCAGCTAATTGTTCTTTCCACTTCTCCTTTAGTTGTTCAGCTTCATGATGGTCGAGTTCACCAACTAGTCTTACCAGTAAAACATCTTCTCGTTTTTCAAAATGTGAAATAAGACTCAACGCTTTTTCCTCCTTCTTAAAAATAAGCTATTGAGTCTTTCTTTTTAAATTCGTCTAATTCCTGCCACATGACAAAAGAAGTGTTAATTCGACGTTATTTACCTTGGTGAATTGATCTTAGTGCTCGCTTCCATAAAGTCCAAATATTCGCATCTTTAACTTCTTGAGCAACAACTAAAGGATATTCCCCTACTTTTTGTTCACCTTTTAAAACTCGAATTTTTCCTACTTCATCACCTTTTTTAACGGGCCATTTGTTAATAGAACCTTTAATAATTTCAGTTTTATAATCTTGTATAGATTCGCCCTTTTTAAGTAGCAATGAAATATTCGATTTTGGAGTAGCACTAATCTTTTGATTGGAACGTAATGGCTCCCATTCATAGACTGAATCACCTTTTGAGTAAAGACGCTTAAGGTCATAGTGACCAAATGCATAATCTAATAAGTTCGATATATCTCTATTGCGATCTTTTGCCGTATCCGCTCCCATCACTACTGCAATGACTCGCATATCATTCCTTTTAGCCGTAGCCGTTAGACAAAACTTAGCTTCAGAAGTGTATCCTGTTTTAAGTCCGTCAACACCTTGATAAAACTTAACGAGTTTGTTCGTATTCACTAGCCAAAATTCATCTTCAGTTCCTTTACGAAGGTAATCTTCATAAATACTTGTATAATCTGTAATTTTTTCATATTCCAATAAAGCTTTGGCCATGACAGCCATATCATGAGCTGTAGAATAATGATCTTTTTCTGGTAAGCCAGTAGAGTTTTTAAAATTCGTATCTTTTAATCCGAGGTCCTTTGCTTTTTGGTTCATTTTTTCAACAAAAGCCTCTTCAGTAACAGCAATTTTCTCTGCCATGGCTACCGATGCATCATTGGCAGAAGCAACGGCAATTCCCTTTAACAGATCTTTTACTGTCATTTCTTCAAAAGGCTCTAAATAAATTTGCGTTCCTCCCATAGAAGCAGCGTGTTCACTAATTCTGACTTTTTCATCTAAAGAAATCGTGCCGTTATTGAGAGCTTCCATGATGAGAAGCATCGTCATAACCTTCGTCATACTTGCTGGTGGTAGCTTCTTTGATTCATTTTCCTTGAACATAATCTCACCTGTGTCCGCTTCCATTAAGATTGCAGACTTCGATGATTCAATTAAATTGTTTACTTCAGCTGCTTCCTGAGCAAACATACTTGAGCTTGGTACAAATAACGATAATACAATAAGACATGTTATTATTTTTCGCATGATACTCCCTCCATTTCATGTTTCATATTTTTTCCATGGTCTTATTTTTTATTACAAGTTTTTCAAAAATATTGAGGGTTCGTGTGCTGTAAAAGAGGGAGTTATAATTCGAGAAAAAATTACCTTCAATTTGTTTCTATAAAAACAAAAAAAGATGATCCCGAATCAGTTTCGAGATCATCTTTTTCGATTTGTCTTAGCAACTACAATAAAATTATTGACTGATTAACTGGTGAACGAGCTGCGGCGCTTGTACTTCTGACGAATTAATGGAAATATTATTGTATAACTTTTCTTTTATTTCATCTACATCCGTTTGATTAGCATGGATGGTTAAAATAGATTCACCTTTTTCCACGTAATCGCCTACTTTTTTATTTAGTACAATTCCTACTGCTAAGTCAATTTCTGACTCTTTTGTTTGTCTGCCTGCTCCAAGCATCATAGCGGCATGGCCAATTTCATCCGCTACCATGTTCTCTACATAACCTGATTCTTTTGCTTCAAGTTCGAACTTATGTGCCGCTTGTGGTAGAGCATCAGGTTGATCAACTACTGATGCATCACCGCCTTGTGCAGATAAAAATTCTTTTAACTTTTTAATGGCGTTACCATTTTGTATATTTTCTTCTAACATGTTTCTAGCTTCATCAAGCGTTTCAGCTTTACCACCTAAACGACCATTTGACTGCCAAGAGTTAAGGTTAACTCTGTTAAGTCCTCAGGGCCACGACCATTTAAGGTATCAATAGCTTCCCTAACTTCTAACGCATTACCAATCGCGCGCCCTAAAGGTTGGCTCATATCACTAATGACCGCCATTGTTTGACGTCCGACATTATTTCCAATTGAAACCATAGCTTTAGCTAATTCTTCAGCTTCTTCTTTTGATTTCATGAATGCTCCAGCACCTGTTTTCACATCTAATACGATGGCATCTGCGCCTGAAGCTATTTTTTTACTCATTATTGAGCTTGCAATTAAAGGAATCGAATTAACGGTTGCTGTTACGTCTCTTAGACCGTATAGCTTTTTATCAGCTGGAGTTAGGTTTCCTGTTTGACCAATAACGGCTAACTTGTTTTTATTAACTAAATTAACAAACTCATCACTACTAATCTCAACATGAAATCCTGGTACTGATTCAAGTTTGTCAATCGTGCCACCCGTGTGACCTAATCCGCGTCCGCTCATTTTGGCTACTGGGACATCAACTGACGCTACTAATGGCGCTAAGCAAAGTGTCGTTGTATCGCCAACTCCTCCTGTTGAATGCTTATCAACTTTAATTCCATCAATGTCCGATAAATCAATCGTATCTCCTGAATGAACCATTGCCATAGTCAATGCCGCACGTTCGTCATCATTCATATCCTGAAAATAAATTGCCATAGCTAAAGCACTGGCTTGATAATCAGGTACTGAACCATCAGTATAACCTTCTATAAAAAACTGAATTTCTTCCTCTGTTAAATGTTTACCGTCTCGCTTTTTAGCGATTACATCGTACATTCTCATTTTTATACACTCCTGCTATAAATTACATCTTTCCGATGACTTTTTTCACTAGTTGAATAAAATCTTCACGTACTTTTTCAGTTGTTTCAATGACTTCATCATGTGATAGAGGCTGATCTAATATCCCTGCTGCCATATTTGAGATGCACGAGATGCCAAGCACATCGATACCTGCATGACTCGCAACAATAACTTCTGGAACAGTCGACATTCCAACAGCATCTCCACCTAATGTACGTAACATCTTAACTTCCGCACCTGTTTCATATACTGGTCCAGTATTTCCAACATATACGCCTTCTTGAAGAGTCAAGTTTAAATCTGAAGCGCAATTTTTTAGCTACTTCCATTAATTCGCGGTCGTACGCTTGGGACATATCAGGAAATCTTGCGCCTAATTCATCTTCATTCGGACCAATTAATGGATTATCGCCCATCATATTAATATGATCTTTAATTAACATTAAATTCCCTGGATCGAATGATTCATTAATCCCTCCAGCAGCATTTGTTACCACTAGTTTCTCAACACCTAATGCTTTCATGACACGTACCGGGAAAGTCACCTGCTGCATCGAATATCCTTCGTAATAGTGGAATCGACCTTGCATGGCAATGACATTTTTACCTTGTAACTCACCTATGACTAATTGCCCTTTATGCCCTGCTACAGTTGAAGTCGGGAAGTTTGGAATTTCTTTATAAGGTATAATGATTGGATTCTCAATTTCATCCGCTAGTATTCCTAACCCAGAACCAAGAATTAATCCAATATGAGGTTGTTTCCCTTCTAGATGTTGATCAATAAATGCTTTAGACTCATTAATTTGTTCAATCATTATTGCGACTCCTTTACTTAAGATCATTTAGAAAACTTTTGCCATATTCAGGTGCTTTAACGTTGAAATTATCAGCAATAGTTGCACCGACATCAGCAAACGTTTCGCGAAGCGGTAATTGTTTAGCTTCTTTAATTTCTTTGTGGTATGCCAATAAAGGTACATATTCACGAGTGTGGTCTGTACCATGATGAATAGGGTCGTTACCATGGTCAGCTGTAATAATTAGGAGATCATCTTCATTTAATTTCTCTAAAACTTCTGGTAAACGGCGATCAAACTCTTCTAGCGCTTCACCGTATCCTTGAGGGTCACGGCGATGCCCAAACTTAGCATCAAAATCTACCAAGTTCAAGAAGCTTAAACCATTAAAGGATTGTTCTATGCTTTGTAACAATTTATCCATTCCATCATTATTATCATCGGTGCGTAATGCTTCAGTTACACCTTCGCCATCATAAATATCACTGATTTTACCTAAAGCAATGACATCATAATTAGCATCTTGCAGTTCATTCATGACTGTACGTCCGAATGGTTTGAGGGCATAGTCATGACGATTGGATGTACGCTCAAAGTTACCAGGCTCTCCGACAAATGGACGCGCGATGATCCTTCCAATCATGTATGGATCCTCTTTAGTCATTTCACGAACTGTTTCACAAATCTCATATAATTCTTCTAATGGTACAATTTCTTCATGAGCAGCGATTTGTAATACAGGGTCTGCTGAAGTATAAACAATGAGTGCTCCAGTATCCATATGTTCTTTACCAAGTTCTTCTATAATTTTAGTTCCTGAAGCTGGTTTATTACCAATTACTTTACGTCCTGTTTTCTCCTCAATTTTCTGTACTAGATCATCCGGGAATCCCTCAGGGAACGTACGGAATGGCTGATCCATTCTAAGCCCCATAATCTCCCAATGGCCAGTCATCGTATCTTTACCAACTGATGCTTCTTCCATTTTAGTGTAATGCGCCATCGGTTTACTGGCAGGATCAATTCCTTTGATTTCTCTTATATTACTTAAGCCAAGCTTACCAATGTTTGGCATTGTAAGCCCATTCATATGTTCAGCAATATGTCCTAGAGTGTCGGCACCTTCATCGTTAAATTCTTTAGCATCTGGCGCCTCTCCTATTCCAACAGAATCCATTACAATTAAAAATACACGATTAAACGGTTGTTCCATGGTTGATTACCTCCAATTTTGATGTCTCTAACATTTTACCCACAACTAAAAACTATAACATAGGTCATGCTCTAGGATGGTAATTTTGGTAAATATCCTTCATCCTAGTTTTAGAAACGTGGGTATAGATTTGTGTTGTTGAAATATCAGCATGTCCCAACATTTCTTGTACAGCTCTTAAATCCGCCCCATTCTCAAGTAAGTGGGACGCAAATGAATGACGTAAGGTATGCGGTGTTAGTTCTGCCTTAATTCCTCTTTCTCTAGCAATGATTTTAAGGATCTTCCAAAATCCTTGTCTCGTCATCGGTTTTCCTCGGTGGTTAAGAAAGAGTGCATCGGTGTTGTTCTGCTTAATGAGCTCAGGTCTTGCATGTTCAACGTATTCTTCGATTGAATTTTTTGCATGCTGACCTAAAGGAACAATTCGCTCCTTACCACCCTTACCAATAATACGTACAAAGCCCATTAATAAATGCAAATCATTCACTTTTAATGATAACAATTCTGTTATACGTAATCCTGTAGCGTAAAGCGTCTCAAGCATGGCTTTATTTCTTAAATCAAGAGAATCCGTACCATCAAAGTCTAATAACGCTTCCACTTCTTGATTAGATAATACTTTTGGTAAGGTACGTTCCTTTTTTGGCGTTTTGTATATGTAGTGATGCATCATGTTTAACGCCAAACTCCTGTATAATAAATTTATGAAAAGAACGAATCGTTGAAATCATTCTTGCTATGCTTGAGCTTGACTTACCAGCTTCATTTAAGTGCTTTAAAAACTCTCTTATATGATGCCTTTCAATTTGACCAACTTCTTTTAGCCCTTCAACCTTTTCTAGAAATTTAATGTACTGGTTAAGGTCCCTTCTATATGAAGCAATAGAATTATCAGCAAGTCCTTTTTCAATTTGCAGAAAGTGAATGTAATCTTTATTGCATCTTCCATCCCGATGCCTCCTCTATTTTAAGACTTACATAAAGCCATTTCAAAACAAGCGGCTCTCAAGATTAATATTCTTTAATTTACAAATATACTAACAATTTAATAATCTGGCTTCTCTGTTTAAAACAAAAAACCTTTTTCTCTATTTGAAAAAAGGTAGTCTATGTAACCTATTTATCATCTTGTTGTTTTGATTGACAGTCTTTACAAATACCATGAAAGGTTAACCGGTGATCTTTAACCTTAAATTCCCACTGTGATTCTATTAATTTTTCAACATCACCTAATAAATCTTCTTCAATTTCTTTAACAGAACCGCATTCTACGCAAACCAAATGATGATGAAAGTGTTCAGCACCTTCTTTTCTTAAGTCGTACCTCGACACTCCGTCACCGAAGTTAATTTTATCGACTACTTTTAGTTCAGACAATAATTCTAGTGTTCTATAAACAGTTGCTAAACCAATTTCAGGTGACTTTTCTTTCACGAGGAGGTAGACATCTTCCGCACTTAAATGATCTTCCTCATGTTCTAGTAATACCCTAACAGTTGCTTCTCTTTGTGGGGTTAATTTATAACTTTGAGAATGTAATTGTTTCTTTATTTTTTCAATGCGGTTTTCCATGAAGAATCCCCCCCTCTTACTTTACATAATTAATTATATGGAAGAGGAAGGATAGTGTCAAATTATAATAATTTTAATTTATAATTTGATAACAGTTATTTGTTTATAATTATTTTAAAATGATGTGCATAATTGTGTGGAGACAAATGCCTCTAAAATGGAACCGCCAAGAATAATTAATAATGCAATTAAATAACTTTTAAAATAAAGCATCGTAGCCTGGCCGATTGTATAATGACTTTTTCCTTTTGAAAACAGCATCTTCATCACATGAATACAAAAATCATACTACTAGCTACAATTAATAGATATGCTGGAACAATTAATAAATTTTGAGGCGCAACTGATGTTATAGATAATAGAAACCCTTTCCAAGATAATTGATTGACTAGGAATCCTACTGTAAACCCAATAACAATCCCTTTTAAGAATAATAAAACCAAACAATAGGTAACCCAATAAATGATAACCCGAACAAGAATAAAAACGTCACATACTTTCCGTGCGTCCAAAATGCACTAAATAGTTCTCCAATCGTTAATAATCTAGATGACTCTGTAATGGACTGAAAATATTGCTCAACAAAAACAATAAATCTTGTTTTGCAAAAAGCTTAAAACTACCGACCATGCTAGCTCCAAAGATCACTCCGATTACAAATAGGACAAATAGAAAGATGTATAAACTCATATAAGGTTCTAATGTATAGGACGACCCCTTTAACCAACGTTTCATTATGGTTCCTCCATTCGTTTCTAGCTCTAGTAAAATCCTATGAAAGTAGAAACAAATATAGAACCAAGTAGATTATTTGAATTTATTTTTTGTTCTTCTGCACGATAACGCTGCCATAAGTCCCGCCACCACCTGGATTAATATGAAGCTCTCCTCGTCTTAACTGCAGGATTCGTTCTGCTAATTGCTTTTGGCTATGCGACTTGATTTCTTCATATGTTGCTTTGTGAATGATATACATATCATGGTGTAAAACATCCCTTAATTTCTCTAGTGTTTTAGGTCCAAGTCCTGGAATATATTCTAAAGGAACTTGGTGAACATAAGGAGGTCTTTTTCGGTTACTAGCACCTTGAGTTGCACTGATTTCTTTGATTCGTTCACTTACCCCCTTAATGACCTTTTTCGATCCGCAATTCGGACAGATCTTAGTATACTCAATTCGTTGATGACACCCTCGGCAAATCGTTGTATAGTACTTACCTAGGAGCGGGTTCATACCATAGTTTGCGATAACCTCTCTTCCTTTAAATTCATTTAATGCGAGTTTTAATTCATGAAAGGTTGGTGCTTCTAAACGCAATTTTTGATATTCACGACCGATTTTTTCTAATGAATGAGCATCTGAGTTAGTTAGAAATGTATAGGGTTGTAATTCATGGATTGTATCTGCCATCGACGTATCAGAGCTTAACCCAAGTTCCACTCCATCAATTAAATCAGGATTAAATACTTCCAAAAGACTCGTCTTAACCCCTTTGCCGTATAAACTTTTAAATGGAGTAAAAACATGTGCTGGAATAAATAGTCCCTCAAATGCTTTCACTTGTTTTTGAAGTTCTTGAGCTTGTATATACATACGCTGTGAACTTAATGTAGGGTTTTTAACAAATTGTTGATACCAGTTTGAGAAGCGCTTCATTTTTTCGAGCGTTGGTAAAAACATAATACATGAATAGGGCCTGCACAATTCTCGTCATACAGTTCAATTTCTGACCCTAATAACATTGTGACAGCTCCGTTTGAAATACCACCACCGTCCAGCTCATAACAATCATTTTTTAGTAAATCTTCAACTTCTTCAATTACTTCAGGTACATGAGCATCAATAACACCAACAAGATCTAACCCTTTCTTCTCCCGAACATACTCAAATATATTTGAAATGGTTAAATTATTAGATGCAGATATTTTAACAGGATTATTATGAATCGTTCTTCCAACATGTACATGCAGGTCGGCGTAATAACTATTTAAACTCATTTATTTCATCCTTTATTTTGTAGCATAAGATAGTGAACGGCATGAATTGTTTTTGCATCATGAATTCGTTGTTCTTCAATTAGTTTTACCGCTTCATCTAAAGTTACTTCAATTAATTCAACAAACTCATCATCATCGCCCTGCAATTGATCTTCAACCACTTTAAGTCCACTTGCTTTGTAAACATAAATAATCTCATTCGCAAAACCTGGTGACGTATAATAAGAAACAATAAAATCTAATTGTTCTGCTCGGTAACCCGTTTCTTCCTCAAGCTCTCTTTTAGCAGTCATGTCAGGCTTTTCACCAGCTTCTAGTTTTCCTGCAGGAATTTCAATAATACTTTTCTCTAACGCTTTCGATATTGTTCAACCATCACCAGTTTACCTTCATCAGTTAAGGCAATAATTGCAACTGCTCCTGGATGATCAATTAATTCCCTCTTCGACGTTTACCATCAGGCAGCTTAACTTCATCTATTTTTACATCAATAATTTTCCCCTTATAAATGGATTCACTCGATAATGTCTTTTCTTCAAATTTCTTTACCATAACAATCCCCTTTCTGCCATTTATTTTAGCATAAACCATTTTATAAGTTGTTTTTAATAGGATCTTGTTTTTAAAATAGAAAAAGAAGGAGTGATTCAAAATGGTTAAAAAGCGTCAGTTAGGAAACACAGATTTATATGTCTCTGAGATTGCTTTAGGATGTATGAATTTAGGTACGAATGTTACCCAAGCTTCCCACGTCATCCACACAGCTCTCGATCAAGGAATTAATTATTTAGATACGGCTGATTTATATGACTTCGGACAAAACGAAAAATTGTTGGACAAGCGATCAAAGGTAAACGTGACCAATTGATTATCGCGACTAAAGGTGGTAATCATTTTGAACCAGGTAAGGATGGTTGGTACTGGGACCCTTCGAAAGCTTATTTAAAAGAAGCTATTAAAAACAGCCTACTTCGTCTTGGTTTAGATGATCTTGACCTTTATCAGCTTCACGGAGGAACAATTGAAGATCCAACTGATGAAGTGATTGAAGCATTTGAAGAACTCAAGCAAGAAGGGTTAATTCGTTATTATGGTATCTCCTCCATCCGTCCAAATGTTATTAACCGATTTGTTGAACGGTCTGATATGGTAAGTGTGATGATGCAATATAGCTTATTAGACCGCCGCCCCGAAGAAGAATTACTAGACCATCTCAATGACCATAATATTGGTGTTGTAGTTCGCGGTGCACTTGGTAAAGGAATGCTCACCAATAAAGGACAGAGTCAGTGGCAGAAAAAAGGTCAAGATGGATTCCTTGATTATGATGCAGATCAGTTAAAATCTGTTGTGACATCATTACAAGATCTTGCCAATGAGGCGCATCTATCACCTCAATCTTTAGCCATTGGTTATGTTCTTAATCACCCAGCTGTTAGCAGCTTAGCACTCGGTGCAAGTAGGCCTGAGCAAGTATTAGATAATGTTCGTGCTTATGAGGCAGCACAGCTTTCAGAAGATCTGATTAAAAAGTTAAAACAAATCACTAAAGCCAATGTTTATAAGCAGCATCGTCAATAATGTTAGTTAGAAACGTTTAGCTCTAAAGTCCTCAGGCAATAGACTTTAGGGCTTTTTTATGTCGTTTATGAGTCTTTTGTCATGAATTTCTATTGATAAAAGAACATGCGTTCGCATATAATATAAACACGAACAAAAGTTCTGTTTATTTAAAAAAGAGGGATACTATGGAAAAAATCATTTTTTAGTGGATATGCAGTCATTTTATGCATCAATCGAAAAGTCAGCTGATCCTAAGTTGCAACACCAACCAGTTGTGGTAGCCGGCGATCCTGAGAGGCGTAGCGGTATCATTTTAGCTGCTTGCCCAATTGCTAAACAATATGGAGTGGAGACAGCTGAAGCCCTTTGGCAG
>NZ_BBCD01000009.1 GCF_001311865.1 Piscibacillus salipiscarius JCM 13188
TTTTTACTATTAATGCCTAATTAAGAAATACTTTTTCTTCCCTCTTCTAATCACTGTAAACGCATCGTCTAATTTATCTTTATGATCTAAGACGTAACTTGCATCTTGCTCACGCTCACCGTTAATATAGATCGCTCCATTTTTATATCTTCACGCGCTTGTCGTTTTGATGAAGAAATGTTCGCTTCTACTAATAAATCAACAAGTCCTTTTTCTTCTTCCTCAAGAGCGTAAGAAGGTACATCTTTAAATCCTGCTTCTATATCAGATTTATTTAATGCTTTGATATCCCCTTTAAACAGAGCATTTGAGATTTTGATTGCTTGATTAAGTGCCTCTTCACCGTGAACAAGTTTTGTCATCTCTTCTGCTAGACGTTTTGAGCTGCCCTCTCCTCTGGTCGTGCTTGAACTTCACCTTCTAATTCTTTTATGTCATCTAATGATAAAAACGTAAAGTATTTTAAGAACTTAATGACATCACGATCATCGGCATTTAACCAGAACTGATAAAATTCGTATGGTGACGTTTTCTCAGGATCTAACCAAATAGCGCCTCCTGCAGTTTTACCAAATTTAGAACCATCAGCTTTCGTGATTAACGGAATAGTTAAACCAAATGCTTTAGCCTCTTCCCCTTCTTCACTTTTACGTCTAATGAACTCTAAGCCAGCTGTGATATTACCCCACTGGTCACTACCACCTATTTGTAGCGTACAGTTTTGTTCTTGGTTTAGCTTATAGAAGTCTAATGATTGTAGTAGCATGTAAGAGAACTCGGTAAACGAAATACCATTTTCGATTCTGGACTCAACTGAATCTTTTGCCAACATATAATTTACGCTGAAATGCTTACCCACATCACGAAGAAGCTCAATAACAGACATCTCTTTAAGCCAGTCAAGATTGTTAACCGCAATGGCACCCTTCTTTTCATCTTCAAAATCAAGAAAGTTAGCTAATTGATTTTTTAAACTATTACTGTAGTGTTCAACAACGCTTGCTTCATTGAGCTGTCTTTCTTCATTCCTTCCACTAGGGTCACCAATCATTCCCGTTCCACCACCTACTAAAGCGATGGGCTGGTGTCCTGCTTCTTGGAAACGCTTAAGCATGATCACAGGCAATAGATGACCTATGTGCAGGCTATCGGCAGTTGGATCAAAACCACAATATAACGACACTCTATTTTCATTTAGGTGTTTCTCAAGCCCTTCTTCATCTGTTATTTGATTCACTAATCCACGTGCTTTTAATTCTTCTAAAAATTTCATCATGGCACCTCCGAAAGATATAAATAAAAAATCCCACGCCCCAAAATAGGGACGAAGGATTCGCGTTACCACCCTAGTTGTAGCTTTTCGCTACCACTTCATTGTCATATCGGCCAATTATAACCGCTCAAAATGAGACGCTCCAAGTCGTAATTCAATGCTATACCGTATGCTAATTCTCACCAACCATCAGCTCTCTGAAATATTGGGCATAGATCTACTTCAACTATTCGTAGCGTATTAATTCATTCATTTGTATTATGAAATATTTTTACCACAACTTTTAAAAAAAATGCAATAAAAAAATCTATTATTCAAGAATAGGATGAACGCCAAGATTATGCTATAATAGATTTGAATTTTTAGGAGGTTCGGTTCATGAATAATAAATGGCTATCAGTCTTTCAACAAGGTAAATTCGTAACCACGACTCGAATTACTTTAGACGTTTATGGAATATATTATTGTTCTTTATATTATTAGGTGCAATCCTAGCATTTTTCTTAGGAGGCCTTGGTGTCGGTTACTTTGCCTCTTTAACAGAAGATGTTGAGATTAGTGACAAACAAACAATGGAGAAACAAATTTACAACTATTCACAAACATCTCATATATATTTTGCAAATAATGTACATATGGGTGAGATGAGAAGTGATTTACACCGTGAAGAAGTTAAGCTGAAAAATGTATCAGAACATGTTAAAAACGCGATTAAAGCAACAGAAGATGAATATTTCAACACACATAATGGTGTAGTGCCAAAAGCGATTTTTCGTGCACTATTTCAAGAATTCGGTAACACGGCAAACCAATCAGGTGGTAGTACATTAACACAGCAATTAATTAAATCTCAAATTCTAACAAATGAAGTCTCATTTGAACGTAAGGCTAAAGAGATTTTAATTGCACTCCGTCTAGAGAAGTTCTTTGATAAAGATGAAATTTTTGAAGCATACTTGAACATTGTCCCATTTGGCCGTGATTCTTCAGGACGTAATATTGCTGGGATTCAAGCCGCTGCACAAGGGTTATTTGATGTAAATGCGAAAGAATTAAACGTCGCTCAAGCTGCTTATATTGCTGGACTTCCTCAAAGTCCTTTCGCTTATACGCCATTTGATAATGGTGGTAAGGTAAAATCAAAAGAAGGATTAAAAGATGGTTTAGAGCGTCAACGCCACGTTTTAAGTCGTATGCACGAAGAAGGGTTTATCAATAAAAAAACTTATGAAAAAGCTTTAAAATATGATGTGATTGGGAATCTAACAGACAAAAAGAATCAACTATTTCTGATTATCCATTCTTAACTATAGAAATCGAACGTAGAGCAACTGACCGTATGACCAAGGTGCTAGCTGAAGAAGAAGGTTATACAATGGAAGAATTAGAAGAAAACGATAAATTACTAGAACAGTTTAAAATAAAAGCTGAAAGAGCTTTAAGACAAAACGGATATGAAATTCACACGACCATTAATAAGAAAATCTATAAACGTTTTCAGGATGTGACAAAGGATTACGCTTACTTTGCTCCAACAAAAACTGTGACAAGATATGATAAAAACGGTGATCCTATAGATGTTAAAATGCCTGTAGAAGCTGGGGCCATGCTAAAAAATAATAAAACAGGCGCAATTATTGCCTTTGTAGGTGGCCGAAATTACGAGCATAGTAAGATTAATCACGTATTTTACCACACTAGACCAAACGGTAGTACGATGAAAACATTATACGGTTACGCACCTGCTATAGATATGGGGATTATAAGCCCAGGTTCTCCCCTAGCCGACGTAAAATTCGGACCAGAATTATCCGCACAATATGATGGTAATTGGAGTCCTACAAACTATATCACAGGTTCTTACAGTGGATTAGTGAGTGCTAGGGAAGCTTTAAGAGACTCTGATAATATACCTGCAGCAAGGTTAGCTCATGATCTAACCAGAAGAAAAGGACGTCAAAATGAACTTTCAAACTATTTAACTAAAATGGGATTCGATAGCGAGCAATTCCCCCCTGGAAGAATGGTGACACCACTTGTGCTCGGTTCGGATTATGTCACATTAGAGGATACGACAAATGGTTATTCTACCTTGGCTAATGGAGGAAAATTTAAAGATTCATTTATGATAGAAAAAATTACAGATGGCGAAGGGAATCTAGTATTTGAACATAAAGCCGAAGAAACTAAAGTGTTCTCGCCACAAACGGCTTATTTAACAACAGATATTCTACGTGATGTAGTAACAAGTGGTACAGCAACGTATGCAAGAAGCAGGTTAAATAATCCTTATGTCGATTGGGCTGGTAAAACCGGTACATCTAACGATAAGATGGATGCATTATTTATAGGTTACAATCCAAATGTAACCTTAGGTACATGGATTGGTTACGATGAGTACGATGCTAATGGTGATGGAACCGTTTCTGCTTATGAAAGAGAGCGTGTCATGAATCTTGAGGCTGGATGTAGTGGCTGTATTGGATACAGTAGTCGTAATTTAGGATTCTGGGCTGAATTAGTTAATGCAGCAACTGAAGTAAAACCTAAGTTAATGGCACCAGATCAGCGACATCAAAGCCCTGGAGGTATTGTTTCTCGAAGCTACTGCCAATTATCTGGGTTATTACCTAGTAAAGAATGTCAGGAACTAGGATTAGTTAAAACTGACCTCTTCAATGTTAATCATGTTCCTACGAAAAAGATGATAGCGTCACAGAAGGTCAATATGTCAAAATTGATGACAAATACTATGAAGCCATTGACCGTACACCTGAAGAATTCGTTGAAGAAGGATATTTCTTAAGACCTGGATTCCTTGAGGAACAAGGTTGGAACGATATAGATGACATGAGTAAGTTAGTTCCAGATAACAAAGCCTTTGAAAACCTAATCGCTCCTGAAGATGGCAACCCTAAAAATAATGGCAATCCTAATCCACCAAAAGGTGTTCAAATGAATGGATCGAAATTGAATTGGAGTGAACGTGGCGGCGACGTAATTGGCTATAGAGTATATACGAAAGCAACGGAGGATGGCGAATTCCAACTGATTGAAAACACAAAAGAACCAGGCGTGAAAGTATCTCAAAATAGAATTTATGCTGTTAAATCCGTTGACTTTTATGGTAACGAATCCGACTTCTCTTCTTCCGTGACCTACGGTAAAATCGAAAAACCTGAAGAAGAGAAAAAGAAGAAGAAAAAGATAAGGAAAAGGATAAGAAAGAAAAAGACAAGAAAAAAGACAAAAAGATGACAAAGATAATGGCAATGGATCTGGAGACGGATCTGGCGATGGTTCAGGCTCTGGTGATGGCTCCGGTGATTCAAACGGTGGTTCTGAAGGCACTGGTGGTGACTCTGATGGAACTGGTGGAGACTCCAGTGGTGAATCAAGTGGATCTGATAGCTCCAACAACGATTCAGGAGATACTAATGGGAACTAAGTATTATTAATTTCCACTAAATTAAATACTTTGTATTTGTAAAACTAGTAAACATTTCGATTGCAACATATTTCATCCGTACCGCTTTAAATTTATAGCGCGTACGGATTTTCTTTTTTACAAACTATTTTGCTAAATCATTCCTCTCAATCATGTTATACTGTTGATAGAGAGACTAATAGGCTAACTAGGTGGTGACGAGTTGGAACATCCTAAAAATTATCATAAACAAGAAATAAACAAGAACGGCAAAACCATTATCGTAGAAGGCCCATTAAATTCTGAAGAACTTAGCAATTATTATTTTGATGAGGGACTCACAGCATTCAGACCACCTAAGAAACAATTTGAAGCCATTAAGTCAATTGCTGATTTCCCTGAGGGCCGTATCATGATTGCACGAGACGGAGATAAGATTGTTGGGTATGCGACTTACTTGCACCCAGACCCTTTAGAGAGATGGTCTGCTATCAAAATGGATGACCTTTTAGAGCTTGGTGCAATTGAAGTATCTAACGACTATCGAGGACTAGGTATTGGATCATCCATTTTAAAAGTGTCCATGCTGGATGAACAAATGGAAAATTACATTGTCATCACAACTGAATATTATTGGCATTGGGATATGGAATCTACTCGCTTAAATGTTTGGCAGTATCGTAAATTAATGGAGACGATGATGGGTTACGGAGGTTTAAAACCAATGACAACCGACGACCCTGAAATTATCTCTCACCCTGCGAACTGCTTGTTAGTACGAATTGGAAAAAATGTAACTGATGAATCAATCAAAACATTCGATTCATTAAGATTTATGGGACGAAATGATCTATTTATGTAAAAGAGGTGAAGCAGTTGTTAGTTGAAGAAATCATGAAAAAAGACGTCATCACCTTAGAACCTCACCATACAATTAAAGAAGCATTATCATTATTAAATGAACACCATATTCGCCACATTCCCATTGTTAATGAATATAACAGTGTTGTGGGGATCATTTCAGATCGTGATATTCGGGATGCAGCCCCTTCCACTTTAGAAAAAATTCAGAATGAAGACACATTAAACCACCAAGTCAGCTCCATCATGACAAGCCCAGTCATCACCGTTCATCCACTCGATTTCATTGAGGAAATTGCATCCATTTTCTATGAACATGAGATTGCTTGTGTTCCTGTTACGAAGGATAATCGCATTGTCGGAATCGTAACAGAAAAAGATTTACTATATACACTAATCCAGTTAACTGGTATTCATGAACAAAGCTCACAAGTTGAAGTTAAAGTTCCTAATAAAGCTGGCATGCTTCCAGAGATTACACAAATTATCGGTGAACGAAAAATTAATATTTCTTCTGTATTTATTTACCCATATGAACAAGATCGTTCGCAAAAGATTATTGTACTTAGAATTCAAACGATGAATCCTATGCCATTAATAGATGAACTAAAAAATAGAGGTTATGAAGTCTTGTGGCCTAACATACCGGGGGTTGTCTCCATGAGTTGTCATGCAGCGTTCATTTATACAGATAACTTTAACTCATACAAATTTCGTGAAGACCACCCTTTCGATCAGCAAAGGGTGACATTAACATATGACCTTTTAAAAGCTGCTGGTACATTAACTGATGAACAAATTATTCCGCCTAGAATGGCCACAGATCAGGAAATAGAAAGTGTTCATCATCCACGTTATGTTGATGCTGTTAAGCGAGCAGGAAAAGATCTGTTAACCGAAAGTGAAGGATTAGAATATGGCATAGGTACTGAAGATACACCTATTTTCCCGAATATGCATGAGGCAGCAGCTACTTTAGTCGGCGGTACGTTAACGGCTGTTGATGCGGTGCTCAAAGATGGATATGAGCATGCCGTTAATTTAGGAGGCGGACTACATCACGGTTTTATTCGTAAAGCCTCTGGTTTTGCATCTATAACGATGCAGCCATTGCGATAAAATATATTAGAGAACAAACTGATTATAAAGTTTTATATGTAGATACGGATGCCCATCATGGAGATGGGGTTCAGTGGATCTTTTATGATGATCCTAACGTTTGTACATTATCTATTCATGAAACTGGTCGTTATCTATTTCCAGGAACGGGAAACACGAATGAAAGAGGCCGATTAGAAGGCTATGGATATTCATTTAATATTCCATTAGACGCTTTTACTGAAGATGAATCGTTTTTAGAAGTTTATGAGCAAGCATTAAAAGAAATTGCGGAGTATTTTAGGCCTGATATGATCGTCACTCAAAATGGGTCTGATGCGCATGCTTACGACCCACTCACTCATTATGCAGTACGATGAAAACGTTTGAGGAGATTCCTAAGTTAGCTCATGAAATTGCTCATACGTACTGTGATGGTAGGTGGGTTGCACTGGGCGGCGGAGGCTATGACATGTGGCGAGTAGTTCCTCGTGCTTGGGGACAAGTCTGGAATATCGCGTCATCCTCTAAACCAATGACTGGAAACCTCCCGCAAACTTGGTTAGATCAGTGGCAGGAAAAAAGCCCTGTTACATTACCAAGTCATTGGCATGACGAAGAAGGTATCTATCGTGAAATTCCTCGTAAACCAGAGATAACAGAGAAAAATAAACTGTCCTTAAATAAGAGCATACAGTTTATTACCAATCAACAGAAATACATGTAATGCCTATCGAGCTTGATAGGCATTTTCTTTTGCTTCGTGATTAATGACTGATTCCACGATATGTAAGGAGTCCCACTCTCCTAATGATAGTTTTGTAATTGGATATTTTCTTGGAAATAATATCTGGTTAATTTCATCTGAACTTCTTCCCTCATGATATAAATGAAGAATTCGATCTTGAAGCTCAGTCAAATGATTTAATTTAGTTTTTAAAGAATGGTACCCATCACTTAAGTGCCCCGCATGATTGCAAAACACTTCTTTAAAATCATAGGTTAATATTTTTTGAAGGGATTCGATTGTGTCAGGAATATGTTCTTCTTGCAATATAACTTTTACCTTTTCATTAACAAATATATCCCCTGTAAATAATTGACCTGTTTCATTATTTAGAAATGATAGATGATCTCTAGAATGGCCAGGTGTTTTAATTACATTCCACGTAGCTCTCTTTGATGTAAACGAATCTCCGATTGGATTTGCAATAAAAGGCTTTCGTTTTCCCCAGAAAAACTTTCGATACCATGGATAGTCTGCCTTCGTTTTGCAGCTTTCAATCATTCCTTGATTCATATAAAGTGGTACGCCTAAAGTTTTCTGCAAATAGGAGGCATTCCCTGTGTGGTCTTCATGATAATGAGTAATCACAACCTGTTCGATATTCAATTGGTTAAAGAACGGTTTAAAGTATGACTCAAGTGATTTGGCGCCAGTATCAATTAAAACTCCATCTATAAAAAGCTATGGACATTTAAATTCACACCTCGAAATGACAACAGACCATTCCCCATTTGAACACCATTGATTTCCTTTGTTCAAAACGTTTTTAAAAACATAACCTCTCCCCTCCCCTTCCTCCAACTAATTTTCGACAAAAAAAGCGTTAACCCTTTTACAGATCAACGCCTTCTTAAATCTAATTATTCTAATTCTGATTCATCAATCAGAACAACAAATTGAGTTTCCATTCCACCATTTGAGAATGTACTACCATTAATATTCTCTGGGAAAATTCGATCCCCTTCTTCATTGTATGGAATCCACGCAAACTGTACGCCCATTCTATGGAATATATTAAACTCATTAGGTTCTGATACGGTGTTTTTCATTTGAGTTAAAAATGAGCTCCAAGCCATAGGTAATTTCATCGATCCATATGATGTCTCTGCAATATTGACGTCATTTTTTAGTTGAATTTGTGGCCAGTAACGATGCTTTTCCCCTGATATGTGATAATTGCGATCACGCGTCAAATAAAAGCTTGCATAACTTAATGGTTGTTTCGGATTCATATTCCATACGATGTGGTAGGTAGATGGGTCGTCTGGTTCTACCTTCCACACAATAGGGTCTCCCGAGGTGGAAATACGAATTGGCCTCCACTTTCGTCTTTCCCACTTCCAATAACTTGCACCGTAGACGTTTTGTTTTGATATAAATGGAATATATGCATGTTCATCATCAAGCATGATGGTCTCCTGAATTGTCTTAACGTTAGCTTCTCGGTAGAAATCATTCATTTCTGCTATTAATTGCTCATCAGATGGAAGGGACTCTGGTGAAGAGAACCAGTACCAATAAACTAATGCAGCAATGATTAAAATAGTTAAGCTAACCATGATCATTCTATATTTATTCATCGGCCCCCTCCTTTAAAAGGGATTCATTAGAACGGAAATAATATTGACGATCCTTAGTCGTTACTAGAATTCCTTTCCCATCTCGTTCCAAATAGATCACGCCATTAAATCCGCTACCACTTTTGGGAGAGGTATTGGTTAGAACATAAGGAAAACGTTCTTCAATTTCATGATTTTCTTTACGAACCGTCATGTCCCTATACCATTGTTCACTTTTTATCTCTTGTTGTTCCAATTGTTCTAATTGATTGGCCACATGAATTAGTTCTACTTCTTTACCAGATGGATGAATCGATACTACTTGAGCTTCCTCTGCATCCGTTATAAAGGTTGAAAGCTCATCACTCGGATAAAAGAATTTTGTATAGGTGAGGCTAGCAATGTTGAAATAATGAAAATAAATAAAGCTAAAAACCCTAACCAAGCATAAGGTTGATAAGTCTTCCAGTAATCATTTATATTATTTAGAATTAGAAATAAAGCCCCTAACCCTATCGGAATTACTGGAATACTAATCTTTGTTTCGAAAATGATATATTCAAATGTAAATGAAATCATACCGATCAGCAATACAATGAACGCCTTCCAAACTTTTGGTGTATTCTCTTGTTTTCTATATAAAACTACAAAAGAATTAAAATAACACACCACGCTATAACATCTAGGGTGATTGAGACTGCTCCTGAACTCCCCATTAATTAACTTCCTTTTAAGTTTATTTAATTCCAATGTAAAGTTTACCATGAAATAATGTTGAATAATACAGTCAAAAAAGTTGCCCCCCAATTAAACCATAGGAGCAACTTTCTATGTTTATTAATTTTTTCAAGGATAATAATTTCAACGCGTCGGTTTTTCTTCATATTTTATTTGAATCATTGGATACAATAGGCTTTGTATCTGCATATCCAGCAATCTGGAATCGGCTCTTACCAAGCTCTTGTTCTTCCACAAAGTAACGAACAACACTACTCGCTCTTGCGCCGCTCAATTCCCAGTTTGAAGGAAAACGACTAGTCTTAATCGGCCTTGGATCCGTGTGACCTTCCACCTTGACTAAATTCGGTATATTTTCAAGTAGGGTCGCAACTTTATTGAGTAATGGCAGAGCGTCACCTATTAATTGAGCTTCACCAGATTCAAATAATACATTTTCTTGTAGAACCAGCACAACACCTTCATCCGTTCGTGTTGCCGAAATAACGTCAGATAAGCCTTCATTTCGTATGTATTCTTCGATTTGCTGTAGCAACTTCTCTAACTCATCAATTTGCTTTTCAAAATCATCACTTGCTATAGGTTCAGGCTGCTGAAGTTCTGTGATGTTTTCAGATTCTTTTTCATCTTCCTTAACATCACTTGACCTTTCAAGTTCAACAGGCGATGGATAATAATCGAAAATCACCCGTTGTTGGTACGATTCTGTTACGGTTTTTAGTTTTTCAGCATCAATTTGTGACATAGAGAATAGTAGAATGAAAAACACTAATATAAGTGTAACCATATCCGAATAAGTAACCATCCATAACGGTGCCTGCTTACCCTGCTTCTTTTTCCGTTTACGATTAAGATTCATTGGCCGTCTCTCCAATGACTTCCTCTTCTATTACCTCTTCGTCTTCTTTCAACTCTTCATTAGATAAAAATGCACTTAATTTTTCTTCTAGTATTTTAGGATTTTGACCAGATTGTACACCAATAACCCCTTCTATTATGACCTGTTTCATAAATACTTCTTCTTCAGTCATATTGTTCAGCTTACCTGAGATTGGAATAAATACTAGATTAGCTAGAACCATACCGTAAAATGTTGTTAATAATGCTACAGCCATGCTAGGCCCAATCGTTTCAGGTGATGTTAAGTTATTAAGCATCAACACAAGTCCGATTAGCGTCCCGATCATCCCCCAAGAAGGAGCATACTCCCCTGCCTTTTCGATGATGGAACGTCCCTTACCATGTCTTTCTTCCATTGCTGTAATCTCAGCATTCATAATATCGTTAATGACTTCTGGTTCAATGCCATCAATAGCTAAGTAAACACCTTTTTTTAATAAATTCATCATCTAGTTCTTCAAGTTCACTTTCTAATGCTAAAAGCCCTTCACGTCTTGCCTTTTCAGACAAATGAATAAATAGCTGAATGAGCTCTTTTAAATTGTGGTCAGATTTACTAAACGCTTCTTTAAAAACTTTCCCTGTTAATTTAATTTCTTTCATATTAAAGTTAATCATTAAAGCGCCGAATAAACCACCAATCACGATAATGAATGATGATAATTGTAAAAACGTCGAAAACCCATCTAAACCACTATTAAAATAAATCCCAACAAGAATCATTGTCGAACCGAGCGCTATGCCAATCGGTGTCATTATATCTCTTTTTCATTAACCTCTCACCCTATTGTAGAAAATTGTCTATATCTATATTATCGGATGGATTAATGATTTGTTGAGCTTCTTTTTATAATTCGATGCGGAAGTACGACTTGATCTTCACTGACTTCTTCATTCTTAAGAAGTTTCGTTAATAAACGCATCGATACAGCACCAATATCGTACATTGGCTGTACAACAGTTGTTAATTCTGGTCGTACCATGACAGATAGTCTTGTGTTATCAAAACCGACGACTGATAAATCATCAGGGATTTTCAACCCTTTGTCCTGTGCACCATGAACAACACCTAATGCCATTTCATCTGAAGAAGTCATAATGGCACTTGGAGCTTCATCTAAACCTAAGAAATAATCGGCCGCTTTAAGTCCAGATTGATACGTATCATCACCCTCATATATTAAGTGATTTGGAACTTCAAGTTGCTGCTTTTCTAGTTTGTCTTTAAACCCTTGAATTTTAGATTGTTCAATGGTTGAGCGTGAATGATTGGCCACATATCCTATAGTCTGGTGCCCGCCTTCTTCAATTAAATGGTGCACGGCATCTTGGATCGCAGTATAATAATCAATGTTAACTGATGGAATCTCATTCGATTCATCAACTGTAGCTGCTAACACGACTGGAATATTTGAGTTTTTAAAGGCTTTGACATGGTCTTCCGAAACAGAACCACCCATAAAAATAACACCGTCTACTTGTTTTTCTAACATGTTATCAAACAAATCTAATTCACGGTTTAAGTTTTGATCCGAACTACTTAAAATAATATGATACTTATACATAGTGGCGATATCTTCAATCCCACGCGCTAATTCAGCAAAAAACATATTCGATATGTCAGGAATAATAACCCCAACAGAAGTTGTTTTACGACTTGCAAGTCCTCTTGCGACCGCATTTGGTCTAAATCCCAATTCATCAATGGCAGCTAACACTTTCTTTCTTGTGGTAGGTTTAACGTTTGTATTACCATTGATCACCCTTGATACAGTGGCCATGGACACGTTTGCTTTTTCGCTACATCATAAATTGTTACACTCATTGAAATCCCTCGCTTCGCACCGTTATTCTTTAATAGTTATACACCTATGCTATTATAGATACTTGTTCAGTCTTGTCTAGCGCAAGGTGCCCAACCACTGGGTGACTTCCCGTCTAAACCTACGATAAGTCAACATCGATTCGCGATGCTCATCGTGTTTCCTTTATCTCAGTTCAGTCGGTCCAGCGACGAACTGGACGTTCTAGTGCCGACGTTGGCCATAGGACGTGGCCGGTTTTAGTCGGCTCACTGCGTGGTTAAACGGGCGTCCTGCGCTTTTCCTAATAGCATACGACATTCTAAAAATTCTATCAACATAAGCATGCCGTTTACCTTAAACTGTTCTTTTTCTTTCACAAAATAAACAGAAATACTATGACTAGTATTCCTGTTATTGACGTAGCTCATTAATAAATGAATGGAAGGTAGGTAAATCCATTTGTTGTTGTGAATCAGATAAAGCTGTTGCAGGATCTGGGTGAACCTCGGCCATGACACCATCTGCGCCAATTGTTAATGCCGCTTTTGCAGCAGGTAATAACAGATCACGACGCCCAGTCGAGTGCGTTACATCCACGAAGACTGGTAAATGTGTTTCCTTTTTTTAAAATCGGAACAGCTGTAATATCAAGCGTGTTTCGAGTCGCTGTTTCATAAGTACGAATGCCGCGTTCACATAAAATAATTTGTTCATTGCCTTGAGAAATGATATATTCAGCAGCATTAATGAATTCATTAATGGTAGCTGCTAACCCTCTTTTTAGAAAGATTGGCTTACTAGCTCGTCCTGCTTCTTTTAATAATTCAAAGTTATGCATGTTTCTGGCGCCAATTTGAATCACATCGACATAATCGTGCGCAAGTTCAATATCATTTGGATTCACAATTTCACTAACTGTCTTAAGTCCATGCTTGTCACCGACTTCTTTTAAAATTTTAAGCCCTTCAACTCCTAGACCTTGGAAGTCATAAGGAGATGTGCGTGGTTTAAATGCACCTCCGCGTAATAAGCTTAACCCTTCTTTTTAATCGCTTCAGCCACCGCATCCACTTGTTCATAGGATTCCACTGAGCACGACCGAAAACAAATTCTCTATGTCCATTTCCAATTTGAATGTTTTCACCAATATTTACAACCGTATCTGTCGGTTTTTTCTGCCTTGATACCAATAGGGCGTTTAACTGATCTTCTTCAATTAATTCTTTTGCCGCCTTAAAGATTTCCTTAAATAGGTGTTCAATAGTTGAGTATTCAAAATGCCCATCATGATTTTTTAAGATTAAATCTAACATTTCTCTTTCTCTAATTGGGTCAAAGACGTTTATTCCTTGTTCAGTCTTAATATCACCAATTTGTTTAATCAGTTCTCCTCTGCGATTAATTAAATCTAATAGACGCAAATTGACTTGGTCAACTTCTTTTCTTAATTCATCTAATCGGTTCGCGCTCATGATGAATCCTCCCCTAGTTTTGTGAAATCTATTTTTATGGTACATTAACTTTAACTAATTATTCTTCCTAGTATTATAAATGACCAGAAGTCAGTTGTCATTTAATCCATCATAAAGGGGTCTAATCATGATGAGTCAAAAACTATTTGCTTTGGATATCGGCACAAGAAGTGTCATTGGGATCATGTTAGAACAAACAAATGGTCAATATAACGTTCTAGATTTAGTTGCGGAAGAACATGAAGAGCGTTCCATGTTAGACGGTCAAATACATAATATAGTTAAAGTCTCAGATGTCATATCGAGTGTTAAATCAAAATTAGAAGCTAAACACGGGCCATTATCAAAAGTTTGTGTGGCAGCTGCAGGAAGAGCCTTAAAGACAAAGCGCGCCGCTTATGAAACGTCTATTTTGGAAAAACCGCTAATGACACCCGAAGACATCCTCCACTTAGAATTAACAGCCGTACAACAAGCCCAATACGAACTAGCTGAAGAAGAAGATACTGATGATATGACCAATTATTATTGTGTTGGTTACTCTGTTTTACATTACTATTTAGATGGTTCTGAGATTGGATCCTTAGTTGATCAGCAAGGGGATACGGCAAAAGTAGAAATAATCGCTACGTTTCTACCAAAAGTTGTAGTCGATTCCCTCCTTTCGGCTTTAAAACGGGCAGATTTAGAAATGGATGCGTTAACGCTTGAACCTATTGCTGCAATTCAAGTTTTAATCCCAAAATCAATGAGACGACTAAATGTAGCGCTCGTTGATATCGGGGCAGGTACAAGTGATATTGCCATCACAAACGAAGGAACAGTTACCGCTTACGGCATGGTACCTAAAGCCGGCGACGAAATAACTGAATCTGTTAGCGAGAAATTTTTACTAGATTTTAACCGCGCAGAAGATGTTAAAAGGAAATTAATGAATCAACAAGCCGTTCAGTTCGAAGATATATTAGGAATACAGCATGAAGTCGACTATTCTGACGTGGTTAAGGAGATTAACGATTCAGTTGAACAACTGGCGCGATCAATTAGTGATGAAATTTTAACACTTAATCAAAAGCCACCTCAAGCCGTCATGTTAGTCGGTGGTGGTAGTCTAACACCAGAATTACCTAGGAAATTATCGGAACATTTAAGTTTACCGGAAAACAGAGTCGCCATTAGAGGAATTGATGCCATTCAAAACTTAACGGAAAAGGAAGATTTGCCTAATAGCCCTGAATATATTACACCTATTGGCATTGCCATTGCGGCGAAGCAAAACCCAGTTAAGTATATTAGTGTGACGGTAAACAAACGGACGATTCGATTGTTTGATTTAAAACAATTAACCATTGGTGATTGCTTACTAGCAGCTGGGATAAAGCTCAATAAGCTATACGGTAAACCAGGGATGGCTGTCATGGTGGACTTGAATGGAAAGAGCATGACTCTACCAGGAACTCATGGCAGTGGTCCAGTCATTAAAATTAATGGGCGTGAAGCATCCGTTCAAGAACCAATTCAACATAATGATGAGCTTGAGGTTCTTAAAGGTGAAGATGGTGTCACACCTGATTATACGGTGGAGGATTTGCTAGGAACGATACCTGAATTAACCGTTCGGATTAATAATGAAACATACTACCTTCCTATGTTAGTAAAGGTAAATGGTGAAACTATTCCTAATCATTACGTGGTATCTGATGGCGACAAAATCTTGTGGGATTCAAAGAGTTCTCTAGAACATGTTCTAAAACAAATTGGCAAAGGCAATTTAGTTGCCAAACATCACGCTTTCAAAGTTCGGGTTAACCATGAAGAAAAGGTTTTATTTAAACAAATGGTTGAAGTGAAACGAAATGGACAAGTACTTAAACTATCAGATGAAGTGAAAAATCAGGATCAGTTAGACGTCATTCATCACGAATTTATTACGATTGAAAAATTATTAAATACAACAATTCATGAAGTGGAACAGTCCATTACGGTACAGTTTAACGGAAAACCTGTTCAATTAACAAAGCAACTCGCATCAGTTTACCGTAATGGTGAAAAATGCGATCTCGATTCGTTAGTTTATCCTAATGATCACATCATTCTCGAACAGCAAGAACATGCGTCCTTTATATTTCAGGATATTTTTAACCATATCGAACTTGACTTAGATCAACTGAAAGGCGCTCGCTTCAAGTTATGGAAAACAATCAAGAAGCAGGGTTTATCGATGACATTCAAGATGGCGACCAGTTGTCTATTGAGTTCAGACAAACATCGCAAAAAGTTAATAATGATCATTTAGAACCGGGGAATATATACTTCAAGTTGAGAAAATTTTCAAGAAAGTAGGGAATAAAACGCCCAAAGCGGGGAATAAATCTTCACTAGTAGCGAAAAAAACCTTGTAAGTGGAGAATAAATTATAATTAAAGGTGCGTCCCTAATTGGACGCACCTTTTTACTTCGTGACTTCTTCCATTTTACTGCGAGTAATGTGCCAATGTGATGTATGGTATTCCACTTGTCCGTTTTTAATATAGAAGACTTGAGGAGATTCATGCTTAATCCCGAAAATACAGACACATAATTAGATAACTCACGGTAATTTTGAATAGGTATGATATAGGTTGGCACCTCATTTGCTGATTTAAAATCTTCAATCTGTGACTTAGCCTCACCACTTATTGGACAGGTTAAGGAATGTTTTAGCAAAACGAATTGATCTTGCTGCTCTATAACTCCTTTGAATTCTTCCACTGACGTTAATTCTTTCATGGATGACACTCCTTTTATCATACAAAAGGTTGTCGGGCCTCCCCAACAACCTTTTAAGAATTAATAATTTTTTGAACGGCTTCTTCATAAGCTTGATCCGCTTCTAAACGCTCAAGCTCTTCAGCTGCTTCTTCAATTGCCTCTGCAACTTCTAAAGCTTCTTTATTTTCTTTGTTGAACTTCTCTTCTTTGAACTGGTTCACACGTTCTTGAAGCTCACCTGTTTTATCTTTTACACGATCAGATAACTCGCGGCTTCTATCTTGTAATTGAGTAGACCATTCTGTCCCTTTTTCATAAGCGACATCTTTCCACTCACCTGCACGTTCACGAACCGTTTGCGCTCCAGTGTTTAGATCCTCTCTCATTTCACGGCCTGATTTAGGTGCAAATAGTAACGCAACAGAAGCTCCGACGATACCACCAATTAATGATCCGATTAAAAAATCCTTACTGTTAATGTTCTCTTGATTGTTTTGAACGTCTTTCTCGTTTGTCATAATCAATTCCTCCTCTTTAATAATTACTTATCTTTGTACTTCTTCCAAAGATGAATCGCTGCTTCTCCCCATTTAATGGTTTGGGTAGTTTTTTCAGCATGTTCATTTGCTTGTGATTTCAACTCATCTGATAATTTCTGCAACGACTCATTAAAATCCTGCACAGTGTAACCAATTCCTTTAACCCCATCGAATAAGATATTCACCTTTTCTGTTTTCTCAGAGATATCTTCTGCAAGGTGGTTGGTTTTCTTTAATAATTCCGTTGTTTCATGGGTAAGACCTTGCATTTGCTTTTCAATACCCTCTACTGTGTTCGCTACGTGATGAAACGTTTTACGTACCGAAATAAGCGTATAGGAAATATAAACAACGAGTATTAAAAAGGCTACTGCTGCAATCAAAGCTGAGATATGTAGCAGATTCAAAATTCTCACAACCTTCCTATATCTTCTTTATTCTAATCTATACCCGAATTGGTCCTGTGTCAAACAACCTTTTTCTCATTTAAGATTGAAATATGATAAAATATTCATATAAGTTAAATAATAAAGGTAGGGATACATATGAGAGATCCAAGAATCGAAAAACTAGCCGATTTATTAGTCAATTATTCTGTTGATTTACAAAAAGATGAAAAGTTATTAATTGAAAACACAGGACTTCAACAGGAATTAGTATCTGCAATTATTGAAAAAGCATACGAAGCTGGAGGTCAACCTTTTGTTGAATTAAAAGACCCCAAAGTCATGCGCTCTCTCTTAAAAGGAGCAAAAGAAGAGCAGCTTAAAGCCTGGGAAAAATACGAAGCAACGGTTATGGAAGACATGGATGCTTACATAGCAATTCGCTCAGGCGACAATATTAACGAACTTTCTGATGTGCCTAATGAAAACAATAAGCTGTTCGGACAAACAGTTGGGCGCGTTCACCGTAATATTCGAGTACCTAATACAAAATGGTGCGTGTTAAGATATCCAAATGAATCAATGGCTCAGCTTGCAAGTCTGAGTACAGAGGCATTCGAAGACTTTTATTTTAATGTCTGTACACTCGATTATGCAAAAATGGACAAGGCCATGGATGCACTTGTTAAGAAAATGGAACAAACGAATGAAGTGCATATTAAAGGTCCAGGAACGGATCTTAAATTCTCAATCAAAGATATTCCAAAAATCAAGTGTGCTGGTCAAATGAATATTCCAGATGGTGAAGTTTACACAGCACCTGTAAAAGACTCTGTAAATGGTACCCTTACTTATAATACACCATCACCATATCAAGGATTTACGTTTGAAAATGTTCAGTTAACATTCGAAAACGGAAAAATCGTCGATGCGAAAGCAAATGATACGGACCGCATTAACGAAGTAATCAACTCTGACGAAGGTGCTCGTTACATTGGTGAGTTCGCAATTGGCATTAATCCTTATATTTTACATCCAATGAAAGACATTTTATTCGATGAAAAAATCGACGGAAGCTTCCACTTTACTCCTGGCCAAGCCTATGACAATGCCTATAATGGCAATGATTCATCCATTCACTGGGATATGGTTTGCATTCAGCGTGAAGATTACGGCGGAGGCGAAATGTATTTTGATGGCGAGCTAGTTCGTAAAGATGGGCGTTTCGTCATTCCTGAATTAGAAGGGTTAAATCCTGAACAATTAAAATATTGGTTAAAAGGCTGCCTTAAGTTTACGGGCAGCCTTTTAAATACACAACATCCCATCCTGGTTTGTCTGATTTTGTCGAAACGGACCTTTCTCATCAGTTTATGAGACGTTTTGCGCAATTAATGGGACCATTTTTTTTAAAATTGAGACTTTCAAACCTAATATGTGAGACATTTCTTCTTTTTATGAGACATTTAATGACTTGCGGAAAATATATAATTCCCCTTTTCGTCCCATCATCCTTTGTCCAGAATCGACAAAGCCGCCTTTCAGGTATACCTGCTGAGCGACTGTATTCTTCTTATTAACAGCTAAAATTATTTCATCTTTATCAGGGAAATGTTCTTTCACAAAATCCTCCAACTCGAATAGCGACTGTTTCGCAATCCCGTTTCCTTGAAATTTTGCATTGATTGAATAACTTCTTATCAGTAAAGCATTGGTATTGTTGCTATAACGCTGAACGCCTTCCCATCCGTGCAGGATAAAAAAGCCTGCAGGTTGACCATTATATAAAATGACAATCGGATGTCGCGATGGATCTTCCTGAAATTGCTTTAAAGCATCTAAAGCTTTAGAAGCGTAACGATTTGTTCTTCTGATAAATGATAATCACTTAATCCAGCGCGATGCTTGTCTTGATAACGTTCAAGTGTAACAGTGCTTATCTTAGACATATGTAAAATCCTCCGTCAACAGCAATAAACCAGGAGCGACTGCCCCTGGTTATGTTTATGCTAATTCCTTAAACTCTTCTTCATATTTTTGAATATCGCCTGCTCCCATGAATAGTAGAACGCTGTTACCATGCTGCTTCAAAATCGTTGTTTCACCTTCATGTAGAAGCTCAGCACCTTCGATTTTATCTTTCAAATGATCAATCGTTAAATTACCCGATTTTTCCCGAGCGGATGCGAAGATGTCACATAAATAGATGTGATCTGCTTTAGATAAGCTATCCGCAAACTCATCGATAAATTGTTTCGTTCTAGTAAATGTGTGTGGTTGGAAAACAGCCACAACGTCTTTTCAGGATATTTTTTACGAGCCGAATCGATGGTTGCTTCGATTTCTTTCGGATGGTGCGCGTAATCATCGATTAAAATCTGCCCATCTTGCCATTCCGTTTCAGTAAAACGACGCTTCACTCCAGGGAATGATTTTAAGTGACTAATCTGCTGAGCAGAAAAACTTTCATACTGCATGAGTGCAATAACGCTTAGTGCATTTAACACGCTATGATTACCGTACTGCGGAATCGTAAACGTGTCATAAAACGTACTTCTCACATATACATCAAAAGTCGTTCCTTCTTCTGACTCTTTTACATGTTTCGCTTGAAAATCATTGCCTTCAGTGAATCCGTAGTAAACAACCGGCACTTTAGCCTGAATTTGTTGTAAATATTCATCATCACCACAAGCGATAATTCCTTTTTCTACATTCATAGCCATGGACTGAAATGCATCAAATACATCTTCCACACTTCTAAAGTAATCTGGGTGATCAAAATCGATGTTTGTCATAATGGCATAATCCGGTTTATAAGCTAGGAAATGTCTTCTGTATTCGCATGCTTCAAAAACAAAGTACTGACTCTCGGGATGGCCATGACCCGTTCCGTCGCCAATTAAGTAAGAAGTTGGTACATTATGTTTGAGCGTGTGTGCTAATAAGCCAGTTGTGGATGTTTTACCATGAGCACCTGTGACAGCAATACTCGTATAACGAGTCAACCATTCACCTAAAAATTCATGATACCTATAAAAATCTAGCCCTAATTCCTTCGCTTTAACAATCTCATCGTGTTCGTCATTAAAAGCGTTACCTGCAATAATGGTTAAATCTTCTGTAATATTAGCCTGATCAAACGGTAATATTTTAATATTTTTCTCTCTTAGTGCATCTTCAGTGAATATATGTTTTTCTATATCTGAACCTTGTACGTGTTCTCCAGAATCATGAAGAATTTGTGCTAAAGCACTCATTCCAGTTCCTTTTATTCCAATAAATGGTAAGTCGGCATGAATCGAACCTCCGCTTAAGTCATCCTGTGTATAATATATGCATAATGATTTCATTTTGCTTTTATACATTATAGCAGAAAACAGCTATAAATACATTAATCTTCGAACTCGTAATCGAATTTTAAAACTGTTATCAGAAATCATTACCCTAAAAACATTTAATAAAAACCAAATGTCCGTATATTATATTAATTCGAACGTCACTTGGTACTTTTGGCCTTCTAACATTAAAAAGATTGACTGCAAAAGCAATCAATCTTTATTAACTGGATAATCAACTTTTTCTAATCTTGGGTTTAAATTAAAGCGGCGACCTTCTTTAGCTTCATCTTTACCGTTTAATTTTACATTATCACCAGTGAATCCAATTTTAACTTTCAATAAATTACTGCCGACTCCGTACATATCAACAGGTACATTCATTTCTTCAAAGCGTTTAATTTTATCTTCATTAAATCCACCACTGGCCATGATGTTAACATGATTAAATCCTTCTTTGTCTAATGCATCTCTAAGCGCAAAGATCAGTTCAGGATTGACTCCCCTCGGGTCAAAAGAGCCCATAATTTCAGGGTTTCTAAAGAAGTAGTGATCGACCATGTTTTTAGACGTATCAATTCGCACGCCTTTTAGCTCATCGCCAAACTCATGGGCGACTTTTAAAGCATCAGTAATGACATCATTGTTGTAATCAACTAGAGCGATTAAGTCATCTTCAGGGAATGTTTCTTTATAAGCTTTAGTTGCCTTAACAATATCTCCTTGGAACATTTGAATAAGGGCATGCGGCATCGTGCCCATTCCTTGCTTACCCCACCACTCATTCATTGCGTGAGTTGCCTGGGCTGTTGACCCGCCAATAAAAGCAGCATATCCGTCACCAGCTTGCTGAGTATAGTGATCGTCCCGGTCACCCATGAAAATAACAGGCTTATCACGCCCGCTAGACTTCGCAGCTGTTACAACCTTATAGACGTTTGTTGCAACAGATGTACGTCTACCTAAAATCCCGTCAATAATGCCTTCTAGATAGCCAAAATTTTGATACGGTCCTGTCACAGTTAGCACAGATTCATACGGACTTATTTTATCCCCATCTTGTAAAGAGTGGATTTCTAGTTCTTCTGGATGGTCAGCAAACGTATGTAATAATGCGATCGCTTCGTCTGTACCGCACAGTACGGCATCTTTCTTTTGGAAAAATTGCATGGTAACAACATTATCTCTTAAATGCTCTTCCACTATTTTCTTCGTCTTTAAGAAGTAAACCGCAGAAAACCAGCCTTCACCAATACGTTCATCAAATTTAAATGTTTCATTGGTCAAACGCTTAATTTCACCTTTTGTTTTAATGTAAATTCTTTCATCGTATATCCCTCAAATCTTCGTGAGATTTAGGGGGCGTCTTTCTCGTAGACAGCCACCTTATATTTTTATTTAAGCATATATATTAATGGTGCTCCGACTTCATAGTCGTCACTTAAAACTAAAATGCCTTTTTTCTCACTCGCATTTGGCAGGTTAAGTTCTTTAGCTGAACAAATCATTCCACTTGATGCTACCCCGCGTAAGCTCGAGTCTTTAATAAGCATACCAGTTGGCATCATGGCACCAACTTTAGCAACAACGACTTTCTGTCCTGCCTCTACATTTGGTGCACCGCAAACAATTTGAAGTTCTTCATCACCAACATCTACCTGGCATACATTTAATTTGGTTGCATCTTCGTGTGGCGCCATCTCTTTTACATAACCAACTACAAATTTAGGCGTTAGATCTATATTTAATTCATCTTGAACATCATTTTTCTCAAAGACACTTTTAACATCATTGACGAGTTCTTCTGTCGCTTCAAGGGGCCCGTTACCAGTTAAAGATAAATAATTTGAGACATTAAAAATATTATAGCCGACAATTTGGCCATCTTCATCTAAAAGTTTGACTACATCACCAATGGTCTCATGAGTAACCTCTGATTCTTTTTGATTTAAAGTGATGATTAAGACATCGCCAATGCCTTGTTTATTATAGACAAATTGCATGGTCCACTACTCCTTATCTTTTGGTTTATTTTGAGCTAATATAAAGATCGGTTCTAATGTTTTATTTTCATAAATAAACGGTAAGGAAGTAATCGGTATTTGCCCTTCAGCAAAGAATTGCATCATCATTTGGGCTAAGATGTCATACCCCGTTTATTTTTGACATCAACAAAGATGAGCACATCTTGGTGAGGGACACCAACGGCTAGTTCGCCTTCGGTTTTACCAGCCATCTCTTCAAGTAACGCTTCATTTAGAATACGGCTAGCATCATATCCGTCTTTTGATGATAGGAAATAGAACGTGTTACCAGCAACCTCATCAGACTTCATGTCTGTGTTAAGTCTGCGGACATTAAACATCGCAACTTCCTTCACGCGTTCCTCTTCCCAATTTTCTTGTTTTAACATTTTCGCATCAATTAATCTATAGGATTTACCAAGGTCTACTGCATAATAAATACGCGTTTCTGCCGTATGGTCACTGTAGATTAATCGCTCACCGCTATTAGATTCTTTAGGAAAAGAACCCGAACGAATAACAGGGAAAATATTCGCTTCTTTTCCTTCCAATGTCTGTTCTTCATTCATGATCTTAAGCGCTTCTTTAATGTGCTGCTCAAGCTCATCTAAAGCTTCTTCTTGGCGATTTTCATATTTTGAAATCACCCCTGGTAACGAAATTGTTACACCTTGCTTGGAATCTTTCCATTCAACTCGAAATGTATCTTCATCACGATCAAAGTGCGTCTGCCACTCATCGTGTTTAAAACGTTCCTCTAGTTTACGTTTCATTTTAATCGAAGTCATTTTCATCGTTCTTCGCCTCCTTTTCGAAAGCCACACTAGCCATTATTTTACCATTTTATGAATGAATAAAAAGCATGACCCCTTCTATGGTCATGCTAACATGATTACACATCTAACTTCATATCTCCAGCCTTAATCACACCTCTTTTGCGTAACCATTCTGAGATCAGCAGACTAATCATAGCTGGTGCGATGAAAAATAGTAATATGACAATCCAAAAGATGTCTTGAGTAAAGCCCATCGTCTTTAGTGTCATAATAGGTCCGACTAATCCACTCGTTCCCATGCCAGCACCATAGGCATTATTTTCAAGCTCTAACCAAACGGTCGCAATGGGTGCAAGTAAGGCCCCCGCAATAGTTGGCGGGATTAAAATAGCTGGGTTCTTCATAATGTTTGCTACTTGAAGCATGGATGTGCCTAACCCTTGTGAGATTAGCCCGCTAAATTTATTTTCCCGGTAACTGCTCACTGCAAAGCCAATCATTTGTGCAGCACAACCAACTGTTGCAGCTCCTGCAGCGAGGCCGTTTAGATCAAGCATAATAGCAATCGCTACACTTGAAATAGGTGCCGTTAAAGCGAGCCCCATTAATACAGCAACAATAATCCCCATAAGTAACGGTCTTAACTGAATCGCCCACTCGATGACATCACCAAATGCTGTTAAAAATTCAGCGATCGGAACGCCAATTAATTTTGCCACAATATAGCCAACCATAATCGTCACAAAAGGCGTCACAATAATGTCAATCTTCGTCTCTTTACTAACGAGCTTACCAACTTCAATAGCAATTAATGCTGCTATAAAACTTCCAGCCGGACCTGAATTAATAAAATCAGGGTGCGCCGCAAAAAGACCCAGCAAATAACGCACTAAACATAACTAGCGGAGGTGCTTTTAACCCATAAGCGACCGCGACACCAATCGCTCCACCATAGACTCCGCCTTGAATGGCATAGCCACCTGCTTCAACAAAGATCTCTGGGGCATATGGAACCTCAGTGCCAATAGTTTGTATAATCACACCAATAATAAGCGATGCGAATAAACCTAATGCCATATAACTCAATGCTGTAATCGCATAAGCTTGAAAGCTAATCTCAACGCCTTTACGTTTTAAGAACTCTTTCATCACGTTTTCCTCCGACTATTTCGTATTAATAGATTTAACCATTTTCATCATTTCTTGAACATCGTCAATTAGATCGTCAGCTTCAGTTTTAGTAGCCATTTTGACCCCGCCTATGCCTACTTGTACTTCATATTGACCTTCTTCTTTCTCTTTAACACTGTAATAGGCGAATTGCTCTTCCGTTTCAAAAGTTCTTAGATGAAGCTGTTCTTCTTTTTGTTTTAGCTCATCATAGTACCATTTACTATTCGGGGCCTCTAGTTCATTGATAAATAATATGTATGGCTGTTCTTCTTCGAAAAATATAAGATTTTGACCACGAGATTCTGAGAATTCAAGAGACTCAGGCTTGTACATTTTGAACTCCTCTGCTTCAAAATTTCTCTCAATTTCAGCGTCTGATAAAAACATTTCCTTAACAACCGTCTCTGATTCTTCAATCGTGTCTTCTTCAGAGTTCAAACACCCTGACATGATGATAACCAACATGAGGACTATAAACGCTAATACTAATCTTTTTTTAAACACTTTCTCTCTCCCCTAATTTTTGAATTGTTTGACAAAAATTATTTCATTAGATGATAATAGAAAAATAGTCTTGGAGGTAATAAATCTATGAGTCTTAACATCTATCTAGCAGGACAAATTCACGATGATTGGAGGCAGCAATTAAAAGATCGCGCTGCTGAAAAGAATTTAGATATCCAATTTTCAGGACCTCAAGAAAATCATGATTTATCAGATGATATCGGTGAAAACATATTAGGTGAACAACCTAATCAAAAGTACCGTGATGATGTCGGTGCTAGCGTCAATAATTTCAGAACTGATATTCTAATGCACAAGGCTGATGCTGTGATTGCATTATTCGGTGAATCTTATAAACAATGGAATACTGCTATGGACGCTGGAATTGCAATTGGGCTTAATAAGCCACTTATTCTAATCCGTCCAAAAAAATTGATTCATCCACTAAAAGAATTATCAAATAAAGCAACCGTTACTGTTGAAAATATTGACCAGGCTCTTGAAGTATTAGAATACTATTTTAAATAAGCATGATTAGAGAGATGACAATTTGTCATCTCTCTTTTTATATCTTAGCCATTTTGTCTAATCGAGTCTACAGTTGTTTGGTCAACTTGTTTAACTAAATTGACGAGTAATTCTTTCGCTGCAGCATAGTCATCAACATGTACTATAGATGAGCTAGTATGAATGTAACGAGAGCAAACACCGATCACTGCTGATGGTACACCATCGTTTGAGATGTGAACGCGCCCTGCATCAGTTCCGCCTTGTGAAATGAAATACTGATACGGGATGTCTTTACTTTCAGCCGTATCTAATACGAAATCTCGCATCCCGCGATGCGTTACCATAGAACGATCAAAGATTCGAACCAGTGCGCCTTTGCCTAAGTGACCAAACTCACTTTCTTTACCTTCCATATCATTTGCAGGTGAAGCATCTAACGCAAAGAATAAATCAGGTTTGATCATATTTGCGGCTGCTTGAGCTCCTCTAAGGCCAACTTCTTCTTGTACTGTAGCACCAGAGTATAACTCATGATTTAGCGTTTCACCTTGAAGTTCTTTTAGTAGTTCAATAGATAAACCACAGCCATAACGGTTATCCCACGCCTTAGCCATGATTTTCTTTTCATTTGCCATTGGCGTAAAAGGACAAATAGGTAAAATCGGTTGTCCTGGTTTAACCCCAATTTTCTTAACATCCTCTTCATCATCGGCACCAATATCAATTAACATATTTTTAATGTCCATCGGCTTCTTGCGCTGTTCAGGTGTTAAGTTATGTGGAGGAATAGAGCCAATGACTCCAGTAACAGGTCCTTCATCTGTGATCACTTGAACACGCTGCGCTAATAGTACCTGATTCCACCAGCCGCCTAATGGCTGAAATCGAATCATACCATTTTCGTAATTTGAGTTACCATAAACCCAACTTCATCCATGTGACCCGCTACCATAACTTTTGGCCCGTCACCTCGACGTACGCCAAATACACCGCCAAGGCGATCCTGGATGATATCATCTGAATATTTCTCTAATTCTTGCTTCATGAAGTGACGAACTTGATGCTCATGACCTGGGGCCCCAGGCAATTCCGTTAACGTTTTAAATAGGTCTAACGTATCTTGCTTCATTATGTATCACTCCGTCTCTTTTTAGTTCCTATTCTATTTTATCGAAAAAGCACGAATTATTCCAATCTCTATTAAATTTATTTTAATCCTATCAAAAGAATCGTATAATATCAGTAACATATTTAAATTGGAGAGGATTTCATGAAATGGTATAAGTTGATTGCGCCAACTGCAGTCGGCATAACGGTTGGCACAATCATTGGCAAAAAGTAACCGATAAATGGTTGTTCCCTGAGCTTGCTTTAAAAAAAGTAAAGAAACAACTTGAAGCAAACGGACCGATTACAGGTTCATGGATTTTAATGAAACTCGAAGAAATCGAGGTAGATGGTGAAACTCTTAAAGTCTATAGAGGCGGCGTTACTCAGGAAATTGAGGGTAAACGAGTTCAGATCAATTTCTGTATGGATGCGAAATCAGGTGAGATTGTTAAATTTGAATAATATTTTATGAGAGTTGTCCTTGTGTGGACGCTCTTTTTTTATGTTTAAAATCCCAATAATCATATTAAAAGGACTATTGTTATAAATTTTTTCCCATTTCAACAAAAATCGCATCAATTTTTTAGAAAAAAGGACTATTAACCTCTTAGTCGAAACCATTAACGCTTATAAAAGGTCCATTACTTCTATTTTTTTACATAAATTAACCAATAGCGGTAAACAATAACTACACATCTAAAATAGGGAGGTATGTATTTGGCAGATGAACACACGCATAAGACCGATGAATCTCGCAGACAGTTTCTGAAAAACAGTGGTTACTTCGCTGGAGGACTTGTCGGAGGTGGAATTCTAGGTTCTGTTATTGGCTGGCAAGTGGACGACAATGCCGAGACAAAAGGACAAAATCAAGATGGCAATCAAGGCGGAAAACAAGATTATAACCGTGCTTTGAAATTCTTCAAAACCGCGCCGCTTTCGAACGACTAGGTGCTGCGACTGAACGAATATTTCCTGAGGATGACAATGGACCAGGGGCGATTGCTTTAGGTGTTCCTTATTTCATTGATCACGAGCTGGCTGGAGAATATGGCAATAATGAAAAAGTTTATATGAAAGGACCTTTTCGTGAAGGGACAGAGTTCCAAGGATTTCAAAGTCGTCTGAAACGGAAAGAGATCTTCATGCAAGGGTTAATGGCAATCGAAAAAGAAAGCCAAAATGAGTTCAATGATTCCTTCATTAATTTAGAAGCTGAACAACAGGATCAAATTCTAAGCAGATTCGCAAAAGATGAAGTGAAATTAAAAGGGGTTAAAGCTTCTACGTTCTTCGGCCTACTCCGCGAGGCAACTTTAGCTGGAGCTTATAGTGACCCGCTATACGGCGGTAACACGAACATGGACGGCTGGCGTATGAAGAATTTCCCTGGAAGTAAGATGAGCTACATTGAAGAAATCGAGAGCGAAGATTTTGTGGAAATGGAGCCAAGTGCACTTTATGACCACTTACATTAAGGAGGATGCTTATGGCAACTAAAAAAGATAAAGTCGACGCGTTACAGTCGGTGTCGGCTGGACAGGCGGCATCATCGCAGCTGAATTAACTAAAGCCGGGTTTAATGTCGTCGGATTAGAACGAGGTGAAGATCGTTCAACAGAAGACTTTCAAATGATTCATGATGAGTATCGTTATGATATTCGTCACGGACTGATGCAAGATGCCTCTAGGGAAACGATTTCCTTTAGAAATAATCCAGATGAACTTGCTTTACCAATGAGACAATTAGGTTCATTCTTACCAGGCTCTGGTGTTGGCGGAGCTGGTGTTCACTGGAACGGTCAGACATGGCGCTTTTTACCGTACGATTTTCAAATTAAATCGATGACGGATGAAAAATATGGCCAAAAGCTTGGAGATGAGTATACGTATCAAGATTGGGGCATCACGTACGATGAGCTGGAACCATATTTTTATAAATTCGAACAAAACAGCCGGCATTAGTGGTGAGGAAAACCCTAAAGGAGCGCCGAGAAAGAATGGCTATCCAACACCCCCGATGAAGAGCACGCCGATATTAAACTTGTTTAAAGAAGCGACTAAAAATATGGGACTTAACCCTTTCCAGATGCCATCTGCGAACCTTTCTGAGAACTATGAAAACCCTGATGGCCAGACAATTGCGCAGTGTCAGTATTGCGGATTCTGCGAACGCTTCGGCTGTGAATACGGAGCGAAGTCTTCACCGAACGTCACGGTCATTCCAACCGCAAAGAAAACAGGTAAGTTCGAACTACGAACGCACTCAGAAGTGGTTGAAGTGATTCAAGAAGGTGGAAAAGCAACCGGCGTTCGTTACGTTGATGTATATTCTGGTGAAGAATTCATTCAACCAGCGGATGTAGTCGTCCTAACGAGTTATGTTTTAAACAATACACGCTTGTTATTACAATCCAATATTGGACAACCTTATAATCATAAGACTGGTGAAGGTGTTATTGGTAAAAACTATTGCTATCAGATCTTACCTGGTGCGGCTGGATTTTTGAAGAGAAAAAGTTTAACACTTTCATGGGAGCTGGTTCCTTAGGTGCTTCAGTGGATGATTATAATGGTGATAACTTTGATCATTCCGATTTAGACTTCATTCATGGCGGTTCAATTTCAATTACTCAAACAGGTAGAAGACCAATTGGATCTAACGTAACGCCATCAGGCACACCATCTTGGGGTCCTGAGTTTAAAAAAGCTACATTAAAATATCATAACCGTACATTAAATGTCGGCTCACAAGGGGCATCCATCCCGCATCGCAACAACTATATGGATCTAGATCCAACTTATACAGACTTTTACGGGAACCCGCTTCTGAGATTAACGTATGATTTCACTGAACAAGACCGCAAGTTACACAAACATATCTCAGGAGTTTGTAAAGACATTATGAGTGAAATGGGTGCAGACATTATCGAAGAAGCTTCCATGGATGAGCATTATGACATCGTTCCTTATCAAACAACTCACAATACAGGCGGGGTCATTATGGGTGGAGACTCCGAAACCTCAGCTGTAAATAATTACTTACAAATGTGGGATTCTGAAAGCTTGTTTGTTGTTGGTGCATCAGCTTTTGCTCATAATGGCGGCTATAACCCAACAGGCACAGTTGGAGCTCTAGCTTATCGTGCAGCTGACGGCATCCAGAAGTATCTTAAACAAGGCGGCGGTGCCCTTGTTAAAAGCAAGAGCAAAAGTAGCCTAACTTAATGGAAAGGAGAGAACCTCAATGGGGATTTCCAGCATAGGGGTACCGGGATTAATTTTAATCCTGATCATCACCTTAGTCGTTTTCGGTCCGAAAAAACTACCCGAGATTGGATCAGCAATCGGACAAAACGCTATCTGAGTTTAAAAAAGTCTGCAAACAACCTAATTGAAGAACCATCAAGTAAAGAAGAAGTTAAGAAAGATTAGAAAAACCGCCTTCTTTCGTGAATAGCGAAAGGGGCGGTTTTATGTTGCTGAATCCGTTTTAATATACTGCGCTTCATACTCTTCTTGACTAATCGTTTTAATCTTTTTGACAAAATAGTAATGCTTATAAAGGGCAAGTGAAATCATAAACAATCGTACGATCAGTATATCGACCATTATAATCGATAATATGATAAAACTATCGGCAATAATGTTGATCCGTATTTTCTCTTTAAGTGTCATCCCTCTATTTTCTTTAAACCTGACCACGTAATTTTTATAAAAAAGTCGTTTGCTTGAACCATTTTTCTAGTCGCTCCGAACTCTTTCCGAAACAGTAAGCTGAGAATAAAAAGAATGGTCCTCCAGGAATAATCGGTAATATAATTCCGGCTACACCTATTCCAAGCGATATGAATCCTAGAAGTGAAAATAAAAGCTTTTTCATGTTATCCATCACCTTTAGCGGCTTGTGAAAGCCAAATCTCTTAACTATATTATACTAGCTGATTTAAAAGCATATCAATTTAAAAAACTGTCAATTTCTAAACACTTTATGAACATCCAATTAATGATAATATATGAAGTAGTAAAGTTGAAAGGTTGTCTTGTTATGAAGAAGAACCAGCAGGATTTCACGCAAGGAAACATACTAAAACAATTAGTCATCTTCTCAGGACCGTTAATTTTAGCTAGCTTACTTCAAACGTCCTATCAATTATCGACAGCCTATGGGTAGGTAATTTAATAGGTGATGACGCGCTCGGTTCAGTAGCGATCTCAAGTACGATTATATTTACGATGCTCGCCTTTGCGATTGGCATTAACAACGCTTCCCTCACCATTTTGTCTCAGCAAAAAGGCCGTGATGATGACGAAGGCTTAAGGCGTTATTTGAATGGATTTGTCATCGTACTGACTGTTCTGGCCATAATCATGGGAACGTTCGGCTATATATTCGCAGAGTCATTATTGAACCTGCTTGGCACACCTAAGGCCATGTTACAAGAGGCCAAGCTCTATTTACAGATTAACTTTTTAGGAATCATCTTTTATTTGGATATAACTTATTAGCACAGTGCTACGGGCTTTAGGCGATAGCCGGACGCCACTTAGAATTGTTGCCATTGCTGTAATTCTGAATATTATTTTAGATCCATTGTTCATTTCCGTGTTTGGCTTTGGCATCTCAGGTGCTGCGTTTGCTACAATCTTCTCGCAAGGCGTATCATTTTTAATCGGATTAATTTATATATTAAAAAGCAGCTGGCACCATTTTCGATTCCATTTTTACCAAGTAAGGAAGAAGTGAGATTAATTCTGCACCTTGGAATCCCGTCAGGTTTGCAAATGACGATGATTTCAGCTGGAGTAGCAGCCATTATGTCTGTCGTCACATCGTTTGGACCTTCAGTTGTCTCAGGGTTCAGTGCAGCCCAGCGTCTTGATAGCTTAATCATGTTACCTGCACACGCCTTAGGAACGGCAGTTAACAGTATGGCAGGACAGAATATCGGAATCGGGAACATGAAACGAGTCAGTAAAATTGCCAAGACAGCTGTTCTATACAACTTCGGCATTATGTTTACGATTGGACTACTCGTCATTCCACTTGCGAAGTATGGAGTTTCACTGTTTATTGATGAGACGGAAGCAATCGAGTTCGGCACCACGTACCTACAGATTATTGCGCTTTGTTACCCGTTTTTAGGCATCAATTTCGTCTTAAACGGCATCGTCCGCGCATCTGGCGCCATGTATCAAGTACTCGTTCTAAACATCATCTCGTTTTGGGTTTTGCGGTTTCCGCTATCAGCATTATTTGCCGATCTAATGGGTGAAGTTGGTATCGCCATTGGTATGGGAGGAAGCTTCGTGATCAGTAGTTTGTTCGCTTATCTATATTTCAGGTTTGGAAAATGGCGAGAGAAAGTGCTGTTTGAATAAAATGTCTAGTATTTCAAAAATTCTTCTAGTAAAATCGCGATTTTGTCTAGTTAATTCTCGAAATTGTCTAGTAAAATTCTGATTTTGTCTAGTAAATCTTTAAAAGTGTCTAGTAAGCGACCAACTTTGTCTAGTAAACGAGAAAAGTTTCTAGTAAATAATTGTGGCTTTTGCGCGCAAATGCTACTTTTTATAAACTGAATAGTCCTCGGAATCATGCAAATGGACCCTTGTTCAGCAGGAATGGTTTTTTCTCTAGAAAAATGATGCAAAAAGTCTGTTTAATAGTCCTTTAATTTATCGGAATAGTCCTTTCCCATGAAAAACAAACAAAACCTGCCGTCCTGGCAGGCTTTTGACCATTCTAATTATACTCATAACGCGGACGTTCAATCGACTCGCTGATTTGTTTTTCATCATCAAACTTAATCGCTCGGTAATAAGCATCGTGGTAAAACACGAACCAGCTTCCCGCTTCGTATGCTTCATCTTGCAACTTTTTCTTCTCATGAACACTTGTAACCGGAAAATCATCATACGCTAGCACCCATAACGGATTTTGGTGCGCGTGGGTTGGCATTAGATCTGCCATATGAACAAATGACTCATCCCCGTCTTTAAATTTAATGACCGAATGGCCGTCACTGTGCCCGCTCGTGTGATGCATCGTAAGACCCGGTGCAATCTCAACCTCAACTTCAACGTCTTAACCTGATGCTGAACAGGCTTCCAGTTCTCTTCCCAGTAAGTATTCTTTGAACGCATATTAGGATTTCGCATCTCATCCCACTCAACCTTAGATGTATAAATTGTCGCGTTTGGGAATGTGCTTACTAAGTCATCGCCATCAGGCTTCGTTAATCCATTGGCATGGTCAAAGTGAAGATGCGTCATAAGCACTATATCAATATCTTCAAGTGTCAGTCCTACCTCACCAAGCGAATCTTCCACTTTGGACTCCTCAAGTACGCCGAAGTTACGTTTTAGCTTATCATTAAGCTTCCCGCGGCCAATGCCAGAGTCAATGACCATATTCTTGCCATCTAACTGAAGTAAAATTAAATCACAGCGTAATTCGATTTGATTTTTATCATTGTGAGGATACTTTTTACTCCAAAGCGGGTGAGGAACGACTCCAAACATCGCCCCGCCATCCATATGCGTGACACCGCCATTTAACCAAGTTAATTTCGCACGACCAACTGTTAGTGTTTCCATGAGATCCTCTCCTTTTTATCCATTACTGAAATGTCGCAATGCAGCGATAAATAGGTTGTCCTTTACTAGAAAACTTCTCTTCATATTCTGTCATCACATTGTTGTCATCCTCTATTGCATGTAAATCTAGTGAGACATCTTCAAGCTTCATCCCGTATTGGGAAAAGCTAACTAACGAATATTCAAATAACGCTCGGTTGTCCGTTTTTAAAATAATTCTTCCATCATCTTTTAAAATATTCTCATATTGTTCTAAGAACGTCTTATAAGTTAAACGACGTTTTTCATGTCTTGTTTTCGGCCATGGATCTGAAAAGTTTAAGAAAATCGTATCCACTTCATTCTCGGCAAACATGTCTCTCAGGTCTTCCGCATTCTCATGTACAAGATGAACATTCGAAACATCACGATCTAACACCTTTTGAATAGCTGTCACAATGATACTCTCAGCCTTTTCAATGCCTATGAAATTCATCTCAGGGTGCTGCTTCGCCATATTAGCGATAAACTGCCCCTTTCCTGTTCCAATCTCGAGTCCAATTGGCTGTTCATCGTCATATAACGATTGCCACTTCCCTTTTTGGTCAAACGGATCTAAGACCATAAGCCCTTCATTTTCTTTTATAAAATCTGCTGCCCATGGTTTATGTCGTAAACGCATGCTGTCACTCCTAGTTCATTTATTAAACTCTATTATACTAAAAGTCTATATCCAAAAGCTAACCTTAAGGATATAGACTTAAACTCTATGAATAAATGACCATTTTATGTTGCATCAAACGCTCTTTCCATTTATTCGAGTACTCCATATTACCCTTCTCTAAGTACCAAATATAATAGGATAGCGCTGAGGCAATCATGTACCACTGTATGCGTAAATATAGATTGTCATCTAACTGGACGCCATAAACCTTGAGCCAATCAGACCACTTTTCCCTTGGTACATACTGATATAAAAGCATGCACAAATCAAGAGCAGGGTCCGCGATGACAGCTTGATCCCAATCAATTAAATACAAGTGATCGTCTTCACCGAGTAACCAGTTTTCGTGGTTAATATCTGAATGGCAAACGACCATTTCCTGCGTTCTTACTTGATCAAGATGCTTATGTAAAAACTCTAGCGCATGGGCAATCAGTGCCTGATCCACATGCTGATTCCCGCGGTATTGGTTAATAAGTCTAACCAATAATTTAGACGGATCAAGTGGTTGTTTCCCCATTCTCATAAAAAGATGTAAGATTTCAGATGAGTGGTGAATTTTGCTGAGTAGCTTGGCAACTTGATCTTCTTTCATTTCATCTTTTGTGAGAACGCGGCCTTCTAACCACTTTTGAGCTGTAATCACATCGCCATTTTCTAAACGCTTTGTCCAAACGAGCTTTGGTACAATGCCTTCAGCAGATAAAACCGCTAAGAACGGTGACGAGTTACGCTTTAAAAATAATTTTGATGATCATTTGTGCTAAGAAAGCTTCTCCTGTGGTGCCACCTGCAGGAGTTATAGCCCATTCGGAACCGAGAAACTGTTCCAATTCACTCACCCACTTTTTGCACATGTAGTCTTCGTGTTTGGTACCTCAAATTTTTAGAGATACTTAATTAGATTACCTTATAAACCGACTCAATTTCAAGAGGATTTCATAAATTTCCTAGTTTTTTCTAACGACACGACGTGGCCCCTGTTCTTTTCTGACGTGACACTCATAGCATTTACCAGTGTAACCATCAGCATGGTAGATTATAGATTCATCTGAACGAACCATAATCTCAGAACCTTTCAGCATTTCCACTTCTTTTAATCTAGTATGTTTTCCGAAAAACACCGTGATAAACAAAAGAAGTAATTTCAACTTAGAAATTTGATGAACAATCGTTACATGAAAAGTTTGTTTATTTATTGTAGCATCTGGAGCGATTTTCATGCCACCACCAAAATAAGGATGATTTGTAATCGTTAGCATCCAAATGCCCTTAAGCTCACGCTCTTTGCCATCAATCGTTAAATGAATATTTTTTGGCTGAAATTTAAAAATGGTCACAATAAGTCCAATAACATAAACTAAAATGATAAATGAATTCGGTTAAACCATGCCTTCCACTTCGATTCATTCGTCCGTTCAGCGACCTCAGCGTCAAAGCCAATGCCTAAACTTGAGGCAAAAAGCTTCTCTAACCTAGCAGGCCGTCCATCAGTTAAATAAGTACCAGCCCAGTATGATTGAAACGTTTTTGTTTAAAAATAGTCCTTAAACTCTCTTTCGGATCTAGTGGCATGCTGCAGCCTCTAGCAAAGTCATTCCCTGACCCAACTGGTACAAAGGCAAGTGGCAAATCGCCATAGGCTTTTACCCCGTTTATGACTTCATAAAACGTTCCATCGCCTCCTACGACTACTAACATTTCAATTTTCTCCTCGTGAAGGGAAACAACTTGAGCCACCAGCTTCGTCGCATGACCAGGATATTCCGTGTAATAAGATTTATAGTTTTGGGGATTTTGTACGCCTTTCAAATACTCTTTAACAATTTTGATTCCTTTTCCTCTACCTGCAACTGGATTAATAATTAGAACATACATATCATGACTCCTCAAAACCAATTCGACGTTCATCATCCAGCCAAACAGGACGTTCACATAATGCCTTAACGTATGTTCTAACATTTTTTCGCATGCCTTTAACTGCTGGGCTTTTATCGGATACTTGGACTCTCTTTGTTTATGAAACCATTCTGGATAATTCGTTTGATCTATGTACTCCGTTTGAAACGGCAATGACTGATGGACGATTTGATTTTGCTGGGCAAGTAAATACTTCTTAATAGGAAAATCAACCTCATAATAATCAAAAATACTTTGAACGAGCTTTTCCATCCGCTTAAGTTTAATAACCGGGTTAACAATCGATTTCTCCTGTTCATCTTTCATAACCGTCCATTTGCGATCATCAGAGGGATAAAATACAGCATCTTGATAATCACGATCTAATATGGACACGCACATCACTTCAGTTGGCGTTAACATAATAACTTCAGCATCAAGCGTGGCATTTTTAAGCTTAAAAGAAGGTTGATAGAATACGAGATATGTATCAGGAAAACGCTGCAAAAAATATTTTAACCACGGGTCGCGCTCATAACCTTTATCAAAATAAGATACTTCTTGAAGCGTACTCGAAGCCCAAATAAGCTGGGTGTCAAACACTTGATCTAAGAAAAATTGCTTTACGTCCTCTTCCCGTTCCGGAAGAGCCATAACCTCATCTTCATCTTCGGGATCATCCACTTCCTCTTTACGTTGAAAAAAGCGCTTAAAAAAAGGAAGGTTCTTTCTCAGCATGATTCTCTAAATCAGGCTCACCTGTAAACACTCCTTGCTGCTCCTGTTCCCAGCGCGCAACTAACCGTTCATATTGATCTTTTTTTAACCTAATGAACTGGCCCGGATATTTATAAATATCGGTTTCATATCTAGATATGTAATCTTGTAACTTTACTAATTGCCCCATAACAACACCTTACTTCAAATCAAAAGATTCAATGACTTCATATTTTTTTCGCGATCAGGATGGACGCGGTATAAGTTCACATGCCTTACATCAAATGAAAACGACTTCGGGTCATCTAATTTATTCTCAAGCGCTTCTTTGGATAAATGAAGCTTCCCTTTTCCCCACTTCTTTGCAAGTGTTATATGCGGGCGGTACGGGCGTTTTCCTCTTCGACTCCGAGTGAGTCTAATAATTCATCCACACCACGTTTTAAAATCAAGAACCTCTTGATCCCGTTCAATTTCGGCATACATCACTCGCGGCTGTTCTTCCTTACCAAAGAAATTTAGACCATTCATTTGAAGCTCTAATGGAGCACTCTTAAGGGTAGACAAAAGTCGTTTAAGTTGATGGAGCGTCTTCGGCTTTACAGCACCAAGAAACCTAAGGGTGACATGAAAGTCATCTCCATGAACCCACTTATGATAATCCACAAAAGGTTTTAAAGCCTCCTGCCACTTCACTAAAAACTCTTTGTACTCTTGTGGCACGGAAAAACCAATAAATAATGAGGATCGTCAGGCATTTACTCGTCACTTCTCTTTCTATTTAAAATTTTTTTGATTTTTTTATTTATTTTATAGTACAATATTTCTAAATCAATAATATCATGTATTCAAATAAATTCCAGAGGTGGTTTTTTGAGTTACCCATCACAAACGATGTTAAATCGGATTAAGGATCTTTATTTGTACCTTAATGAGAGAGGAACAGCCACAACAAAGGAACTATCAGAGCAATTCGGTCTTTCAGAGCGAACGATTCAGCGTGATATAAATATTTTACAATATAACGGACTCGTTGAAAGCTATAAAAAGGCGAATGGACAACAACTGATAAAAAAGTTAAAACTGCCTAAAGTCGATTAATGAGCTTGTAGTAATGATAGCTCTTGTTCCGTTAACTCACGATACTCACCACGAGCTAATTCTTCATCCAACACTAAACTTCCCATTTGTACACGCTCTAATTCAACCACTTTATGACCGCGTGATGCGAACATACGCTTAATTTGATGAAACTTTCCTTCTGTAATCACAACACGTACATACGAAATGTCACCCGCTTCAGCAATTATTAATTCAGCAGGTTTCGTCACATATCCATCGTCAAGTTCAACGCCTTGTTTAAAGGCATCTACGTCTGCACCTGTCACATAACCATCGATATGCGCTTCATATGTCTTCTCAACGTGTTTTTGAGGAGATAATAGCCTATGAGCTAATTCCCCCATCATTTGTTAATAACAGTAAACCGACCGTATCTTTATCCAAGCGCCCGACTGGAAATAGTGAAAATGGTTGATAGAACTCATCTAATAAATCTGTCACACATGTTTCCACGTGGTCCTCAGTCGCAGAAATCACGCCTTTAGGCTTGTTCATTATGATATAGACATAATCTCGATAATCGAGCACCTGTCCATTCACAACGATCTCAGACTCCTTAGGTTCACAATGGAAAGACGAATCTTTAATCGCCTTCCCATCCACTTGAACCTTTCCTTTTTTAATTAACTTCTTCACGTCTTTTCTCGAACCAAATCCTTGATTGGCTAATATTTTATCTAATCTCATGACCACACCTCTTATGGGAAAAGTTTCGCAAGACGATTGACCCTGTCACCTAATAACCGTTGTAATAACGTTGTTTTATACGCCAGCCATAAGTAAACATAACCCCCAGTTGGAACGGCAATAAGAGTTTGAATGACAAACTTTAGTCTGCTTGGGTCGTCACTAAATGGTAAGCCAGCAATAAAGCGAGCTGCGATGACCACAACTGCCATGGCAACGGTTAATATAGCGATTAATAAGCTTTGTTTATATAAAGGTTTCACATTAAATCCTGTCACGCGATGAATTTTATACAAGTTTAAGGCTGCCGCTGTTAAAACGGCAATACCTGTCGCCATAACCGCACCTTTACCCTGGAATAATGACACGAGTGGGAAGTTCAAAACAATCTTAAGCACTAACCCCACCGCAAGACTTATGACGGCAAAGTTTTGTCGGTTTATCCCTTGTAAAATTGCTGCGCTGACGGTAAATAACGCGAAGAACAACGATACTGGAGCATAATAACTTAAGATCGCACCTCCGAATTTTACAGCGTCTTGCACTTCATATAACACACCATAAGCTTGTACCGATAAATGGACAAACCAACAGCAGCTGGTAACACTAACAACACGACGATTAGTATGGCCTGATTAATATAATGTTTATATAGGTTATTATCATTTTCGGTGAACGCTTTCGTAATCGCCGGTAATACGGCCATCGCTAGTCCAATCGAAAGAGTCACCGGAATAATCACAAGCTTATGACCATAAACGAGAATAACCGACAATAAATCTTCTGAGATCTTAGCCTGTCCAATTGAGGACATAATTCGGTTAAACGTAAATTGATCGACCATTTGATAAAGGGGCGTCGCAATTCCGACTAACACGAACGGCCCGGCATAAGATAATAGCTCCCGGTAATGCTCTGATTTTGGAAACGATAGAACGCCTCCACTTTCTTCAAGCTCACGCTCCATTTGTGGTTTATGGCGCCTGTAGAAATAATAAAGTATAAACGCCGCTGCAATTGCACCAATAAAGCCGCAAAAGCAGCAAGTCCAACCGCAAGTCTGATCGTTCCGTCTAACACCTTCATTACAATGAATGCCCCAAGTAATAAAAAGCCAATCCTGACAATTTGTTCGACGACAATTGAAAACGCAGTTGGCGCCATCGATTGATGCCCCTGAAAATATCCTCGAATCAAACTCATAGGTGCGACAACAATCAGCGCAAAACTGACCATTTTTATAACAAACGCCGCATCTTCTACGGAGTTATCTAAATCAGTATCCGATATAAAAATTTGCGCTAACCAATCAGCACTAAAAACATAATTAAAAACATGACAAGTCCCATGACCATCATAAACATCATGCCTGTTTTAAACATGGATTGTTTCGTTTCATAATCTTCTAAAGCATCGTATTTCGCGACAAATTTCGACATCGCCATTGGTATGCCTAATGACGATAAGGTTAAAAATATTTGATATGGATTATAAGCGTATGAATAAAGGACCCCGCCCGTATTTCCAACTAACGCATAGAACGGAATCACATATAATAAGCCTAAAATTTTAGACGTGTAGTTCGCACCCGTTAACAGCATGGTGCCCCTTAACATCTTGTTTGACATGTTTTCACCTACAATTGTTGTTCAATCTAACCATTATATTTTATCATATAATAGAACGATATAAATGAAGAAAAACACACGTGTTGTAGAAATATGACGAATTTTAATACAGAAAGGCTTGAATAAATTGACATATGATGTAGTCGTAATTGGCGGTGGCCCATCCGGACTAATGGCAGCCATTACCGCAGGCCGAAACGGAGCCAACACTTTATTGATCGAAAAAGGGAATAAATTAGGGCGCAAGCTTGCGATTAGCGGGGGTGGTCGTTGTAATGTGACCAACGTGCTACCTGATGAAGAGTTAATCGCGCACATTCCTGGGAACGGGAAATTTTTATACAGCACCTTTTCCATTTTTAACAACTCTTCGATTATTGAGTACTTCGAATCGCTAGGCGTGAAGCTTAAAGAAGAAGATAAAGGCCGCATGTTCCCCCGTGAGCGACAGCGCGAAAACAGTCGTGAGCACACTGGTAAAACAGTTAGACGTGCTCGGGGTTGAGGCCAGGCTCAATACGAAGGTTGAAGCTGTTCATTACGGTGATGATTCGCATGAGATTATTTTGGAAAATGAAAAATCAAGACATCGTGTGTTGTCATCGCGGTTGGCGGAAAGTCCGTTCCGAACACAGGCAGTGAAGGACAAGGGTACGCCTGGGCGAAGAAAGCTGGCCATACGATAACTGAATTGTACCCGACCGAAGTGCCTTTGACGTCAAACGAGTCGTTTATTAAAGATAAAACACTTCAAGGCATTTCTTTGTACGACGTTGAGGTCACAGCCCTGAAACCAAACGGCAAACCTATTCAAGCTCACAGATGGGACATCTTATTTACCCACCAAGGCTTATCAGGACCAGCCGCCTTAAGACTCAGCCAGTTCGTTGTTAAAGCACTTAAAAAGTTTAAAGTTGATACGCTTGATGTCGCGATCGACTGCTTTCCAGATGAAGGGGAGCAAAACGTCGCCGATAAACTAATGAAGATGGCCAAAGAAAGTCCGAACAAGTCGGTGAAGCAAGTGTGGAAAGGCCTTGTACCTGAAAGATATTTGTTATTTTAATGGGACAAATCGGACTTGACCCAAGCACAACGTACCACCACCTCAAGAAAAAAGAGGTGCTGGACTTAGCAGCCATGATGAAAGGTTTTAAAATGAGAGTCAACGGAACCCTATCGATTGAAAAGGCCTTTATCACAGGAGGTGGCGTGTCGCTTAAGGAAATCGTTCCGAACGAAATGGCGTCTAAACTCATGGATCGCTTGTTCTTCTGCGGCGAGATTTTGGACATCCACGGCTACACAGGTGGATTCAATATAACTGCGGCCTTTTCAACTGGTTTCGTCGCAGGACTGCATGCCGCTCAGAGGGCGAGTGAGGTTAAGGCTTAATGTAGATGCTTTTTCGCTAATGCGAAAAAGTGACCAATGAATTATAATTAGAGGCTTTTGCGCTGGGTGCGCAAAAGCTTCTTTTTTGAATCTTTTTATCTACTCCTTTTCCGAGTTTATCTACCCCATTTCGGAATATATCTACCCAGAAATTTGTCGACGGAGTAAAAATCACCATTTTATCTACCCTTCAAACGAATTTATCTAACACTTGAGGATGATAGGATAGTGCTTTTTCACGGCCGGGCGCGCAATAGCTTCTAATTTAAAAACTTTTTAGACCCGTTCGCTCCGATGCGCAAATCCTTCTTTTATGGTACATTTAATACAATAAACAAATAGTGGAGTGATCATATGAATTGGGCTGCCTTAAAAGATGTTAAGACTGTTGCAGGATTAATCTTATCTATATTAACCGCCGCACTTGGCGTAGTGCTCGCTGTCAGCGAAAATAACTTTTGGGTACTTTGTGTTGTACTGTCATTTATTATTTCATTTTTAAGTATAAGAAGAGCTGATCAGCTGAATTCTAATCAAAAATAAACCCCCCATCGCAACGATGAGGGCTTAATTATTAATCAAAATTTATAATAGTATCCAATCGAACTTGATCTAAATCAACATTTCCTTTTGTTACAATCTCACCTTCATAAATAGTTTCACCCGTCGCAACATCAATAACTTTTAGATTTAGACCGTTTAATACGTAAAGCTTCTGATCGTAGACCTCATAGGAAAAAGTCATTTGGTGGTTCTTTTGGCCAGATGGATGAAGCTCAATGTCATTAATAAATTTTTCTTCTACTATATCATAAGGCTTAATCAATAGTTGTTCTCCCTCAGTCGGCTGTTCAAAATAAAGATACTTACCATCAAAACGATTCGCATGTCCGTATTCTTCACTAGGAAGATCTAATTCAGAGAGTTCACCGTTTTTAATATCGTAACGATAAAGTCCTTCATCACGTTCTTTTTCATGAAAATCCCCATTAAGTCCTTCCTCTAACAACACGTCCGTTGCTCTAATCACCATAAATTGAGTTGGCTGATAAGTAACAGATTCGGTTAACTTGTTAATTTCAGTAAATCCTTGACCCTCTGGTTCTTTTGTCTCTAAGATTTTTTGTCACTTACAATCGCTTCGCCTTCTACATCATAAATAAATTCTCTCAAAATTCTCGATTCCTGCTCGGCATAATTAACATAAATATGGATTCTTCCGTCCATATACTGCACTTCGATCACGTTGGCATAGTGTGCGTTTTCTACATTAATGACGGTCTCAAGCTCTTTTTCCGTTTCCTTATTCAAATAAGATACATTTAATTTGGCTCTAGACTGTCCTGTATAGTTCCAGTCTTCTTCGACAATCACTAACGCATCGTCACCATTGTAAAAGTTATTGTATAAGTAAGGCTTCCCTCTCATAAAGTCGCGATATTTTTCAATAAGCTCTTCTTCAACCGGACCCTTAGAACCAATCATCTCTTCAATAAAGCTAGACTCAATGCTGTATTCTGTCTCTTCACCATCAAACCTAAAAACATTTTGGATGTTATGCTGAACATAAGCCCCTGAGAAACTAACGTCTTCAACAACACTTTCATCTCCGTTTTTATGTTCAATTTCAAATCGCGGCAAGTCTTGACTTGCAAGTGCCGTTTGAACTAAATAAGTACTCACTCCAACAACGATTAACGCTAAAATGGCAACAACTTTCCAATATTTCCTCATGTCTTCTCCCCCTTACACCCGAATTCGGTCGTTCAATAATTTTCGGCTAATTAAAATTGAAATACTTGTCAAAATTAAAATCAAAACACCTGTCACCATTAACACTTCGGATTCATATAAGAATCCGCGGTCCATTAGTTCATAATTAAGTATACCCGGCGCAAAAACAATAGCTAAGTTCAAGATAACGTAAATTACTGCCAGCGCAATTCCTTTAATACGAAAGCTTCTCTCCATTATAATGCCGGTAAAAGTGGTAGTGACGGTAACAGCACCTAATCCATACATAATGACAATTCCATCAATACTTTTAGGCAAAATTAAGTTAAACATCGGATTACTTACGATTAACATTCTTAATGACACATCAGATCTAAACTGTTCCTGCAGCATTAAGTCAAACAGCGACTTTTCAATTAATAACGCAAAGTATTGAAAAGCAACTAACGCTAGTGTGGCCAATAAAATCGTCACAAGTTTCGATAAGAAAATATTAAGACGTTCTGTCGGCAGCATTAAAAGCCGATAAATAAAACGTATTTTTCCCAAACCAATCACGGTACCAAATTAAAAATATATAAAACAAGATCGCACCTACACAAATAAAAATCGGTCCGGAGAAGAACATATTGTACATAATCATTTCAATGATAACTCGCCGATTTGATTCAGCGCCTGCTCTTGCGTCATCTGCGCCTCTTTAATCAGCCCATCCAACCTGCTCTTATAACTTAAAACTTCATAAACAACACCGATTAACTGAACAACTAACACAAATCCCATTAACACAAACAACATCTTACTCACACGGTTGAATTCAAAATTCGTTAATTTTAAAAACTTCTTCATCCTCGGTACACCTCCCGCATCACATCAACAACGGATTTACCTTCCGTCTCACGTATTTCCTCAGTACTGAACTCTTTATAGATCGTACCTTCATCTAATAACACAACTTTATCAATTAAATGCTCAATATCATGAATCTCGTGCGTTGTAATAATCACGCCACGATCTTCGATTAAATGTGTCGTAAATACTTCCGCAATCTGTTCACGGCTGAAAATATCAATTCCTGAAAATGGCTCATCCATTAATATGTAATCCACATCTAATGCAAGGCCGAGTAACAGGTTCACTTTTGCGGTATTACCTTTAGATAAGCTCGATATTTTTTCTTCTCGTTTTAAGTTAAAAAACTTAAGCAGATCATCCGCGCGACCTTGATTCCACGCCTCATAATAGTCGTTCATAAAATCCATCGCTTCATCGATTGTAAAGCTCGGTATCATCGTTGTTGAATCTGGTATAAATGTGATTTTCTCAAACGTGTTCTTTCTCACCTTTTCACCATCAACTAAAATTTCACCCTTAAATGGCGTTAATTTCATAATGGAGTTTAAGATCGTCGTTTTACCAACACCATTGACCCCAATTAAACATGTAATTTCACCTTTATCGGCAGTAAAACTGACGCCATCTAACACTTTTTTACGCCCGTAATTCTTAACTAAATCCTTCACTTCAATCATTGGAATCCCCCTTTTCATACTTTCGTTTGACGAGATTTAGCGCATCATCAAGAGGCACATTAATCGATTTGACTGACGTCACAAAATCATTGACAGCCTGACCGACTAACTCTTCTCTTAAATTCTGTAATACTTTCTCATCAGAGGTCACACGACTCGGTTGATTCTTCTCTGTCTTAATCAAAGCCTCTTCCTCCATTTCCTTATAAGCCCGCTGTGCCGTATTCGGGTTAATCTTAATCTGGTTAGCTAACTCCCTCCTAGAAGGAATCGCTTGCCCAGGCTCTAGAAACCCTTTCGCAATTTGATTCTTAAAATGACGAACTACTTGCACATAGACGGGATCTCGATTGTTGAATTGCATATTCATCTCACACACTCCCGTTGATCTTGACGTAAGCTTACTATCGTTAGTGTATTAACACCATAATACACCTTGCGCAAATATGTATTAAGCGCTTAATACACCGATAACTGTATTATATGGTTAATACACTTTAAAAGCAATTCACTTTTCGAAAAAATTTTGTGTGGTAAAATGGTGGTCGGAAATTAGAGAGGAGATTAACACGCTATGAAACTCGTATCATGGAACGTTAACGGCTTACGTGCTGCCGTTCGAAAAGGTTTTTTAGATTATTTTCATGAAGTCGATGCGGACATTTTTTGCCGTACAAGAAATTAAATTACAAGAAGGCCAAATAGATTTAGAGCTTGAAGGCTACGAAAAATATTGGAATTATGCTGAGAAGAAAGGCTATGCAGGAACGGCTGTTTTTACGAAACAAACGCCAATTAAGGTCACGTACGGCATGAACGGAGACTCACACCCAGAAGGTCGCATCATCACACTTGAGTTCGAAAACTACTATTTTGTCACGGTCTATGTACCAAATTCACAACGTACACTCGCAAGACTCCCTCACCGTCTTGAGTGGGAAGATGAGTTTTTTGACTATATTCATAGACTCGATCAAGACAAGTCCGTCATCTTATGTGGCGATATGAACGTCGCGCACGAAACGATTGATGTACGAAACGACAAAACCAATCATGGTAACTCTGGTTTTACTAAAGAAGAACGCGAGAAAATGAGCCGCTTACTAGACAATGGGTTTATCGACACATTAAGACACTTCCATCCCGACCGTGACGACATCTTCACCTGGTGGTCCTACATGAAAACCGTCCGAGAACGAAATATCGGATGGAGGATAGACTACTTTATTGTGTCTGAACGTCTTCAGGATCAATTAATAGATTCCGACGCCCATACAACGGTCATGGGGAGCGACCACTGTCCGATTTATATGGAGATAGATTTATAGAAAATATCTTCTCAGGTCATGCTACCCGGTTTATGAGACATTGAACAAAATACATGGTACATTGCCTCTCCTAAAAGTAAAAACTCCACGGCCCGAGCGTGGAGTTCCTTTATGAAGCGACACTTTGCTTAACGGTTTCTCTCTTCGTCACCTTCACACTTGCTTCCTGAAAAGCACAGTACACAAACATCCCCGCAACGATTAAGTAACCGAGTGAATACTGAGGAGCTGCATTGAGAGCTAGCTCAGGTGCGTGCATGAAGCCTGCAAAAGATAGCCCCGCAGCGACCAACGAAAACAACCCAGCCTTCACAAACTCACGATCAATCACAAACACCGTGATCGCACCTAAGATAATCGCGGTAAACATCGCACCTTGCCCTAGCGGCACGATACCTTCTGAGATGCCCGCAACCGTCTCGCCAGCACTATTGTTAAAAACGCGTCATTACATAATTCGCAAAATACGGAAGCATCGCAATTGCCACTGCTGGAAAATATTTTGCTCATTCGATTGAAACGCCGTCCCGACCATTGATAGACCAACAAATACTAGAATTGGTGCAACCGCGGCAATTGGGATAATAGCAGACAACGCCGCAATTACACCTGTCACAGCTGCAAGTCCGAACACGACTGCATTTAAAATACTATATCCACGTCCAGCTCCCATTTCTTTAGACGCAACCGTTGCAATATAAATCGTCGTTGGAAACAATCCGCCAAAAACAGCACCTAACATCGTACCAACGCCATCAACAGCCTGACATTCTCGTACATCATACGAATCACCCGCTGCCGCCATGGCATCCACATTGTTCATCGTTTCAATCGCATTGTATAACGTTATCGGCAAAATCACTGCTAACAAGCCAACTAATGCCGTGAACAACAAACTCATTCCATCAAATGCGGCTAAGCTAGGTAAAATAGGGTAAAACCCAACATTCGAAAGACCTTCAGATACTTTATCCGCCGATTGATACCCAAGTGTTAACGCCAACACCGTTCCAATCACGATCGCAAATAACGTTGGCGGAATATTAAATGGCATCGCAATCTTGCCAATCACGCCAATAATGATAATGACAAGCGTCACCAGCCCAACCACAGGAATCGAGAACGTATTAAACAACATTTCCCCTGCAATAAACGTTAGCGCAACACCCGCTAAAGCCCCAAGCATCGCCGCTCTTGGAATCTGTTTACGCACCCAGTTACCTGTAAAACTCACTAAAGCCTCAATAAGTCCACTTAAAAAACGCAGCCGCCACTGCTACTTTCCACGCAAGCTCAGGATCATTTGTTAGCGCAAGCGCTGGTGCCGTCACACCAAATAAAAACACAAACATTACAGGTGTGCTAATCCCATAAGACATCGCAGTGACATCGGTTCGGCCCTCTTTTTTCGCCAAACGATTCGCCATATACGCATAATATAAATTCCCAACCATCACAGCCACCGCCGCACCTGGAATCACTTTTCCAAACACAATACTAGCCGGAAATCCCATTCCGAGCATTGTCACCGCAATGATCACGAAGTTCGCGAGGTTATTTTGAAAAAGCGCGAAAAACGCATCCGTATCTTCTTTTTTAAACCATGGATAGTTAACCGTTTGATTCATAGCTTAAACCTCCTCTTTTATTTCATCTAAAAATGTCACGCTCGAGCCTTCAAGTGATTGAATACGTGCTAAAGACTCCACTTGATAACCCGTCTCTTCAATCTTCTGTCGCCCGTCCTGGAACGACTTCTCGATCACAAACCCAATCCCGACAATGCTCGCTTTGGACTGTTCAATCACGTCCACCAACCCAAGCGCGGCCTCCCCGTTTGCTAAAATATCATCTATAATGAGAACTCGATCATCCGACTTCAGAAAATCCTTCGACACCGTAATCTGGTTCGTCTCCTCTTTCGTATACGAGTAAACTTGACTCGTGTAAAGATGGTCCCTCATCGTTAATGACTTTTTCTTACGGGCAAACACGAGCGGCACCCCAAGCTCATGAGCAGCCATAAAGCTCGGCGCAATGCCTGATGTTTCAATCGTTAACACCTTCGTGATGCCAGCATCTTGAAACCGTTTAATAAACTCACGACCAATCTCCACCATCAAGTCCGTATCAATCTGATGGTTCAAAAATTCATCCACTTTAATCACGCGATCTGATAACACAGACCCTCTCTCCTCAATTGCTTTCCGTAGTTGTTCCATGTCAATGCCTCCCTTAAATATAAAAAAAGCCGAATGCCAAGAATCACCCATGACTATAAGCGATTCATCACATTCGACTTGTCTTAATAAAAAGTATGCAAGACACCATACAAGACTAGAGACTTGTATGTTCGTATAATGAAAATCGCTTGTAGTCAAGTCATTTACGGTAACTTGGTAGAAACTCGTGGGCCATATTCCCACTATTATACAAGCGTTAATTTATTAAGTTGTTCGTGTATGATTGTGATTATATATTAATTCGACCAAAAATAAAACCCCATTTTCTAAAAAAACGAACAAACTTTAGAAAACGAGGTCTTATGTACGTGTTCTAATATAATGGTTCCAGTTCTTCCTCGACAACCCACTTATGATTCGTCACCTTCGTACCATTAGGGAGTTCAAAATCGACCATGTAAACCGTCGTCGGCGTGGAATAATCGATTGTATGTACCGCATCGTTCATCCCTTTCATATGCTGCGCACGAGTTAAAAACTTCCGCGCCGTCCTTCAAAGCGCCAGCCGAAACATCCACGAGCTCCTCATGCACCACCCACTTATGCTCTTCCACCCGCATACCAGTGTTCGTTGACGTATAGGTCGTCGCGTAAGCAATTGTCTCATACGTCCCAACAATGGTTACTTCAACCCCATCCATCATCCCATCCATATGATCAGCCCGACTCAATGCCTGACTCCCAATAGGATAAGTCGGATTCTCAGCAACCTTCAACCCATCCGGAACCTCATACGATCCCTCATACACCATATCAAGATGATGCATCGCCATTTCATCCCCACTTAATACACCAACATGAGGATTTTGATTCACATAAAAAATAAAAAGCCAGCAAAAGCACAAAAATGATAAGTACATCTTTCTTAGTCATGCGCCTTCTGCCCCTGATTTTTCAGCCAATAACCAATTAAAATAAGTATGACACCAGAAGCTAAAAAAGCTAAGTCATACATAAGTGGATTTTCCGCCATTGGTCTAACTCTATGTAACTGCAAAATGTGATGATCAATAATTCCTTCAACTAGATTAAACACACCGCCACCAATCAAAATTCCACTCAAAAATATATTCCCGTTATGACCCAGCTCATGCTTCCTCGCATCACGAAAAATTTTAATCGCACCCCAAACCATCAGCGCCGAAAAAGCAGCCGTAAACAATCCGTCTGTAAAAAATTTCTACCTTGATATTAGGACTTAATATCATATGGTGCCACTGAAGTAGTTGGTGGAACACAACGCCATCAATCGCACCTAAAATTCCTAAACCCAAAATAAAGCCCGCTACAAATAAATTTTTATTTTCTTTAGTCATGTCAACCATCCTTTCAGTTTTTCATCCTTAAAAGGATAGCCATTAATTAACAAATAAATACAAGTTGGGAATGTTATTTGAGCTATAATTACTTAATAAAACTTGAGGGTGAATTACGTTGAAAAAAATAGACTTCTCACTGTTTATAATTTCTTTTAAATAGGCCCATGAAAATGACATTATGCCAAGAACCATCCCGATAAAAATGTTCTTTTAATTCTCCTTCTTCATAAAAACCAAGTTTTTGATATAACTTAATTGCCCCTTTATTGTAAGAAAAAACCCTTAAATACACTTTGTGTAAGTTCAATTCTTTGAATGCAAAATTCAATAATAGCCGAAAAGCTTCCTGCCCTAAACCTTTACCCCAGTAATTTTTATCCCCGAGGCTTATATTACATTCAGCGTTACGGTTTACATAATCAATATTAATAAGTGACGTGACTCCAATTGGTTTATTACCTTCAACTTCTTCTATTATATATATTTTTGAGTTATTGGATTCAGTTATTTGTTCAAATAAATTCTCAGTGTCTGCATACGTATAAACATCTAATGTGGAGTTTGTGAAATGCATAACCTCTAAATCGTTTCTCCACTCATGGTAAGTAGAAACATCATCACTGGACATTTTTTCGTAGACGAACTCTTACTCCATTAAACAGCATTGAAAGTTCCTCCCTTTAATTCTTCTTGCAACAGATTCTTTTTGAACAAGACTCCTTTTGGTTTAACCACCACAATTTATTCATCTTGGTTCTTTTCAAGCATCTCCCTTAAATATCCCTCTATCTTTTATTCCAACCAAAACATATTAACAACAATTATGGTCAAACTAAGCGAGTAAATTTATGGCAAGGGTGACGAAAAGATGGAATTTTTCAGTTCACAAGAATCTCTGACATTTGTTCAATGGTTACTCCGTGCACTCGTAGGCTTTACGTTCTTTATCGTCGTAGCCAAACTCATGGGTCAGCGATCACTCTCGCAGGTTGGCCTGCTTGATTTCGTCATTGTCTTATTAATCGGAAACATTATCGCCCACCCCTTATCAGATGAAGGCCTAGGATTAAAAGGTTCAATGATTACCATGGGGTCCATCCTAGTCCTTTACTTAATTGGCATTCTATTTAGTTTACGTTCGCATAAAACAAGAAAACTGTTTATCCCAGATCCGCTACCAGTCATCGAGAATGGTCAAATTATATATAAAACATAAGAAAAGCCCGCATTTCTTTGGATGTTTTACTGTCTGAGCTACGTAAAAAGCAAACCGAAGACATTAACAAAGTGGCACTCGCTATTTGGGAACCAAGCGGAGAAGTCTCTGTTTTCTTAAAATCTGGTTACCAACCCTTAACACCAACGACTCTTAATACACCTATTCAGCCATTCCAAATGCCAAGAACCGTCATTCGAGAAAAAGAAATTGACTATAATGAGCTAAATAAATTCGGAAAAGATCAAACCTGGTTATTAAACAAAATCAACACAACTTACGGCAATGTACAGCTAAAAGATATTTTACTTGCCACCATAGACGAAAATGAAAACGTGAATATTTTCTTATACCATTAACAGACCATCATCATTTAGATCAATTCCATACTCACGGTGCGCCCAACTCACTAAAGACTGCCAAAGAGCACCAACGGCAAGATTGATTTCATCTAGATCCAGTGATAATCATATTTTGTATCTAACAGAACTCTCAGCTCAAGGTCTGACTCAGGTGCATCTAACCCTTTAGCCGTCGACCCTTCAATCGCAACTGCGATTAATGACTCTTTATACTTTTCTTTTAAGACATCTAGTATTTGATTCGCAACTCTAAGCCGATCTTCAGTTGTGAATGCTTGAGAAGCCCAATTTGTCATAGATATTCCGCCTTTGTTTTACGCCTTTTCCATAAGTTTATAATAATCATAAATAACCCCATGATAAAGAAGACGAATGGAATTAAAGATACTGATGTAATATCTGTTCCTACATAAGCCACAGCCGCAGTCAAAAACATGACAACAGTAAAGAAGATTGAAGCTTGTAGGTCTCTTTTCACTCTGGAAACTTTAGCACCCTTCCTTTTTCTTGGACAATAATATAAATACCGGAAATAACCCCTAAAGTGCATAGCGCAATCCAAATAATATATGTAAATTCCATATTCAAATCCTTTCTACATTTATAAATAATCAAATATCTTGATATCAACCTCATCTATGTACCCAACTTGACTCTTTAAATCCCACAAATAGATCTCAGATGTTTCTTTATTTACCTGAAATGGTTGAAGTTGATCAAGAGTAGTAAAATAAATGGGATTATACTTAACTTCTCTAGTAGCTACGTTCATCATTTTTAATAATCCTTTAAAGGTCATACTTGAAACGCTTTGACCAGTTTCTTCATAAAGCTCTCTAATCGCACAATCTTTCGGCGACTCATTCTCTTCCCTTCGTCCCGCGGGCAGTTCCCATTGTTTTCTCAAGGTGTTATAACATAATAGATATCTGCCATCACATTTAATGACAGCATAAGATCCTGCCAATCTATGATAGTTATGCATTTCGCTTTCTTTTATAAATAAAATCAATAAATTTATATCCATTGTGCTTATCCACATTCATCAACTCGCTTGATAATTAATCCTCTTCCCTACTTTAATCGACAACACGACAATAAGACCCCAAGCAAGATTTCCATCATGCCAGTAATAATCGGTACCCATCGTAATCCGAATAAGGTAATAATGACACCTGATAAAAAGGCGCCTAGCTGAATCGATAACGAGTAAGTCGTTTGCCAAGTCGCAAAGATTCGCCCTCTCATATGGTCCGGCACTTCATGTTGCATTGTCGTTCGTTCATAAGGTCCACTGAACGCCCCAACAATCCCAAACAGAATTAACACGATCATCCCTTGAATATAGTTCGACGTCAGCCCGAAACACATCCAAATCAAGCCGAACAACATATAGTTCAGACCATAATACACACGATTTTTAAAAAAAAGTTCCGCCTCGCAAGTGTATAAGCCACGATGAATGCCACAACCCCATGCGCGACATATAAATAACTCAATATGTAATCTTCTTCATGGTAAACATCAGAGGTGAACTGTTGAAGCATCAGATTAAACGTCCCGATAATTATTCCTGAGAAAATCGCGGCCACGACCACTGACAGTACCCATTTATTCACGTTGATCTGAGTGATTCCTTCTTTAAACTCTAGTAAATAGTTTTTACGTGATGCCGTCTTCTCTGGGAACTGAAAATATTTGGTCGCTTGATAGCTTAATAGCGCAGCCACCAGGCACGTGATCACATTTAATAGAAACACAAACTCTAAACTTGAAACAGCTAGCAGCACCCCGCCTAGCGAAGCCCCAGTCAGCCTCAACACATTATTAAGCGAAAAGCTAAACGAATTTGCCTTAACTAAATCATCCTTTTCAACAATATCCGGAATCACCGTTTGAACGCAGGTTCCATTGATGTTACCAGATAATAGAATGAACAATCTCGCAACTAAAAACACAACCCACTGCCAGTCACCTGGCGTACTAAACATGACTAAAAAGAATCCAAACCCAATGGCAGCCGTAACCTCTGTCGCTACAATCAACCGCTTAACATTTAACCGATCAATCCATACACCTGAAAAATAGCCTAAAACAAGTGGAATCAACCCACTCACAGCCCATAAGGAACCAAATGCTAGACCACTTTCAGTAAGGCGATCAAGCAACACGAGCATTGCCAGAAAAGCTGCCCAGTTTGTTAAAATAGTTATGATTGATGCAACTTGTAACAACCCATAGGCAGGATATTTTTTATATAAGTGATATAAAACCATTCTATGACCTTCGTTTCTATAATATGGAATAAATTAGTCAAGGAAATGGTACTACAATTTTCAAAAAATTACAAACACATATAAACATCTGCATGTTACAATAGTTTTAATTTAAGACAAGTGAGGACTAACTATGATTCAATCCATACTCCATCAACTAAAAAAGCTCGGTGTACACAGTTTAATCAGCAATGAAGCAATCATCTTAGAGATACTTGAAGACGTAACACAGTTAGACCTAGTCAATGAGACAATCGACCATTTGAATTCATGCATCAAAGGTACGGAGTTTAAGAAAGTCTTGCTAGTATGCCCAAGAGAATATTTAAATCAACTAAAACTTGTTGGCAAACAGATGGGTATGAAAGGCGAAAGAGTGATCTATCAACGTTCATTAGAAACACCTTTGGAGAGCGCGCCACTAGATTACGAGATTTGGTCGCCCACTGACGAAAATTCGATTTCATTCTTATCTGAAGTGATGGGGAGAAGTGTGAAAGTCACAAAGAAGTTCCTAAAAAGCATGATGGTCGAACTGCCATCTCAGTACCAAACATGTTCACCGTTTATAAAATCAATTCTGAACCAATTGGAGTCGTCCTTCCCCATTTGGAGCCAGGTCGCGATCAAGAAGGGCGACTATTTTGGATTGGCATTCACCCAAACACCGTGGAAAAGGGCTCGGTAACCATTTACACCTCATCGGCCTTGAAAGGTTGCGTGCAGATTTTAAAGCCAAAACATATCTAGGCGCAACTGAAGTCGAAAACCTACCTATGAGGAAAACCATGCAAGCTAATGGTTGCGTGGAAGACCACCGCGTGTTGACGCTGGAGTATAAAACGTAACTGGTCAAGTTATTGATATATCAACTTTTAAAATTACCTGAACGTTTTCGGGATTTATCGTCATGTTTTTAATTTTACCTGCAGGTTTTTGAGTTTTATCGTCATGTTTTTGAGATTTACCTGCACGTTTTCGAAAATTATCGGCAGGTTTTCGAAATTTACCTGCAGGTTTCTCAAACTACCTCTAAGATTTTAGTTAAGGTGGAGAAGCATCATGAACAGAAAAAAGGGAATTTTACTCGTTATAACAGGGGCATTCTTCTGGGGAGTGGGTGGCACCGTATCATACTAATGATTTTTGTGATAGCGATGAATCAAGAGAAAAAGCCGGGTTGAGTATTGAAGATACGGTAAGTTTTTCAAAACTATCGTCAAGTTTTTGAATTTTAACGTCAAATTTTCCCATTTAAACGTCAAGAAAAAAACGAGCTCGAAATATCGGCTCGTTTTTTTAACTGTACATGACTGACCAAGAAACATAAATGAATGCCACGGTTATGACACCAAAACTTATTGCTAACTTCACTTTAAAATGGTTATTAACACGAAGATCATGATAGGCCTCAACTATCAGAAAAAGCCAAGTAAATAGTATAAGAACTAACGCATTTAAATCAATCCTCATGGGATAATTTAGTTCAATTATGTACATCGTTATGATCATCATCATTACCAGTATAAGTCTTAAAATCAATCCATAGTGTACCTCCAAAATTCTAATAAACCGGGTCACACAAATCTACGTTATCTTCCTTGCCTGACCAACTGTTATAGATCTCTAATGTCCACTTATTCGGCTTTCTCTGATACCCATTTTCGTCAATCCAGTTATGTAAATGAGAGTAGACATGAAATATCTCTGAAGCATGCCCTTTAAAATTTAATACGGCATACTTTTGTTTTGGTACAATCAGACTGACCATTCCTTCTGGGAGATCTTCAAAATCATTCACTTCGAAGCAAACCCAGTACCCATCTTCATCCTCAGTTGACTCAGCAGCCATGAAAGCACCTATTAATTTCACTGGTTCAACCAGATGTTTGATTTCGCCCTTACGCTGCTCTAATAACATTGAAGCTTTAGGAATCTTTTCTCCGTAACCTGCCATATCATTACAGACAACACGAAATCCGACTAGTTTCTTTTCTTCAATTTCTTTTATGCCATGAAACGTAATAGGTGTAGTTTTATTTTCCATTCTATTAATCTCCTTTAACTTTTTTATCAAATGTTTATATACCGGAAAATGGACAATTTTGCTTCCTATAATTTATCTATAATATTTTATTCCACTCTCAAACGCCTCTTGATCATTATTTTCAATCCCATGCAAAGCTTCCTGCAACGCAAAAGTACTTCTGTAAAACTTTACTCGTTTGTCTAAAAGATCACTATCTGGATATTTCTTAAGACACAATTGATAAAATTCTTCTCCGTAGCTAGAAAGTATACCCGCGAAATCATAAGCCGGGTCTCCTAAACCAGATCCGCCAAAATCTATAACCCCCGATATTCTACTGACTTCCGGGTTCCACAAAATATTAGATGCACCGAAATCGCCATGGATAAGGGATAGGTCTGCAGCCTTAAAACTCTCGCCTTTAAGAAATGTTTCAAACGAATGAGAGATTTCCTTTTGAGCCTCATCCCTTATGTACGGAAATAATTTAAGCCGGATCTTTTCGTATAATTGATTCATTTGCTCAAAAGGATTATTCACAATTAAATTCAACTCTTGCCTGACTCGACCTATTGAAATTGAATGTAATTCTATTAAAAACGAAACGAGATTATCAGCTAGAGCCTGAACCTGTTCACTGTTCTTAATCGATTCAAATTGACTCTTCCACAATGGTTCGCCTTCAATGAGTTCATAACCAGTAAAAACGTCGCCTGGCTCTAACTTATCAAAAGAATAATAGATTGGATTTGGGATCGCGAGTAAAACTTTGTCTTTAATATAGTTCAAAATTTTAGTTTCGGTTCGTAGTTGATCAATGCCGTCTTGATATTTTGGAAACCTAAATACTAAGGAATCATTCACAATTAAGACATCATTATTTTGACCGATGTCATTTATGTAGTAATCCTCAATATGTAACTCTGGATAGTGTTTCTGAATCGTTTTGATATGTTTATGAGTCATTGGGCTATACATCCTTTAAAATTAAAAGCTAAACTTCTCTTTTTGATTATATAAGTCGACTCTTTCTTCCATGTCTTGGTTGCCATCTTGCCACTGAATAATCATGTAGATGTCACTAACATCTTTAAGCGTGATGGGATCACCATTTTCCTTAAAATAGGTTCCACCTTCAATGGTTCCAATCGATGTTTGAGCGATATTTTCCTCACCACCAGTCACAGTTACTGACTTTCCTTGAACAACTTCGTCACGTCCATTGATCACCGCATGAACTTTAATGCTAAAAAAAATGTGACGTTACTTCTTTATCATTTTTCATCGTTAACTTACCATTGCCCGCACTAAACGTATCCGGCTTAATTACGACTTCGTATGAATCGACTTCCCAATTTTTACTTTCGCCAGATAAGGACAGGTAGTAATTATTTTTAATGACTTCTTCACTATTTTCACAGCTAACAAGGAAAGAAACTATCAAGATCAATCCTATTATGTAAATTAAGTTAGTTCTTTTTAACAAAATGTAATCACCTCAGATGTCCAAATACTAATGTTAATTAAAATTCATCTTGTTTCTTAGTTTTATGGAAATAATAATAGTAACATAATTCGAAGATGAGAAGACCTATTAACATACTCGCCCAAAAGGGGTGGGAAGAGTTAATAATATAAGTCACCAAATATGTCAAAGAGAAAGCAACCAAGCCTATAAGTAGCGATAGCATAAAAGGTTTTTTAACCATCATAACTCCTCCGCTTCTCAACTAACTCATTAAAACGTAATTAATATTTATTACTTTTTATACTTCACCCATTCCAAAACCAAGCACAAGAATGTATAACATTGTGATTAATGCACTTATGTTTAAAATGATTAAAAGCCATTTGCTTATACCCTTTTTACTTTTTAAGCCAAATATAGTTCCTAACAGTGGTAGTAAGCACATTGAAATGATGACGACCTTGCCAAATGAACCGAAAGAAACGTTATTAATCATTAATGAGAATAAAACAATAAATAATCCTAAGCACGTGGTAGAAATCAAACTGTAGTTTTTCATGTATTTTCGCTCCTATTTCATTGGTTAATCTATTATTGTGTTTCCTAGTAAATTTATTGATGCTTTAATATAAAAACAAACTCTTCAACTTCCATATCACGAGCGTTCGCAAATCCACTATCTTCATCTATAATAGTAAATCCACATTTTTCAAGCACTCGCCTAGAACCGATATTATCTTTTGCGGCTCGGGCGTATAATGGGCGTGTTGGATCTAAATTCAAGAACTGTTTAAGCGCAACTGTCGCTATACCTTTTCCCCAGTCCTCACGGTTAATCCAATAAGTCACTTCGCGGTCACCGAACATCTCAAAACTAATCACATGACCTACTATCTGATTCTCGTGAATAATGCTTTTCTTAATGATGTTGTTGTCCGTTAAAATACGATTCCAGTGATTCGAAAATAAACCCCAGTCCGTTGGGTCTTTAGAAGTGAACGCAGCCATGTGACTAGAGACAGGATCCTTCTGATGTTCAAAGAAAATCGGCAGGTCATCTTCTTGAATATCCCTGAGTGAAACTTGGTACATAAAGCCCCTCCTAATTAATCGACCTAAAATAAATTTGACTTTACACTTATATTAACATAATTTTCTAATCATTTATAAGATAAAATAAAGCACGTGGACTCTAAACTAGAATCCACGTGCTTCAAAATTATTCTCCTTACACCGCACAACGATTTGGTCCAACTTCCATCTCGCGGCGTTCAACTTCTTCTGGATTTTTCTGACCCATGTTCGTTTTGCGAATTTCCTCATGGCTATTTGGCTGAGGCGGAAGATTATCAGTCACAAGACTTTTAAATTCTTCTTCACTGTCAACCTGAAGGCGATCATTCTTTTCGTAAATATTTTTAATCGTATCTTTAACCGTGCCATCGTCATTAATCTCTTTCATTTCCCCGAAATGAGCAGGTAATACCACCAGATCATCCGCAAGCTTCTTATACCGTTCATAAAGCGTATCGCGAAGGTCGCTTACCCATGCATCTGCCTTACCCGCAAGGTCTGGGCGGCCAATCGATTCGATAAATAAGATATCGCCAGTGAGTAGATACTGCTCATCAACGATATAGCTCGTGCTTCCGATCGTATGGCCTGGTGAATAAAAGGCCGAAATCTCAACAGAATTACCGACTTTAACCGTCGTTCCGTCTTGAACGTCTTTATATTCAAATGAGACGCCTTCATCCTCTTTAGACGGAAAATAATAATCAGCACCCGCTTCACTTGCGAGCGTTCTCCCGCCCGAAATATGATCGGCGTGAAGGTGGGTGTCAAAGACATATTGAATCGACACCTTCTTCTCATCCGCAAATGACTTGAACGTATCGGTCATTCTTACGGGATCAATGACAGCTGCTTCACCATTTGCGATGACCATGTATGACAGGCAGCCTTTCCCGATTCGGATGAACTGATACAGCTCACCGCCATCTGATAGGTTCCCTACTTTAACCGGCTCTAAATGTTCACTCCAAGCCGTCATGCCGCCTTCAACATAGGTTGCTTCCGTTAACCCTTTTTCATGTAAAAAGTCCACCGCCTTCTGCGACGAAATCCCTTTTGCGCACACTACATAAACCGGCTGATCTGCTGGAAACTGATCTTTCACCTCATCAAAATCCTGTTCTAACTTCTTAAATGGAACGTTTACACTACTAACGTTCTTGCCATTAATGGCCCAATCACTAAAATCTTCTTCTTTACGAATGTCTAAAATAAACACATCTTCATGGTTTAAAATCTTCTGCGCCACTTCTTTTACTGTAATAGACATTTAGAATCCCTCCGTTTATCAATAATTTCATCCATTTATAACATCCCCCTAAAGGTATGAAATCAAACGAAGATTCATTACGCCACTGGATTTGTGGCTTCATAAATTAATTGTTCCAACTCTTCTTGATACATATTAGTCTGCTCTTGAGTCCAATTAAATTCATTTCTCATAAATGCTAATACTTGCATTTTATGTTCAAGCACCCAATTAATTTCGAAAAATAATGCACCGGTCCGTCTTACAAAAAAAGTCCACTGGTTTATACGCCTGCTCATGGTCGATAGCATACCTTAAACACGCATAAACAACAGGATCTAAGTCCGTATCAGTATTTTTCATATTGTTAAAAACTTCATCGACATTCGTACCATAACGATAGACAAGCTTTCTAGCTACAGACTTATCCAAACCACATTCAACTCCTTTTTTAATTCGATCTTGTAAAAATGATTCAAACCCTTTAGAACCATTAACATCCCCTCCAGATATTGGAATATGCTTCGTTTGTGATTTCGGGAAGGTTAATCCAAACTCCTCATAAAGCTGTTTTGTAACTAAATCTACAATATTCTCCGCCATTTTACGGTAACCTGTTAATTTGCCACCAGCAATGGAAATAAATCCTGAATCCGACTCAAAAATTTCATCTTTCCTAGATATTTCAGAAGGAGACTTTCCTTCCTCATGAATTAAAGGTCTAATACCAGCCCAACTTGATTCAACATCATCAAATGAAATATTCACCTCAGGAAACATGTGATTGATAGATTCTATAATATAATTACAATCGTCAACTGTCATTTTAGGTTGAGCTATATCCCCTTGATATGTTGTATCGGTTGTTCCCACGTAAGCCTTTCCATCTCTCGGAATAGCGAATATCATTCGGCCATCTGGTGAATCAAAATAAACGGCCTGTTTTAATGGAAAATGCCGACTGTCAAACACTAAATGAATACCTTTCGTTAATTGCAAAGTTTTACCTTTCTTAGATCCATCCATTTCTCTTAAATTATCAACCCATGGACCAGTTGCATTTACAACCTTCCTTGCTTTAATTTTTTGTACAGAACCATCTATCATGTCTTCACAGATAACCCCACTGACATTATTACCTTCATAGATTAAGTCTGTCACCTTCATATAGTTTAGTGCTAAGGCACCTTGTTCAACTGCCTTTTTCATAACTTCTAACGTTAAACGAGCATCGTCAGTTTTATATTCAACATAGTAACCTCCACCTTTCAATCCCTCAGACTTTAAAAGTGGTTCCATATCACTCACTTCATAAGGTTTTAACATTTTTCGTCTTTCACTTTTCTTAACACCAGCTAGGAAATCATAGACTTTTAACCCAACATTAGTCGTAAATGGACCAAAATTCCCACCTTTATAAAACGGAAGTAACATCCACTCTGGTGTAGTGACATGTGGGCCGTTTTCATAAACAATTTCACGCTCTTTTCCAACTTCAGCTACAACTCCAATCTCAAATTGCTTTAAATAACGTAAACCACCATGAACAAGTTTAGTCGATCTACTCGAAGTTCCAGCCGCAAAATCTTGCATTTCCACAACACCAACTTTTAACCCTCGATCAGCCGCATCTAAAGCAATACCAGCACCTGTAATACCACCACCAATAACAAGTAAGTCTAAAGAATCACTTTGAAAAGTATTTTTAATGGCAGATCTGTTTAAGTTTGTAAACTCCATACAATCGGTCCTTTCTAGTTCGAAATCTTATAAAAGCAAAAAAAGAGACCACAAAGCAAATCTATCTAACAAGAAATAGATTACAGTGGTCTCTCAAAGTCTCTGTCCCAAAATATTAACTTATCATTAGTATACCACATTGTGGAAAATGCTTAAAGTTAATAAACATTATTTAAATTCGCGTGTTGCATTTACAGCTTTACGCCAACCGTTATACAACATTTCACGTTGTTCTTCAGCTAACTTTTCCCTAAACGTTTGCTTAACTTTCCATTGTTTAGCAATTTCTTCTTTTTCGCTCCAGTATCCGACTGCTAGCCCAGCTAAAAACGCTGCCCCTAAAGCCGTTGTTTCATTGACAACTGGCCGATCAACTGGAACACCTAAGATATCACTCTGAAATTGCATGAGGAAATCATTCTTAACCGCACCACCATCAACACGAAGCGTTTCCAAGTCAATACCAGAGTCAGATACCATCGCATCTATCACATCTCTAGTTTGATAAGCCAAAGATTCGAGTGTGGCACGAATAAAATGTTCTTTTGTTGTACCTCGCGTTAATCCAAACACAGCACCTCTAGCATCACTATCCCAATATGGTGTTCCTAAGCCCACAAAAGCCGGAACAAATAAACACCTTCTGTCGATTCAATTCTCGTCGCATAACCCTCACTATCAGATGTCTGATTTATCATTCGCATACCGTCACGCAACCATTGAATAGCTGAACCTGCCACAAAAATGCTTCCTTCAAGTGCATATTCAACTTTACCATTTATTCCCCAGGCTAATGTTGTTAGTAAACCATGTTTAGACTGAACGACTTCGTCACCCGTGTTCATTAACATGAAACAACCTGTACCATATGTGTTCTTTACCATACCTTTTTCAAAACAAGCCTGACCAAATAGTGCTGCTTGTTGATCTCCAGCTATTCCAGAAATAGGAACACTATAGCCAAAGAAATGATAATCGACCGTATGCCCATATACTTCAGAAGACTGCCGTACTTCAGGCAACATATTTCTAGGAACAGACAATATATCTAACAACTCGTCATCCCAATCCAAATCATAAATATTAAACATTAACGTTCTGGAAGCATTAGAGTAGTCTGTCACATGCTGTTCTCCACCAGTCAATTTATAAACGAGCCAAGAATCAATCGTTCCAAATAGTAAGTCTCCATTTCCGGCTTTTTCACGAGCTCCATCTACATGATCTAAAATCCATTTAACTTTAGTACCTGAAAAATATGGATCTAGTAATAACCCAGTCTTTCTATTGAAAAGATCTTGATAACCTTGTTCTCTAAGGTCATGACAGATATCCTCCGTTTGCCTTGATTGCCAAACGATTGCTCTATAAATCGGATTACCCGTACGTCTGTCCCAAACGACTGTTGTCTCTCTCTGATTGGTAATGCCGATACTTGCTATTTGAGAAGGAACAATCTCTGCCTTCCGAATTACTTCTGCCATACAATTCGTAATTGAATTCCAAATTTCATTCGCATCATGCTCTACCCAACCTGGCTTAGGGAAAAACTGCTCGAATTCTTGTTGTGCTATGTCGACAATCTCACCGTTTTGTTAAATAAGATCGCTCTTGAGCTAGTGGTACCTTGGTCGAGTGCTAGAATATATTGTTCCAATCGAAATTCCTCCCTTATTTCTCAAGTGTCATATGCTGTGAGCAGTTATTTCGCCAGAATAAATTATAAAATCGTATACAATGCAGTATTTGCAACCGTAATCATCGTCATAAGAATAGTGTTTAAGAATGCACCAACATAAACATTACCTGTTTTTCTGAATAGATAACGGTTAAAGATAGCTGCGATTAATAAAACTGGTACAAGACCAATTACTAGAATAGAAGATAGTGATTCACCTGAGTAACCTGCCGTACCATTCATAAATAATAATCCATAATGATAGACAAGATATAGCACTAAACCTCCAATGAAGTGTAAAATCGCAATAATGTAGCCCTTTATACCATCATACTTCTCACTTGCGGTATTAACATTGACTGAAATACCGACAATAAAGAAGTAAATAAAGAATAGTGGTGCATATTTTAGTAAAGCTAAGACATGTTGACCTTCAAAAGTCTTAACTGCAAACGTCCATAAACGGAAATCAACTTTAAATATAGCATCGATTAAGTAAAGAACAGCATAACCAACCACAACTGCTACTATTGCAGTAACTAAAGCAGAAATGATTGTTTTGAAGCTAGCTTTGATACCATAGTTTTCAACCGTCGCACTTTCAGGCTTCTTAGATACAAAGTGATGAGCGACCATAACCATTAAAATAACTAGCGCCACGTTAATTGCCCAGTAGACAATTGGATTAACTGTAGGTCCTCCAAAGAATTCAGAGACTTTAATAAAATCACTCTGACTTCTTAAGAAAATGTACTGAACTACACCTAAAACTACCATGACAGCCGAACCTGTTTTAATACGTTTATCAACATTTTTTCACTAGCGAATAAATCAATGCCAGACCAGAGAAAGAAATCGTGATCATACTGATTTGCCTTAATAAACGCATTCCATAGAAATCTTGCCCATATAAAGCTGAGAAAAACAGTGCTGGGAATAGGGCACCTAGAATGATAATTATATAGTTAGCAAGCTTCCCACCATCAGTCTTAGGCTCAGGTAATGGAGCTGGCTTCGTTGTAAAAATGTTTCTGAAGAATGGTAGCTTTGATAATAATAAGATGACTGGAATAAACAACATAAAGAAGCCAATTAAAGCAATAAATGATGCATACTCCTTAAACATCCACGTCTGACCATCTTCACCGATTTGAACCCGATCACTAAAGTCAGCAAACGCCATATCGTAGAAGTCTATTGCATAACCTGTTGATTCTTTTGAGAAATGATTCCAAGGATGTATTTCATTGGGCTGATAAATAATTCTTTCTCCGCCATCAACTTCGTAAACCTTACCGGCCTCAGGATTTTCTGGATTACCTAAAAACCCTTTACCTTCTTTTGTACTAACATAATCTTTTTTCACAACGGTTTTTCCACTAGTAGCTGCTTTTGCATCAAAGAAAAATTCATCATACTGCCCTGCAACTTTTCCAGATGTGCGTGGTCCGTAAAAGCTATTGATTTCTTTATCCGTATAGTCCATAGCGTTTAACCACTGATAATCTGAACCCATGGTCAAGGACGCATAAATCTTACGTATACCAGTCTCTTCATACTGCATTTCATCTAACATAACGGCATGTGTGGAAGAGAAACCACCCATAGAGTGGCCAGAAACAGCAATAATACCGTTACCCTCTTCATCTTTTAATACATAATCTTGTTCGTACATGTATTGTACAGCATCATGTATAGCATTTGGCCAGAAGGAAAAGAATGGAACAGGTTTCTCCATCGTTCCTGTTGAATGACCATGATCATATTGGTCTAACGCTAAAACAACATAACCTCTTTTGGACATTTCGATAGCTTGAGCATCCTGCATTTCAGCAGAGTTTAAATATCCATGAGTTGTTACAAGTGTAGGCTTAGCTTCATCGTCTGCTCCATCTGGCTTATATAGTAATCCAGAAAGCTCGCCTCTTTCAGTTTCAAAATAAATTCGGGATACATCTACATCCCCGTTTGAACTATTAAACAGATAAGCTATAAAACTTCCAATAAAAACAATCAATAAAGAAATGACTAACAATATACTTGGTTTCTTAAATTTACTCATTTAATCTCCCCCTAAAATTTAATAATCTTAGAACAAATAACTAATAGTAACCTAAATAGATACACCTCCTTAGTGCAGTTACCTTAAGGTTTAAAGATTAAAAAAGACACATTAAAATAACTTTGGCATCCCAAAGAATTTAAATGTGTCTCCAATCTCTTCACAAAATATTAACTTTATAAATAGTATAAATTGTTTTGAAAGCGTTGTCAATTTTATGAATACTTTTTATAATTCCCAGGTATTTTAAAATCTCATAAATTACCAAAGCTCTCTATTAGAAGTGGTTACCGCATAAGCACCATTTTTAACTGCGTTGTCAACATCATCATCTGTTCGAATCAGACCACCAGCGATCACTTTAATCCCTGTTTTCTCATTAATTTCCTTCATCACACCTGGAACAATACCAGGCAAAACTTCTATATAATCCGGTTGTATCTTCTTACATACATTCAGATTGTGATCGAGCGCATGACTATCTAACGCAAATAACCGCTGAATCCCGATAATATTACGTTTTTTTTAGCAAAGGATACTGCATTTGCTTTAGTAGATATAATTCCATCTATCTTCACATTATGAACTAAATACTCAAGACCGTATTCATCACCTTTTAAACCTTGAATTAAATCCGCATGCATAATAACTTTTTTCTTATACTTTTTAGCATACTTAACAATATTTTCGACTTGAGATAATCGCGTCTCAAGGAAAATAATTAATTCATGATCAGTCTTAAGAACTTTCTCAAAATCTTTCATATTGCGTAGAGCTGGAATAACACAATTGTTCATTCAATCACCCCAAGACAAAATTATAAGACCATTATACTAACACAAATTTATGAGTGCAGAAAGAATAATAACCTTTAAACCTATCAAACAAAATCAAACATTAATATAACACTCTTAAGCCTGGCCTAATAATTGTCCATAACTCTTCACCTCTGATAAACTTTCAGAAAATACCTTCAAAAATAGGAGGAATATTGGTGAGCAAAAATAGGAGCGATGGGCTTTCCGATTTTAGGCAATTAAAGTCAGTTAGAACTGATTGTTTTATGCCCACCGTTTTGCAGGAATAGCTTTGCCATTAAATTAAGTGTACAAGACCCAAAAGTCATAATATGAAACCCTACTTTTCATTTCACCTATCATAGAGGTATAAGAGTAAACATGATGCTTAATTCCCTTCACGACTCATATTATGACCCAAACGATAAAATAAATGAATGCTTACGACTCCCATTAACGCTATTAATCCCGTTAAAACAATCGGCGGTACCCAGCTGCTTATAATCATAAAAATCCCCGCAGAACTAACGCCAATCATGATGGCAATCGAATACACCGCCATATACGTACTACGGGCATGATCCGGCACCATATTAGCTAACATCGCCTGAGAAACAGGAATATACATAATCTCCCCAATTGATGCAAACAACATCGCAACGATCAAAACGACTGGCGACTGACTAATACTAATTACGGTATATCCTATGAAAAACAAGACCAATCCCACTAATAAAACCGATTGATCATGACGTTTACGCAACAGTCCTGTCAATATCATAGTCAAGCACACAACGAGAATTGTGTTTTCTGATTTTAGAATACCTAGTAAGTTAACGCCATCAACTTCAAGCGGAAGAAAGGGCACAAATTGAATAGGTTCAGGAAACTCATTCGCAAGGCGCACCCCGATGTAATTGGTTAACTGCTCTTCAACTGAAATAATCAGAAGACTTGCGAAAGAAAACACCACAAACATTCTATGCCCTAGCATGTTCGTATATGATTTAAGCAGTTTAAAGCGCCTACCTTTATGTTCATTCACATAGTCTTGATCTGGAACATAAGTCTCCTTTATAAAAAATAAGGTAATGAAAAATGAAAGTAACGTCGCCGCCGCAACACCTAAAAACAAGTAAAACAAATAATGGAAGAATAAAAAGGCACCGACCATACTGCCAATCGCAATTCCGATATTACGAAGCCAATAGGAATACGTGTAAATCGCCTTCCTCTCAAGCGGGGAACTCACATCAATAATGAGTGCCTGATACACTGGATTCACCATTCCGTGGCTAAACTGTATAAGCACAAAAAATAAGAACGAGATATAAGGATAAACTCCCCATACCGAATTAGAAAAAGCAACGCCCATATACCCAAGAAAAATAATCAGCTCTGCCAAAAGAATAATCCTTTTCCGGCCTGTTTTGTCTGACCATGAACCACCCAAAACCGATCCAAGAACATTCGAGATCATCACGATGAGAAATAGGACCCCTGTGATCAAGCTTCCAACTTGCTTAGAAAAGTAGATGATTAAATACGGCATGACGGCCATCATGGACGCGTCGACATAAACATTAAAGCTAATCGAATTTGAATCGTCTGATCAAACGATTTGAACCTCATACTCCACCCCACCAATGATTGATTAATCAATCGTTTGTAATGTAAAAAGAGAACCTATTTGTAAATAGGTCCAAAAAGATTTAAGACTGATGAAACGTAACTCCCCCACAGCTCACTAAACGTGAATCAGTCGTATTCAAACGAATGCCGATTAGTAAACTTGTGTATAACGTTGCAACTTTAAACGAATCTTGTTCGACTAACAAGCCTTTGTTTTGACCATTTTCGACAAGCTGGCTGATTCTCTCTAATAGCTGACTATGAAACTGATCTAACTCTTCGAAAACACTAGGAAAACGCGTGTGCTGCCCTACAATCAAGACAACTAACGTTAAATACGTATTCATCCCCGCAAAGATCTTAATATGTTTCTCAATCATCTTTTCTAGTTCCGTAATCGGATCATCTGCATCTGGATTAAAATTAAATAAATCATTCGATAAATCCGTGAGCGGCTCAGTGATTACTTTATAAAAAAGCTCTTCTTTATCTTTAAAATATGTAAACACACTGCCATAACTAATATTCGCAGCCTCCGATACCTTTTTAATCGTCGTTCCCTCATACCCTTCAGTTGCGAACAGGTCCGTTGCAACTTCCATAATTTTCTCTCGTCTTTTCATCATATTGACTTTTTGTTCTTCTGATAACGGCATTTATTTCACATCCTTTACGAATGATTGATTATTCAATCATAATTATTATAACGAAGATGGAAAGATTTGTACAGAAGAATTTTCCATTAATCTATTTGCGAACCAAAAATCCCCACATATTGAAAGTCCAATACAAACGACTCTCCATCCCACTTCAGTCTATTTTGGACATAACCTATTGAATCAGCGTGATATCTTCCTGCGATTTGTTGGTAGGCTAATAATAAATATACCGGACTTCTGGAACTATACCCAATGGGATATAAGCCACTAACCGGATCCACCCACCCCGTAATTGGCTCTTTCAACGTCCCATCCTCATAATAGATTTCATTTAAATACTCTGAATCTCGCAAAGATAAATCAATCATGTATCGTGCTTGGTTTTTCTCACTGACCACTTCGACCTTGTAATCATCTTGGTAGGTCACAGTATATGAGTACTCCGCATTGTAAACATTCGAGTCAAACAGCAAACGAGCCTGTTGGTTCACAAACGAATAAATATAATTATAGCTCGTCGCCCCACTTCCACCAGATGGTATGTTTAAGAAAATATCACTCACGCCATCACCGGTGAAATCACCCAAAACAAACCAGGGTCATAACCCATATCTTCTTCTAAATATATATTCGTAAGCAGATTGGTCGCTCCGTCATTGATCACCAGCGACATCTTTCGAATAATCGACACATCAGACTCCCTAAACCCCATCACATACACAGTGTCTGAAATCCCATCCCCCGTCACATCCCCTTGAGTCATCGCAACGATCTCATACATTGTAGGCAGTTCTCCTTTGAAGTCATGGTGTAATAGTTTATGCACGTCAACGCCGTATATTAAAAATTCATGATTACCTAGCTTGTCTAATACTAATAGAGTAAAAGACATTATTTTTTAAATTGAAAGGGGAATACACATGAACGATCGAAACTTTCGCATCATAGACTTGAGCTCACCACTAGACAATGACGTTAAAGAACCAATGCCACCTAAGATTGAGTACATGAAGCACGAAGAAGGGGCTGTACAAGCTGCGAATCTTCTTGGCCTTGAGCCATCAGACTTTCCTGAGAGTAAAGCATGGGCAAACGAGCAAGTCACACTCACCACTCACACAGGCACACACGTCGATGCACCATGGCACTACTGGCCAACCTCAGAAGGCGAACGCGCCAGAACCATCGATGAAATGCCACTAGAATGGTTCTATGGTAATGGTGTGCTATTCGATTTTAGTGATAAACCAGAAGGATATGAGATTCAAACAGAGGATCTACAAGAAAAATTAGAAGAGATGAATTACGAGCTTCAACCTTATGACATCGTCTTAGTCAGAACCGATGCGGATAAAAAGCTGTACGAAGAACATTACGCCTTTAAACATGCTGGTGTTTCAGCCGATGCTACTAGATGGCTCATTGACCAAGGCATCAAGGTAATGGGGACTGATGGCTGGGGATGGGATATCCCACTAAACCTCCAAGTACAAGACTATAAAAGCAATCCAAGAGATGACGTACTTTGGGCAGCCCATTATGTCGGAAAAGACCAAGAGTATTGTCAGATTGAGAAACTTGCAAACTTAGAACAATTACCTCAGAGCTATGGATTTGATGTCGCCGTCTTCCCAGTTAAAGTCAAAGGCGCTAGTGCAGGTTGGGCAAGGCCTGTTGCCATTATAAAGGAGGATTAACATGGGGTTTAATGGCTTTTTCTCCATTATCTTTATCCTATTTACTATCGTCTTAGTCGTCTGTGGATGGATCACAAAGAAATGGGTGTCAGGTTCAAATGATTACTTTATCGCAGGACGTGAAGTTGGTGTTCTAAATAATATTTTCGGAGTTGCGGCGATTGGGTTCGCCGGTACCATTATTACACTCGGACCAGGATTAGCGATTCAAAGTGGCTTTTGGGGATCCTATGGTTTTGGGATGGCTTACCTATTTGGTGGCCTAGCACTCTATGGCCTGCTTTTTGCCCCATATATCCGTAGATCAGGGGCTCATACTTTACCAGAATGGCTAGAGATGCGGTTCGATTCCAAAACTAGAATACTTATTACGCTATCTAGTATTTTCGGGTTGTTAGGTATTATGGCAAACAACGTTCTATCCATGGCATTAGTTACAACAGGCTTTACAGGCTGGTCACTCATCGCCACGTTAAGTGCCATCTTCCTCATGTTTTTAATTTTCACTTATGTAGGTGGTTTCTGGGCAATCTCGATGACAGACTTTATTCAGATGTGTATTGGCCTTGTCGCCCTCCCTGCGATGTTGATCGGGTTAATGACCAACTACGGTGGGTTCAGTTTCATCAGCAATAACTGGCCAGGTGACTTAAGTTATTTAACCTCTGGAATTACAAATGGTAGTCTTCCATTATTCTCACTTCAATATCCTAGTTTATTAACGTTTATTATATTATTCGCGTGTTTCCTTGTTTGGGGGGAACAATTATTACTGGTTACGTGTATCATCAACCAGAAGTGAATCAACAGCTAAAAAGTCATTCGTCTATGCAGCCATTATTTTAGCAGTTGGTCCATACTTAATCTTAACCTTATCAGGGCTTTATGCAGGTACAGCATTTGCGGACACGTTCGCACCTAATGGAGATGTAAGTCCAATGTCCGCCTTTGGGGTTGTCTTAAAAGGACTTCCAATTGCGATAGCCGCTTTCGCGTTACTAGGTGCTTTAGCAGCTTCAATCTCAACATCAACAACATCCCTAATTGGCGCATCAAGTACAGCAACTCGTGATATTTATCAAAAGTACTACAGACCGAATGCCACACCAAAAGAATTAACTGTTCCTTCTAAAATTATTACGATGGTGTTAGGCCTACTTGTTTGGGTACTTTGCTTTTACCCGGGTGGTCCACTATTTCTATTCGCCTTTTCAACCGCATGGCTTGGCCCACCTTCTGTCTTAGTTTTACTAGGAATTTGGTGGAAGCGAACCACAATGGCAGGTGCCTTTACAGGTGCTGTCGTCGGTATTGGTCTAACAACACTCTTCACCATCTTAGAACTCACAAATATCTTCGTGCTATCTCAATATACTCATATTGGTGTCGTTGGATTAATTACCACCATACTCGCAACCGTGATCGTGAGCTTATTAACCACTCCAAATATTATGGGCAGTCCGATTGGCAAAATAACGGCAATCACACGACTACTTACCAACTAGATGAGAAAGAATTAGAAGTGTTAACCCTCATTGCGAATGGTTATAACACCATGGCAGAGGTGAGTGACATGTTAGGAGTTGATTCAGCTGTCAGTAATAAAATTATAGAAAAACTCGATCAGAACAAAATTATTTACCGTAAAAAATACTCAGGCCCTGGCTTCTACACATTCTACATTTCAGAAGCTGGACAAAAACTAGTTAAACACGACGAAACATACGACACAGTCGCTCAACTATCTCGCGAAGACGTTATGTTCTTGAAAGAAATTGAAAAAGGCACAGACAACTTCAAAACGTTTATTCAAACGAACGAATACGACTCATTAAAGGTATCTGTCATTCTATCAAAATTTATCCGACAAGGTTACTTGCATGAAAGTGGTATCTGGAGACGAAAAGTCAAGCTCAATGAAAGCGGTCAAAATTACTTGAATTCGATTAAAGCGACAACAGCTTAAAATTTAGAATAGAGGTGAAAAAGATGAAGTTTGTGACCTTTCAAGACCCACAAGGAAACACTCAATACGGCATCACGGATGAGGTACATGTGTATCCTTTAGGCCCGGATTACCCTAGAACGATGCTAGAGTTCATACAAAACCATGATCAATATATGTCTCAACTAAAGATGAACGAACTAGACAAATCGTATTCTCTAGAAGAGGTCAATCTATTAGCCCCTTTACCGAATCCACCAAGTATTAGAGACTTCATGGCATTTGAAGAACATATCGTCAACGCAGCTAAACAAATTGGAATGGAAGTGGCAGAAGCATGGTATGAAATTCCGGCTTTTTACTTCACCAATCATCTAGTCGTATCAGGGCATCAGGCCCACATAGAGCGACCACCAAAATGTGTGGCTTTAGACTATGAGTTAGAAATGGCTTGTGTCATTGGAAAAGAAGGCAAAAACATTAAAACAAGTGAAGCAGAAAGTTATATTTTTGGATACACAATTCTTAATGACTGGTCAGCAAGAGACCTGCAGGCTAAAGAAATGAAAGTCGGCTTAGGCCCTGCAAAAGGAAAAGATTTTACTACAACGATTGGTCCATATATCGTAACTAAAGATGAACTAGAACCATATAAACTAGGTGATCGATATAACTTAGACATGGTCGCAAGAGTGAATGGTGCTCAGCTATCAAAAGGAAACTTCAAAGACATCCATTATACCTTTGGTGACATGATCGAAAGAGCTTCAGATGGCGTCACGCTTTATCCAGGAGATATTATCGGATCTGGAACGGTTGGAACTGGTTGCATCTTGGAATTAGGAACAGAAGGTAAGTGGCTCGAGCCTGGGGATACAGTTGAGCTTGAGATTACAGGGATTGGGAAACTAAAGAATATAGTTGTATAATGCTGTAAAGCTCCCTTATTTAAAATTTTAGGGAGCTTTTTTTCATAGCTTATGTTTGAGTTAAGTGTAAAAATTATCAATAAATAGCCTCTCTTGCACCTTTAAATTCACTTTCATTAAGCTCAGGATAATGCTTCTTCCATAATTCAAAAACATTATGATTAGTAGCTTCACCATTTTAGATAGTTTCACTATATGGAAACCATATTCATCACCACATCTTTTCATAGTTCTTTTTCTTTTGTGTGAATAAATTTTACCAGATTGAGTTATGGAATAGTGACCTTCATAACCTTTTATTGTCTTTTTATCTTCCAATGTAAAACGTCCTTTCTTAATTGTTAATAATATATTAACTATCATAATTACCTTTTTCTTCAGCAACCAGTTCATCTCCATGATTAACCTCTTTATAATACTTTACTCGGTTTAATCTAGTCTTTAAATAACCTTCTAACAGCTTGTCAGTACAATATACATAACACCCTTTTTGTCCTCTAGTCATCAGTGTTCGATAAGTGTTACGGATAATTTGATCTGCTACTTTTTCTGCCTTTTCAGGTTCTTCTTTCAACATCTTCTTAATCCCTCTTAATGACTGATCCGACTTAGCTCTTTTGGTGTGATCAGTGATAACTTCTCCATTTTCAAATCTCAAGTCATCACCAATTATGACTCCCACATAGTCAAATTCCAAGCCTTGGCAGGTATGAATACAACCCGCTTCATGAATGGACTCTTCATCTATAGCCCAAGTAGATGTGTTATCTAAGTTCCAACTCATGCCAAAATCATATTCTTCAATTCTAATATCATGATACTCAGATTTTGAACGATTATCTTTTGGCCACTCCCAGCAATATCCTGAGACGATTCTAGATTTGTTATTAATTTTATTTTTCTCAAGAATTTCTCGCTTCATTTCATGTGGATCTGAAAAAACTTAAAGTTATAATCTAAACCCATATCATTGGCATTTGCTGTTTCTCTAATTTGCAAAACATCTTCTAGCCAAGCAATATACCCATCAGAACCATCACATCTAAATTGTGATGCTAATTCACCATAAGTAATTTCGGCACCATATTCATTTGCAAATTTCTTAATCATGTCAACATTTCCAACATCTTTTAAGGTGACACGTTGATTTTCATCAATAAAGAACACAGACAATTTTGCAGTGTGTATCACTTCTTTTACTTGGTTTTCACCCATATTTTGAAACATACCAGACTTCTCGTTTAATCGATGGGCCTCATCAACAACTAAAATATCTAGTTCATTCTCCTCGGTATCTGTATAACTTCCTGACCCTTTAAACAAATTATCAATTCGAGTTTTCTTGAAGTCACCTTTAAGTTTAGTCGAATATACACTTCTAGGTGCAGAATTTTCGTTACATACTGACATGTCAATGATTGATTGGTTAAAGCAACCAAGAGATTTATAGCTAAGACAGATTTACCAGTCCCAGGGCCACCTTCAACAATCATCACTTGTTTCGTATCAGTCTTTACTGCTCTTTCAGCAAGTTCTAAAGCTGTTTCATAGAAAACCTTTTGTTCATCAATCATAACAAACTCTTGATTACCTTTAAGCATGCTTGCTAAAGAGTCTTGTAGTGATTTGGAAGGTCTAATTTTTCCTTGTTCAATTTGATATAGGATTTCTTTATTGTCTCCATGCTTAATATACTTCTTAATAAAGTTCCTTAATTTTTCTACGTCACCTTTAGCGTAAACAGGAGCCAAATTCAAATAGTATTCATAATAATCGTCTGTTAAAGGGTCATCTTGTTGCTTGCGATAATTATGTAAATACGAACAAGGCTTAAGCTGGATGTATTGATCTTGAACATTTTCATTATAATCTTCAATCAAGACAGCATAAGACCAAGCTTGATAAGAAGGATGTGTTACCTCACGAAAGCCTCGGTTAATTGCAGTCTTAACAATCGCTTCCTTCCCTTCAACCTTTTCAACCTCAGACCATTGTTTCAACTCTACAATAACAACTGAATCATTGTCACCATCATGACCAGACAAAAGGAAATCTACACGTTTTGATGTGTAAGGAATCTTAAATTCTATTGCCACACCAGCATCATTGGGAATAGATTGATCATTTAGAACTCGGTACATATGTAGCATTGAGTTATCCCATGAACGTATCTCAGACTCACTAGTTCTTCCTAGTTTTAATTCAAACTGGTCTAGGATGTGTGAAACAAGTTCATCTTTATCAACATGTGTAAGAAACTCTTCTTTACTAGCTTCGTATACTATCATATTTAACCCTCACTAAATATTTAATAATGTTTTATAACTTTTAAACTCTTAAAATGATATTAGAAACATGGAAGTACCATTTTGTCAAAAAATACAAAACCTGAAAACTCTATATGCAGCATGGTGTGTTCCACCAAAATCATATTTAATTTGACTTCTTTTATAATCAAATAAAATGTCTTTCACGTTTTCTTCTAAATTATTCTTATGAAAAATTCTTTTAAATAAAGATAAAGTAAGTCTAGGCTTTTCAATGTCTTTCTTCATCTCATATATTAATTCATAAAATTCTAGATTTCTTTTTTGATCCGTTATACTTATTCCGTTTTTCTCACAGACAGCGAGTTTTTCTAATACTTCTCTTGAACCATATAATACAATGTTAGTTTTTTGATAATAATAAAGTCTATCATTAAATTGAGGTGCATATAAAATATCAAAATACTTGGAATAATGCTCTCCTTTCTTTTCCGCTAATTTAAGATATAACTCTCTTCTTTTAGTTAAGAAAGCACCTGCAAGTAGTGCTATTACAGTCATTATCCAACCATTTGCATTTACCCATTCAAGTATAACCAAATGTTTCTCCCCCCTTTTATTTCACAGTTGAACCATAATATTTGACCTTTTTCTTATTAAACTTAAAATATTGCCCTTTTATAATACGGACTCAAATTAATAAACAAATCTTTCAACTTCTCTTCATCCACTTGATTCTCAAACAGATATTCCAATAACTCTTCTTGCCTCGATTGACCTAAGCTTAATCTATATAAGGTCAATATTTTTATTAAGCGTTCATACTTCGCGCCGTCTTTACTCATCGGATACATGGGAACATGGCGTTCGATTTTGATACCTTCATGATTAGGTAGGCACCAATATGGGACAAGTTCACTTGTCATTTGATTACGTTCTTGAGTGTTAGCTTCATCGAACATTTCTTTCCATGCGTCTGATTGAAATTCTAAGTCTTTATATTTTTCTGCAATGTTTTGTCTAATAACAAGTCCTTTATACCTGTTAATTCTACCTTCTCGTTGTTCAATATCAATTGGATTAGACGGTAAATTCCAGTGAACGATCTTTCGGCAATAGTAATGGAAATCTAGTCCTTCTTGTCCAATTGAGGTTGTTGCTAGAACGAATGGTCTGAATGGTGAATTAAATGCTAGTCTTATACTATCCTTTCTCTGATCGCTGGATTCTTGAGATTTAACATTTAAGAATCCTACAGCAAAATTGGTCCGCATTTTCATGCTATCTTGTTCTTTTGACTTGCCTTTGGCTCGTTGTTTGAACCCTTGATACGTATCCACATTATAGCTAGCCGAGTGGGCATTTAAGCCTTTAACCATTTTTTTGGTTACTTCTAGATTTTGCTGATGAATTTCAACATTTTTAAGTCCACCTTCTTCAAGGAGCATATGTCTATATTCATCCATCATGGCTTGAATATTACCGTCGATGCTGTATTTTAAGATGCTTTTCCAGTGAACTTTTCGGCTACCGTATTCTAATTCAACAACGGCTGTTGCTTCTTGGGTGTTGAAACGATCTATAATGGACTTGCCAATTTGGACGGCATAACCTAATGTCGCTGAATTCACATGATTAAACATTCTTAGAGCTGAAATTGTCGGTGATCCAAGTACCATATCTGTTAACACTTCTACTAAATCATCAGGCTTTCTTCCAAGAACAGGAATCCCATTCAGATAATAGTCTTTTAATTTCTCAAAGTGTTTAATGAACACTAACTTATCACTCTTAATTTGAGCTTCATCTTGAGAATCATCCTCTAAGCTTAACGTCGATAGAAATTCATCAGATCTAATCCAATCATTAACCTTTTCGTTATCCAAATCTAATAACATAGGTGCGAGGTAATACCAGCGTTCATCTTGTCTGTTAGAATCCTCAATGACTGGCATTTCTAATTGGTCTAATAAGTCTTTTATGTCGTTACGTACTTTATCTTTAATTTCTGATAAAGATAACTGTTGATTTAACGCATCAATAGGATCAAATAAGTTCATTAAAGTAACAGACGGATAAGCCAAACATAAATGATTCATGTTAGCTGGCTCATCATCTTTAATCGCAAACTTAATCCTTGGGTTAGGAAACCTATTTTTCGCAAAATAACTTCTGTTCTCTTTCTTATTTTTCGGCGTTCGTTTAATTAATTCTCCAATTGATAGACGCTCTGATTCATAGGATAATAATGTCGCGATAGCACGAGGCACCATTTCCCACGCTGAGAACACCAAGATTTTAGAGAAGTTTTTCGCATGTTTGTATGGCCCTTGTGGTTCATAATATGGCAGTGAAGGCGGAAGCCAAAGTAACTTATGTGCTTCATCTTCAAATGCCAAATCACGCAATCCCTTCAGTTTTGCATTAGTTTCAGGAAGTTTTTTTATACTTTTTGATTTGATTACGTTTCAACCACAAATTAGGCTTATTCGCGATATTTAATTCTTGTTTGTTTTCTTTAAAATAGTTTAATAGATTCTTCTTAATTTTATAATTCTCCATATATGACATTAAAAATGGAGAAGACTTCACATAATCAATCGGCAAGTTTTGTTTTAAGTCAGTTTGATTCAGCATCTGATCCATTTCAATAAACGAGAGAATATCACCCTCTGAAATATCAAGAAAGTGATTTTGCTTAATATCTATTAAGTCATCTGAATTGGGGACCGACATTCTTTCCGTTCTTGCGATTCCTTTATAAAGTTTGTCTTCCGCTTCCTTTTTCAACGCTGAGACCATCGCGAAGTCTTCAAGTTCTAATTGTCTTAAAGACACCGAGTAATTGTTCCAGACTTCCTTGAAATGCTTCAGTTCATCAGGGTGATGTTCAAACAAGAATTCGACTAACTGCATAAATTCACGGTAGTGAACATCCTGTTCATTTTCAGAGATTTCTTCTAAGGTTGAATACAATTTATAAGGTGTCGCAGAGAGTAATAGAATTTTGATGTCTTGCTGATCCTGCTTTTCCGAATTAAAGAATTTATTCGCTAATAGTGCCGTTTCATTGTCTTCATCCGACCGAATGAGTTCAGGAAACCGTTGAAATTCATCCATGATGACTAAATCTGGATCCATTAAATCAACGCTGATTTCAGCCATCATCTTCCGCAACTTATGTATGAGCCTTAAAGTGTTATTGATGTTTTTGGTTGAGCCTGATTCTTTAATGTCGTTTGCCACTTGGTTAATCATTGTTAAAATTTCAGGATGTTCATGAAAGTAATGGTCTACTTTAGAAAGAATTGTTTTTAAATACTTGCCATCACTTAGTTCATCACATTCTTGAACCTTTTGTTCATAGAAGTTTTTTAGCCCACTGATTCCAGCTTTTAGTGGCCGTATATTCAAGCAGTAAATCAATCTCGTTTAAATGCTCTTCGATAGGCTTATACCATTTCAATATCGCAAATAATAATGCTCGCTCGCGCACACTTCCCCCGCCACCTGTCATCTTAAAGGATGTGTGAGGGGTTAAAGGAATTAATTGTATATAAGATTGATCTTTCTCAAATTGCTGTTCAAAGATTTTTAAATGCTGCATGGATAATCTTGTATCTTCCATTGATTCTAGGGTGACGTTCTCGTCAATCTTTAACTTTTGCAGGTTCTGACCCGCAATGCTTTGATTGGAACAGACGTAAACGACTTTAAATAAATCATCATCTAAATCTTCTTTATAATAACGAGCCGTTTTTGCGACTACTCCTCTTGCCACTAATGTCTTTCCAAGCCCTACTTCTCTGCGACAAGTACTCTAGAATAGTCAGATTTAAACAAGTCAAAAACACGCTCAACTGTGGCCCTTTGAAAATCCATTAAACCATCTAATATTTCCGCTTCTTTACGCTTTAGATCCATCACTTTTTCACCCTTTTAACTGATTTAAGGAATGTTCGGTATAATGTTTCAAATTCTTCTGGAATGACGTCATTGTCATTGATATATTCCATAACCTTTTGAATATCATCGAGTTTTTCTGGAGTTCTAGAAGACGTTTAGCATGTTTTCATAGATGACTGGATAATCCGAGTAGGCATCATCCCATCTTCCTTTCCCGCTTCGCTTTCTTTCCATCTCTTCAATCATAGATAAGAGGAATTCATCATCGAGTAAGAAGGCAACGTATTTTAAGAATGTATATTTATCTTGAATAATTGATTTAAAGATGGCTTTGACTCGATCATCTGGAAGCCCCTCAATCGGTATCTTAATGATTCTTTTAACTTCCTTATCTTCCACCATAGCCGTTACACGAAAGAACTGACTTAGCTCGAGTAAACTAAGGTTCTCCATACTCACTTCATGCTCTAATGGCACATCCTTCTTACTATTGATTGAGCCAATTTTAAATGTCACATCTTCTGGCAATGAATCAAAAGTTAGTTTCAGTTCATATCCATCATCATGCTCAACAATTGAAGCTCTTCGTTCTACGCGAGTTAACTCTTTTATCTTTCGTTCTAACTCTTCAGTTAGATCCATTTCTGTTTCGTCTGCTTGGTCAGGTTTGACTGCTTTTTCGAAAGGAGATTCCAGTTCATCTTCACCAATGATGTCCTCGATTAATTCCTGAATACGGAAACCTCTTTTGCGATATTGAAGCTTTAATAGAAACTCAACGTTCCCGTAATAAGCACTATTCGTTAGGTTCGCAGACCCAATATAAAATTCATGCCACGTATACTTTGAGCGTGCATAAAATTTGGCATGAATGTCTTGAAACTGTGATTGTTCTAGCTCTTCTTGTTCCTCACTTAATGAGCCTTCTCCTTCTACGACCAAGTCTTTTAAAACATATATATCAAATTCCTCAAACAGTTCCTCGTCTATGCCTGCTAGTTCAGACCGTCTCGTAATTAACGTTTTAGATGGATTCGATAAAGACTTATCATTCAGTTTTTGAAGCATGGAATTTGTTAAAAACGGCGAAATAACTAGTAAATCATGATACGTGTCAAATAGATTTGAATGTTTGTCTTCATATCCATTAATCCCGAGTGGCATGAATTCAAAGTCAGGATAGTTTTTATCGGTCTGAAACTCGACATACTCCAACTCATTTAAAAGAGACTGGATTTTCGTACTTTTATCCGGATTTGAATGCGTATTAATATAATTGAAGAAATCTATTAATGGTTTGTTTTTATCCCATTTCTGTTTAGTGAGCTTCCCTTCAAGATTCACAGCCACATCCCAGCTTCGATCAAAGGTTAGATTTCTTGATAGGACGATTAACCGAAATAAAGACTCACCTTCAGAATTTACATACTTAATCAGCCATACTTTAGGATGAAACGATTTGTTATTTGGAAGCATGACTTCGAATACACTGTTTTCCATTAAAGAGAAGATTGAGTTCGCATTTTGCGGCACTTGGATCTGACCACCTTCACAAAAGATCGCAAACTTATCTGCGCTTTTACGTAATGCTTCTAACATATAGTACGGATTTTCATCGCTAAAATCATCTAATTCTGACGATAAGCTTAAAGCTAGTGGCACACCTACTAATGCCTCTAGGTCAAGCGAGAACGTAGTCCCCATGGCAAAGTCTAATTCGTAACTTTCTGGTGGGATTAATTTTTTACTGTAATTTAACCGATCTTCTCCTGGATTAAGCATCTTCCTGTTTCAACCCCTCAAAAATATCCATCATTATATTTTTCGCATCGTTAAAGCGATAATGAAGATTCTCAGAACCGACCCAATCGTTTTCATCTTTGTAGACATAGTTCTTCGTATTATTCAGCTTCGCACGGTCTCTTGATTTAAGTTCAATTTCACGTTTGATAATCAAACTGTCGATTTCTTCAAGTTTTTTAGATGCGACCGCCTTTTTCCAATTACCAAGAAAACGCATTAACTTCATATTATGAATACCTAATCTTCTAAGTACTTGATGGTAATCAAACGTTCCAAACTCATTTAACACAAACTCACTGTTCAGCCATTGTTCCCATTTATCGACAGATTTGTGGTTCTCTCCGTTAGAAAGAAGAACGTTATATCTGATATTTGCACCTTTAATAAACTGATTAAAACGTTCAGCTAATGAATAGTCCTCTTGTATGTGAGACGGAAGGTTCGTTAGTTCTCCAATCCAATCAAATCCCTCTAATTGTCTGACGAACTCCTCGTCATATTGCAGTAGGTGTGAGAATAGACTATCTTTTGAAAGAGGAGAAGTCATAATGCGCTGCTTCAGATATAAAGCTTCTTCATATGTAAGATCCATATCAATATGTTCTTTCCAATCCTTTGGTGGTAGAAGACATCGCCAAAAAGTCCCTGATAACTCATTTGAGAAACCAGAGTCATCTTGTTCTTCATTCCCTAATGACTTCAGAAGTTCCATATCTTTATTCAGTGAGGTAACCGCTCTAGCGTAATGACTTAAAGACAACCCTTGATGTTTTAAAAAGCCAAATGTCCTAAGCCCATTCCAATAAATGCTGGACGGCTTCCTTTTAAGGCTTGTCCCAGCTCGGCCTCCGATCACACCACGTTTATTATTTTCTTAAGTATCTCTATTAACTCAACTTCAGTTCGTTCTAATTTCTCTTGTAATTTAACAGCACTTAAGTTTTCCTTCTCTAGTTCCATTAAGATATATGGAACGATAAAGAAATACTTAGCACGCGTTTGTAGGGTTGAAGTTCCAGGAAATAATATATCTGCAAATCCATCACGAATCATGCCTATTCCTAGCTCATCAACTGCTCCTGGCTCACTTAAAGCATGTAAAACAGACAGAACCTTTTTACGATGATCTGTTGAATAATCAATCCAACCGATTTCTATTGTATTCAACGTCGTACCCCCAATTAAATTAACTCTATTTCTATTTAATCAAAGAATAGTAAGATATTTCAAACTTGTAATCTATTAGTTATAGATAACTTATTATCTTACCTCTATTAACAACGCTTTAAATTGTTCATTTATACTTGTTCCAAGCGTTAAATAATCTTTCCATTTTAAATGATATTGATTTACTAGATGAATAGGCTCTTCTCGGCGATTAGTTGTTCCTTTTGATGCTTTTTCATCCCAAGAACAATTACCTGTTAATATGCGATCTTGATGAATATGAAAATCCTTATCTACTGCATCACCCTTTGGAGAAGGCTTCCAATATAAATGTTCGTTTGTAATTAACAAGGCATAACCAGTGTAGTCAGCTCTTGTCTTAGTAATATCTTCTAGTTTTTTCACATCTTTAATAAAATCATATCTAGAAACATCTAGAGCACCTTGCTTTTTAGGTGAATATGGTTTCCGTTATATATGGTTTTAAGCAAAGAAGTTCTAAATCTCATTTCAATAAGAAGTTTACGGCCATTTTTATCTGCCCATATATCAACTTTATGGTTTTGCATAGGATAATCTATTCTCACTTGATAACCTAATGAACGAAGGTGATTGGCCAAACGGTCTCTTAAATCTCTCTGGGACTGTGGAATTTCTTGTTTCTCCTTAAAAGAATCAAACCAAGGAACATTAGTCGAGAATTCATTAAAGTTATTTATATTAGATTCGTCATTTTTGAAGCAGACTTAGCAATATCAGAGTTAATAGTCATAGGGATACATATATAGCGGAAATGGCCATTATTAAACTCATTGACTTTGCTGTAAGTCGACCACTCCATCTCGTAATCACCTAATAAACTAATAGCTTTTTCTCTTCCTTTTGGTGCCTTCACCAGTGTTATCAGCCCAACTCAGCTCTCCGTTAACTTTTTGCCCAAAATGAATTCGGAAATCCTTGTCTACAGTGTTTCGATAAGAATTAGGTGGTTGATAATAGGATGGATCATTCGTTAGAAAGATCACATACCCCTTATCAACTACACCATTTTCAATCATATGCTCGACTCTCTGAAAATCCTTTAATACATCATATCTTCCAGTATCATGAGCTCCTTGTTGATTTAATACATATTCTTCATTATTAACATTTTGAATTAACGCTTTAGTCTTGTATTTCAGCTCAATAGCAATTTTTTTCTTTATTATGGACAACTAATAAATCCAAATAAATCTTTGAGTCTTTACCGTGAACTTTAGTTTCAAGTCTCAAATCACTATCAGGATAATATTGTTTAATCTCCCATGCTAAAGCATGTTGGAAATCCGCTTCAGAATGAAAAATAGGTCTATGTGATGACAATGAACTTAGAACTTTACCTATTTCAAACATTTTTATCTCCCCCCAAATTGATTATCATTATTTGAATTACTTAAATTGTGACTCTTCGAATTTTTATCAGATGTAATTTCTTGCATTTTCAATCTTCGACAAAAAATGTATATTTCCTTTATTATTTATTAGGCTCCTAACAGTCTAAAATTTATGTATCGATACTTCTCCATTCACCTCCCCACATCTTAAACCATACAATATTATGTTCTTATCTTTATATTACACACTTTATTTTGAGGTGATCGAAGTTGGCAAGAGTGGCTTATAATGAAAATGATGTTAATTTAGTTGCGAGAATGATGAGAGCTGAAGCTGTTGGTGAAGGCCGGTTAGGTATGCTCATGGTCGGGAATGTGATTGTGAACCGGACTGCTGCGGATTGTTTAGATTTTGAAGATTTAAGGTCGATTGAGGATGTCATCTATCAAGTACAAGGCGGGAACTACTCATTTGAAGCTGTTCAAAAAGGGAATATGTTTTATTATCGCGCTAGAGGGACAGAGAAAAAATTGGCTCGGCAGGTATTAGATTACTGGAGACAGCACCCTGCTCAGTATGCTCTTTGGTATTTTAACCCGTATGGTCAGTGCCCTTCGACGTGGTTCGGTCAGCCATTTACAGGGCAGTATAAAGAACATTGTTACTACGAACCACAAGCAGGCACATGCGCAAGTGTTTATCGCTTTTAATTTAAATAGGAGCAGGTTCTTAAAACACTGCTCCGTTAAATTTTAATTAATGTTGATGACCATGTCCTGTTGATTCATCTTTGTTCTGACACATCACTGAACTGTCATGAGGATGATCTTCGCACTCTAACTGGATCGTGACGTGGCCAATATCTTTATGCTGAAGTTCAAGTTCAACTTCTGTTAGAAGGTCTTGGCACTCGTAGATTGACAACTGTCCGTCGACAACAGCATGGCAAGATAAAGCGTTTTTTCCCGCTTGTAATGCTCCACACATGCAGGTCGTGAATGCCCATAATCCCTTTGACATTTTCAATGGTTTTAATCACATCATCTAACTCAATATTTTTAGGCGTCCCCTCCATCAGCACGTGAATAGATTCCTTTGTGACACGCCATCCACTAATTAGGACAAGTATGGCAACGATAACGCTCGCAACTGGATCCGCCCATCCCCAGTTAAAGAAGATGATGAGTAATGCAGCAGTAATTGCCCCAACAGAACCAAGTAAGTCACCTAATACGTGAAGGAAGGCAGCGCGTAAGTTTAAGTTATCCTCTGTATCTCCTTGCCTCATTAAGATCCATGCAACCAGAATGTTTACTAACAAACCTAGTGTTGCAATGATCAACATGCCTGTTGACGCAACATCAGGTGGATTTGTAAAACGTTGATAAGCTTCATAGAAGATATAAAGCGAAATCAGAACGAGCGTCACACCATTAAAGACAGCTGCTAAGATTTCAAATCGTTTATACCCATACGTTTTACTATAGTCCGCTACTTTCTCTCCAAGCGTAAAAGCAAGTAAACCAATCCCTAGAGAGATGGAGTCACTAAGCATGTGCCCGGCATCTGATAAAAGGGCTAGACTGTTTGTGATAAAACCGCCAATCGCTTCAACGATCATAAAACCAGTAATAATGAAAAAACTAATCATTAACGCTTTTTATTGGCACCATGTGTATGATCATGACCATGATCGTGTCCCATGATTTATCCTCCTTTAACTGTGCAATGCGTGCTTAATCGTTTGTTCAAGTACATTCATCACATGCTCATCATCATGTGAATAATAAAGCGTCGTGCCTTCTCTTCGGTATTTAACTAGACGTAAATTTTTTAAGAAACGAAGCTGATGTGAAACGGTCGATTGTCTTAAACTGAGCGTTTCCGCAATTTGATTCACGGAATATTCATTTTCAAAAAGCAAATGAAGAATGCGAACCCGGGTCGGGTCTCCAAGAGCTTTAAACGTTTGCGAGACGACAAATAACGTCTCTTCATCTAAATCGTTATACTCAAACTCAGATTGGTCTTCATTAGACATTTTTAAAACCTCCTGTTAAGGTCCTTATATGTGTATATTAGTATATGTTCATATTTTATAAATGATAGTCGAAATAGTCAAATAATACAAAAAATGAACAATCCCACGAGGAGACTGTTCATTCTAAGTTTAAGTTATGTTTCTTCCTATAAAATTAGCGGATGGTGCTTAAGGCCAAGTTCTCTTGACCAGATCGATAGCTGGCCGATATGGTGAATTTCATGGGCAACGATATGGTGAACGATCTCATCAGCAGTATACGCTTCATCGTCCCATGGCACCGTGACTACTTTACCTTTTAAGTCATCTAGATTTGTTTCCAGAAAATCGTTGATGTCTTTTCGGAACTCATCTGATAGTGATTTTAATTTCTCTGGCGTTTTATAATTTTCAAAGTGAATGACTAAATCGCCTTTACCTTGAATGCCCCGTACCCAGCTGTATTCCACATCTATAATATGAAAAAGTGTGTACAAAATACTGCCGACTCCACCTACCTCGTTTTTAACAGTTCTTCCAAGGTCAGCTGTTCGCACCAATCAAACCATTCATCTCGAACCTGCCAGTTATATTTAAGAAATTTAATCATTGTCTTAACCCCCTAATTGTTGCCCACGCTTCATAAAAGTTTTTCAAAGATGAAAAGTAATTATATTTATCACTCATGATAGTTTATAAGATTGGTCTCGAACCACAACAGTTTCGGGATTAAAACAGATTAATACATTATCCTCGTCAAACCTTTTGAAACGTCTATCCCACTGATCCATCTCTGGACCCAAGTATCGAGCTAGCAACTGGTTAGCAATTTTTCTATCAAAAGTTTCTACCGTAGCTCTTCCTCTAAATCCTGCATGTAAAAACGAACCTGTCTCTTGATTAAAATCAACAATACCAATAGCACATTTTGAATTTCTTCTAATCCTTTTTGGAAATGTATCTGAAGCAGTACCGATTATCCATAATCTGTTGTTATACCACAAAAACCAAACTGGTGAATCCTTAGGAGTATCTTCTTCAACTGTAGATAAGTGGGCCACCAAAGGTTTCGAAAGCAATTCTTCTAAATCAAAGCTTTTACGAGTATCTTTAATAACTTTCATCTTAACCCCCTTACAAGTCAAACAAACATCACTTTTTCACAGCATGAACGTAATGAATGGTTTCAAAAGCCTTTAAGTAGTCGTTTCTATTACTAAAATATAGCTCATTTATTTTACTCGGCTCAAGATGTTCATAGATTAGCAAACCGACTGCTTCTAGAAATTTCTCTAATTCTGTATAAGAAAAACTAGTTTTCATCGGTTCCCCGCTTGCAGCTGCCATTTTAACCATGTTTTCGACTCTATTAGAATATCCCTTTTCCGTAAATAACGTTTCATCGCCATAATCAAATACAATCGAACTACCATTAGGAACTTTGTTAAACAGATGAGCAATTAATTTCGAGGTCTCTTCTTTAGTTAAATAATAAGAAACTCCTAAAAGGCTAAAAAATGTCTTTTTATTTACATCAAATCCTTGATTAATTAGATCTTTATCAGAAAACGTTTTAGTGAAATCCATTGGGATGAAGTGAAGATGACTTGGAATGTTAAATCCTGCTTCTTTTAATCTATGCTTTTTGAATTCTTGTGTAGGTGGGTAATCTATCTCGAAGATGTCTAGAGTTGTCTCCAGTTCGGGATGCCGATAGCTAAACGTATCTAAGCCTGCCCCTAAATTTACATATTGTTCTACGCCGAGATCAACTTCATTGAGCAATACTTTTTCTGCGTAAGCCGCACGAGCCAAAGGTGTTGGGGAAAGCTGAACTTGAGTAATCCATTTTAATATTTCTTCTTTGTTCTCTTTTAGTTTTTGCGCAATATCTGGGTTGAAGAATTGAACGCCTTGTAACATATTCTCCTTAATGTTATTAAACTCCTCTTGAGTGATTAAATCCTTAACGACATAATCATCAAAGATTTTAAGTGAGTCAAACCGGCTGTGATACGCTCTACCAAAAGCAGAAATTAATGAGGTCATACTGGACTTATTTTCTTTCATAGACACACTCCTCAAACAAAAATAGGATTCCCCTGGCCAGGAGAATCCTATTATATACTTTTATTATTTAATTGTAAATTATAGCATAAATAGATTTTGTCAAATATTTCGCTTCTCATTATAACCGTGATAAGTAATATCTAATTATTAACAATAGATTTATATCTCCCCGATTTTATCCGCTGAAATAATTGAAAGAAATATACTGAGAGCTCCCATTATACATAGGACTGTAATGACTAAATCATAATTAAGGTTTATCAGTTGTGCAAAGTGTGTTTGCATCAAGACAATCGCACAAATCACAGTTGGAATCGTCATTCTTTTCCAAATCCCAAAGTAAAAAAGCGGAATAAAAGTAATTAACGTAATTACTAGAGAACGAACAATCATCTGATTAAGAAAGGTAGTTAAGTCTGTACGAGTCAGATTCCCTTTAATTATTGGCTGAACTTGATCAATTAAATAAGTCACTGTTCCAGTTAACAAATACGAAACCATGGTGAGAAGAAATACAAACGTTGCTATAAAAAGTATTTTCGCAGCAAATAATTTCTGCCTGCTTATTGGATACCTAAAAGATAAAGAAATAGTTTTATTCTTATATTCATCAATAAATACCTGGGTAATCAATGATGCTCCAAATAAGATAAAACCTTTTTGAATTTCTGAGATCAAGTCAATAACGGTAGCATAGTTCTGACCAAAATCAGTACTAACAGCTTTTATAAAAAATACTGGCAAGAACATTAATATCAAAGTATAGATAATCACTTCACTTATGACTGACTTTTGTTTTAGTTTCTTCCACTCTAATTGCATTAATTTAATCATTTATATCACCTCCATTAATAAGATGATAAAAATAGTCTTCCAGCGAGTTGGAGTGTCTCCGAATTTCTTCAATCTCTAAATCATGAAGTAAAAGCATTTTTGAAATATCGCTTTGCGTATAAGTCATATCATAAATACGAATTTTTCGTTTTTCTAAGACTTTCATGTTGTGAATATGAAGTTCATTCTCTAATAAATAAACGGCTCGCGTGACATCACTGACCTCAAGCTCAATATAGTCAGAACGTGCTTTTCGAACATCTGTCATCGTTATTTCGTTTAGTAATTTGCCTTGATGAATTATACCTACTCTATCAACAATTTGCTCTAATTCTCCTAATATGTGACTCGAAAGTACAAACGTCATCCCATATTCCTTATTCAGCATCCGAATTAAGTGTCGCATATCTTTAATTCCAATTGGATCTAACCCATTGTCGGTTCATCCAAAATAATTAATTCAGGCTTTGTTATGATGGCTCTCGCAATTCCAAGCCGCTGCTTCATTCCAAGCGAAAAATCCTTTACTACTTTGTCTTCAATTCCTTTTAAGTTTACCAATTGCAGTGCTTGTTTCATGTCATTTTCATCATAAAATCCTAAATACTCACAATGTAGCTTCAAATTATCGAATGCCGTTAAATGCTCAAAAAATACTGGATAATCAATAATACTTCCAACTTTAGTTAGCAAGGAATTTGTTTTTGGTGAGCCTCTCATTAAATAGCAATATTTCCCCTTTTGAAGGATTGTTTAGTCCCGTAAGCATCTTCATAATCGTTGTTTTACCTGCACCATTTTGACCAAGAAGGCCGTAAATTTCACCTTTATTAATCAAAATATTTATATCTGAAACAAGTTCCTTCCCTTTGGCTTTTTCGTTAGATTATTAGTCTGAATGACATATTCCATCATCTCATCCCTTTCATTCGGCTATCTTAATCATAATGGTTAAAAACAACTTTTTTCTTACTTGTTCCTTACAAATTCCTTAAGTTTATTATTTATTCATAAAGAAAAGAGGTAATTCTTTATGAACACCTCTTTGAGACCTCTAATATGTTACCCGCTTAAAAATGCATGTGAATACCGTTTTTTCGAACGGTTTACTAACTAGCTTAATCTCACCGTTCATCTCCTCTATTAAACGTTTCGTAATACTTAAGCCCAGACCACTACCCTGAAATTCAGGATTTCTCGCATCATCTAGGGTATATAGCCTTTCGAACACACGGTTCTGATGTTTTTCAGCTATACCTTTACCTTGATCCCAAATATCAATAGCTATATTTTCGCCTTGTTCTCGAATCGTTAACCCAACCACGTCACCATCACTACCGTAACGAATTGCGTTAGATATTAAATTGTTCAGAATCTGATTCAACGCATTTTCATTACCGAGAATAAAGTAATCCTGTTCTGGAATATCGACCTTAACTTGAAGACCTTTTGACTGCACTAAATGATAAAAGTCTAATACGTTCTTCCGGCAAATTTCGTTAATCGATAAACGACTCATCGGAAAATCAACATCACCTGACTCAAGTTTGACAAGGTCAAAAAATTGGTTCATTAAATCGATGACACTTAATATTTTGTCATGAAGACGACCAACGAGTTCTCTTCGCTCTTCTTCTGACAGGTTGTCATCATGTTTTAATTTCTCGACATATCCTAAAATAACGGTTAAAGGCGTTTTTAAATCATGAGACATATTTGAAATCATCTTTCTTAAACTTTCGTTTGTTCTTGCGAAGTCAGCAGCCACCTTCTGGTTATAGCTTAACAGACGATTAATTTGAATAAGCATGTCTCGAACAGAGTGATTATTTGTTTGAAGAAATACTTTTTCAGAGGTTTCCTTCTCAACGATATGAGATAAATTATCGCGTATTTGAATAAGCTGCATATTGGTTTGTTTATTTGATAAATATTGAGCACCAATAATGATCAGCAAAACTACTATAATTGAAAATAGTAAAAAATTCATAGTTACTCCCCTAATTTATAGCCAATCCCCCAAACCGTTTGAATGTAACTCGGTTTTGAGGGATCTTCTTCAATTTTTTCTCGTAATCTACGAATGTGAACATTAATCACATTCTCATTGCCAAAGTAATCATCTTCCCAAATCAACTCATATAGTTGCTCTTTTGTAAATACTCTGTTTTGATTCATCATAAAAAGCTTTAAGATATAAAATTCCTTAGAGGTAAGCTGTATATTTTTCCCGTTTACTTGTGCAGTAAAGGTTTCTAAATTAAGTGTCAGGGCTTTGAATTGAATCATGTTTGAAGATGAATTTCCACCTGCAGAAACATAGCGTGTTGCTCTTCGAATAGCAGCTTGAACTCTTGCTGTCAGTTCAATTACGGAAAATGGTTTACTGATATAATCATCCGCCCCAAAACCGAGACCTAACGTTTTATCGAACTCACTATCTTTTGCTGAAATAATAAGTACTGGAACAACGCTTGTTTCTCTAATTTTTCTCAGAAACTCCATGCCATTGAGCTTCGGGAGCATTAAATCAAGTAGTACTAAGTCAATTTGTGTAGTTTGAAAAAGTTGAAGCGCCTCTTCCCCGTCAAAAGCAGTCATCACTGTAAAATGTTCTTGTTCTAAATGGCTTGTAACAAGTTCACTTATTTCTTTGTCGTCTTCTACTATTAAGATCTTCTTTTTCATAATTAAATTTGACTCCTTTTGTCCAGAACTGTTTCTCCTAATAAAGTGCTTTATCAGAAAAATTTACTTTTCTATCTCATAAATCAACGTATCGAATAGTTCACCGTTTGTATAAAGCAGTATAGCCCACACTCCCGCTTCTGGTAGATTAACAGACGACGGTGAATGTGCATCCGCTCCATTATTCTCGCCCGCAAGTCCAATCGTCCACCCATTTGTCAGCACTTGGTGTACTTCTTTGTTGCTTTGTGCATACCTACCACCGTTAAATCAACAGCTAGAGGTTCTTCAATTCCCCAGAGGTGCCACATCCACTTCTGACCTTGATTAACACTCGGCATGTCAACACCTATCACTCCTGATTTATTTTTATTTCCGATGATATTGCCTTGAAATCTTACAGCTTTATTCTCCCAATCGATTTCCTCAAAATGGCTCTTCTCTACGAATTCAGGTGCATCTTCAGGTAATTGAATCTCTGATTCTTGTGAAGTGCATCCGACCACAATCCATGCAAGACTGATAAGAACTAATGCAACCTTTTTAATATTGATCATCTCCTATCAATAAGTGTAACTAAAACTCCTTCCACCTTTCCGCAATGTCTTTTCCAGAAAAAACGATATCAGTCCAATTAAAAATCCAATCAGCCCTAACCAAAACGTTATATTGGTTATGTTCCAGATATAGTCTGGAGTTAGATTTTTAACAGCTTGCATCACGTGAACTTCTCCGTTAAATGATGCAAATATGATCACTTTTTCTAATCCACTAAGCGCCATTAACAATACGCCTAGAAAATAAACATCAAACTAAGATTCTTCATTTTATCACTCCTTTGAAGGAATTTTTAACCGGTCTTGAACAGTCAAATACAGCTTCTCCCCGAGCCCAAATAAGATGAACGTAACAATTAGTGTGCCTGGTATGTAAAGCCAGTCAGTCAAATTAGGGAAAACTGGTTTATGTTTTAAGTAAAAATAATTGCCATCGACTAATGGGTTAACCATTAAAACGACCATAAGATAAACGATAAACCATAAGAATGAGAGGTATTTATCGTTTAACCTAACTCTAGCTTGATAGGAAATCATGGCGTAAAAAGGTAATAACAATGTAATTACATGATTGACAAAGAAGCTTATACCTAATGGATGACTGATGCCGTATACCCGGCTTGGATACAGAAAACTGGTCCACGCATACAAACTAAAAAAGCACAGGACTTTGAATAACTTTTCATTCTTGGTGATTAAATAAATGATGCCTAAAATTGTGTTGATGCGGCTAATATGTAGTGGCAATGATTCGGATAGGTCAAAATTCATGATGACTGCGTATGAACCGTAGAGTAGCACCTGCTGCGTGAGACTTAAGATGAGAATGATGATCGTGATGAGTGTTCGTTTCTTTTTATTTTATGGCGAAAGAAAAACAGACAAAAGCCTATTAACATTAGCCCGGCTATATAAATGAGATGGTCGAATCCAAAGAGTGGAATAAATTCGCCACGGCTCAAATTAACCATTCCTTCTAATATAATCTATTTTAAGTTAACTTTATCATAATTTTCGGTATTTTTTGATATGAACTTATACTGAATTTAAATTCATCCTAACCCTTGACATTAAATCTCAGTACGTTAACATAAAAACTGTACAAAAACGTTTAAAAATAATTTAACAAACTTACCAAACGTTTGGTTATGTTGAATTAAAGCCGAATCACTATTATAATCAGTAGATGTGATTCAGGCATGACTCACACTAAAGTGTCATACATCAGTCATCATGATAAGTCATGTCTATAGTAACGAGTGACTGATCTCTGGTTAGAGATGAGTTTTTATTTGAAACTTTTATTAAAATATTTCTAAACAAATTAACGTTTTGAAGTATTTTAAATAAATAACAACAAATTAAAAAAAGGGGAGTTTTTTAATTATGAATAGTTGGAAGAAAATACTTGGGCTTAGCATTGCATTGCTAGTTGTGGTTACATTAGCAGCTTGCGGCGGAAGCAGTGAGGAGTCTAGTTCAGAAGTAAACCAGGACGAGATTTCAATCGGTCAAATTAACTGGGCTGAGAACATTGCTGTTACAAACATGTGGAAAGTGATTCTAGAAGAAAAAGGCTACAACGTGAAGTTACAATTACTTGATATGGGTACGATGATGAAAGCGTTAGAAAGTGGCGACTTAGATGTAAGCTTAGAAGTTTGGCTACCTGTTCAAGATAAGAATTACTTAAAAGAATATCAAGATACCGTTAATTTCTCAGACGCTACTTGGTATGACAATGCTAAAGTAGGACTTGTTGTTCCAACTTATATGGAAGATATTAACAGCATTGAAGACTTAAACAAAACAAAGACAAGTTTAATGGCCAAATTATCGGCTTTGACCCTGGTGCAGGTACGATGGAAGTGACAGAGGAATTAATTAAAGATTATAATCTTGACTATGAGTTAACATCTAGCTCTGAGCCTGCAATGATCACTCAAATTGGTGAAGCAGTTAAAAATAAAGAACCAATTGTTGCGCCACTTTGGAGTCCACACTGGATTTTCGCTGAATATGACCTTAAGTTCCTAGAAGATCCGAAAAAGTATACGGTGGAGTTGAGAAGATCCACCACGCAACAAGAACTGATTTTGCGGATGAATATCCAAAAGTTAGCGAGTACTTCAAGAACTGGAAAATGACAGACAAGCAAATCGGTGAATTAATCAACTCTGTTGAAAACGCAGAAAAACCTATTAAAGGTGCTGAAAAATGGGTTAACGAAAACCAAGAGTTAATTAATGAATGGACTAAAGAGTAATAGATAAAGAGCTGGCCTCACGTGCTGTGAGGCCAGTTTTTTATACGCTTCGAATTATATCTTCTGAATTGACTTAGTAAAATCTCCCACACGATTAAATATCTGGTCTGGCTTAGTACTAAACTCTAGTGTTTGATAAGTTGATAACCACTGCACTCCAATTGTATGTACGTTAGCTTGTTTCCCCGCTAAAATATCCGCTTCACTATCTCCTATAAACATGGCGTCTGTGTGATCGACGTTTAGATACGCTAATGCCTTTTTCAACCCTTCTGGATGGGGCTTTGGATCAATAACATCATCACCTGTGATAATGGCGTCAAATAAATCATTCATTTTTAGATGATCTAAAGATATGAGTAAGCTTCTTCTCGCTTTTCCAGTTACAATTCCTAATTTATAACCTTGTGTACTTAATTGATGTAGCAACAGTTGTATCTCTTCATTCTTAAAGACAAGTTCGTGATGTTTTTCACTGTATTTTTCATAATAGAGCTCAATTGCTTTGTCATGATCTGTATTAACAAGATTCTCTCTAATGATTCCCGTTTCAGATGGACCAAACATACTTTTATTTCTTCAGATGTAAGTTCAACATTATCGAATTCCTTAAATATTGCCTGAAACGCATAATAACAAACCGGTAGCGTATCAGCTAAAGTACCATCAAAATCAAATATAATAGCTTTAATAATAACACTTCCCTTTAATTTTAAGGTTTAAATATATCAGCCACTAGATTACTAAACTCTCTTAAATAATGTAGGTAATGATCACCTCCATAGTTATAACGTTTATTATACATTTTGGCTACAACAAGGTTGTATTTTGGAATCACTAATAGAGTCGGGCCTGTTATTCCAAGGATTTGATAAGACCCTTTAGGGACTCTCTCACCAATCTCACTTTGAATGCTGGGTGTACCTTGAGCGTACCAAAACAGACCATTTCTTGGCAGATTAATATTCTTATAGATCGGACTCTTAATTTGAGTAGCTAATTCTATTACTTCCCTAGGAACGATTTGTTTACCTTCCACGAGCCCTTTATTTAGATGTAAATTTCCCCATTCCGCAAATTCACGAGCTGTTGTATGAAGGTTTGATTCTGTTCCATCATTCGTTTGCCCTATCTTATATGATTCCTCTTCATTTGCAGTAATAATTTCTTTCACTAGTGCATCATTAGTTTCTGTTTGCCAATTGAGCAACGTATAACTACAAAAAGGAATCTTAATAGGGTATCTCTATAAATTATTTCTCTATACTATCTCGCGCGGTATTTGTGGTAGGCATATGATTGAAAACATTGGCAAGCCCGAATCTTATTTATCACTTTTTTTCTTTAGAAGCAACTTTTCATTATAATCTATATGATGGTTGATTCCTTTTATAGGAAATATTATGAATTTCCCTTTCGCGAATGACAACAAGAATGATGATGTTGCAAATGATCATAATTGTCATGATGGCGCCACCACTCATAAGGAGGTTTCTGCGGATAACCATCAGGCGAGTCTTCCCAAGTTTCTTGACGTCCAAATGGTGTCAGGTCAAGATAGTTGAACGGAGTAAAGAGTATATCAACACCTCGTAAATATGTAGAATAAGTATGATAAATTTTGTCACCATCACGTAAGAATACACTTACCCCTTGATGCTGTACCCCATCAGATGTCGCTTCAAAGTCATAATTAAAATCGCTGTCATACGATGAAAACCACGGTACGTTCCAACCCATTTGTTTCTTAAACGGTTCAATTTTGGAAAATGGAGCCTGGGATACTAATATCAATGAAGTATCACGGGCTTGCAAATGAGCTAGGTGTCCCATGCTGTCAACAATCATTGAGCAGCCTTCACACCCTTTGTCCCAACTTGGATCGAACATAAAGTGATAAACGATGAGCTGACTATGCCCTTCAAATAAATCTATTAGTTTTGCTTTGCCATCTTTTCCATCAAGGATGTACTCTTTATCAAGTTCGACCATTGGAAGTCGACGACGCTCGGCATTTAGTGCATCTCTTGCGCGAGTGAGTTCTTTTTCCTTTGCCAAGAGTTCCTTGCGTGCTTTCTCCCATTCCTCTCGAGTAACGACTCTAGGCATGGTTGCGCCTTTGTTACTATTCTCCACAGAATATCTACTCCTTTCATTGTAAGGAATACACAAAGCACTAACCCAATCTTTACCTTCTTTAAATAATTTTAACATAATATTCAGATATTTTTACTAAGAAAAAGACGAGCTTACTATTGATCTTGTTGTTCAACTATTGTCCCAGTAAAAAGGGAATTTGTTAATAATTATTTATTATTTTCTTTTCTAAAAAGTTTTCCTCTATTATCTCCTGTTTCTCACTAACTAATAAAGATTGAAATTCACCAAATAATATTTGTATTTCTTTCTCTGTGTTAATTAAGTCAATGCTATTTGGTAGTCATCCTTATCCTTATATTTTGAAATTTCCAATCATTTCGTACTATCATCCTTGCTTTGAAGATAAACAGTATTAAAATCCAAATACTTTCCATAAATCTCTGATGCTCTTTCTTGAATACTTAAATACTCATCCACTTTATCCTTTTGAATATGATATTGATAAACTTTTACAAACATACTCACCCTCCAATCTAATAAACTTTATTCAACATTACTGCCATTAGAAGAACAACATCTTTTAACTTATTTTACCATATTTATTCCTAATAACTTTTGAACATAGTATATACGCAGGAAATATAGATTCTTTTCTTGTATATGGACTATATTTTAGAGGGGGATCAACTTGAAGATAAAAGGGGTAATCTTAGCACTATTTACGTTATTGGTTCTAACTGCCTGTATAGAAGATTCAAAGGAATTAACTTTTCAAAATGAATCAGACAACTGGTTAGTAGAATACACAGCAACCGTTAAGGGTGATGATCAAGAAACGAATAGACTTTATGTCGAATACATTGGTGAGGGCGAGGCGCCAGAACGCATCGACTATCGAATTGTTTAAAGTTCAGGAGAGGCTGAGGGGACCAATACTACATTGGAACAAGGTGTTCTGAATTCAAAGTTAAGTTCGTGTTCAGGTTGTGCTGTCACTTATGAAAATGATGAAGTTGAGATAACTATTGAGTGGGATGATGAGAGTGAGACGTTTAAGCTGAATAATAATTGAGTGGCATTTTTGAAGTAGTGAATATTTAATAGATTCGTAAGTGACCGATAAACTTTAAGAAATGACCGATATATTTTGAAAAGTGATCGATAAATTCCAAAAAGTGACCGATAACCTCAAAAAGAGGCCGATAATCGCCATATAATAGAATGAGCATCGACTAGCGTTAGCTAATCGATGCTCATCTTTATATATAAATAAGGGGGTAATTAGTTTGTCACCACGCCTGCGTCTGGTGAATCGACGCCGTGGCGGTAATAATCAACATGTTCTGCTTCGAGTGGTTCTTTTTCTAAGATTAAGTCTGCTGCTTTTTCGGCAAGCATTAAGACAGGTGCGTGGATGTTACCGTTTGTGACGTATGGCATAGCTGATGCGTCTACGACTCTGACATTGTCGAGTCCGTGGACTTTCATGGTGTTCGGGTCAACCACGGCCATTGGGTCTGATGCTGGTCCCATTTTCGCTGTGCAAGATGGGTGTAGTGCTGTTTCGGCATCATTTTTTACCCATTCTAAGATTTCTTCATCTGTTTGAACAGATGGGCCTGGCGAGATTTCGCCTGCGTTATAAGGATTCATTGCTGGTTGCGCCATAATGTTTCTTGTTAGGCGCACAGCCTCGATCCATTCGCGTCTGTCTTGTTCAGTTGATAGGTAGTTGTACACCATGCTTGGGTGCTCCCTCGGGTCTTTTGAACGAATCTTAAGCGATCCGCGTGCGTCTGAATACATTGGGCCTACGTGCACTTGGAAGCCGTGCTTCGTGTCAGCTTTTTGACCGTCATAACGTACCGCTACTGGTAAGAAGTGATACATTAAGTTTGGATAGTCAACATCTTCGTTCGAACGGATAAACCCTCCGCCTTCGAAGTGGTTCGTTGCGGCTGGTCCTGTACGTCCAAGTAACCACTGTAGGCCAATCCAAGGCATGCGTAATTTGTTTAAGCTTGGTTGCATTGATACTGGTTCAGGGCATGAGTACTGAATATATGCTTCTAAGTGGTCTTGTAAGTTCTCACCAACACCTGGAAGGTCAACTACTGGCTCAATGCCAAGTGACTTCAAGTGCTCAGCGTCGCCGACTCCAGATAACTGAAGAAGCTGCGGTGTGTTAATTGCGCCACCTGCAAGCACCACTTCTCCTGCTTCAACCTGATGATCTTTACCATTTCGGCGGTAATTAACAGCTGTTGCCTTCGTTCCAGTAAATTCGATTCCTGATACGAACGCACGTGTGCGGATCGTTAAATTACGGCGATGTCTAACTGGATCTAAATAAGCACGAGATGCTGAAAAGCGGCGCCCTTTGTAAACGTGTTTATCAAATGGACCGAATCCTTCTTGGCGGTAGCCATTAACATCCGGCGTGCGGTTGTATCCTGCTTCAACGGCTGCATCGAAAAATGCTTGGAATAACGGGTTTTTAGCCGGACCGCGTTCAAGTTTTACTGGACCATTTAACCCGCGATAAGGATCATCTGAATCAGCAGCTAGTGCATTTTCTAAACGTTTGAAATACGGAAGAACATGCGCAAAGTTCCACGTTTCCATCCCTTTATCTGAACCCCAGCGTTCATAGTCCATTGGGTTTCCGCGCTGATAGATCATGCCGTTAATTGAGCTTGACCCGCCAAGCACTTTACCACGGGCATGCTTAATGCGGCGTCCGTTCATATACGGCTCAGGGTCTGACTCGTACTTCCAGTCATATAAGCTCTTGCCAGCTGGGAATGGTAAAGCTGCTGGCATTTGAATTAATAAATCCCATGAATAGTCACTACGTCCTGCTTCTAAAATTAATACACTGCTTTTTCCGTATGCACTGAGGCGGTTACCCATTACCGAACCGGCACTCCCGCCACCAATGACGACGTAATCGAATTTTTCTGTCATGTTATGAAACCTCCTTGAATGCTTTTCTTTTTATTTAAACCAATGAATCGGCTCTGGTTTTGTATTTCTGAAAATATGCTTCGTTTCTGTATATTCTTCTAACCCTGGTTTACCGAGCTCGCGTCCAATACCTGACTGTTTATATCCGCCCCACGGAGCCTGCGCAAAGTATGGGTGGAAATCGTTGATCCAAACCGTTCCCATACGTAGCTGAGCTGCTGCGCGTTCTGCTTTATCGATATCCGTTGTGAACACAGCTCCTGCAAGACCATAAATCGTATCATTCGCAAGACGAACCGCTTCATCTTCATCTTTAAATCGTTCAACCGTTAAAACTGGACCGAACACTTCTTCTTGCACAATTCTCATGTCCGATGTGCAATTCGTCATAATCGTTGGCAAGTAGAAAAAGCCATCCTGAAGTTCAGGGTCTTGTGGGCGAGCGCCGCCAACTAAGACTTTGGCGCCTTCTTTTTGCCAATTTCAACGTACTCTTCTACTTTTGCACGATGTTCTGCTGAAATTAATGGTCCTGACTGCGTATCTTCGTCAAAACCGTTACCTAACTTAATGTTCTTCGTACGTTCAACTAACGCTTCGACAAACTCATCATGAATCGAATCTTCAACAAGTAAGCGCGCACCTGCTGAACAAACTTGACCAGCATGGAAGAAGACGGCGTTTAACGCTTGGTCCACTGCTGTTTCAAAGTCAGCATCTGCAAAGACGATGTTTGGATTTTTACCGCCTAGTTCAAGCGCAATCTTCTTCACATTGCCGCTTGCATTTTGCATAATTTTCTTACCTGTATCAATGCCGCCTGTAAATGAAATCAGGTCAACCTCATGGCTCACAGCTAGCTCGTTACCAACAGTTGCGCCTTCACCTAGAACTAAGTTCACAACACCTTTTGGAAAACCAACTTCCTCCATGAGTTCTGTTACTTTAATCGTTGTAAGTGGCGTAATTTCGCTTGGCTTCATCACGATCGTGTTCCCTGCTGCAAGTGCTGGGGCAATTTTTCCATGCTGCTTGCAGCAGTGGATAGTTCCAAGGTGTGATCTGACCGCATACACCCACTGGCTCACGAACGACTTTACTTTGGCTATTCGGAATTGGCGAGTCGATGATCTCTCCACCATCTTTGTCTGCAAGACCTGCAAAGTATCTGAAAACCCCTGCGATATCGTCCATATCTTCACGGCTTTCTGTCAATGTTTTTCCTGTATCTAGTGATTCGAGTTTGGCTAGTTCCTCTTTATCACGTTCGATTAACTGAGCAATATGAAGTACCTTCTCGCCTCTTTCCGTAGCAGTCGTAGATTTCCAGTCACCATGGTCAAAAGCTTCGCGAGCTGCTTTGATCGCTTGCTTGGTGTCTTCTTCATTGCCTTCAGCAACTACCTCAATTACCTCTTGGTTATATGGATTAATAATCTCTCTCGTCTTTCCGTTCAATGCGTCCGTCCATTCACCATTAATAAACATCTGTTTCATGAATGAGCCTCCTAAATTTATTTGTTAAATTATTTTTTAACGTATTTAATAATTTTAATATACCATAGCAAAAATGCTTTGTAAACCAACGACTTTTGCATAAAAATTAATTTTTGACTTTTACTGACAATCAGTTTATAGTTACAATTAAAGTAGTTTAAAATTATATTTAACATGTTAAATGAACAAAACTTGGAAAACATAATAACGAAAAGAGGGATGACTTTGAGCGATCAAACCAATCGAAGTGAAGAATTGCTTGAAGAAGCTGAAGGGGCTGTCATTGACGCGATCGCCGAGACGATGGACTTATACGGAGTGACGCCTTCCATCGGACGGTTATATGCAACGATGTATTTCAAACACGACCCACAAACGCTGGATGATATGAAAGATGATCTTGGCATGAGTAAACCAAGTATGAGTACAGCTGTAAGAAAGCTGCAGGAAATTAATATTGTTAAGAAGGTTTGGAAACGAGGCTCTCGCAAGGATTTATTTACTGCTGAGAAGGATTTCTTCCAGTACTTCTCGCATTTTTTCGGAGATAAGTGGGAACGCGAAGCTAAGATTAACCTATCTGCTATTGATCATGCTGAAGATCAACTTAATCAAGTTCTTAACGATGAGAAGGCCAATGATGAGGTCAAAAACGCGCCGAACTCGATTTAAAACAGCTTCAAGATTATCGTAAATATTGCCACTGGCTAGAACGACTGGCCGATTCCATTGAGTCAGGTGAAATTTTTGAGTTCTTGCCGATTGATGAGGAAAAATCTAAGAAAGAGTAATGCGAAACAGCCCCTCCAGATGTGGAGAGGCTGTTTTTTCGTTAAGTAAAATTAGTATGTACTTTAATATGGTAGCTACAATTAAAACTTTGTATAATAAAATTAATCTTAATAAATTAGGTGCTGTGATGAGAGTGACTGTTGAAGAGTTACAGAAAAACTTTATAACGTATTTAAAGTTAGCTTCAACAGAAGACGTGATTATTACACGAGACGACGTTGAAGTGGCAAGGCTATCGTCTCATTTTGAAGGGATAGTACACGAGAATTTACCATTGTATGGAGTTGGTCATAAAGCTACATATGAGGAATTCTTACAGCTTCGACATGATTCTGACAGACGATATGAGTATATTGATGGTGACATTTATTTACTTGCCTCACCTAAAGTTGCTCATCAATACACAGTTACTCAATTACTGACGATGTTCTCAGTTTATTTTGATAATGGAGAATGTTTACCATTTGTCGCGCCATTTGATATTGAAGTCAAAAGGCAATCAACAGAAGAAAAGAATATGGTTCAGCCTGATTTAATGGTGATTTGCGATCTTTATCAACATGTTGGAGAAGATGATTATTATAAAGGAGTCCCCTCATTAATTGTTGAGGTACTTTCAAAGAGAACTCAAAAGAAAGACTTAATCTTTAAACTAAACCTTTATATGTCATGCGGTGTAAAAGAGTATTGGATCGTAAACCCTGATAACCAAGAAGTTATGATTTATCATTTTGACAATTTTAATATTAAAAATACAAAACATATAAAAATGACGAGAAAGCTAGTTCGTTTATATTTACAGGATTAGAAATAGATTTGCTTAAAATATTTAGAACAGCATAGTTCTTATTCAAGACTTCTGGTCTTTCTTTGTCATAAATTCTTGATCAACTCACTTGTAGTGATTTAATTCAATATGATAAAACCCTGCGCGTATATAAAAACATCATAGACTTAATCCGTCTATGATGCTCTAATAAATAATTTATTTTAATTCAAGAATGCTAACTAATTCCACATGCACCGTATGAGGAAACAGATCTACTGGTTGCACAGATTTTAGTTCGTAGTTAAACTGCCTTAACTCAGCAGCATCTTCCGCAAATGAACTTGGATTACATGACACGTAGACAATTCGTTTCGGCTTTGAACGGCCAATTCGGCGCATAACTTTTCCACCTGCACCTGAACGTGGTGGATCTAATAATAAGATATCAGGCTGACCGAATTCTTCTAATACATGGTCGATTCCTCTTCGTGCATCTTGCGCCAAGAAATAAGTATTATCAATGCCATTTTCTTCAGCATTTCGTTTCGCCGACTCAATAGAGCTTTCAACGATTTCAACACCCGCAAGTTTCTTAACTCTGCTCGCAAATGGTAATGAGAACGTCCCAACTCCGCAAAATAAATCAATCATCGTTTCATGCTCTTTAGGTTGTCCCATCTCTAATGCTAAGTCGATTAACTTCTTAGCTTGAGTCGGATTTGTTTGGAAGAATGTATCGTACCATAAGCGATACTGATAACCATAAATTTCATCGTAAATAAAATCACGACCTGCTAACACATGAATTGCTTCTGCATCAACCCGGTCAGCCCAAAGCGTATTTTCTAACCACATTAAGCTTTTGACTTTTTTATATGGACTGATTCGATCAACCAAGTCGTTTACAGCTTCTTTAAGTTCACCGCTCGGTGGCTGAGTTGCAATTAAAGCTAGCATGATTTCACCTGTTGTAAAGGACTGGCGAACCATTAAATGTCGTAATAAACCAGTGTGTGCTTCTTTCTCGTAACCTTTTAGGTCATGGTCTTTAGCCCACTTGGAGACTTCTAGCGATGCGTTGACCATATCATCACTTGCGATTAAGCAGGTTTCAAGGTCAAAGACATTTCTAAAATTACCTTGTTCATGCATGCCCATGTTACCTTCAGGTGAGAAAGTGAATTCCATCTTATTACGGTAATCCCACGGACGATCCATACCGATCGTTGGTTTCACGAGTTCAGGATCAAAACCTTGACTCTCAATCGCTCTTTTAACGTATTCAGTTTTATGCTTTAACTGTCCTGAGTATTCCCAATGCTGCCAAACACACCCGCCGCATATATCAAAATGAGGACACGGCGCAATCGTACGTTCGGAACTTGCTTCTACCACTTCTTTTAGTTCTGTTTTGCTCCACTTTTTAGTTGGATACAAAGCGTCCACTTTCACTTCTTCACCAGGAATAGTTTGCGGAACGACTAATTTTAATTTCTTCGGATTTCCTTTTTCATTTTCCCGCCAAACCACTGCTTGACCAGAACCTCTCCTGTCTAAGCTTTCGATTTTAGCCTGATACTCTTCTCTATTTTCATCGGACATATGTAAATCCTCCTTAACTTCACACCAATAGCTTTTCCAATCGTACATATAGAAAATACCATATTTCAACTCTAGATGATATTAAAAAGATGCTTTTGCGCGCACGCAAAAGCTTCCTTATCTCAATTCTTACAATTATAAATGAGCTAAAATTTTTTGTACATGATTCAGAATACTAATGACAAAAAATCATCTTATTTTTGATCTCTAATGTTATTTTGCATGTTTCTAACTACATTCACTCTGTTCCTATCGACAATCAATCAGTCCTAAAGATAAATAATACTTTAATGCTATCTTGGTCGTTCTATCAAAAATAAATAGATTAAACAAAAGAAAAAGCTACTAGACTTG
>NZ_BBCD01000010.1 GCF_001311865.1 Piscibacillus salipiscarius JCM 13188
AATCCAAAAACACGGGAATAAGGCCTCAAAGGGCTATTCCCTTTAATGTTATTAAAAATACTTTTTCTACTCTTCATCCGAGTCTGTAAACGTGTTAAGCATTTCTTCAATCATATCCCACTCTTGATCTGTTTCAATTTGATAAAGAGTAAGGTCATCTTCATTTTGATCACTTTCTTCAAAACGAAATGCGAATACTTCTTGTTCTTCTTGCTCTGCTTGTTCAGCAGGTACAGCAACTAAGTAAGACTTTTCCGTTTCATCCACATCAAACGTAAAGAGAATATCAAATAAATGCTCTTCACCATTTTCATCCGGAATGATAATACGCTCTTTTCGTCCATTCTTTTACCTCCTAAATTAATGGCCAGAATCTAAATAACTTTGTAAAATCATGACTGCGGCCATTTTATCAATCACTTTTTCCGTTTCTTTCGACTGACATCAGCTTCTAATAAAACTCTTTCTGCAGCCATTGTCGTCAGCCTTTCATCCCAAAGCACAATTGGTATATCAAAATGTTCCTCAATATATTTAGCAAATGTTTCTGAGGACTGTGCTCGTTCACCAACTGTGTTATTCATATTTTTAGGATATCCTACCACGATTTTACTTATTTCATAACCTTCAATAAGTTCTTTTAAACGTGGTATGGCTGATTCATAATCCGACTCATCCCATTTAATGGTTTCTATTCCTTGTGCTGTAAAGTGAAGAGCATCGGATACAGCGACTCCGATGGTCCGTTCTCCAACGTCTAATCCTAAAATTTTCATATAAAAAGCCTCTTTATTTAGATTTCAAATAATGTTTTACCACTTCTTCTATAATCTCATCTCGCTCAACTTTTCTAATCAAATTTCTAGCATCTCGATGACGAGGGATGTATGCTGGATCACCTGACAGCAAATAACCGACAATTTGGTTAATCGGATTATACCCTTTTCTTCTAATGATTCATACACTGAGTGTAGAATTTCATTAACTTTTTGTTCTTGTGAATCATCATTGAATTGGAATTTCATAGTGTGATCATTTGACATCTTCTCATAGACCCCCTCGTTAACTTCTACTTATATTATAAACTGAATTAAGATGAAGTTAAAACACTTTGTACATAATCTTTTGCTGCATTTAGTGCATCGTTAATATTTTCAGGCTGTTTGCCTCCCGCTTGAGCCATGTCAGGACGGCCTCCACCGCCTCCTCCACATTTCATAGCTGCTTCTTTAATAAGATGACCTGCATGCATACCTTGATCTATTAAATCTTTAGTCACACCAGAGGCTAATTGTACTTTACCGTCTTTTTCCATTGCAAGTAAAATCACAACGGAATCTAATTGATTTTTAAGATCGTCAACCATACTTCTTAGTGCATTCATATCATTGACACTTACTTGTTCTGCTAATAATGGTATTCCATTAACATCCTCAATTTTTCTGTTATATTAGCGGATTCATAGTTGGCAATTTTAGCTGTTAAGGATTCCTTCTCTCGTTCTAATGATTTTAATTCATCATAAAGAGATTCAATTCTGCTTGGTATTTGTTCAGTTTTTGTCTTAAGTAATTTAGCAGCTTCATCTAATAGTCTCTCACGTTGCTCATAGTATTGATAAGCACCTTGCCCTGTTCTTGCCTCAATCCTTCGAGTTCCTGCTCCAATTCCTGTTTCAGTTACAATTTTAAATAATCCGACTTCTGCTGTGTTTTGCACATGACAGCCCCCACATAACTCTATACTGTAATCACCAACTGAAACAACTCTTACAACATCACTATATTTTTCACCAAATAAAGCCATCGCTCCCATTTGTTTTGCTTCATCTAGTGTCTTTTGTGAAATGGTTACGTCAATGGAATCCCAAATTTTCTTGTTAACAATTTGTTCGATTTCGTTTAATTCTTCAGTACTTACAGCGTTAAAATGTGAGAAATCAAATCGTAAACGATCTGGTGCAACTAATGAACCTGCTTGGTTAACATGATCACCCAAAACATCTTTTAAAGCCTGATGTAGTAGATGAGTCGCCGTATGGTTTTTATAATTTGCTTTCTAAATTGTCTATACACAGCTGCTTTAACCTTTTGATCAACATATAAGGTACCATCTTCTACTTCTATTTGATGTAAGTTTTGCCCGTTAGGAGCCTTTTGTACATCAATGATTTGTGCTCGGCCTGTGTCAGTTTCAATGATTCCCTTATCAGCAATTTGGCCCCCACTCTCAGCGTAAAAAGGCGTTTCTTTTAAAATGACATACCCTGTCTCACCTACATTAAGTTCATCAATTGCTTTTTGTTCTGCAACGATGACTGTAATAGAGGACTCCACATTTAACGTATCATACCCAACAAACTCACTTTCATGATGAATATTTTGTAATACTTCACTTTGTACCTGCATAGAATCAACTTTTTGACGTGCTTCACGAGCACGGTCCCGCTGTTTCTTCATTTCTTCTTCAAAACCAGCTTCATCGATTGAAAATCCTTCTGCTTGCACATATTCTTCTGTAAGTTCCTTTGGAAAACCATACGTATCGTATAACGTAAAGACTTCATGGCCAGGAAACACTTGACTTCCCTTGCCTTTCTCTTGTTTCATCACTTTCTCTAATATTGCAAGACCTTCCTGAAGAGTTTCGTAAAAGCGCTCTTCTTCAGTTTTAATAACATTTTTTATAAAATCACTCTTGTTCTGAACTTCCGGGTAAAAGTCTTCCATGATTGAAGCAACTTCATCAACTAATTGATACATAAATGGTTCATTGATGTTTAACTCTTTCGCAAAACGAACAGCACGTCTTAGTAAACGTCTTAATACATATCCGCGTCCTTCATTTGAAGGTAAGGCACCATCCCCAATAGCAAATGCAACAGTACGAACGTGATCAGCCACTACTTTAAAAGCTGTATCTTTCTCTTGCGACTGACCATATTTTTCACCAGAAACAGCTTCTGTTTTCCGAATAATTGGCATAAATAAATCTGTTTCAAAGTTCGTCGGTGTGTCTTGAATAACCGATAAAACACGCTCGAGTCCCATACCTGTATCTATGTTTTTCTTTGGTAGTGGCGTATAAGTATCATCTGGATTGTGGTTAAACTGAGAAAATACTAAATTCCAAATTTCTAAATAACGTTCATTTTCTCCTCCTGGGTACAATTCAGGGTCTTTAGGATCATTCCCATATTTCTCCCCACGATCATAGAAAATCTCTGTGTTTGGACCACTTGGCCCCTCTCCAATATCCCAGAAATTTTTCTTCTATGCGAATAATACGTTCCTCTGGGACACCTACTTGATCACGCCAAATAACATATGCTTCTTCATCTTCAGGATGAACGGTAACAGATAAACGTTCAGGTTGGAATCCTATCCATTTATCACTCGTTAAAAATTCCCATCCCCATTTAATTGCATCTTCCTTAAAATAATCACCAATTGAAAAGTTACCTAACATTTCAAAAAAAAACGTATGGTGCCTTGCAGTAAAACCAACGTTTTCAATATCATTGTTCTTATGGATTTTTGTGCATTGACGATCCTTGGATTATCTGGAATGACTCGACCATCGAAATACTTTTTTAACGTTGCAACCCCACTATTGATCCATAATAATGTGGGGTCATCTTGAGGTACTAGCGACCGGCTAGGTTCAACCGAATGCCCTTTTTCTTTAAAGAAATCTAAAACATTTGTCTAACTTCAGCTGAGTTCAACTGCTTCATAACAAGTCCTCCCTGCATATGATTATTTAAGTAAATTAAAAAACGCCCCTACATGTAAACATGTAGGGACGATCATTTCGCGGTACCACCCTAGTTATAAGCAAGTAATTGCTTATCACTTGAGACATCTTAACGCGATGTATACGGTGGTGATTAACCACTCTCTGGAATAGCTTCAATAACCCTTTTCCTTAGCATTTCTTTCAGCTTATGAAATGCCTCTCTTTTAAGGTCGGCTGTCATTTACTCGGTTCCTTCTACGATTCAAGTATATTTACTTTCAGTTATTATAGTTAACTAAATCGTTTCTGTCAAATGTATTATGTAAACGCTAACCCCTATTCAGGGATTAGCGTACAGCTTCAATCTAGAGATAACGTTTTTTTTTAACCTTTTTCCTGCTTTACGCATTCGCTTCATATAGCGATTTTTTTTAACATTTTTGGGTTGTTTCGAATCATCCATCCCATAGCTGCACCCATTCCAACTTTAGCGCTGTTCGATATCACTCGGTTCAACGCCAATCACCAACCTTATTATCCGTTTTCATCCAAAAACAGATCATCTAAAGAAGAGAGTGAACCATCTTCTTCTATTTCACGTACATGCATGGCTCCGTCGACAAAAGCCATTTCAATAAAACAGTTCCAACAGTAATACTGCTCTTCACCAATTCTCCCGATATCAGAAGACTGACAATTTGGACACTTCATCGGACTTACTCCTTTTTGTATAATCTTTTGAAGTCTATAAACAACAGAATCTGCTGCTTAGTCCTCAGCTTTTCCAAATCATTTTTATCCTATACACCTTGTATAAGATAGTTATAGTTTACCTACGTTACATAAAATCATAAGGCGTAATTTCTTCCTCTTCTGATGTATTCTGTTCTTCAGTTGGTATGTCTTGCTCTAAATACTCCGCATCAGAAAACATCATTTGCATCCGCTCTACCAATGTCGTGTTACGTTCATAAGCATAATTTTTCTTAAGACCATCTATAAAAGCTTCGTAATCTCCACATATTAAAAGTGACGTTTTTACTTCGTGTAATAGCGGTATAAAGTAATTTTTTAACTAACATCGCTTAAATGCCTTTACAACAGGCATAACAACTATTGGAAATTCACTTCCCTGTGACTTATGAATCGAAATCGCATATGCCAGCATGATTTGGTTAAAATCTTGCTTCGTATAAGATACTTGTAGTCCTTCAAAATCAATAATCATTTCATCTTTTTTAGTTTCTGATTCATTTGGTTTTTATTGCAATAATTTCACCAATATCACCGTTATATACTTTTTTCTCAGGTTGATTTATTAACTGAATAACCTTATCCCCTGTTCTATAGGTTGTATCAAAATGAATGATTTCCCTTTTTGACGATCTTTAGGGTTGAAGATCATTTGTAATTTACGATTCAATGCATGAATACCTACTTCTGTCTTGTACATCGGGGCTAATACTTGTATATCTTTCATCGTATAGCCTTTGTTAAGAGCTCTTTGAACAATTTGTTCTACGACATTAAGGGTATGTTCTTCACCGCTAGGTATAAAGTTAAAATCACCTGATTTTGACATATCCATATTCTCAACATTATCATTTTTAATATGATGGGCTAACTGAATAATATAAGAATCTTCTTTTTGTCTATATATTTCAGACAAGTGACTAACAGGAATTGCATTTGATTGTAATAAATCAGAAAGAACTTGTCCTGGTCCAACCGAAGGAAGCTGATCTTCATCACCCACTAGTATAACCTTCATATCTGAAGGAATCGCTTTAAAAAGAGAATTGGCAAGCCAGACATCGACCATAGAAAATTCATCAACTATGATGACATCTCCCTCTAGTTGGTTACCTTGATCGTATTCGAATGAATCATCACCTGACCAGCCTAATAAACTGTGAATCGTTTTAGCTTTTAAACCAGTTGCTTCAGAAAGTCTTTTAGCAGCTCGTCCTGTTGGTGCTGTTAAAATAACGTCTTTCTCTGCTTAGCTTTTTCTTAGGCTTAAACAGCTTTTCATAAGAAGAAATAATCCCTTTAACAACAGTTGTTTTACCAGTTCCAGGGCCTCCAGTTAATAACATGACTTTTTCATTTAAGGCTTTTTTATGGCTTCATATTGTTCCTCACCATAAGAAAGACCTTCTACCTCTTCCATCTCACCAATGATTTTTAGAAGTTCACTTTCCTCAAATGATTCTTCGACTTCTATGTCCATAATCCTTTTTAATTGAGATGCAATACCTTCTTCTGAATAATATAGATGAGGTAAATACGCTCGGTTGTTTTCACTGACAAGTAAGTCTTCCTCTTCCAGATGTTTAATTCGCTCAGTAAAGTGTTCTTCAGTTAATCGTTGTTGTCTTTGATACAATAAACGGTTTGCTTTTTTCATTAACTCATTTTGGTCCATAAATACATGGCCATTCATGGATTCCAGTTCTAAAATATGAAGAACACCAGCTTCAATACGTGTTGGATGTTCCTCACCAATGCCTAATTCTTTAGCCATTTCATCGGCCCTTTGAAACCCAAAACCCTCAATTTTAAACACAAATGCATATGGATTATCATTAGTTGTTTAATGGTCTCTTCTTCAAAGGCTTGATATATTTTCTGAGCTAGCTGTAAACCAATTCCATACTTAGCGAGTTCTAGTGCAACTTGTTCAAACCCTTGATTGGTTCTCAAATCTTCTCTTAATCGGTTTTTCATTTCTTCGTTTAAACCTGGTACTTGATCAAGTGCCTGTTCGTCTCTCAGTATTTGATCTACAGCACTTAATCCTAGTGTGTTTACAATTTTTAGCAGTCTTTTCACCAATTCCGTAAAATAAATCACTTGAGAAATATTTAACTAAACTGTCCTCATCTTTAGGCATTTCTTTTTCATATGTAAATACTTGGTATTGCTCACCAAATTTAGGGTGAGTTTTAAGAGTTCCGTAAAAAAATGTATTCATTACCATATGTTAATGGTGGGAAATGACCCTTCACGACAAGCTCATCTTCTTCTATCTCTTCGTTCGTTTCAACAACAGAGACTGAAGCAATGGAAAATTGTTCCTCAGCTTTATGAAAGATCATATGATTTAATTTAGCTTTTACATAGCCTGCTTCACTCATTGCATTCAGCCTCCTTTTTTACTTAGTGTTCATTTAACATATCTTCAACTTGCTTTTTGCCATGCCCTGCTAAGACATGTTCAGGCTGTATTTTTAGAGCTTGATTAAAGTGATCAAGTGCATGATGAGGCTCTTCTTTATATAAATAAGCGACTCCTAGATTATAATGAGCATCACTGTGCTCCTCATCTAATTTTAAGACATGCTTAAATTGATTAAAAGCCTCTTCAATTAAATTAGCATAAGCAAGTGATAACCCGTATTGAAACTGAATGTCAACATCTTCTTGCTCCAGTTCGCTCGCTCGTTGTAGGTACGGCAGAGCTAATTTAGGCTGCTCCTGATTCATTAGGGACATGCCAAGCATTAAATAAACGTCAGCTTCATCCAGTCCTTGTTTAATCGCATCCTGAAATTCCTGTGTCGCCTCCGAGTACTGTTCTTGTTCAAAGTAAACATTACCCAACCCATAATGGGCTGTTGGAACATTTTCGTCTAATTCTAATGCTTTTTCAAAAAAGCGTTTAGCACGGTCATATTCTTTAATATGTGTCAAAAGATTTCCAAAATTAATATAACCTACTGGATCTTCAGGATGCTCTTCTATATGCCTGTTAAACAATTTCGCCGCTTCTTCCATGTTCTGTTCTTTCATATATTGTAAACCTTGTTGAATATAGTCCACAAGTCCACTCTCCTTTCTTATAAGTAGAAAAAGTCACCACATCACCATGTGCTGACTTTTCTAGCAATCGTTAAAAGAACTACAGTTTATATTATGCCTTTAAACTTACAAACCTTAATTTAGCGCTATTACGCCAAGTGTTTCACAGGTTGTTCATTTTTATAAACTCGTTCAATCGTACCGCCGCCAATACAAACATCATCATCATAAAATACAACTGCTTGACCTGGTGTAATGGCACGTTGTTGTTCATCAAACTGAACCATTAATGATCCGTCTTTTTGCGGGTAAATCATGACAGGGCATTCTACTTGGCGATAGCGGAATTTTGCTTTACAACTAAATGGCTCGGAAAAGTCACCATCGATTAACCAATTGATATCAATTGCTTCCAGTCCATCTGCATATAAAGCATCTTGGTTATATCCTTGACCAACATATAGCACATTATCTTCTAAATTCTTACCTACAACAAACCATGGTTCACCTGAGCCACCAATTCCAAGGCCTTGTCGTTGCCCGATTGTATAGTACATTAAACCATCGTGCTGTCCTTTTACTTCTCCATTTAATGTTCTCATTTCACCAGGCTGTGCCGGTAAGTACTCACTTAAGAATTCTTTAAAGTTTCTTTCACCGATAAAACATATACCCGTACTATCTTTCTTCGTTGCTGTTGCTAAGTCATGTTTTCTAGCGATTTCCCGTACTTCTTTTTTCTCCATATGCCCAAGTGGGAACATAATTTGAGGCAAGATTTCTTTTGGTATCTGATTTAGGAAGTATGTTTGATCTTTATTATCATCAACACCTTTTACCAATTCATGCTGACCATTACGTTCGCGTACTTGAGCATAATGTCCAGTTGCCAAGTAATCTGCACCTAATGACATGGCATGATCTAAAAAGGCTTTGAATTTAATCTCCTTGTTACACATGACATCTGGATTTGGAGTGCGACCGGCTTTGTACTCATCTAAGAAATAAGTAAAGACTTTATCCCAATATTGTTTTTCAAAATTAACTGCGTAATAAGGAATGTCTAGTTGATTGCACACTCTTACAACGTCTTCATAATCTTTTGTTGCGGTACATACACCAAATTCATCAGTATCATCCCAGTTCTTCATAAAAATTCCTACAACATCATAGCCTTGTTGCTTTAATAACAAAGCAGTAACAGATGAATCAACGCCGCCAGACATACCTACAACAACTCTTGTGTTTGCACGATCCTTCATAATATTCACCACCTTATACATTTGAAGATAAACGATTAATAATTAATTCAATACGATCAGCCACTTGTTCCATTTCTTCTACAGTGTTGTCCATACCAAAGCTAAAACGAATAGAATTTCTTAACTTTGGGCTATTTTCTCCATACATAGCTTTTAGAACATGAGATGGATCAATAGACCCAGCCGTACAAGCAGAACCTGATGAAACTGCTACCCCTGATAAATCTAAGTTCGTTAGAAAAATTTCAACATCCATGCCAGGAAAACTTAAATTTAAAATATTTGGTACCCTTGCATCTGTATCTAAGCTTCCGTTAACTTGATAGTCAACTTTTTTATAATCTAAAGCACTAATTAGACTCTCTGATAATTGCTCGTAATGTTTGACTCGGCTTAACCTTTGCTTTTTTAATACGTCTACAGCTGTTTTAAAGCCTTCAATAGCCAAAGTGTTTTCTGTACCGGAACGCCATGTTCGCTCTTGTTCACCACCAAAAACACGCTGAGCAATATTAAATCCCTCTCGCTTATATAGGAAACCCACGCCTTTAGGACCGTAAATTTTATGAGATGATGCTGTCATTAAATCAATCTTGAGTTCTTCAACATCGATCTCCTCAACTCCATATGCCTGAACAGCATCGGTATGGAATGGAATATCACGACTTCTAAGCAAGTTACCAATCATTTGGATTGGTTGTTTCATTCCCGTTTCGTTATTAACGAACATAATAGTCGCAAAGATGGTATCTTTTCGAAGAGCCTTCTTTACGTCCATAATGTCAACGACTCCATTTTCATCAACAGGTAAGTATGTGACTTCGAACCCTTCTTGTTCCAGTTGTTCACAAGGATGCATGACCGCATGGTGTTCAATTTGTGTCGTAATAATATGGTTACCTTTATCACGATTAGCATATGCTAATCCAAAATGGCAAGGTTATTAGCTTCTGTACCTCCACTTGTAAAAATAATTGATTCATAATTAGCATTAATGCTTTTAGCCATGGTCACTCTAGCTTCATCTAAGCGTTTTCTGCTCTCACGACCATAATGATGAATACTTGAAGGGTTGCCGAAGCTCTCTTCCATAACCTTACGCATGGTATCTTTTACTTGTGGATGAATAGGTGTTGTTGCAGCATGATCTAAATAAATTCTATTCAAAACATATCACCCTTTAAATGTAAAACATATTTTCTTCCTGATAATTCGTATCATTATATTCTATTAAATCTTGTAGAGTAGTTTGTTCTAATACATCTCGAACGGCATCACGAATTCTCTTCCATAATTCACGTTTTGACGGTTCATCATCGTCCATTTCTTCTACAGGACGAATCGGACCTTCTAATGTTCGAATAATATCTGCAGCTGTTATTTGTTTCGGCTCTCTCGTTAACAAATATCCACCTTTGGCACCGCGGACACTTTTTACTAGACCCGAATTTCTTAAAGGAGCAATTAATTGTTCTAAATAATGTTCAGATAAATTATACTCTTTGGCAATCGCCTTTAAAGGTAAAGGCTGGTCACCATAATTTTTAGCTAATGCAATCATAATGGTAAGACCATAGCGCCCTTTTGTTGAGATTTTCAATGGATGGGCCTCCCTTAACTTAGTCTAATCTATAGTTTAACATTTAATAGAGCTTTTTGAGAAAAACTTAATGGTACATCATATTACACCGAACAGCTTTGATATAAAACCAAATGTCATTATAGCACGAAGAAGGTCGGCGTGCATTTCTAATGTTTAAGACTTCTTCTTACGTTTTTGTTGCTTTAATTGATTGAGCTTATCGTATACATTTTTATAACGCTTCTCTTCTCCTAAATCTTTAGGGTCGTAGTATGACATATGACGGATCGATTCTGGTAGATACTCTTGATAAACCCAGCTATTTGCATAATTATGTGGGTATTTGTACTCCTGACCATGCCCTAATGTTTTGGCTCCTTGATAATGAGTATCTTTCAAATGATCTGGTACATCTTCAGTTGCGACCTTTTGAACATGTTTAATTGCCTTATCTAACGCTTTATACGCTGTGTTTGATTTTGGTGATAAGCATAATTCAACCGTTATAACGGATAGAGGAATTCTCCCCTCTGGAAGCCCTAGTCGTTCAACTGATTGAATGGCTGGCAATACTCTAGAACAAAGCTGCGGGTTAGCTAAGCCAATGTCTTCATAGGCTATAACTAATAACCTCCTTGAGATCGCTTCTAAATCACCGCCTTCTAATAACCTCGCTAAATAATAGAGCGCTGCATCAGCATCACTACCACGAATACTCTTTTGAAAGCTTGACAATAAGTTGTAGTAAATATCACCTTTATTATCATGAGAAAAACCTTTATTCTTAATACAATACTCAACTGTCTCTTGGGTAACGACAATGCCTTCTTCAGTCTCATCTGAAGCAAAAACAATATCTTCTAACAATGACAGAGCTGTACGGCCATCACCAGTAGTTTCAGCAATTGAAGCTAATAAAGATTCATCAATTTGTACGTTTAATTCTCCAAGTCCTTTTTCATCATCTTTTAAAGCTCGTTTTAATAACTGGATAATTGCTTGTTGATCTAATGGTTTTAACTGTTTAATCTGACCGCATCTTGAACGGATAGCATGGTTCACGCTATGAAATGGATTTTCTGTCGTTGCACCTATTAACGTGATAACACCTTCTTCTAATGCTTTTAATAATGAATCTTGCTGGCTTTTATTAAAGCGATGGATCTCATCTATAAATAAAATAGCGTTATTAGTCATACGTGCTTCACTTATAATCCGTTCAACATCTTTTTACCGGCAGTTGTTGCATTGATAGCGAAAAACTCTTTATTCGTTGAACCAGATATAGCAAAAGCTAAGGACGTTTTACCAGTTCCGGGTTCACCGTACAATAACATTGAAGGCACATGGCTTTTTGAATCATTTTATATAATGGTGTATTTTCACCTATAATTTCATCTTGCCCAACAACTTCTTCAATTTTCTCAGGTCTCATTCGATAAGCTAATGGTTCTTGATAGAGCATCATGATTCTCCTTTTTATAGCAAACTCCTATAGTTTCCTATTTTACTATAATCAACTAGTGCATTGCGAATAGTATATTTGATAGGAATACTCTTACAAAATAACTAACTATAAATTTTTATATGTATATATTGAAACAATCTTGCACATGATAGAAATAGAAGACTATCAAATATAAAAGGAGATGAAAATCGTGGTAAAAGTACGACAAGATGCTTGGTCTCATGAAGATGATCTATTATTAGCTGAAACTGTCTTACGCCATATTAGAGAAGGAAGCACTCAGCTAAATGCTTTTGAAGAAGTTGGAGACCAATTAAATCGTACAGCTGCAGCATGCGGTTTTCGTTGGAATGCCGAAGTTCGCCAAAACTATGAAAAAGCAATAGATTTAGCAAAAAGACAACGAAAACAACGTAAGCAAGCTGAAAAACATAAACTTCAAGGTTCTTCAAACTTGAAAACAGTTAAACGAAAACCTACTTATACATCAACGCAGGAGCATCCATCGATAGATCGATTATTGCTCAATTACAAGAACTTAAATCAGATGACTTAAGGGTAAGTTCACAAGAAGCTGATAAGCTAAAAGAAGAAAACGAACGCTTAAGAGGCGAAAAAGAAACGTTAGAAAGTGAACTTGAAAGAATGAATAAGGATTACCAAGCCTTACAAGAGGATTATCAAACATTTATTTCTATTATGGAACGTGCAAGAAAGATGGTTGTATTGGATGAAGATTCATCATTATCCTCACCAACGTTCAAAATGGAGAAAAACGGAAATTTGCAGCAAATCGCGAAGTAAATTAATGCATCATTACTTCGCGATTCATAAATGAATAGAAAATAATACAGAAATGCCTCCCTATCCTGCGTTCATTCGCAGGATAGGGAGGCATTTCTTTTTTTCCTCATATTTCCCTTAACGGTCGTCATGCAAGTAATTAGTTTAGAACGCAAATCAAAAACGTCATTCATGATTTAATCATCATAAATGACGTTGATATTTAACTATGTACTACAATCCCAATTGTGCCGTTGATCTGGTTATAGTTTTGAACCCGCTCCAAGCAGGTGGGTGCCCTGTTCCGCGTTTTGTAAGTCCTCAGCGAGGCATTTACGCTGCACGGAAACACCAGGCTCCCTTTTCTATAAGTGTTCGGTCAAAACATCTGAAGATCAACGAACACATTAGGATTGTTTGTGTTCATTTGTTTGTGTAATTGAATAATAGCATAATACATCTTTCAATTCAAGCTCAGACAAGTAGTAAAATCGATGTATTTTTTTCCTTTATTCGTTGGCTTTTCCAGTTAATTTTAGATGCAATTCTTCAAGTTGAGTACTACTCACAGCTGATGGAGCATCCGTTAACAAATCAGAAGCTGATGCAGTTTCGGGAATAAAATAGTATCTCTTAAGTTTGATTTACCAGCAAGGATCATGACAAAACGGTCCAAACCTAAAGCAATTCCTCCATGTGGCGGAGCGCCGAATTCTAATGCTTCTAACAAGAATCCGAATTGTTCTTCCGCCTCTTGATGACTAAACCCTAGAGCCTTAAGCATTTTCTCTTGTAGTTCTTTTTCATAAATACGTAATGAACCGCCGCCAAGTTCAAATCCATTTAATACAACGTCATAAGCTTGAGCCTTAACATTCGCTGGGTCTTGCTCCATCTTTTCAACATCCTGCACTTGTGGCATGGTAAATGGATGGTGAGCTGCATGATAACGACCTTCATCTTCATCATATTCAAATAGTGGCCAGTCTGTCACCCACAAGAAGTTAAACTGGTTATCATCAACTAAACCTAGGTCTTTACCTAATTTAAGCCTTAATGCACCAAGACTATCCGCAACCACATTCGATTGATCCGCTACGAATAGTAATAAATCCTGATCTTCAGCACCTAAATGCTCAGTTAATTGTTCTACCTCATTTTGTTCAAAAAACTTCGCAATTGGCCCTGTGAACTGTCCGCCATCGACTTTCATCCATGCTAAACCTTTAGCGCCATAAACTGCTACGTGTTCCGTTAATTTATCGATATCTTTTCGTGAGTATTGACTCGCAGCACCTTTAACATTAATAGCACTGACCTTACCTCCAGATTCTACAGCTCCCTTAAATACCTTAAATCCACTATTAGCAACAATTTCGCTAACATTAACGAGTTCTAATCCAAAGCGGGTGTCTGGTTTATCAGAGCCATAACGTTCCATTGCTTCATCATATGTCATACGAGGAAAAGGCTTTGGAACCTCTACACCTTTCACCTCTTTAACAACAGCTGTTAACATATCTTCAGTCATATGCATAATCTCTTCTTGATTCATAAATGATGTTTCGATATCAAGTTGAGTAAATTCCGGTTGTCTGTCAGCGCGTAAATCTTCATCACGGAAGCATCTCGTGATTTGGAAATAACGCTCATAACCAGACACCATTAAAAGTTGTTTAAATAATTGAGGTGATTGGGGAAGGGCATAAAATTCCCCTGGGTGAACACGACTTGGTACTAAATAGTCACGTGCGCCCTCTGGTGTACTTTTTGTAAGCATTGGGGTTTCCATTTCTAAAAACCCTTCACCATCTAGGTATCGACGTAATGCTTGAGATGTGTGATGCCGTAATTTCATGGTTTCTTGCATTTCTTGTCTACGTAAATCTAAATAACGATATTTTAATCGGATTTCTTCTGTTGCATCTGTCTGATTCTCAATTTTAATTGGTAAAGCCTTGGATTTATTTAAAATGGTCACTTCAGATGCATAAACTTCAATTTCACCCGTTTTCATTTTAGGATTAACCGTTGAATCATCACGTCTTTTTACAGTTCCTATCACTTCAATCACATATTCGCTTCTTAATCTTTCAGCGATTTCTAATGCCTCTTGGTTTACATCTGGATTAAACACCACTTGCACAATTCCTGAGCGGTCTCTTAAATCTACAAAGATTAAACCACCTAGGTCACGTCTTTTTTGAACCCACCCTTTTAATAAGACATGTTCATCTACATGCTGAGTGGTTATAGTTCCACATTGTGTACGACTTTGCATCATGTTGCCTCCTTAAAATCCTGATTTTATCTCTTTTGCGATTTGATCCGTTTCTACAGTTTTTTGGTCTCCGGTTTTTAGATTTTTAACATTTGCAACACCATTAGCTAATTCTTCTTCTCCTATGATGACGGCATATGTCGCTCCTACACGATCGGCTGACTTAAACTGACCTTTCACTTTCTTATCTAAATAGTCTTGATCTGCTTTAACACCCGATTTTCGCAGCTGATTTACAACATTAGATGATGTGTATTTGGCTTCATCACCAATAGCAATAACAAAACAATCAACACTTTCATCTTTATCTAGGTTCACGCCTTCTGCATCTAATGCCATTATTAAACGTTCGATACTAAGTGCAAAACCTATTCCAGAAATATCAGGGCCACCTAATTCATCAATCAAACCGCTATATCTGCCGCCGCCAGATAACGTTGTAATCGCACCAAAACCTTCAGCTTCACTCATAATTTCAAATGCTGTGTGCGTATAATAATCCAATCCTCTGACCAACGTGTCATCAACAACATAGGAAATTCCCATTGCATCTAAATGCTTTTTAACACCTTCAAAATATTGAGAAGACTCTTCATTTAAGTAGTTTAAAATAGATGGTGCTGTTTGCATCGCTTCATGATCCCGGTCGACCTTACAATCTAATAATCGTAATGGATTTCTTTCAAGTCTGTTTTGACAATCTGAACATAGGTCTTCTTTCACTGGCTTAAAGTGTTCAATTAAAGCATTACGATGAGCTTCCCTGCTTTCTTGATCACCTAAACTGTTTATAACTAACTTTAAAGACTTTAAACCAAGTTCTTGATAACAATCCATCGCAAATGCCATTACTTCAGCATCTATTGCGGGGCTCGCACTGCCAATTGCTTCAATACCAAATTGAGTAAACTGTCTTGTACGTCCTTGCTGTGGTCTTTCATAGCGGAACATTGGTCCAATATAATAAAGCTTTGCAGGCTGTGCTGGAGAACCGTGCATTTTATGCTGAACATATGCACGTGCAACGGAAGCAGTCCCTTCTGGTCTTAGCGTTAAACTTCTACCGCCACGATCTTCAAATGTATACATCTCTTTCTGAACAATGTCCGTTGTATCGCCAACACTTCTTTGAAACAACTCCGTGCGTTCAAAGATCGGCGTTCTTATTTCTTTATAATTATAAACCTGAGCTAAATGATTTAGTTTATCTTCAATTACTTGCCACTTTTTTGTTGCTTCTGGTAATAAATCTTCTGTACCTCTTGGAACATTAATATTCATAAAGCTCCTCCTCTAAATTCTTAATCTTTTTTTAAATTAAAAAGTCCCTATCAAAGTTTCTGTTCTTTGATAGGGACGAGATCACCCGTGTTGCCACCCTGATTAGAATGGTAGATCACCATTCTCTCTTCATTATGTAACGCTTCTCGCGACCTTCACCTACTACAAAAATTGGTTCGATGCGGCACCTCTGGAATGTCTTTCATAAAGCAAACAATTAGGTTTATTTCCAGCCAATGATAAACCCTCTCTGTAATGTTTAATCTTTACTACTCTTTCCTTCATAGGTTTTACTTATTTAAATGTTTTAACTATCATATGATGCAATTCATAATATGTCAAGACGTTTATTCATTCGAATCCAAAATTAACGTGACAGGTCCATCATTCATAAGTGATACTTGCATATACTCCTGAAAGACACCTGTTTCAACATCTACATCCTGTTCTCTCACTAACTCATTAAATTGTTCATACATGTCATTAGCAAAATCAGGCTTAGCTGCCTTCATAAAATTAGGACGGCGCCCTTTACGGCAATCTCCATAAAGCGTGAATTGAGAAATGGAAAGAACTTTTCCGCCGACATCTTTTACCGATAAGTTCATCTTTCCCTGATCATCTTCAAATATTCTTAAATTAGACACTTTGTCTGCTATAAATTTAAGGTCTTTCGCGGTGTCTTCATGTGTAACACCTAATAATACAACCAAACCATTATCGATTTTGCCCTTTATTTCACCATTTACAGTAACAGACCCTTCTGTAACCCGTTGAATAACTGCTCTCATTATATCTGACTCCTTAGTGCACAGTTCGTTGAACAGTAAAGACATCTTTAATTTGTTTAACACGTTCGACAACTTTCTTGAGATGTTCAACGTTATGAATCAAATGGTAAGATGAATCGTAGCCATCTTATTACGGTCTGACTTCCCGTTAACTGCAGTTATGCTAGTGTTCGTTTCATTAACAACCTGCAGAATTTCATTTAACAAACCGCTTCGATCAAATCCGGATATCTCTAGATCAACACTGTAGCTCTTTTGATTATTTTGCTGTTGATCCCATTCGACTTCAATTAACCTTGTTTCATCTTCATTCACGATATTAGGACAATCTGTTCGGTGGACTGAAACACCCCGTCCTCTTGTAATAAATCCTACAATGTCGTCACCTGGTACCGGATTGCAGCACTTCGACAAACGAATAAGTAAGTTATCAACGCCTTTTACAAAAACACCTGAACCAGACGATCTTCTACGTCTGTTCTCGACTTCTTGTTGTACCTCTTTAATCGTGTTTTCTAGGTCAGTTGCTTTTTCTTGTTGTCTAAGCTTTTCAGTAATTCGATTCGCAACTTGCTGAGCAGTAACACCTTGATATCCAACCGCTGCATATAAGTCTTCCTCGTTATTAAAATGGAACCGATCTAATGCTAATTGTATATTCTCTTCTGTTAACACTTCTTTAGGCTGGAATCCTAGGTTTTGAATTTCCGCTTCAACCGATTCCTTACCTTTTTCACATTTTCCTCACGTCGCTGCTTTTTGAAAAATTGTTTAATCTTATTTTTAGCTTGCGATGTTTGTGTGATCTTTAACCAATCTTCTGAAGGTCCATAAGAATGTTTAGATGTCAATATTTCAAGAATATCACCGGTCTTAAGCTTATAATCAAGTGGCTCCATTTTGCCATTAACTTTAGCACCAATTGTTTTATTTCCGACTTCAGTATGGATACGATAAGCAAAATCTAATGGTACTGAGCCTCGAGGTAACTCAATGACATCGCCATTAGGTGTAAATACATATACCATATCTGACAGAAAATCGACTTTTAATGATTCCATAAACTCTTCAGCATCATTTGTTTCATTCTGCCATTCTAATATTTCTCTAAACCATGCCAGTTGTCGTGACATGTCTTCTTGCTTATCTGCACTTGTCTTACCTTCCTTATAAGCCAATGTGCCGCAATACCGTATTCAGCAATCTCATGCATATCTTGCGTTCTAATTTGTACTTCTAACGGCTCCCCTTTAGGTCCAATAACCGTAGTATGGAGTGATTGATACAAATTAGGTTTTGGCATGGCAATATAATCTTTAAATCTGCCAGGCATAGGTTTCCAGCATGTATGAATAATTCCTAATACGGCATAACAATCTTTTATACTTTTTACAATTACTCTCACAGCTAATAGATCATATATCTCATTAAAGTTTTTCTTCTGATGCACCATCTTTTTATAGATACTATAAATATGTTTAGGGCGACCAGACATCTCAGCTGAAATATTTACATCACCGAGTTGTGAATTAATTTCATCAATTACTTGCTCTATATATTGTTCACGTTCTTCACGTTTCTGTCTCATCAGATGAACAATTCGATAGTATTGTTGGGGATTCATATAACGCAGAGCTGTATCTTCTAATTCCCATTTAATTGTAGAAATACCTAAACGGTGCGCTAATGGAGCAAAGATCTCTAACGTTTCATTAGCGATACGGCGCTGTTTTTCTTCTGGTAAATGAGATAGAGTTCTCATGTTATGTAAACGGTCAGCTAACTTGATTAATATGACCCGAATGTCTTTAGCCATAGCAATAAACATTTTGCGATGGTTTTCTGCCTGCTGAGCTTGTTTTGATTTGTATTTAATTTTTCCTAATTTAGTCACACCATCTACTAATAAAGCTACTTCTTCACTAAATTCTTCTTTTAAATCATCAAATGTGACATCAGTATCTTCAAGCACATCATGCAAGAAACCACTTGCAATAGTTGAAGGGTCCATTTCAAGTTCTATCAAAATACTCGCTACTTGAACAGGATGAATAATGTATGCTTCACCGGACTTTCGAACTTGTCCCTCATGTGCTTGTTCTGCATAATTATAGGCATGACGAATCATAGCCGTATGTTCCTCATTTAAGTAACGGCTTGCCTCTTCTATAACTTCTTCAATTGATTTTGTTGGATGTTTAGCCATACGATCACCTAGTCGCCTCAAAAAATTCTCGTCCAATAGATTAGCTTTTGTTATATTATTAATAATATATCGAAAATTGTAAAGCCAAAAACTAATTAAAGTATATAATACCGGCTGACTTATTAATGAAGTCCAGCCGGTACTTGATTAGTACTGCATTAAAGTTAATATATCGTAATCATTAATCTTGTCTCGACCATCTAAATAGGTTAACTCAATTAGAAATGCGCATCCCGCAACTTCACCGCCTAATTGTTCAACTAAATTAATCGAAGCTTCTACGGTACCACCCGTTGCGAGCAAATCATCTACAATTAAAACTCGTTGACCTGGTTTTATAGCATCTTTGTGAATCGTTAACACATTTTCACCGTACTCTAAACCATAATCAACCTTGATGACATCACGCGGTAACTTTCCTTCTTTACGAACTGGAGCAAATCCAACTTCTAGAGCGTAAGAAACCGGGCACCCAACTATAAATCCACGTGCTTCAGGTCCGACAACGAGATCAATATCTAACTTACGTGCATACTCTACGATTTCATCTACAGCAGATTTAAAAGCTTTCCCATTATCCATCAATGTCGTTATATCTTTAAATTTAATACCTTCTTTTGGCCAATCCTCAACTATTGTAATATACTCCTTATAATCCATGCACAACTTCTCCTTCCTTCAACTGAGGCTGCATTTTCGACAACATCCAGTTTTTAAGTTCATCGTGTGTCGAATAGTATAATGTTTTTTCAACCTCAATCATCTGCATCTGGTCTTGATATGTTTTCGAACTTGTTAACGGTTGTTGTTTCACGTTTGTATTTAAACGAATACTACCATTCTTCATTGTAACAAATTCAATTCAAAAAACACTTGCAGCATAAAATCTAGCTGTTTAATCTTCCAACCTTTTGCTTGTGCTAATTGATGTTTTTGTTCATTTTTAATAACTTGATGTTGACTGAGTGTTTTATACAGTGATTTAAAATGGTCACGATTCGGTCTTGAAGTAAAGAATTGATCATCAGTATTTTGAAAACATGCAAAGATATTGGTAAAAAGATTCTGTCTTAGCACTTCATCTAATTCATTTAATGAAGATGGTAAATCAATTAGTACAAGTTTAGAATGGTTCTTTAACCTTTCAAAAACGACCCTTTTCTTTCGCAAAATCTAATACATCTATATCTAATGACTGAGTATTGCCTCTAAAGCTTATGGCCACAGCGTCTTTAGGAAAGTTAATGTATTGTAATTTTTTACCTCTATAATCAAATACTTGAGCTTCTAGACAACGAAGATCTTTTAGTTTTAATTGTAACTTTTGTTTGCCATTCCATTCGTTTAATTCAATTTCACCTACAACATCAATTAAACTACCTGGTGATAGACAATCTGCTACATCGCCAATCTGAAACCCTACCATTTCAATCGTTTCAGATCCACTTAGAGCGCGAATTTTAACATGGTTTTTCTTAGCACCAATTTTACGAGCATCTAATAGTGTTAACCCATTCAGTTGAAAATAAGGTTTCTCGTTCCCCATTCCATAAGGCGCTAAATGAGTTAATTGCCTTGGGAAATCTAAATCCACTTCATCCCAAATGATTTCATCTTCAACATCTATGACGGGTTGAAAATCGTCATCTTTTAATATTTGTTTAGCTTGTTCATTTAAAGCTTGTCTTAAGTCATCAATTTGGTCTATAGCTACTGTCATTCCGGCAGCTTGTGCATGCCCACCAAATTGTAAAAATAAGTGGCGGACGTCCATCCCATTTTTAAATATATCATAAGCAGGTATACTTCTCGCGCTACCTTTTGCTTCACCTTTTTCTGGGTCAATCCCTAATACAATTGTTGGCCTATGATATTGATTGACGATCCTTGAAGCAACAATTCCTAACACGCCAGGATTCCAGCCCTCTTTTGCGATGACAATGACATGATCGTCAGCAAAATGACTCTCAATTTCTTCAATTGCTTCATCAACTAGCGTTGAGACAATCTTTTGTCGCTTCTTATTTATCTCATCAATTTCTTGAGCCATATCTTCAGCAATTAACGCATCTTCTTCGAGTAAAAGATCGACAGCTAACGTCGCATCTTGTAGCCTTCCAACAGCATTTAATCTAGGACCAATAACAAATCCAATAGAATCTTCGGTCATGTCATCATCTATTTTACCAATTGCTTTTAGAGCGTTTAGACCCGCATCGTTTGTGTTCCTAAGAACATCCAATCCTTGCTTTACAATCACACGATTTTCACCTTTTAAAGGCACAAGGTCAGCAACAGTACCAATGGCAGCTAATGCAAGTAAGTCTTTAGGTAATTCTCCTAAAAGTGCGTGCGCCACCTTAAATGCGACACCGACACCCGCCAAATAATCAAAAGGATAATCTTCTGATAAACGAGGGTGGATGATCGCATAGGCATCAGGCATTTCGTCCTGCTCTTCGTGGTGATCTGTGATGATTAAGTCAATTCCAAGCTGCTTAGCTAACTTAGCCTCATTTGGAGCAGCAATTCCTGTATCAACTGTAATGATTAAATCAATTCCGGCTTGGTGCGCTTCCATAAACGCATTTTCATTCGGGCCATACCCTTCTGTGAATCGATTGGGTATATAGTAATGAACTTGTGCTCCTAAATGACGAAGTGTTCGTACGAGTACAGCTGTTGATGTCACACCATCAGCATCATAATCTCCAAAAATTAATATTTGTTCTTGCTTCTCAATCGCTTGTTTAATTCGTTCTACAACTTTAATCATGTCAGAGAACAAAAAAGGATCATGCAAATCATCTAGACTCGCATGAAGAAACTGATTGGCTTCCTCGGTTGTTCGTATCCCTCTTTTAACAAGCATTCTTTTTATCACGTTTGAAAATGGTAAATCTATATGTGGTGTATCTTCTACTTTATGTAAGATCCATTTCGTTTTACTTTCTAACATAAGTTCACCCCTGACGAAATTCATTATACTAGAGCTCATCAGGGGTATCAATGAAGATATTATGATTACTCAGGATTTTCTTCTTCCAGTTGATTCATTTGCTTTTGTTCTTCTTTCTCTCTTTGTTCAGTTTCTTTCAAGGATTGGTTAGCTGATTCTAACCTATCATTTTCAACTTTAAGCCATTTGACCTCTCGTTTCAGCTGAAAAATTTTAGAGAAGCTAAAGCCGACGATTAATAGGGCTCCCATCAATACTGATAATAAAATAACTAATATTAAAGGCGCATTCGTTTTGATGAATAAGAAATCAACTTCTACAGACTCTACATTGATAATAGCAAAAATCGAAATAATAAGTGCAAACACTAGTGACATGATTATCCATGATTGTTGTTTCAAAACCTCACCTCCAGCTTGTTTAGTTCTTTAATTATGCTTTCCCTTAAGTTGGATTAATTAACCAAAAACAAACGTTAATAGTTTTTATTATAAAAGCTGTCTATAAGTGTTATTACAACTTATAGACAGCTTAATGATCTTTTATTAAACTTGTGGACCTTCTGGCTTTTTCTTCTTTCTGTAGTCAACTGGTTTTTTGTCAATATTTTTACCTCTCCATACTAACCAAAGTTGTGCTGCTAGGAATAGAGAAGAATAAGTACCGGCAATTAAACCAACGATTAACGCGAAAGAGAAATACGTAATGGCCTGAGCCCCAAAGATAAACAGCATTAATGCCGCAAAACGACCGTTAAAACAGTATTGAAGCTTCTTGCCAGAGTTTGCATTAAACTCTTATTGACAACATCACCTAGCTGTTTAAACGTTTTGACTCGTTTCTCTAAACGAAGGTTTTCCCTAATCCGATCAAACGTGACAATCGTATCGTTGATCGAATAACCAACAATCGTTAAAATAGCAGCTATTATGACAACGCTAAATTCAAACTGGAAGATACTAAATAAAGCTAGTATGAAAAAGGCGTCGTGTAATAGTGCAATGATTGCAGTAATGGCAAAGAACAGCTCAAACCTAAAGGCTACATAAATGATAATACCTATAGAAGCATAAATAACAGCTTTAACGGCATTCATCGCAAGTTCCTTACCTACTTTTGGCGTTACTGTACTGACATTTGGTTCGTTTCCGAACTGATCAACAAAATATGTGTTAATCTCGGCTATTTCTTCCTTACTTAAGACATCTAACCTTGCGATTCCAATCTCTTGGTTATCACCAGCTAATACAACTTGTTCAGGTTCATAGCCCAATTGATTAAAGTGTTCTTCAACTTGTTCTGTAGTAAGTGGTTGGTCTGCTAATACTTCTACACGCGATCCACTTACGAAATCTACACCTAAGTTAAGGCCTCTAAATAACAAGAACCCTGCTCCAATGACGATTAACGCAATAGAGATGATAAAGAATTTTTTTCGGTGTTGTACAAAATTAAATGTTTTACCAAAGAAATGTGGTTTGACTTCTTCATTCTTCGCAATGTCATGTATATGATCAGGTTTAACACCAAACCATTTCGGACGTTTGTTTAAGTACCTGCTCTTAACCCATAGTCCAAGTAAAAGTCTTGATAAGAATACAGCCGTGATAAAACTTAATATAATACTGATGATTAACATTGTCGCAAACCCTTTAACCGAGCTTGTTCCAAAGACAAATAACACAACTGCTGCTAGTAATGTTGTAATATTAGCATCTAAGATCGTTGCTAAAGAGCGTTTATTACCTGCACTAAATGCAGCCTGTATCGATTTACCAGCCTTTAATTCCTCTTTAATCCGTTCATAAGTTATGATGTTAGCATCAACTGCCATACCTACCCCTAATACTAACGCAGCAATTCCAGGTAATGTTAATACACCATTGATTAAATTAAAGACGAGTAAAATTAAGAAAATATAAGTTGTCAACGTAATCGATGCGATAACACCAGGGAATCGGTAATAAGCAATCATATATAGGAAAATTAAGATAACACCTATGATGCTTGCAAATACCGTTTTATTTAAGGCTTGTTCACCAAACTGTGCACCTACTGATACAGAGTAGATTTCTTTAAGGTCTGCTGGAAGAGATCCGGCATTTAATAAGTCAGCAATTTTTTTGGCTTCTTCAACCGTCTCAAATCCATCAATCATTAAATCAGTACCAGCTATTGGCTCTCCATTTTTAAACCCAGGCGCGGTTAGAATTTTACCTTGATCAGGCTTATTTATTTCTTCTTCAAATGTGTTGTCTTTTTCATAATCCATCCATATGACCATTCGCCCATCTGGACCGTATTTTTCAAGAATGGTCGAGGAGACGTCATATAAATTTTCATATTCACTGCCTTCAAATTCACTTTTTAGTTGAAGTGTAACAACTGGCAGGTTTGTCTCTGGGTCAAAGTCTTGTTTGGCACTTCCCGAAACAATTTGTGACCCATCAAAGTAAAATTTATCTTCAGTATCTCTAAATGACAATTTAGCTGTCGTCGCTAAGATCTCTCTTGCTTCATTAGGGTTATCAACACCAGCTAATTGAACACGGATCCGGTTGTCACCCTCAATATTAATTCGAGGCTCATTGACACCTAGAATATCAACACGTTGATAAAGTGCTTCTACGACTCCATCAAGCATCTGATCGGTAACTTCTTGACCCTCTTGCTGTGGTTCAACTTCATATAAAAGTTCAAATCCACCTTGAAGGTCTAACCCTAAAGGTATATCTTTCGCAATTGAATTGGTTGTTGAGCCAATTATGCCACCTAATATGATGACGATTAGAAAAAAGGCTATAATTCGGCCTTTTCTACCCATATGTATGTCCCCCTACTCTTTCTGGTAATTTATTTATTTTTGCGGATTATTTAATGCGTCAATTTGTGCCATTAAATCATTGGCTTGCTGGCTTTCAACGGTTAAATAACTCATGTACATACTTCCGCTTAAATGTAATATATCTTGAACCACTTGGAACAATGGCAAAGTTCGTTCCTTTTTCCATACTTTTTTCTTTAAGCATTCCCACACTTCATATTCATTTACACCACTATAACCTAATAATTCTAATTCACTGACTTTACTTTCTAACACATCTTTAATGTATGGTTTCCATACGTCCACATGCTGCACCATTGGTTCCAAGTAAAAAGCCCCCCTTTATTTACTAAAAGTCGATGTCATGACTTGTACACCTTTTAGCATATACATTATTGTACCGAATTTTCATCTTTTTGAGAAGGTAGGCATTCAGAAATGTCAAAACAAACATTTATTAAAGGTGCTCTAATTTTAATTGTTGCAGGTATGATCAGCCGATTATTAGGCTTTATTAATCGTATTGTGTTAGCAAGACTTTTAGGTGATGAAGGTGTTGGAGTGTACATGCTAGCCCTCCCAGCACTTTTTCTCATGATCACTCTGTCTCAAATCGGCATTCCAATCGCTGTATCTAAATTAGTCGCAGAAGCCACCATTCAAAATGACCAGAGGCGCGTTAGAAGAATCTTGTTTATATCCTTTGCCATTACAATAAGTCTAAGTATTGTGCTAACTATTTTATTTATTCTTTTGGCTCCAATCGTCTCAAACCACTTACTATTAGATGAACGCACCTATATTCCAATGCTAATGATTAGTCCAATAATTCCAATAATAGCTGTTTCCTCAGTACTCAGAGGTTATTTTCAAGGAAAGCAAAACATGAAACCACAAGCGATTGCTCAAGTGATCGAACAAGTCATCCGAATTGGACTTGTCTTTACGTTCATCCAGCTGATGCTACCTTATGGAGTCAGTTATGCAGCAGGTGGTGCGATGTTCGCTGTTGTATTAGGAGAACTCGCTTCATTAGGCTTTATGTATTACTGTTTTAAGACTGACAAACAACGGCCTGTATCTATATTCTTCAAAAACATTTGGATCAACTCAGACAAACTTTTAACGATATTATGACGATTGCGTTACCGACAGCGGGAACTAGATTAATTGGCTCTGTAACTTATTTCTTAGAACCTATATTTGTATCACAAAGTTTAGTCATTGCAGGATATACCATTGCTCAAAGTACAGCAGCATATGGTCAGTTAACAGGTTACGTTTTACCACTGCTTCTTCTTCCAACGTTTATTACTCATTCGTTGTCAGTGGCCTTAATACCTTCTGTAAGTGAGTTTAATGCACTAAATCATCAGAACTCCGTGCACTACAGAATTAGACAAGCTCTAAGGTTATCTTACGCCTCTGGTGGGGTTGTTACAATCATCTTTATGTTATTTGCCCATCCAATCTTAAATTAATATACGGAAATGTTAATGGGACCCAGTTCCTCACATTCATGGCACCATTCTTCTTACTCTTATATTTCCAAGCACCTTTGCAGGCCGCATTACAGGCACTAAACTATGCAAAACAAGCCATGGTAAACAGTTTAATCGGCTCAGTTGTTAAATTATCGACCTTGTGGTTACTTGCAACTAAGCCTTCATTCGGAATTGAAGGTGTTGTCATATCAATTATAGTTGGAATATTAGTCGTGACACTTTTACATTTTTATAACGCTTTACAAAACCATTAAGTTCTTAATGCCATTTTCATTAATAGCCAAAATGGCTGGATTATTGATCATCATCTATGTAATTGGGAATAAACTGCAAGAACTTTGGACAACCGAAACGAATGTGATTCCTTTATTAGCTGCCATTTGTATATTAGTTGGGATCTATTTCATTGGTTTGATTGTATTACAAATTGTGTCAAAAGAAGAGTGGGACCAGCTCAAGAAACGAAGTAGACGTTAATCTTTAAAATCAAGAAACAACTTATTATTAGACCCTATTTGAGCAAGTGAAATATGTTTAATATCATGAATTCCTTTATTCCTTAACATTTGATAAAAATCTTCTTCTGTTAAATCAAACGCCTGAAGACCATTTTTTTTGAAGCTCACCGTCAATCACGATTGGTTCGATTGAAGACGGTGGGTTATCTTTTTTTTCAAACACAGAAAGCTTGCCACTCGTCTCAAGAATGGCAAGCTCAACCTCTCCAATATCAATGACCCCATTTTCACGTAGTTGCACTAACAAATCATCCATATTATAACGCTGCTTTTTCATTTCACGTTCGTCAATATTTCCATTATTAATAATAATGGATGGACGCCCATCTAAAAACTCTCGAATCCTAGTACTTTTTAAAGAAACGTATGCACTAATCAACTGAACGATTAACAGGACAGCCATAGGTGTTAGTAGGAGTAAAAATGATTGATCAGTGTTTTCTACAGAGAAAATGGCAATCTCAGCTAATAAAACAAAAACAACTAAGTCCATAATACTCAATTCACCAATTTCTCTCTTACCCATTAATCTGAAAACGATGAAAATGGCGATATATATTCCTAGTGTTCTTAAAGTCAGTGCCCAAATATCAACCATTACCTTTTGCCACCCTTTAAGTGTAGTAACCTTTATTTTAACCCAGGTGACAAAGAGTATGCAGGACAGGTTTATAAGAAGTAACGTAATAATATATAAACTGTTGAAAGAACTAAGGATAATAAGACAATCATGAGTCCATAAAACATAAACTTAATAAAGTGTATTTTCTCACCATGAGTACTTGCAATTCCGGCTACAACGACATTAGCTGAAGCACCTAATAATGAACCATTACCGCCCAAGCATGCCCCGAGTGCTAGTGCCCACCATAAAGGATCAATGGGTTTTACACCAAAAGATTGAAACTCTTCTATGACTGGAATCATCGACGCAACATACGGAATGTTATCAACAAAACCCGAAAGAATCCCTGCAGACCATAAAATAACGAGTGATGACGTTAATGATTCTCCTTCCGTCCAGTCTATGAATGTATAAGCAATCTGATCTATAATTCCAGCCTTCTCTAGTCCCCCTACTAGGACAAATAAACCTACGAAGAAAAATAAGGTAGTCCACTCAACTTTTTGAAAAACAATGTCACTTGACTCGTCATTTTCAGAGATTAATAACATTAACAGTGCAGACAAGATCGCTATAGTAGTTAATTCTATATGCAAAAACCGTGCAGGGTAAATGCAATGATCGTTAATAGTAAAATAGTAAGCGATTGATATAAAAGCGGTGTCACTTTAAGTGATTCTGATGGATTAAGTTTATGAATAAGTTCTAATTCAACAGACTTACTTTTTGATAGAGAATTTCTAAACATCACGTACAGAAGGAACATGGTAAACGTGTGAATAATGACAACAATAGGTCCTAGATGGATTAAAAAATCAAGAAAATCAAAATATGGTACAGCTTGACCTATCATAATATTGGTGGATCCCCGATCATCGTTGCAGTCCCACCAACATTGGAGCTAATGATCACATTAACTAAGTATGGAAATGCTCTTAAGTTCAATTGTTTAATCATATGAAGTAATACAGGTACTAACAATAAAACAGTCGTTACATTATCAAGTAGTGCAGAACCAACAGCTGTTAAAATCCCAATCCAGAAAAACAACGCAACAGGTTTTCCGCTTACACGTTTGATCATCCATAGTGCAATAAATTCAAATATACCAGTCCTTTGAGTTATGGAAATCATGACCATCATTGAAAATAATAAGGCAATCGTACTCCAATCCACATATGAGGATAACGCTTCATCCCAGGAAAAAAACGCCAAAAAGAACCATTAATGCTGCTCCAGTTGCCGCTATGAGAGCTCTATTGATCTTGTCCAATAAAAGAAAGATATAACTAATTACAAAAATTGATACAACAATCATCGCTTCCATGATCTAATTCTCCTTTACGGTTTGTCCCTTACAAATAAATACGTCTTTTCTTGGTCAAACATGCATATTTTATATTAGACAAGTTGCCAATTGGGCGTATTTTCATAAGGAGGGAATAAAATGGGTGAGCGAATGAAAGCTAGTTTCATAGGTGTCGTAGCAGTTATCGGTTTAATGTTACTTGGAAGTCTGATCATCGCATTAATTGTTAACTTTATGGACTTTTCAAAATCTGGATTTCAGTGGTTAAGTTTTATCGTCAGCGTACTAATACTTATGGTAGGTGGTTTTATAGGAGGAAGAAAAACAGAAGAAAAAGGCTGGTTAACAGGAGCAATCGTAGGAGTCATCTATATTATTGGTATTATGCTGTATCAATTCCTAGCACAAAATTCTTGGATCTATTCAAATCAAATGTTGTACTTCTTAATTTTCGTACTAGCTGCAGTCGTTGGTGGTATGTTTGGAGTTAACTTAAAGAAAGCGACAAATTAAAGAAATGAAAAAAGAGCCGCTCAATCAGAGTCGGCTCTTTTGATTAGCTAGACTGAACGACTTCACGCACAGCTGAACGATCGTATGTAAGTTTCGTTCCATCATGTACTTCTAGAACTAATGTGCCTTCATCTAAAGCATGTACAGTACCATGAAGACCACCAATTGTTATGATACGATCTCCCTTTTGTAGGTTTGTTTGCATCTCTCTAACTTGCTTTTGGCGCTTCTGTTGCGGACGAATCAAAATTAACCAAAATAACAAATAAATAACACTATAGGTAATATGCTTCCCACGATGCCTTCCATTACAATTCCTCCTTTCTAGAAGTTCTTTGCATTAGGTTTATTAAAACCATATTGATCAAAAATGATCGCGAAAATCGCCTAAACGATCTTCTCTTATGGCTTCCCTCACATCACTCATTAATTTTACCAAAAAGTACAGGTTATGATAAGTCGTAAGCCTTATTCCAAGCGTTTCATTCGTTTTAATCAAATGCCTGATATAAGCTTTCGTGTAGTTTCGGCATGTGTAACAATCACAATTTTCATCTAATGGTGTAAAATCTCTAGCATACTTTGCATTTCTGACTACTAGACGGCCATTTGATGTCATACAAGTACCATTTCTCGCAATACGAGTTGGGAGGACACAATCAAACATGTCCACACCGCGAATGGCTCCGTCTACTAGTGAATCAGGAGACCCTACTCCCATTAAGTAACGTGGTTTCTCATTTGGTAGCAGAGGTGTTGTAAATTCTAAGACGCGATTCATAACATCTTTAGGTTCACCAACTGATAATCCGCCAATTGCATACCCAGGAAAATCTAATGATAGCAAGTCTTGAGCACTTTGTTTTCTAAGCTCTTCGTATTCCCCGCCTTGTACAATTCCAAATAATCCTTGTTGTTCAGGCTTTTGGTGAGCTTCAAGGCAGCGTTCAGCCCAGCGGCTTGTCCGTTCAACCGAAGATTTCATATAGTCGTAGGTGGCAGGATAAGGTGGGCATTCATCAAATGCCATCATAATATCAGAACCTAATGAATTCTGAATCTGCATGGCGCCCTCTGGTGATAAGAAGAGCTTTTCGCCACTTAAATGATTTCTAAAGTGAACGCCTTCCTCTTCTATCTTTCTCATATCACTCAAGCTAAAGACCTGAAAACCTCCAGAATCAGTAAGGATAGACCCATCCCAGTTCATAAATTGGTGAAGCCCACCTGCTTCTTCAACAATATCTTCACCAGGCCTAAGCCACAAATGATAAGTATTCGATAGTATTATATTCGCTCCAAGATCCTTCAATTCCTCCGGAGCCATTGTTTTTACTGTTGCTAGAGTACCAACTGGCATAAAAACAGGTGTTTCAAATGAGCCGTGTGGGGTCGTCACACGCCCCAAACGAGCTCCTGTTTGTTTACAAGTTTTGATTAACTCATACTTAATTGCTGTCATATTATTTAATTCACCTTCATTATAAAATTAGCATTGCATCCCCAAAGCTAAAGAATCGATATCGTTCACTTACAGCTTCTTCGTATGCTCTCAAAATAAACTCTCTATTCGAAAAAGCACTAACTAACATAATTAATGTTGATTTAGGTAAATGGAAATTTGTAATCATAGCATCAATTGCTTTAAATTGAAATGATGGATAAATAAATATATCTGTCCAACCACTTTTTTCTTTGAACTCTCCCTGTTCATCTCGAGCAATCGTTTCCAAAGTTCGGACAGATGTGGTTCCGACTGCAACAATTTTCCCATCATTTTGTTTAATCTGATTTAGCAACTGGGCTGTTTCCTGCGTCATATGATAAAACTCTGCATGCATATCGTGTTCTTTAATATTATCCACTTGAACAGGCCTAAACGTACCTAGTCCAACGTGTAAAGTGATATAAGCTATTTTTACCCCTTTAGCTTTAATTTGTTCTAATAATTCTTCTGTGAAATGTAACCCGGCTGTTGGGGCAGCTGCAGAACCTACTTCTTCAGCATAAACGGTTTGATATCGATCTTGATCATCTAATTGTTCTTTTATATACGGAGGTAGAGGCATTTCGCCTAGTTGATCTAATACCTCTAAGAAAATCCCCTCATATTCAAAACGGATCATGCGACCACCGTGTTCTTTAATTCCAGTACACTCGGCTTTTAACAAACCGTCTCCAAAGGAAAGCTTTGTTCCCACCTTTACTTTTTTTGCAGGCTTTACGAGTACTTCCCACTCATCATTTTCTAATTGTGTTAATAGTAACAGTTCTACTTTGCCGCCCGTTTCTTCTTTTTCTCCAAATAAACGAGCAGGCATAACCTTAGTGTTATTAAGAACGAGGCAATCGCCAGATTTCAAATAATCTAAGATATCATAAAAATGTTTATGATCAATCGTTTCTTGATGCCGATTTAAAACCATTAGTCTGGAACTTGCACGATCTTCTAAAGGTGTTTGTGCAATTAACTCCTCTGGCAAATCAAAATCAAAGTCTTCAATATTCATGTTGTATCCCTTCCCTCTATCTAAACCTACCAATGACAAAGAATATTAAACTTAATATAATACTGATGACGATGGAAGTCACGATTGGAAAATATACGGTTGTATTCCCTTTTTTAAACGTTATATCTCCTGGTAGCTTTCCGATAAAACTCCAAGAAAAACCTACAATGATCAAAACGATCCCAACTGTCACCAAAACTTTACCAAAATCCATTTACGGCTGAACCTCCCGGTCAAAGTGTTCATAAGCCTTAATTGTTGCCACACGCCCTCTTGGAGTTCGCTGTATAAAACCTTGTTGAAGTAGAAATGGCTCATACACATCTTCAATCGTTTGCGACTCTTCACCAATGGTTGCAGAAATGGTGTCTAACCCCACAGGACCACCTTGGAATTTATCGATAATACCTAATAAATACTTGTGATCTATGTGATCTAAACCGGCCACATCCACCTGAAGCATTGATAATGCCTTTTGTGTCGTCTCAAATGTAATGGAAGACTCTTCTCTAACCTGCGCAATATCCCTTACTCGTTTTAATAACCTGTTTGCTATACGAGGTGTTCCTCGTGAACGAGAAGCAATTTCATTCGCTGCATCTTCATTAATTCCAATTTCAAATATATCAGCAGTTCTCTTTATAATCATGCTCAATTCTTCCATATTATAAAACTCTAATCGGCTTAATACACCAAAACGATCACGAAGAGGTGCTGATAGTAAACCGGCGCGAGTTGTTGCTCCAACTAATGTAAACGGCGGAAGTTCTAACCTAACTGATCTTGCTTCAGAACCTTGTCCAATCACAATATCTAAAACAAAATCTTCCATCGCCGGATATAATATTTCCTCAACTGAACGCGGCAGACGATGAATCTCATCAATGAATAAGACATCACCCGCTTCTAAAGAAGAAAGTATAGCAGCTAAATCCCCCGCTCTCTCAATGGCAGGACCAGACGTTGTTCTAAACTGAACCCCCATTTCATTTGCGATAATGGAAGCCATGGTTGTTTTCCCTAATCCAGGGGGTCCGTACAATAACACATGATCTAGAGGTTCTTCACGCATTTTCGCCGCTTCAATAAAATACTTAAGTTTTCTTTAGTTTTGGATTGTCCAATATATTGCGCCAGCATGGTAGGACGCAAACTTTGTTCAACAGCTTGATCATGGTGCTGAAGTTCACCAGAGACCATTCGATCATCCATTTATTTCACCTACTTTAACGCATTAATAGCTGTAAGCCTTTTTTCACAACATCATCAGTCGAACTAGCATCAAAAGCTTTTAGTTGATTTGATACACGATTAACTTCTTTAGATGAGTAACCTAATGCCTTTAACGCTTCAATAGCTTCATCATAATATTCGCTCTGACCTGAACCGACGACATGTACATCAATTGTGTCGGTTTCAACGGTTACTGTCATCCATTCACTAACCTTACCTTTTAGGTCCAAAATAATTTGGCGAGCCGTTTTCTTACCAACACCAGGATATTGTGTGATAAACTTCTCATCTTCACGTTCGATGGCGAGCGCAAAGTCATTCACACTTGTTTGTCCTACAATATTCATGGCATGTTTAGGCCCTATACCTGATACATTTAATAATTTCTTAAATAATTCTTTTTCTTCCTCTTTTTTAAACCCATATAATAACTGAGCATCTTCTCTTACATGTAAATATGTATAAACTTTAACTTGTTGGTTAAGTTCAGATTGAAAACGATACGGATTGGCGCTTAATAACTCGTAACCTATTCCCATGACATCAATAACTAAATAATCGTCTTTGATCTCAACTAATTCCCCTTTTATATACGAATACATAACGTCCTCCTATGAACAAACGTCTATTCACATTTTAACATGATTTAAAACATAAAGAGAATAAATGTGAAAACCTCCCCCGAGCGGAGAGGTTTCATTAAAAGTTAGCTATTGCATATTGTGATGCACTTCTTGAACATCATCTAAATCCTCTAACATATCCATCATTTTTTCCATTTTGGACTGTTTATCTTCATCTAAATCTGTATAGGTGTCAGGAAACATAGAAAGCTCAGCAATTTCAAGAGGATATGATTCTTTTAACGTATTTTTTACATTTTCGAAATCATCTACGGTTGTGTAGATTTCATATACTTCATCAGTTGATTCAATTTCCTCACAGCCAACTTCAATAACTTCTAGCATAAATTCTTCCTCGTCAGATTCAATATCGTCACGTTTGATCACGATATATCCTTTTCGGTGGAACATAAAAGATACGCAACCATTTTCCCCAAGGTTTCCATCATGCTTTGAAAAGGCGTGACGAACTTCCGAAGCTGTACGGTTTTATTATCCGTTAGCGCTTCTACCATCACAGCTACGCCGCCTGGACCATATCCCTCATAAACGATTTCTTCATAGTTTTCCCCATCAACGTTTCCTGTTGCTTTATTAATAGCCCGTTCAATATTATCATTAGGCATATTATTGGCTTTAGCTTTATCAATAGCAAGACGCAATGCTGAATTTGTTTCTAAATCACTGCCACCTTGCTTTGCAGCCACATAGATTTCTTTTGCTAATTTCATAAAATTTTCCCGCGTTTAGCATCTTTCGCATTCTTTTTATGCTTAATATTATGCCACTTTGAATGACCTGCCATCGTTTCTCACTCCCCTAAAAACAATTACTTAACAAGATCATAGACACTATATATTTTACCATTTTCGATTTCAGATGGTTTTCCAATTAATTCTGTAAGGATATCAGCTACTTCTTTAGGACTTCTTAACTTACCTTCTTCTTTATACTGTTTAAATTGATCGACTAATTTAAACTGATCTTCATCTGAATTGCGAATTTCTTCCTGCATACTTGTATCCATTATACCAGGACTAAAGGCGATGTGAAGATCTTTTGAGCCTGCCTCCTCTGCTTCTAGTGCAGATGTTTGTGTGTACATATTTACAGCAGATTTTGTTGAGCAATACGCGTTCCAACCATACATAGGTCGTTCCCCTGCACCTGATGACACATTAACAACAAATAAGCGTTCTGTATTAATATGTTTTTTCATCGTGTTAACAATAATCATTAAAGCTGTAAGATTAACTGAGATATGTTTTGCTATATCGTGATTCTCAATTGCACCTACAGGACCTATCGGATTTACCATGCCTGCGTTATTAACAATTAGTAGTTCTTCTAATTCATCTTTATGTAATTTTGTAACGATCTCATGTAAGACATCATTTAATTTCTCTAAATCACTTAAATCACAAGAGTGGTGATAATAAGATTGTCTGTTTTCATTAGCTAAATTTTTAAGTTCATTCGTTTTCGTTTTCTTGAAATAGTAAATAAATTGTACCCTTTAACCAATAAATTTTTAGCTGTTTCTTCTCCTAAACCTCTTGATGCCCCTGTTACGATTGCAAATTTCATATTCATTTCCCCCATTTCATTATGTAGACGAAAAGGAGTAAACCTCCTTTTCGTTAATCCTTTTACGATCTTCAATACGATTATGAAACTCTTCATCCACATTAATGGATATATCTGTTCTACCAGTTATATTTTCTACTACTTCTTTTACTTTTTCAATAGCTTCTTCTTCTTCAACTCGACTTGCTATGGCTATCGAGACATAAATTTGCCCCTCTGTTACAGCGACACCAGCTTCCCTAATCTCACGTAAGTTTCTTAATTCATAATATATTTGACGGTTTTGTTCATTTTGTTTTTGAAATTTTTTATCCCTTATTCTCTCACTGTTATCTGTATTTCCTAATGATTCTTCAGTCTGACGCTGCTTATAATATTCATAAGCATTCGGATACATATTATAACGTATTTTCTCTTCCGTTGATGGCTCTTGTTGCTGGTCAAACTGAATCTGCGTTGTTTCTTCACCGTCTGAGATACTTTCGTCTTTATTAGGGTTGACAAAGGTACAAGCACCTAACAGAACTAAACTCATTAAAAGGACCCATTTTTTAAACAATGAAAACACCTCCATATTCATTAGTTTGAAATAAGAGGTGTTTCTCATTCGTTTAATCTAATGTGAAATGATGGAAATCTGGTGGTGATGGTGGCAAAGCTCTTTTATGAGCTGTACGTTCATGCATTTTCAAAATTAAATTTTCTTCATCTTCATTTATTTTTTCACCACGTAAAAATGCATCAATCGTATCATAAGACACGCCCATTTCACCTTCATCTGTTTGGCCTTCCCATAACCCTGCACTTGGGGCTTTGTTAATAATGCGATTAGGAACTCCTAATTCCTTGGCCATTTCACGAACCTCAGTTTTAGTGTAATGAAGTAATGGTACTAAATCTACTCCACCATCGCCATACTTAGTAAAGTAGCCTGTATACCATTCTGCGGCGTTGTCTGTACCGACCACTAAATAATTATAATTGGTTGCAATGGTGTATAACGTACTCATGCGTAAGCGTGCTCTCAAGTTTGCATCAGCCAATTTCTTACGATCTGCATTCAAATCACTTTTAGCATTAATTTGTTCTTGAATATTGTTAAAAATTAAGTCGTGACCCTCCGTTAAGTCTACAGTTAGAGAGTTAATACCTGAACCTTCTACAACAAGATTAGCATCTTCCTCGTCTTTACCATCACTTTTACAAGGCATCAAAACACCTAATGAATTATCGGGAAATGCTTTTTTAATTAGGTATGCGACAACAGTCGAATCAATGCCGCCACTTAATCCAACCATTAGTCCATTTACATTTGCTTCGTCTACTTTCATTCTCAGCCACGTAACTAATTGCTCGATATGTTTTTCCATTCGCTAATCCCCTTTTACGCCAAATACTGTTTTATATTTTAGCACAAGTGATTTAGCTGATACAAAAGTTTAGTAATAGTAACCACCGCACCCACATGGGTTATACGGTCGGTAAAAATAATTCGGATCTGTATAGCCATACGGGTAAGGATTCATATTTGCGTATGGATTATAAGCATTTGCCATAAATTGACGCTGATCATATTGAAATGGCATTGTTGTTTGTACTGGATAATGATATGGATACATTTGAGTTGGTTGTGGGTCTACAGGAACCCAGCCTTGAAAGTCGTCGGGTAAAAATTGCTGAATAAATTCGTTGTCCTGATCATCTTCCATTGATGTGATTAACTTATCGGTCAACACAAATTCATCTTCTTTTACTCGCGGAAGTACTTTCGGTCTGTTCGGATTATGTGGTGGCGTCATACGCTTGTTGGTCACGTCTATACTAGGCTGAGTCATTTGCTTTTCTTCTTTTTTATCTAACGGTACTTTTACCTTCATTTTAGGAACTAGTTCGTTTGAGTGATCCAAATGCCTATTCATCTCAATTAGTTCTTCTGATGAAATACCATACTTCTGTGCAATGGTGTTAAACGTTTCGTCCTTTTGCACGACATGAATTCTCATGGTCATACTCCTTTCAGTTTATAATTCCCATTAACACATTATGCAAAAGCTTAAAATTGTTGAGTCAAATGCCTAAATAAAATAAGACTCGAACAGATTTATCATCATTGTTCGAGTCTTTTTATATACACCTTATTCGATAAACTCAAATTCAAAGTCTAATAAGCGAATTGTATCTCCATCTTTAGCGCCTTTTTTACGCAATGCTTCGTCCACACCCAAATGCCGCATTTGACGAGCGAATCGTCTAACTGACTCATCACGATTAAAGTCCGTCATTTTAAAGATCTTCTCAATCGTTTTTCCTGAAATAACATAGGCACCATCTGGATCTCTAGTGATATGAAGCGTATCATCGTCTTTCTCGAATTTATAAATGACACGTTCATCAGTTTGTTCTTCTTCATTCAGTGTTTCAAAACGATCCTTAGGAATTTGTTCTAACTGATCTGCAATGGCAAAAGTAAATCTCTAACCCCTTCTTTCGTCACAGCAGAGATTGGAAAAATAGGATAATCCTCTTGTAATTGCTCTTTAAATAACTCTAAATGCGCCTCCGCATCTGGCATGTCCATTTTATTAGCGACAATTAACTGAGGTCTTTCCATCAACCTTTCATCATATTGCTTTAACTCTTCATTTATTGTGACAAAGTCCTCATAAGGATCGCGGCCTTCTAAGCCAGACATATCAATGACGTGAACGATAACACGAGTCCTCTCAATGTGTCTTAAAAATTGATGTCCTAACCCAACACCTGAGTGCGCACCTTCGATTAAACCGGGGAGATCGGCCATAACAAAACTACGGTCATCTTCTGTTCTAACCATTCCTAAATTTGGTGCAAGCGTTGTAAAGTGATAATCAGCTATTTTAGGTTTCGCAGCACTTACGACTGAAAGTAAGGTTGATTTACCAACACTTGGGAAACCGACTAATCCGACATCTGCCAAGACTTTTAATTCTAATTTAACATAGAGCTCTTCGCCTGGTTCACCGTTTTCAGCTAATTCCGGAGCACGATTACGGGCATTCGCAAATCGAATGTTCCCTCTACCACCCCTGCCGCCTTTAGCAATGACTGCACGCTGTTTATGCTGGGTTAAATCAGCAATTAAATCTCCTGTATCAGCATTTCTAATAGTTGTACCTGGAGGAACTGGGACAACTAACGGATCTGAGTTTTTACCATGCATTCCTTTACTCATCCCGTTTTCACCACGAGTGGCCTTAAAATGCTTCTGATAACGGAAATCCATCAATGTATTTAATCCCTCATCGACTTCAAAAATGACATCACCGCCACTACCTCCGTCACCACCAGCTGGTCCACCCATTGGTTCATATTTTTCACGACGAAATGCAACTATTCCGTTACCTCCGTCACCTGCTTTTACAAATACCTGTACCTGATCGACAAACATAAACTCTCACCTACTTATAAGTAAATACAAATGAAGTTGTATCATCATGCTTTAAGACATCTAACGTTCCATAACCATTAAATGTAGGTTCTACCGGTAAATCAATATCCTTAATTTGATACTTAATATACCATTATTATCAAAATTTATTTGAATGAACATATGTACTTGAGTAAAATCATTAAATTGTTGTTTTAAATAATGTGTCAGCAGCTTGCCATCATGAACTAAAAGATGATCGAATTCCTCGATTGACTGATGGTTATTTTCTACTTCCCAGTTAATATTGAAATCACGTTCATTTAACTTTAAATTAATTAACCAAAAAACAAACTGAGGAGCCTGTATGGTTTGTAAAATCCGTTCATTTTTAAGCTGATTTATTAGAACTTGAAGCTTCTCACGAGAAACATCATGCTGACCCATACCAGCATATCCATCGACTAACTGAAGTTGATTCAATAAGTCATGTCGATAGACTCTTAATAATTGCAAAACATCATCTAATTCAATTTGCAATATGCTCACCCCAACCCTTTTTATCCTATCATACCATAACTTACCTTTAGCAAATTACAAGAGTTGGAGAAAGTTTCTAAAATGAATAAAAGCTGACCCTTAAATGAGTCAGCTTTATAAATTCAAGTTATTATGCTTCTTGTACTTCTGGGTATACGCTAACTTTTTTACGGTCACGACCGTAACGCTCAAAGCGTACAACGCCATCAACTTTAGCAAATAATGTGTCGTCGCCACCACGGCCTACGTTTTCACCTGGATAAATTTTAGTACCGCGTTGACGATATAAAATTGATCCACCAGTTACTTGCTGGCCATCAGCACGTTTAGCTCCAAGACGTTAGACTCTGAGTCACGTCCGTTTTTGGAACTACCTTGACCTTTTTTCTGAGAGAAAAATTGTAAATCTAGACGTAGCATCGGAATGCACCTCCTTATTTTTCAGAGATGGAAATATATTGGTGATAATCTCTTTCAATCGTTTGGAATGTAACATACATCCCTTTTAATAACGTTTGGGCTTTGTCCTGCTGTTCATCAGACATCCTTTCAGGTAAGAGCAACTTAAGGTAACCACCTTCAGCCCCTTGCTCAATCTCAGGTTCAATCTGACAAATCTCTATAATTGAATTGGCTGCTCCAAATGATACAGCCGAAACAGCTGCACACACTAGATCATGTCCATGTGGTCCACTATCAGCATGGCCACTCAATTCAAATCCTTGAATGGTATCAGTTGAATCTTTAAATATAATTAATTCAATCATGAGACAAGACCCTTACGCATTAATTTTATCGATCGTCACTTTAGTATAAGGCTGACGGTGACCTTGTTTACGCTTGTAGTTTTTCTTTGGTTTGTATTTAAATACAGTAATTTTACGGCCTTTACCTTGTTTTTCGACTTTACCAGTAACAGTTGCTCCATCAACTAATGGAGAGCCAACTTTTACTTGGTCGCCACCAACAAAAGGACCTTGTCAAACGTTACTTCTTCACCTGCTTCAAGATCAAGCTTTTCGATGAATACTGATTGACCTTCTTCAACTTTGATTTGTTTACCACCAGTTTCAATAATTGCGTACATCTTCTGCACCTCCTCATAGACTAAGACTCGCCATCGAGGTACTTACAAAAAGGTAAGTTTAAAAACCTCTTCTGAGCGGTTGTAGCAGCGGGTGCTACATTTATGCATAACAAAGTAAATAATAGCACGTAATAAAAAAGATTGTCAACCTTAAACATGACATTAATAGTTGATCTTTAGCTGCTAACCGATTTTCATTTTATTAAAAATAAGTGACTTTTGTAAAGAATTAAATTTACTTAAATCATTAAAAATAGCCACCTTGATATAAAAGGCAGCTATGCGTCCTTAGCATAAATATGATTTAATAAACGATCAGGTGTGTTTTGTGTAAATAATAACTTAAGACACTCTTCTTCAGGAATTGGCTTTTCATCTTGTCCGACATAAATATAGTGGTAACAATCTCGTTTAAAATGTTTTACAATTTCACCAACAGCCATTTCCGATTTTACTCTGAGTAGTTCGATGTTTAGTTCTTTTGATTCTGTTATAAAGTATCGACCTAATAAATGCTTTAATAATAAAATATGTTTATTTTTATAAAGCAACCAGTTATCAAGCAATAAAAATATTGATAAGAATGTTAAATGAATGCTTGTCCAAGCCATGAAGTACAAACCAAGATTTATAATAGCTATAATCGCCATTGATGCCAACGACATCCAGACAATTGCTTTTTGGAAAGGGACTAATTTAGATACTCCTAAAAATAATATTCTTCCCCCCATCTAAAGGTAAAACAGGTAACAAATTAAATAATAATATGACAGTATTCACTATCCATAATTGATCTAAAAACACATGTTCAACATGATATCCGTCCATGACAAGTAAAACAATATAAATCCAAATGTGCTGAAGAGGTCCAGCGATGACCACCCAGAACTCTTCTTTACTAGGTCGATTATAAAAGTCATCTGTTTCCATGACGCCACCAAACGGCCAAACCATTAGCCGCGTAATGTTCCACTTATAATACTTAGCAGTTAAGTAATGACCTAGTTCGTGAATAATAATTATGATAAAGAATGCAATCATTTCAAGAAATAACCCAAGAAGTAACTTCCAATTAAAAGAAGCAATAATAGAGGATGGAATTGAATAGTTTTATTCCGTAACATCCATGTCCCCTAATATGAACTGAGTAGGGTCAACGAATTGATTGCCTTCTTTTACAGCAAAATACATATTAGAATAACCAACTAATTCATCTGGCTCAATTTTACCAATAGTTTGACCAGGTGAAACAAATTGATAATGAAAAACATCAATGGTTTTGAGATTACCGTAAACCGATTTTCTACCATCCTCATGCTGAATAATAACCGTATTTCCCGTTTCATCTTTCTTGCCTGCAAATAAGACTGTTCCTCGATCTAATGGGTAAATGTTTTTAGGCTCAGTCACTTCAATGTAAATACCATCTTCATAATCTTTTACATGATCCACTTGTACACCGGATACCGGAATAGACTGTACCTCTTGGCTAACCATTCTACCATCATCTCTACCAAAGGATAAAAATGACGTAGCAAAGTGTTCATCATACCAGGCTTGTACTGTCGCAAATGGTAAATCTTCAGTTAAAGCGTCGTTTTACAACAGGTTTAAGTTGATTAAGAACAGGCACTTGAGCTTGATATATAAATAGGGTTAGAAATACGATAATCGCTGACCCTAAGAACTTGACCATTACTTTTGTTGATCTTGCCGAATCCATACCTAATCCTGAAGAATCAGCTTTTGGATATGAAGTAAAACCATGTCGTTCTTCATCTTCTAATAGAGGATTGTAACTAGATGATGTTCGATTACTTAATTTATTTTTCTGCGTTTTTCTTTTAGCAATATTACTACGAATTTCTTCTAATTTACGACTCATCTCTCACCATTCCCTTTCTAGTTTGTACTAGCTTATTCAAGAAATATGAGAGATATGATAATTTAGTTGAGTTACATAACAAACGAGACACCGAATGACAATTGTCCATTGCAGTGTCTCGTTAATATTTACTTCATTCCTAATAACTTTTTAACTTTGGTCATAAACCCTTTTTCTTCATCTAAAGACATTAGCGGAACAGATTCACCCAAAATACGTCTCGCAATGTTTCGGTAACTAATTGAAGCTTTGGTATCAGGCTGGAATGCTACGGGAACACCATGATGTGAAGAGCGAATAACATCTTCATCATCTAAAATAATCCCTAATAATTCAATTGATAAAGTTGAAACTATTTCATCAACACTTAACATATCTCCGCTATCTACCATATGTTTACGAATACGGTTGATAATTAAAAATGGAGAGTTCTTTAATTCTTCTTGTTCTAGTAAACCAATGATTCGGTCAGCATCACGAATACTAGATTTCTCAGGGGTTGAAATCACGATGGCTTTATCTGCACCGGCGACCGCATTTTTATACCCTTGTTCAATTCCTGCAGGGCAATCAATTAATATATAATCATAATCAGGTTTTAACTCTTCAACCAATTCTGCAATTGCTTCAGGTGAAACCTCGTTCTTGTCGCTCGTTTGCGCAGCAGGCAGAAGATGTAAGCATTCAAAACGTTTATCTTTTACAAGTGCTGATTGTAATTTACAACGACCTTCGATTACATCAATTATATTAAAAATAATTCTATTTTCTAACCCTAAAACTACATCTAAATTTCTTAGGCCGATATCCGTATCTATAAGACAAACCTTTTGTCCCATTAATGCTAAAGCAGTCCCTATATTCGCTGTTGTAGTTGTCTTACCTACTCCACCTTTACCAGATGTGATTACAATTGATTCACCCATATTACAATCCCCTTTCAAATACATCCAATAGTTTTGGACGTAGTTTTTGTATATGCTGAAGTTGCTCTAATTCTATTTGTTCTGTTGATGAATTTATAAATGCAAATTCTCTTGGAGAACCTTCTACATCATAATCTGGTGCACGACTGATTTTTGAAGCAATTCTGATTTGGTTTGGGTGCATATAAGAAGCAGCTACTATGCAATTCTCATCACCTTCTACACCAGCATGAGCAATTCCTCTTAATTTCCCAAGAACAAAAATATTACCTGTTGCCAGCACCGTCCCGCCTGGATTAATATCACCAATGATTAATGCATCACCTTTAACTTCATGTACTTGACCAGATCTTATGGTTTTCATCACCGTTTTAACGGTCGTGTTTTCATAAAGCTCATAAGCATCTTCTCTAGTTATGACGTAAGATTCAATATCTTTAACAGTTAAGTCACTGTAATCATCAATTAAATTAAATAAAAGTTGCCTTTGATCTTCACTTAAGAACCTATATTGGCTATGTATAGTGATTTCAGTTGCTCCTGAAGAGTTATTTGATTGTAATTTATTCTTCAATTCATCTAATACCCTTTCAAACGAACACTGATCATCTAAATAGACAACAATTCCATTATTGGTTCCTTTCATCGTTACATAATGGTTCCACTCTGCCATATCGGTACACCCCAATTTTGTTCCACCAATAATTAATTACTTTATTTGTTGGTCTTCTTCCTGCCATTTTACTAAACGTTTTGAGAAAAATGGGTAAATAATTAATAAAAATAATAGATTACTTAATGTTGTGGGGATTAATCTTAATTGCATAAAATGCTGTACAGTTATTTCTACTTGTCCAACCAAGGAATATACAAAATAAAGAATAAACTCAGCCACAATAATACTTAATGTCACTAATAATAAGCTTACAATAAAGTTTTGTTGTAATAATTGTTAATAAATGAATGAAATATAATGCAATCCCATAAGCTAAAACATATACTCCAGCTAAATCTGTATAGACTAACTCAAACATTAAACCAAAAATAACACCATTAATAATCCCATGATAAGTATGTGCCCCATCATAGAAAAGTAAAATGAGTAATGAGAATACTAAAATCCAGTGAGGAATATATATTAAATTAGATGTGACGATAGATGTTGGAATAAAACGTACCGCAACACTTTCTAGAATTAAGAATATCATTAATGTTAAAGGAAGGTAGAGGAACCTCATTTTACTCCTCCTCTTCCGCTTTTTCTTTATCTATTGCTGGAGAGTATATATCACGGTCAATTACCATAACATGATTAATATCAACTAAATCCGCTGCAGGTTTAATATGGGCGATTTTAGTTAACCCATATTGATCCAGTTCCACTGAAGACACCTCACCGATTAAAAGGCCTCTTGGAAAGACACCACCCATACCTGAGCTAATAATCGTTTGTCCAACTTCAAGCTGTCCACTATCCGTCATATCCCTAAAAATTAAAGTACCAGTTTCGTCATCATAACCCTCAACCAGACCAAAAACTTCTTCATTCCCATCAACTACAGCAGAAATTCGATTATCTTCATCAAAGCCAGATAATAATTGAACAGTCGAAGTCATTTGTGAAGCGCCAATAACTTTACCGACCATGCCACTAGCGGTTGATACAGCCATATTGGGTTCTACACCATGCATACGCCCTCTATTAATTTTAACCTGTTCAAACCACTGTTCTGGACTTCTTGAGATGACCGTAGCTTTGATCGGTGTGTAGTCACTGATTGCTTTTTCGATCTCGATTAACGAGCGCAATTCTTTATTTTCTTTTTCTAATTCATTCACTTGAAATGCTAAAGTTTTATAATCTTGAAGTTCCTCTTTTAAAACTTGATTTTGTTTAAATACATTTTGAACTTCATCAATATTGTCAAAAAACCAATTACATAATTCACAGGTTGATACACTATATTTTGAAAAAATCCTACTGTATCAGATATAAATTGAACTCCAATGTTTGATTGTTCATCTGCTTTTAAAGAATAACCGATCATGGTTACCACTAATATGATTGCAGTAAATAGTACGATTAATTTACGTTTCCTCAAAAATGAAGGCATAAAATGTAGCACCTACTCTTAATTAAGTATGTTTCTTCTTGCGATTGTTGGTGAATTTTTAAAATGGTCAATATAATCTAATGATTTTCCAGTTCCTAATGCCACACAGTCTAACGGCTGTTCAGCAATATATACAGGAATATTTGTCTTTTCTTTAATTACATCATCTAAATAGCGAAGCATTGCACCACCACCAGTGAGAACAATTCCAGTATCCATTATATCAGCTGCTAATTCTGGCGGAGCATTTTCTAATGTTTCAACAACTGCTTTAATCATATCATCAATTGTGTCTGTAATAGCTTCTACCACTTCAGAGCTAGTAATAGTCTCAGTTTTAGGTAAGCCAAAAACCGTATCACGGCCTCTGATTTCCATATTATTTTCTTCATCTGTTTTCTTAGCTGCACCAAGTTCTATCTTGATTTTCTCAGCAGTCGATTCACCAATAATTAAGTCTTTCTCTTTTTACATAATACAAAATTTGTTCATCAATTTCATCTCCAGCCGTACGAATGGATTTGCTCGTTACAATTCCACCTAATGAAATAATGGCGACTTCCGTTGTTCCACCGCCAATATCTACAACCATACTTCCGGTTGCGTCCCATACACTTAAATCTGCTCCAATTGCTGCAGCAAATGGCTCTGAAATTGGATAAACATTCTTAGCTCCTGCTTGTTTAGTCGCATCTATAACAGCACGTTCTTCAACCATTGTAATCCCGGATGGAACACAAACCATAACATTCGGTTTATTAAACCAGGACTTACTGTTCACCTTTCCAATGTAATAATTCATCATGGATGATGTTGTATCATAGTCAGCAATAACTCCATCTCTCATTGGTCTAATAATCGATAAAGATTCAGGAGTTTTACCAATCATACTTTTGGCTTCATTTCCTACGGCAGTGATCTCATTTGTTTGATTATTAATCGCAACAACCGATGGCTCCCGTAAGACAATTCCTTTACCTTTAACAAATACTAACGTATTTGCAGTTCCTAAATCAATGCCGAAATCTCGGCTGAATAAAGATGAGCCCATTACAATCTTCCTCTCTGATGACTTCATTTGTTACTTTAAAAATATGTAATGGTTTAACAAAACATGAATAAGCGCCACCATATTTGTCCAAAATATATAGTTGGCGCTACATTAAAGACTCTATTTTATTATACGAAAAAATATAGAAAATAGATAGAGTTAACCGGGGCAAAAATATGGGATATTATGACTAAATTTGTAGACCTATAAATATCCTTTTTCTTTTAGTGAAATAAATTTCTGGTCTCCAATAACAATATGATCCAGTAATTCAATTCCTAATACTTTGCCAGATTCAAATAAACGCTTAGTCACGTGAATGTCTTCATTGGAAGGTGAAGGGTCGCCGGAGGGGTGATTGTGGGCACAAATAATTGAAGCTGCCGACCTTTTAATGGCTTCTTTAAAAACCTCTCGAGGGTGTACAATAGAAGAATTTAAACTCCCTATAAAAATCGTCTGTCTATGAATCACTTGATTCTTAGTATCAAGATATAAGGCCACAAAAATGTTCTTGCTTTAGATTTCTCATCTCTTCCATTAAGAAGTTGGCACCATCTTCCGGACTACGTACAGTATATCGGTCACCAACTTTAAAGGTGTGAAGTCTTTTTCCCAGTTCTATGGCTGCTAGTAATTGAACAGCTTTGGCTTCACCTATACCCTTTATTGACGTAAATTCAGCAATGGATGCATCTTTTAATAATGATAGACCTTCAAAATGAACGAGTATTCTTGTTGCTAAAGATAAAGCTGAAGTTCCTTTTGTACCGCTACCTATTAAAATTGCGATTAATTCTTGATTTGATAAAGCTTGTGGTCCAGCTTGTATAAGCCGTTCTCTTGGGCGGTCGTCTTTTGGAACATCTCTAATAAAAATAGTATCAATGGTCATCATATTCCTCCTTCTACAAATATAGTCTTATGATAAACAGTTGAATTGTTTGTCACAACATATAGAAAAACACGATTTCTCTAATTCAGAAATCGCGTTTTCTTAAGTAATTTATATTAAAAACAACACAAAATACTAAAAAATTAAATTAGGCTAAATTTGTATAAAATAAATGTAAGTTTAACAGAATAGTTTCCTGATAAATTCTTTGTGAGTTTCATCATTGGCGTCAGCAAGTTGATCTTTTAATGTTGTTATTTTATTTAATTTATTAGTTTCCTGTAGCTCACCAGGTTTATTATTAACCCATGCATTTAATTGTTCCATCCAAGCCTCATCCATTTCAGTTTCACTGAGGAGTGTTAATCCTTGGTTATACCAATCTATATTCTGATCATTCACTTTAACGTTTAACGCCTCAACATTCCAAGATTTATAAAAGAAATGTTCCATATAAACTAAATCATTTGATTCAAGCCAGTCTGTAATCGAAGACTTCTCGGACTCAGAGGAAATTAAATGACTAATGACATAAAACTGACCATTTTGTTCTTGAATGGTTGCTGGAATAGATTGAGGTTGTAGTTTTTCTGAATTAATTCTTCAGCGTTAGCTTGATTTGAGAACATACCGAATTGAATGACTTCAAATGCACTGGCGGGTTTAGATAACGTTGATCCGCTCACTGCTTGTTCACCAACAGGTTCATCTGAAGATGGTTCTTCATCATCTGTTTCAGTTGTGGCAGCAGGTAAAGTGTCTGGAGTTAAGTCAGAAAAATAATAAATTAATCCTGCTCCAAACAATACCCCTAATAAGACAGCTAAAAGGATCGGCTTAACCATTTTTGCCATAGCAGAATTGCGATTAAATGTTAAAAAAGATGACTGCGATTTTTGTTTTTGGCGTTAAATAATACTCTAAATCATGCCTTTTATGGTTTTGGTTGTCCTGATTCATGGTTACTCTAACTCTTTTTTGCTCGTCCATTTTCATACCACCTTGTCCCGTGTTGGTATGAGAGTATCACAGTCTTTTTAAAAAATTAGCCAAAACTTGTCATAAGACTTCGACAATTTCTTTATGTAAAGAAAAAAGTGATTTCGACATATCGAAATCACTCTCACTAATTAAACAATTGATGCAACTTTATTTTTACCGTTCCGTTTTGCCCCTACGTACATTGAACGATCAGCATTTCTGATTAACTCTTGTGGTGTTTCGCATTGATCAGGGTATGTAGAAACACCTATACTTGCTGTGACGTTAATCTCTTGAACCTCGACATTTCCATCAATAGTTTTATATAGAATAAACGGTTCACTAGCAATTGAATATCGAATGTCCTCTGCAATTTGTATCACATCATTGTGGGGCATACCTTTAATTAAAACTGTAAACTCTTCTCCCCCGTACCTTGCGATAATACCATAATGTCCAAATAAACGTTCTAGGCGATTCGCAAGTTCAATTAACACTTCATTCCCAGATTCATGCCCGTGTTCATCATTAATCGCTTTAAAAGAATCAATATCTAAAATAATGACAGATAAGTTCTCTTTGATGCCTTTTGCTTCTAAATCTTTAGCATATTCATCAATATGCTCTATGAAATAACGATAATTATACAGATTAGTTAATTGATCACGTTGACTTTTCGTTTTCGCTGATTCATAGTGACGAGCATTTTCAATGGCAACTGATAAAAAGTTAGCCAGAATTTCTAATAACATTAAATGGTATTTCTCATAAGCGTTAAGTTCATTCGAACTAACTGTCAACACGCCTACAATTTTTCCGCTTCGTTGGATTGGAACTCCCATGACACTCTTAGTTTCATCAGGAAGTTCTTCAGGGTTCAATTGATCAATGTCTTTCTTTCTCATCATCATTATACTTTTTTCACGCTCATAAACCGACCCAGCAAACCCTTCACCACGAAATAATTTTAGATCCTTTTTAAGCTGATTTCCTTCTTGGTCCATAAACCTTATTAAGTCCATCATTCGACTTTCATTGGATACATCAAACACATAAATATTAGAAGCTGGAATTAAATATTTTATTTCATCAAGAAACGTATCTAGCACACTTTTCACATTTAAACTTTTTGAAAGTTCATGGCCAATCTCACTTGTTGTATGTAAATACTTATTGATGAGTTGAGTGTTATGGTAATAAGAAAAGACAATCGACAATAAGATGAATGGTACTCCGACGAAAAGACGGCGATTGCTTCAATTTGAACATACATTAAATAAAGCACCAGACCCAACGGAAAGGCAAGAAGGGTTGCTCCTGAATCAATTAATAAACTTTTTGGATAAGCAAGTAGGTTCTCACCATGCATGTACCATTGAAATACAGATAAAAAGATCTGATTGACAAGTATAATAGCTACGATATAACCAACGAGAGGTATTACTTGCTCAACTGTATCAAACGTTAATATGCCATGAGTTCCGCCTAACGCATAATAAACCCAAGCAGAGATTACAGATGTTAACAAAAACATAGTTGAATTAGTCGGTATACGGTGTGCTTCATCTTTTTTGAGATTAATTTTTACAAACAATACGACTAGCGATAATTGAATTAAAATTAACTCAACAAAAAGCCCAAAATATAGAAACGCAGCCAAACTTACACCATTACTAAAAAATACTGTAATGTTCCCAACTTTTATAGGGAAAACGGCAACGGCACAAATGACAATGGCGAACGCTAATAAATCCAACCATTGTTCACTAAAATCAGGCTTAAATTCCATATATGCATATGTAACAAGAGACGGAAAAGCGACTAACCATATAACCCACATTGTTATAACTTTTGATTTCGCCATAAGTAACCCCTTCATTTCCAATATAAGATCTTAATTCCTTTACTCAAGCAAATAACGTCTAACCTCTGATATAAAATACAATGATCCTGTTATAACTAAGACTTCGTCAGTCTCTTGTTGTCTTAAAAATTCTTTGACTGTGGATTTCCAATTTTCAGAAACTATTATATCACATTTATAGAACTTTTGTAATAGTTCTTTTGAACTATAACTTTTCATGAAGTTAAAAGATGTAACGCTAACATGATCAAAATGACGTTTAAGTTGATGTATGATTGGTTCAATAGGTTTCCCTTTTATAACTGAAACTAGTAATCTAACTTTGGACGGATCATACCGTTTTGAATGGTATCAACCAACTGCTCAATTGCTTCTAAATTGTGTGCTCCATCCAGTATAATCTTTGGTTGTTTATTAATAACTTCATACCTTCCGACCCATGTCGTTTGTTCTATACTCTTTATAATCTTCTCTATTGAAACAGAAAAACCTTCTAATTCACTTAATTTTTTAAAAGAATAAATAGCTAAAGTTGCATTTTCCACTTGATGTTTTCCACTCATTGACAAGACCAGATTGTTAATTGATAAATCGTCAGAATTAAAATTAAAACGTTCACCTGTTTCAAGCGATTCATTCCATGTATAATCATAATCTTTATGTAACTGATAAATAGGACTACCGCATTGTTTGGCACGTTTTCTATCACGTGATACGCTTCTTGCCTAACCTCGTTTGTAACAATTGGAATGTTAGATTTTATAATGCCAGCCTTTTCAGATGCAATCTCCTCTATACTATTACCTAATATATCCATGTGATCATAACCAATCATGGTAATAATCGATAATAAAGGACTAACAACATTTGTGGAATCTAAACGTCCTCCCAAACCCGCTTCAAAAATCGCATAGTCCACTCGTTGATCTTTAAAATATTGCAATGCGATACAGGTAATGATTTCAAATTCTGTAGGCTTTCCAAATTGGGTATGCCCCACTTCTTCACAGAGGGGTTTTAGTTTTTCAACGTAATAGACTAATTGATCTCCAGGAATTGGTGTACCATTAATACTCATTCGTTCATTGAACAGTTCGATATAAGGTGAAGAAAACGTCCCAACTGTGTAATCATGATGCTGAAGCATTTGCTTTAAATAGGATAATGTCGACCCTTTACCGTTGGTTCCTGCAATATGAATGATCTTTAAATCTTTTTCAGGATGATTTAGTTTGTCTAAAAGGAGTTTCACTCGATGTAAGCCGGGTTTCATTCCAAACTTGAGCTGTTCTCTAATCCAATTAATCGCTTCTTTTTCGTTCATAAATAATCCTCCATATAATAAATTGCCTGCTAAAAAGCAGGCAATTCAACTGTATTATGATACATCTTCAAGTTCTTTTAGACGTTCTTTCACAAGCTTTTGTTTTTCTAAATAATCTTTCTCTTTTTCTCGCTCTTCTTGAACAACATGCTCAGGAGCTTTGCTTACAAAGTTTTCATTTGCAAGCTTCTTTTGAACACGTTCCACTTCTTTATTCCATTTATCTAATTCAGTTTTTAATCTTTCAATTTCAGCGTCAAGGTCGATTAACCCTTCAAGCGGGAAGAAGATTTCTGCTCCAGTTACAACAGCACTTTTCGCTTGATCAGGTATATCAATATTCGTTGCAATCGTTAACGTCTCTGGATTACAAAAACGTTCTAAATAATGCTTATTACGAGTTAATTCATCTACAATTTGATCGTCATTAGCTTTAATTAAAATCTTAATTTCTTTAGACATTGGTGTATCTACTTCTGCACGAACGTTACGAACAGAGCGAATAATGGATACTAGGCGTTGCATTTCCTTAGATGATTGTTCATTATTAAATTCCGAACGAACTTCTGGCCACGAGCTTGTGACAATAGATTCCCCTTTGTGTGGGATGTGCTGCCAAATCTCTTCAGTTATGAATGGCATGAACGGGTGAAGCATACGTAAAATGCTATCTAATGTAACAACTAATACTGAACGTGTTGTTTGTTTTGCTTCTTCATCATCACCATATAACGGTAGCTTAGCCATCTCAATATACCAGTCACAGAACTCATCCCAGATGAAGTTATATAAGTGTCGACCCGCTTCACCGAAGTCATAGCGATCAATATTTCGTGTAACATTTTCAATCGTTTCATTTAACCGCGTTAAAATCCATTCATCAGCTAATGACTTCTTCTTCGTTAAATCAATATCTTCATATTTAAACTCACCAAGATTCATCTGAACAAATCTTGAAGCGTTCCAAATTTTATTAGCAAAATTCCATGTGGCTTCGACTTTTTCCCAGTGGAATCGTAAGTCCTGCCCAGGTGATGAACCAGTTGATAAGAAATAGCGCAGAGAATCAGCACCATATTTGTCAATCACATCCATTGGATCAACACCATTACCAAGTGACTTACTCATCTTGCGACCTTCTGCATCTCGCACTAAACCATGCATAATGACATCCTTAAACGGTCTTCTGTTTGTGAACTCAACCGATTGGAATACCATACGAGCAACCCAGAAAAAGATGATATCATACCCTGTCACTAAAGCATCTGTTGGGAAGTAACGCTGATAGTCTTTACTCTTTTCATCTGGCCAGCCCATTGTTGAAAACGGCCATAATGCAGATGAGAACCATGTATCTAATACATCTTCATCTTGCTCCCAATTCTCGATATCTTCTGGTTCTTCCCTGCTAACATATACTTCACCTGTTTCTTTATGATACCAAGCTGGTATTCTATGCCCCCACCAAAGCTGCCTTGAAATACACCAGTCACGAATATTTTCCATCCAGTTTAAATAGGTATTTTCAAAACGTTCTGGTACAAAATTGACTTTATCATCTGTTTTTGCAGTTCTACCGCTTGTTTAGCTAATGGGTCCATTTTAACAAACCATTGAGTGGATAAATAAGGTTCAACAACGGCACCACTACGTTCCGAATGACCTACTGAATGTTCATGTTCTTCAATTTTAAACAAAACACCATCTTCTTGTAGGTCTTTAACTAGTTGTTTACGGCACTCAAAACGATCCATACCTTTATATTTATCAGCATTTTCGTTCATCGTTCCGTCTTCATTCATTACTAAAATGCGCTCTAGATTATGTCGGTTACCAATTTCAAAGTCGTTAGGGTCATGGGCTGGTGTGATTTTAACCGCACCTGAACCAAATTCCATATCAACGTAATCATCGGCAATGATTTCAATCTCACGTCCAACAATTGGTAGTACTACTTTTTTACCAATAAGATGTTTATAACGTTCATCTTCTGGATGAACGGCAACAGCTGTATCACCTAACATTGTCTCTGGACGAGTCGTAGCAATTTCAATATAACCTGAGCCATCTTTTAAAGGATACTTCATATGATAAAAAGCACCTTTGACATCTTTGTAAATAACCTCAATGTCGGATAAAGCAGTTTGTGTACTTGGATCCCAGTTAATAATGTACTGTCCACGGTAAATAAGACCTTTTTCATATAAAGTCACAAATACTTCTTTTACTGCATTTGATAAACCTTCATCCAATGTAAAACGTTCTCTAGAGTAATCCAGACCTAACCCTATTTTTTCCCATTGCTTACGAATAAACGATGCGTACTCTTCTTTCCAGTCCCATGAGCGCTCTAAGAATTTTTCACGTCCTAAATCATAACGCGAGACACCTTCTTCACGAAGTTTTTCCTTCTACTTTTGCTTGCGTAGCGATCCCTGCATGGTCCATTCCTGGAAGCCACAGCACATCGTACCCTCTCATACGTTTGTAACGTGTAATAATATCTTGTAATGTCGTATCCCAGGCATGCCCTAAATGTAATCGTCCTGTTACATTTGGAGGCGGAATAACTACTGTGAATGGCTCCTTAGATGCGTCATCTTTTGCTTCAAAAAACTTTCCATCTACCCAAAACTTATAGCGACCTTGTTCAACCTCTTGAGGGTTGTACTTAGGAGCCATTATGTTTTGCTCTTCTGACATAAAAGACCCTCCTTAAAGTTTTATAAAATAAAAAATCTTTTCATCCTTTATAGAAAGGACGAAAAAGATTGACTTCGCGGTACCACCTTAATTCACATCTGATTTATCTGCACAGATGTGCGCTTCATTAATCTAACGGTTTTCCCGTGTTCACCTACTTAAGTTCAATGAACCAGCTAATTCAGAGCGACCTTCCAAGCCTTCATTCCGAGGAAACTCTCAGCTTACGTTTCCATCTCTGTCAGAATCCAACCTGTACTCTTCTCTTACAGCCTTTAACTATTATGATTTTGTTATTATTGTATACGTATTTTATACAAATAGTCAACGAAAATCAACCATTATGTCATGAAAATAAAAAAAGTGGGGCGTATGCCCACACTTTTAAACTAAAATATTAACACTTTCCTCAAAACATCATATCGTGTAATAGAGAGGAGGAGACTAATGGCTAGATATTACCGCTACCGCTTACCACCTTGGGCAAGGCACTGTATATTTGTCATCGAAAAGTGTACGTTACCTATCATGATTTTCCAATTAGTTAGAACATTACTATTTCCATCCACACTTGATGTCTTTTTATCTGGTTTATTAGTGGGTCTGTATATTGCCTTTTACTTAGAGTGGATCTAATCATTTATATGGAACATACAATACATCGCCAGTTTTGAGCTGATGGTCGTCATCTAAACCATTTAACCGTTCAAGCTGAGAAACGGTAACACTATAGGAATTAGCAATGGATTCAAGCGTCTCGTTCTCTTGAACAAACCTCATTTTTACACTGACTTTTTCAGGTTCTTGTTCCTCTTCTCCATCACGGAAGAAATTAGATAGATAATTTAGGCCAAACATTTTCTTCTTAGGTTTTTTAGCGTTATCTTCTTCTTCCATATGGTCGTCATCATATTGATCTTTACTTGATTTTTGATTAACTTCCGGAGACGCATCTTTCTTTTTACTTTCTTCTTTTTCAGCTTCAGGCTTTGCCTCTTGTTTCTTAGCTTCTTCTTTTTCTTTTTCTTGGTTTCTTTTTCTTAACTTCTTTTTGTTCTTTTTTCGCCTTTTTAGTTTCTTCTTTCATTTCTTCTTGTTTGGCTTCTTTCTCTTTCTTCATTTCTTCTTGTTTTGCTTTCTTCTCTTTTTTCATTTCTTTCTCTTTAGCTGGTGCTTTTTCTTCTTGTTTAGCCTCTTGTTTAACTTCTTCTTTAGGTTTATTCTCTAGATTTTCTTTACCAGATGGGGCATTTGGCGCTACATTTTCTTTTGATTCTTTAGCTTTAGGTTGTTCTTCGGCCTTAGCCTTTTTCTCTTTATTATTGAAGAACTCTGTAAAAGATTGTGTCTCTTTTTATTCCAAAACTCGCGTCCCTTTTTCTGCTCTTCTTCAGTTTCTTCAGGCTCGTGCATCATTTCTTCCTGAGGTCGTAATTCTTCTTCATAATGCTCTTCATCTTGCTCTTGTTCCTCTTCATCAAAGCTTGGAATCTCTTGTAATTGAAAATCAGAGTTTACTTGTTCATCCTGTCGCACTTCCTCTAGATCTTCTAAGACTTCAACATTAGCTAGACGAATTTTGGCATAGACGTGTAACGACTTTGGTTCTGGTAATTCATAATCAAAATACTCAATTTCAACATCTGGTTCACCTGTTTCATTAACACGATTCACTGGAATAGTAATATCTACTGGAATCGGATACTGAAAAGTTGTAAATCCGTTATCAAGAGCTTTCACTTGCTGAACATAATTCTCATCATCATCGTCTTGATCCATAATATACATTGGTTCTTCTCGTGGTAAAGATTGATAATCCCCAGACACCATCAAAACACCACGCAACTGGATGTAGCTAGATTCTTTTAATATATTAACATCCGGTTGAATGGAAATGCCGTACAAATCATCGATCTCTTCACCTTGGCGAAACGTAATTTCTTCGTGCAAATCGAATAGAAAGGGTTCATTTCCGTTATAATTCACGACTCATCCTCCTCACAAAAATATCCTTTACCAATACATATATGACAACTTGTTTTTAAAAAGAACTTTTCTAAGATATTAAAGTAAAAGATTAACAATGTGGCGGGAGAAGAAGTCTGGTCAATGTTGAATATAGAACTATAAATTGTTCAACCAAATGAGTAGATTCACTGCTACTATGGGTGTTTTTCGTATTTCTATAAGTGTCTTTTTCTCTTATGTATGTGTCCCCTTCCATTCATAAAGAAACCACACAGCAAGAGTGCTGTGTGGCCTTAACTTAACCTTTATATTGTTTAAATGCTTGTTCTGCTGCATGGACCGTCTTCTCAATGTCTTCATCTGTATGGGCTGTAGATAGGAACATTCCTTCAAATTGTGAAGGTGGTAAAAAGATTCCTTGTTCTGCCATTAGTCGATAGTATTCTGCAAACCATTCTAAGTCTGATGATTTGGCAGTTTCAAAGTTAATAACTTCTTCATTAGTAAAGAAGAAACCAATCATTGAACCTGCACGATTTACCTGTAATGGCACGCCATATTCTTCAGCAGCTTTTTTATAACCTTCTATTAATCGATCTGCTTTTTTATTAATCTCTTCATAAGATTGATCGCTTAGTTGATTTAAAGTCTCATAACCCGCTGCCATGGCTAGTGGGTTACCAGAAAGAGTTCCAGCTTGATAAATATCTCCAGCTGGGGCAATTCGTTCCATAATTTCACGCTTACCACCGTAGGCACCTACTGGAAGTCCGCCGCCAATAACTTTACCTAGACAAGTTAAATCTGGTGTTACACCAAAGTGTCCTTGAGCGCAGTTATAGCCAACGCGGAACCCTGTCATAACTTCATCAAAAATAAGTAATGATCCATTATCTTCAGTAATGTCTCTTAAGAAGCTTAAAAATTCATTTACAGGAGGTACAACCCCCATATTTCCAGAAACAGGTTCAACAATTACAGCTGCAATATCCTTACCATATTCTTCAAAGGCATATTTCACACTTTCTTGGTCATTATAAGGTACCGTAATTGTGTTTTGTGCGATCGAAGCAGGTACTCCTGGGCTATCAGGTAGACCAAGAGTTGCCACACCTGACCCTGCTTTAATAAGTAATGAATCACCGTGCCCGTGGTAGTTGCCTTCGAATTTAAGTATTTTATCTCTACCTGTGTAACCACGTGCTAAGCGCAGGGCACTCATAGTCGCTTCTGTTCCTGAGTTAACCATACGAACCATTTCAATTGAAGGAACACGATCGATCACTAACTTTGCTAATTTGTTTTCGTATTCAACGTTTGCTCCGAAGCTTGTCCCTTTTTCTAATACTTCCTTAAGTTGTCCAACAACTTGATCATCAGCATGACCAAGAATTAATGGTCCCCAGCTTAACACATAGTCGATGTACTCATTTCCATCAACATCATAAATTTTAGACCCTTTACCTTCTTCCATGTAAATAGGATCGATATTAACAGAATTAAACGCTCTAACTGGAGAATTTACCCCGCCTGGCAGTAAATCAACCGCTTCGTTAAATAATTCTTGTGATTTTTCGTAACCCATTTAATAACCTCCTTCTTATTGCTTAAGCCATTTTGCGACATCTTTTGCGAAATAAGTCATAATTAAATTAGCGCCTGCTCGTTTCATTGAGGTTAATTTTTCTAAAACAATTTGTTGTTCATTAATCCAGCCGTTTTGAGCGGCAGCTTTGACCATAGAGTATTCACCGCTGACGTTATAAGCCACAATTGGCACATTATAACGGTCTCTGACTTCTCTCATTATATCTAAATAAGTCATAGCAGGCTTCACAATTAGAAAGTCTGCACCTTCCATAATATCAGATTCAGCTTCTCTCTGTGCTTCAAGACGGTTTGCTGGATCCATTTGATAGGTCTTACGATCGCCAAATTGCGGAGTACTGCCTGCAGCGTCTCTAAATGGACCATAAAATGCTGAGGCATATTTAATAGCGTAAGACATAATAGGAATATTCTCAAAACCAGAATCGTCCAAGCCCTTACGAATAGCTGCAACAAAACCATCCATCATATTGGAAGGAGCAATAATGTCTGCCCCAGCCTTTGCTTGCGAAATAGCCGTTTTAACTAATAAAGGTAATGATTCATCATTATGAACGTATTGGTCATGAATCACACCACAATGTCCATGGTCTGTATATTCACACAAACATGTATCCGCCACAACTAGTACATCTGGATAGTTTTCTTTTATAAAACGAGTAGCTTTCTGGATAATTCCTTCGTCATTATAAGCTTCTGACCCTACTGAATCTTTAACATCTGGTACTCCAAATAAAAGAACTGCACGAATACCCAATGAGACAACTTCATCCATTTCTTCGGATAACCGATCTAAGGAAATTTGATAAATGCCTGGCATCGAAGGTACTTCATTTTTTGCCCTTCTTCTTCTAAAACGAAAATAGGATAAATTAAATCTTCGGTTCTTAAATGAGTTTCTCTAACTAAAGCTCTCATACTATCAGAACTTCGAAGTCTTCTATGTCGATCAAAATTTAAATCACTCATCATCATTCTCCTTTATAGAGTAATAGTGAACCACAGCGTCGGATAATCCTTCCAGTGTAAAAACTTCAGGGACAATTGTATTAGTGAAACCAGATTGTTCAGCTTTTTCTCTTGTTGTCTCTCCAATACAAAAGCAAGGTTTGATTAAATAAGCCTGATTGATCCCAACTAACTTTTCGAATGCATTAACAGAAGAAGGCGATGTGAATACTAATCCATCTACATTTTCAGTCAATTCTTGATTTATAATGCTTTCTACTTTGTGATTCACAACAGTCCTATAAACAATCATTGTATCGTATGGAATATTTTGCACGATCTAACTTGTGATCAATCACATCACGAGATAAATTACCTTTTATGAGTAACACATGCTTTGGTTTCATGTCACTTATAAACGAATGACTAAAAATGTTCAGCATCATAAATTTCTGGTAAAAAATGAGCTTGTACGCCATATTGTTCTAAAGCTTCTTTGGTCTTTGAGCCAACGACAGCCTTTTTAATATGTTGAATTTCACTAGGCGAAATTGCGTGATTGTCTAAAGTTTCAAAAAAGTACCGAACACCATTTGCACTTGTAAAAACGACCCAATCAAATTGATTAAATTGATTTATAGTCTCACGATGAGAAACAGATTCCTCTAACTCAAAAGTAATTAAAGAATAAGCAATGACGTTTACACCATGTTCTTTAAGTGGAACGATAAAATCTTGAGCTTTAGCAAATTCACGAGAGATAAATAAGGTCTTCCCCTTTAATTGAGACATTATTGCTCTCCAAGTTCCTTTTTAGCTTCCTCAACTAAGTCTTTAGCCCCTTGTTTAATCAGTTCATTCGCTACTTCTTCACCAGCTTGAATAGGGTCGTTAGAAGTACTCTGTGTTTTAAGAACGGTTTTGCCGTCTGATGAAGACACTAAACCAGTTAAAGTAATTTGGTCTCCTTCTCTAATTGCGTATGCTGCAATTGGTACAGAACAACTACCTTCAAGCATACTTAAAAATTTACGTTCGGCAGAAACGGTTGTTGCCGTGTATTCATCATTAATGTTTGACAATAATTCTTTCAAATCGTCATCACTCTCACGGCACTCTATCGCAAGTGCACCTTGACCAACTGCAGGTAAACTTACTTCTGGTTCTAAGTATTGTGTAATTAATTCAGTTGACCAGCCCATTCGTTTTAAGCCGGCTGCAGCTAAAATAATGGCATCAAAATTCTCTTCTTTTAGTTTTCTGAGTCTCGTTTCAATGTTACCGCGAATCCAATGTATTTTTAAATCTGGTCTGTAAGCTAAAATTTGAGCCCCTCTACGTAGACTACTAGTTCCAACCACAGCTCCTTCTTTTAAATCATCTAACTGAACATGATCATTGGATATAAATGCATCACGGTGATCTTCACGTTCAGGAACACACGCAATTTCGAGACCCTCTGGAAGTTGTGAAGGCATATCCTTCATACTATGTACCGCCATATCAATTTCATGATCAAACATAGCTTGTTCAATCTCTTTTACAAAAAGGCCTTTCCCGCCAACTTTAGATAACGTTACATCTAGAATTTTATCTCCTTTAGTAACGATCTTTTTAACTTCAAATTCATAATCTTTCGTATGTTTCTTCAGCTGCTCAATAACCCATTCAGTCTGGGTCATTGCTAAATTGCTTCGTCTTGAGCCTATTACGATTTTTCGCATCGTAAACCTCCTAATTAAAATGAAAATTTGATAATAATGAGAATAAGAAATAATTTAAAAACAATATCGCAAATGCCATCGTATTCGCATGCGCTAAATCTTTTCCAACTGATTTATTCACAACTTTTCTATAGATGATAAACCCATATAAAATAATGACAATAAATGAACCAATCGTTTTTGGGTCAATCCAATAAAATAGCTCGTTGGCCATATATGCCCATACAACTCCTAATATAAGAGAAATGAACAATAAAGGTGTTGAAATAATGATTAATAAAAATGACCATTCTTCCATTTGCCCTAAACGACCTAACTTTTTAAGTGTCCGTCCCCACTTTTTCTCCTTCAACATCTTAAATTGTAATAAATATAAGACAGAAAAAGCAAAAGATATTGTAAACAGCGTATAGGATAAGAATGCTAGCACAATATGAAATAGCAATAATTCACCTATAAACTGATCTCCAAACGTATTACCACCACTTGTTAAATGTGAAACTAAAAAGACTAACATAATGATGAAGCCAATCACATTCATCACAAACACTAAAAAGTCAACTTTAAAAAAGTAATTGACTACTACGGATACCAAGAGTATTAACCAAGCATAAAAATAAAGACCTTCCGTTATACTCAGTATAGGCAATGTCCCTGTAATATAAATCTCTCTAAATAAAAAAATGGTCTGTAAAAACCAAACCAATAAAAGTAACCAGAAGGCCATTTGATTGGCCTTCCGGTCTTGCTTAACAAAATCATAGAAATACATCATTAAACTTAATCCATATAATATAACGATTAATTCATAAATTCTTAAGTCTTCAAAGGCACTCATGTGAGTTTCCCCTTATTAACGATGTTGAATCGCTTGTATTAAGCCTGATAAAGGTAATGAACGACTAACTTCCTCATGAGACTGATGTTTTGAATTTTGTTTTCTAAGCTCCTCTTCAACCTCATCGTCAATGCCAAACACTCGAATAAATAATTTAAGCATATCATCCGCATGCTCTTCTCCAGCCATTTCTTTAGCTTGAAGAATTGGTTCTTTAAGCATTTGATTAATAATACTTTTCGTATGTTTATTTAATACCTTTTTCTCACGAGCCGTTAAATCAGGCATTTTACGTTCAATGGATGCCATTGTTTGTTCTTGAATTGTTAAAGCCTTTTTACGTAGAGCTGAAATAATTGGCACAACACCTAATGTTGTTAACCATTCTTCAAACTCATCCATTTCGGCTTCAATCATTTCATCAATTTGAGCTGCCGCCTTTTGTCTTTCTGATAAGTTTTGATCAACAATGCCTTGGAGATCGTCTATATCATATAAAAAGACACTATCTAAATCATTAATGGCGGGATCAAGATTACGCGGAACCGCAATATCTACAAGAAAAATTGGCTTCCCATTTCTCTTTTTAATAAGTGAAGACATTTGTTCCTTAGTCAGTACATAATCTTGAGTCCCGGCAGATGTAATTAGAATATCAGCATCTTTTAATGTGGACTCAAAATTCTCTAAAGGAATGGCTTCACCATTAAAGCGATTCGCAAGTTCTTCAGCTTTTGAAAATGTTCTATTAACGACAGTTACACGATCAACACCACTGCCGTGTAAATTTTGTACAGCTAATTCACCCATCTTGCCAGCGCCTAAGATGACAACGTGTTGATTCTTTAAATCGCCAAAATAGTTTTCGATAATTCTACAGCTGCATAACTAATAGATACCGCATGTTCACCTATCTCTGTATCACGATGCCCTTTTTTAGCTGCAGTAATCGCCTGCTTGAACAATTGATTAAAGATGAGTCCTGAAGCCTCACGCACTTGCGCAACATGAAATGCTTGTTTAACTTGTCCCAAAATTTGAGTTTCACCTAAAACCATGGAGTCTAAACCAGCTGATACACGGAATAAGTGGCGAATTGCATCTTGATCTTCATAAATCTCTACATGTTTTGTCACTTCATCAAGATCCACATCGAACCAATTGATACGAAGCGCTTCACATAATAACGACCAGTATGCAACTGGTCTGCCACAACATATAATTCCGTTCTGTTACAAGTTGAGACGATAACATTTTCTAGGATGCTCTTTTCTTGATTCAGAGCAACCATCGCATCGCCTACTTGATCCTCTTTAAAAGCTAACTGTTCCCTTAATTCAACTGGGGCTGTCCGATAGTTTAAGCTTACTACTATGACATGCATACCCTTCACCCCTTATCTATACGAACCATTCTTATAATGTTAGTATACCAATAAAGTCGTTTTTATTACGTTTAAAAACATGAACATAATATGAAAATTTGTGATAGTATTAATTTAGAATAATTATTATCTACTAATACAAGGTTAACACATGGCCATTTAGCCTTCAAGAAAACTGATTTTAGGAGCGTATCTCATGAACCAACAAAATCTTTTTAGGTATTATTCTAATTGGAATCGGTATTTATTTCTTATTACAACAATACTCCATCCCATTTTTATCGCGTTTTGATACGTGGCCAACCATACTTATCATATTAGGAATCGCGTTCTTATTCAATGGTTATACACAAAAACAACATGATAGTATTTTCCCTGGAGTCGTTTTTACTCGGGTTAGGTATTCATTTTCATGCACTGACACATTCCGTACAATGGATTGACCATTGGGGTATGTATACCTTAATTATTGGATTTGCTTTTTTATTACGTTCTCAAAAACAAACCAAGGTATGGTGATCGGTCTCATATTTATTATCATTTCATTTATGGCCATTACATCTATTGCAATGCCTGATTGGTTCAGTTGGTTTGATTTTGTGTTTGTGCAGCTCGAGAAGTTTTTGGCCAATCCTGCTCATTCTAATCGGAAGCATTTTATTATTTAAAAAGTAACATCTTGTGAGGTGCGAAATTTATAAATTTCCTCCAAACAAAAAGGACTTTCTCAGCCACTTTTTGCTAAGAAAGTCCTTTTTCAAACTCATACTATGAAATAAACCCGCTTAAATGTCTCCAAGCTTGATCCTTACCTTCACCAGTCTCGGCAGAAAAAGCAACCAGTTGGTCTTCTGGCTCTAAATCTAACGCTTCCTTAATAACTTTATAATGCTGATCTCTCTTGGCCTTTTTTACTTTATCCAGTTTTGTCGCCACAACCAAAACAGGAAGTTCAAAATGCTTTAAAAAATCATACATAATAATATCATCTTCAGTAGGAGGATGGCGCATATCAATCAGTAAAACCGTTGCTTCAAGAGTTTCCCGCTCTTGGAAATACTCTTCCATCATTCTCCCCCCAAGCTTCACGTTCCTTTTTTGACACTTTGGCGTAACCATATCCAGGTACATCTACAAAAAAGAACGACTCATTGATCTTATAGAAGTTAAGAGTTTGTGTTTTACCTGGTTTTGAAGAGGTTCTCGCTAAGCTTTTACGCTGAATCATCTTATTGATAAAAGATGATTTACCGACATTGGACCTGCCTGCTAATGCAATTTCAGGCAATCCGTCATTCGGATATTGTTTTTTACTAACAGCACTTATCACAATTTCAGCCTGTGTTACTTTCATAATAAATTCTCCTTAGGAACAACACGTATTACTGTTTATTAGGTAGTAGAGCATGTTCTAGTACTTCATCTAAATGTTTAACTTTAATAAATGTTAACCCTTCTCGAACGCTTTCCGGAATTTCTTCTAAATCTTTATCATTCTCAGCTGGCATAATAATGGTCGTTAAACCAGCACGATGGGCGCTAAGTGATTTTTCTTTTAAACCACCAATAGGGAGAACTCGACCCCGTAATGTGATTTCACCTGTCATACCCACTTCTTTACGAACAGGTCTTTCAGTTAAGGCAGACACGAGAGCTGTTGCCATCGTAATACCAGCAGATGGCCCGTCTTTTGGAGTTGCACCTTCTGGGACGTGTATATGAACATCATATTTTTCGTGAAAATCTGGTTCTATTTCAAGCTCATCTGCACGTGAACGAATGTAACTAAAAGCAGCTTGAGCTGATTCTTTCATAACATCACCAAGTTTACCGGTAAGGGTTAATTTACCCGTACCTTTTGATAATGAGATTTCAATGGATAGCGTATCGCCCCCTGCTTGTGTATAAGCAAGACCAGTTGCAGCTCCAATTTGATCATCGACTTCAGCTTGTCCATATCTAAAACGCGGTTTTCCTAATAGTTCGTCTAATTTTTTCTCTGTTACAACCACTCGTTTCTTCTCTTCAGCAACGATAATTTTGGCTGCTTTACGGCAAATCGATGCAAATTGACGCTCTAAGTTACGCACACCTGCTTCACGAGTATACATTCTAATCAGTTTTAAAATGGCTTCATCACGGATTTGCAGTTGCCCTTTTGATAGACCATTTTCTTTAAGCTGTCTTGGAAGAAGGTGTTCTTTTGATATATGAAGCTTCTCAAGCTCTGTATATCCCGCAATTGAAATGACTTCCATACGATCAAGTAATGGACCAGGAATTGTCTGTAAATTATTAGCAGTTGCAATAAACATGACTTTCGACAAATCATATGGTTCTTCAATAAAATGATCGCTGTAAGAATGGTTTTGTTCAGGGTCTAACACTTCTAACATAGCCGATGATGGATCGCCTCTGAAATCACTTGCCATTTTATCAATTTCATCTAATAAAAAGACTGGATTAATGGTTTCGGCCTTTTTTCATTCCTTGAATAATGCGTCCAGGCATAGCACCTACATAAGTTCGTCTGTGACCTCGAATTTCAGCCTCATCTCTTACGCCACCTAACGATGCTCTAACAAATGGCGATTGATCGCTCGTGCAATGGACTTTGCTAGTGACGTTTTACCGACACCTGGTGGTCCCACTAAGCATAAAATAGGGCCTTTTATAGAATTCGTTAATTTTTGAACTGACAAGTATTCTAAAACGCGTTCTTTAACTTTATCTAAACCATAGTGATCTTCATTCAAAATTCGCTCAGCTCTGTTAATTTCTAAGTTATCTGTTGTTTCATTTGTCCAAGGTAACGAAACAAGCCACTCAATGTAGTTACGTATAACTGAACTTTCAGCAGATGTTTGAGGAACTTTCTCATAACGGTCAAGTTCTTTTAAAGCAACGTTTTCAATTCGCTCAGGCATATTAGCTTCATCTATTTTTCTTTTAACTCAGCCACTTCGCCAGTTTTTCCATCTTTTTCACCAAGCTCTTTTTGAATCGCTTTTAGTTGCTCCCTTAAATAATACTCACGCTGGGTTCGTTCCATTGAACGTTTAACGCGTTGACCAATCTTTTTCTCCATACTTAAAACTTCTTTTTCATTATTAATTAGTTGAATAATGAAATCGAGTCGTTCAGGTATATAGACTATTTCAAGCACTCGCTGTTTTGTTGGATTTTTAATGAAAGATTGGAACTAATCATATCAGCAAGGCGACCAGGTTCATCAATATCTTTTACAGAATCAAATGTCTCCTGATTTAACTTCTTTGATATTTTAGTGAATTCATAAAATCATTAATGAGCATTCTCATCATGGCTTGTTGCTCAAGGTTCTCACCTTGCTCATCGTCTAGTGATTCATACTCAACAATAAAAAAGTCATCTTCTTTATTGAAAGCTTGTACTTCTGCACGATGTAAGCCTTCAATTAAGATTCGCCTTGTTCCATTTGGTAGCTTAACCATTTGTTTGATTTCAGCAACAGTTCCAGTTTGGTAAAGGTCGTCTTTTGTTGGCTCATCTAAAGACGTTTCTTTTTGAGTTGCTAACAGTATATGATGGTCTTTCATCATAGCATCTTCTAAAGCTTTTATTGATTTTTCTCTTCCTACATCTAAATGCATAACCATTGATGGATAAACAACAACGCCACGCAATGGTAGGAGGGGGATATCTGTATGTTTATCTGTTCCCAATGATGAACACCTCCAAGATTTTCCGTACTTTAATCATATAGAATTCCAATCATGTTGTAAATTGTTCTTATGCTTTAAATAAACCACTCTTATTATGTACTAATTATTAGAAATAAATAAACTCGCCAAGCTGGCGAGTTTATTTAAGGCCTAACTGTTTGAGTTTTAAGCACTTTCTTTAGGCTCTTCATTCTGATCAATTACCGAACCATCCTTCATGACTAACTTTGGTTTACCGTTATCGAGTTTGACTGTATCTTTTGTAATAATACATTTCTCAATATCATCACGCGAAGGTAAGTCGAACATCACATCTAACATAATACCTTCAATAATGGATCTTAACCCACGCGCTCCTGTTTTTCGTTCAATGGCTTTATTTGAAATTTCACGTAAAGCTTCTTCTTCAAATTCAAGCTCTACATCGTCAATTTCAAATAACTTTTCGTATTGTTTAACTAGAGCGTTTTTTAGGTTTAGTTAGGATTTCAACTAATGCATCTTCATCTAATTGTTCAAGGCTTCCGATTACTGGAAGACGGCCAATGAATTCTGGAATTAATCCATAGCGTAATAAGTCTTCAGGAAGAACCTTTGTTAATAAATCTTGTTCATTGACATTGGCGTTATTTGCTTCAGCACCAAATCCAATGACTTTATCACCGAGCCTACGTTTAACAATTTGATCGATGCCGTCGAATGCACCACCAACCACAAATAAGATATTAGTTGTATCGATTTGAATAAATTCTTGATGAGGATGCTTACGTCCGCCTTGAGGTGGTACGCTTGCTTGTGTACCTTCAAGAATTTTTAGTAAGGCTTGTTGTACACCTTCACCTGATACATCTCTTGTAATTGACGGGTTCTCGGATTTTCGAGCGACCTTATCAATTTCATCGATATAAATAATACCTTTTTCAGCTTTTTCTACATCATAGTCTGCTGCTTGAATTAGTTTTAGTAAGATGTTCTCAACATCTTCACCTACATAACCCGCTTCAGTTAATGACGTTGCATCTGCAATAGCGAAAGGTACATTAAGAATTCTTGCTAATGTTTGTGCAAGTAATGTTTTACCACTACCTGTTGGTCCAAGTAATAAGATATTACTTTTAGCCAATTCAACATCATCGTTTTTTACATTATTTGAATTAATACGTTTATAATGGTTATATACCGCAACTGACAAGGACTTCTTCGCTTTTTCTTGACCAATCACATAATCATCAAGGATTTCACAAATCTCCTTAGGTTTTGGTACATCTTTGAATTCTTCCGTATCTGTTGAACCTAATTCTTCTTCTACAATTTCAGTACAAAGGTCAATACATTCATCACATATATAAACGCCTGGTCCTGCGACTAACTTACGCACCTGATCTTGCGTCTTTCCACAAAAAGAGCACTTAAGTTGCCCTTTCTCTTCATTAAATTTAAACATTATTTCACCCCATAAAAATCAAAGTTTTATCTGTATGTTAACTAGATGTCATATTATTGTTTGTATAAATGAATTCCGTAATTCTCATTATGTACTTGAAAATTAAATTAGTCAAAAGAAAAACTTACAATCATCTTATGCTTTGTTTTTGAAAAGTTACACACCTTTTCCGAATATGTAGATGTTACTTATTGAAAAACAAGGCACGTTCAACACGCGCCTTGTTTTAATTATTATATAGTTTTGCTTTCTTCAACTAAGAAGTCAATTGCTTTTTTCATTTTAAGATCATCTTTAAGCATGTCAGTATTTCCGCCTAACATTTGCTTTAAGTTATCAACATCTGTGTTGTACATAGAGGCCATTTGTTCTAATTCTTTTTTAACGTCTTCTTCTGTTACCTCTAAGTTTCAGCTTCTGAAATAGCTTCTAAAGTTAGATTAGTTTTAACACGTTTCTCAGCGTCATCTTTCATTTGTTCCTTAAGCGCATTTTCATCTTGGCCAGTGAACTGAGCGTACATGTCTAATGATAGACCTTGCATTTGTAGACGCTGCTCAAATTCCTGCATCATACGATCAAGTTCTGAGTCAACCATTGCTTGTGGAATGTTCATTTCTGAGTTGTCAGCTGCTTGATTAACTAGTGATTCACGTTTTTTCAACGTCAGCATCATTTTTCTTCTCTTCTTCTAAACGTTCACGAGTTTTATTTCTTAACTCATCTAACGTTTTCTACTTCTTCATCAACATCTTTTGCGAACTCATCGTCAAGTTCAGGTAATTCTTTTGTTTTAATGTCATGAATTTTAACTTTGAATGTAGCTTCTTTACCCGCTAACTCTTCTGCTTGATAATCTTCTGGGAATGTTACAACAACATCTAGTTCTTCTCCAGCTTCTTTACCAACTAGTTGCTCTTCGAATCCAGGAATGAACTGACCAGAGCCAATTTCTAATGAATGGTTTTCTGCTGCTCCACCTTCAAAAGCTTCGCCATCAACAAAACCTTCAAAGTCAATAACAGCTGTGTCACCTTCTTCGATTGTTCCTTCTTCTTTAACAACTAGCTCTGCTTGTTTTTCTTGAAGTGATTTTAATTCTTCTTCAACATCTTCATCTGTGACAGTTGTATCTTTTTCTTCAACTTCAAGACCTTTATATTCACCTAATGTAACTTCTGGCTTAACCGTTACTTCAGCAGTAAATACTAATGGTTTTCCTTTTTCAATTTGTTCAATATCAACATCAGGACGATCAACCGGAGTAATACCTGCTTCTTCAACTGCTTTCATATAAGCATCAGGTAAGACAATGTCAACCGCATCTTGATATAATGCTTCAACACCGAAACGTTTTTCGAAAATATTACGAGGTACTTTACCCTTACGGAATCCAGGTACCTGCACATCTTTAACTACTTTTTTAAAAGCTTGATCTAAGGCTTTATCAAATTCATCAGTGTCGACTTCAAACGTTAAGACACCTTCATTGCCTTCTTTCTTTTCCCATTTTGCTGACATAAAACTTCCCTCCAAAAACTATTTATTCCAATATTTTTACATAGCGATCATTAAATCTCACTATTCATGCATAATGCAACCACTATATTATAACATAGAAATTTATCCGTTCAATAATCTAAACTAGAAAATGTCAATCCTCAATTTGAGAGAAATATAATTTTTCTAGTTGCTCAATCTCATCCATCCACTTCCTAGTATTTTCAGTTATGTATGTAGGGTGTTCGTCTTGATTTAAATTCAAATATTTCTCAGCTAATTTAGATACCGCTTCAGCGATTTCACTCGGTTCAGCATCAATAGGCGTTAATGGGTATAAAATATACAAAATCGAAACAAAATCTGCTTTGTAAATTGGTATAGAGTAGGATCATCATGTTCAATTTCTTCTAATTCTATTAAACAAGTCTTTGCAAATTCTGTTTCTAGTACATCAGGTAATTCATAAGGCTTTATCCACTTAGACCGATCAAATTTAACAATTTCAATTTGATCTTCAATGCCTTCATCTATACACCATTGTAAGATACCAGTTTTAATAACTGGATTAAGCTGAGCGTCACTTAAATATGGTACTAATCGATCTAAATATGGTTCAATTGAATGTTTACGATGGTATGATAGCAAATTCCATTGTTCCTGGAAATTACCACCTTCGAGTGAATCCAAAAATGTTCCATGTGTTCGGACGAATCTCGCTTAGGAGTTTGCTCTTGAAACTGTTTACTCATATCATACAATTGTTTAAATGGCTCTTCATATTCAACTGGGATGGATTCATGATTTTGAATTTCATCTAAGAGATCAACGAGTTCGGCATATTGACTATTTTGAAATAAGATCGTCAAATAAATATGTAAATACTTATAATAATTCTCATCATCTTCTCGCATCAGTTTCCGGCAGAGACCAATTGCTTGCTCATATTGACTGGTTTCAATTAAACAAATTACTTTTGCCGTTAAAATATCATTTGATGCTTCATCGAACGATTCTAATTGCTCAATATGTAATAAAGCTTCCTTATAATTCTTATGTTTCACTGCTTCAAACGTCTTTGCCTCTAACTCTTTTCTCCATCCCGGGAACATGACGACGTCTTGTTGTTCATAATCCATAATAAAACCATCCCGTCTTAAATAATTTCCCTGTTAACATAATCTACCCATAATCACCTCATTAAAAACATAATGTGTAACCTGTAATTAAAAATTACAGATACCTATTTATCTATATCATACATGATTACGGTTCTATTTAACACAAAAATAAGGCCAAACTCTTAAGTTAAATTGATAAACTAAGAGTTCCAGGCCTCTTTGTACAAATTGAATCAATTAAAAGTTTAGAAAGGATATTCACGATATTCTTTTTGAATCGAAACCCATTTTGTCATCGTAAATTCTTCAACAATCCACGGATTACCAAAACGACCTAACCCGCTTTCTTTAGCGCCACCAAATGGTACTGTTGGGTGATCATTAACGGTTTGATCATTTATATGGGTCATACCACTTTCCACTTGACGTGCTAATTCCTCACCTTCAGTTAAATCCTCAGTAAAGATAGCTGAGCTTAATCCGTAAGGTGTGTCGTTAGCCATTTCAATTGCCTTATCATCAGATTCGGCCTTTATAATGGTCGCAATAGGTGAGAATAATTCTGTTTGCGCAAGCTCACTACCATTATCAACGTCAATAAATACAGTCGGCGTAAGTAAATTTCCGTCCCTCGACCCTTCTAATGCCACCTTGGCCCCGGCATTTTTAGCATCTTCTATAATCTTCGAGGCTTTATCAGCTTGCTCTTCATTAATAAGTGGCCCCACAATCGTTTCTGGATTAGTCGGATCTCCGCATGGAATAGCCTTAACTCGTTCAACAAACTTTTTACAAACTCATCATAATGATCGTGATGGACAATAAAACGGTTTATGGACATACAAATTTGTCCTTGGTGAATAAATTTACCAAATACCGCTGCATCTACTGCCTTATCAACATTGGCATCTTTTAAAACGATAAATGGATTATTTCCCCCCAAGCTCTAATGCTACACGTTTGAGCATACCACCAGCTATTTTACCTATATGTTTACCAACAGGTGTCGACCCTGTGAAACTAATAAGCTGTGAATGAGGACTTTCTAACATAGCATCACCAATCTCATCAAGATCTGTTAATAGGCAATTAAACACACCTTTTGGTAACCCTGCATATTCGAACGCTTTTGCAATAATCGAACCTCCGGACATCGCTGTTTGCGCATCTGGTTTATGAACCACACTATTACCAAGAGCAATCGCAGGTGCGATCGTTCTCATTGATAAGTTCATCGGAAAATTAAATGGTGATATTGACGTAATCACACCAAGTGGTAATTTGTGAACACGGTTCACTCGGTTCTCTATACCCGCAGGTACTTCTTCTACTTTGTCTAATTCATCAGGCATGGTCAATGCTTCCTTAACCAACCCTATTGTTAAATCAACTTCCACATTCGCCTTTATGACACTCCCACCAGTTTCTCTAGTGATGATATCAATTATGTCATCACGATTCTGTTCATAAAATTCAATGACTTTATTTAATACTTGCTTTTTCTCTTCAGCAGATGTTTTAGCCCAACTCTTCTGTACCTCTTTTGCTTTTAAAAAAGTATCTTCTAACTGATTTAATGTCGCGAGCTTAATCGTTTGTAACTCTTCTCCGTTATACGGATTTTGATTATTAAACGTCCGGCTACTCTGCCCTTCAACCCACTCTCCATTAATAAAACTTTTATTTAAAGTTGTAAAATCCAACTACCACACCTCTTTCTTGTCATTTAGACAAACTTATTCTTCCAACTTTTGTCATCATTATTCAAACATAAAAGTTGCACAAACTACAAAGAGGCTTTATAATTATAATTTTGAAAATGATTGTTTAACTAGAAAGGAGGAAAGCAGCTATGGGTCTTGTTGTAGTCGAAATCTGTGACGGAAATCTAATCGCTCAAGTTAACTTAGAGGAAATACTGGAGGAAGAATATCCAGAAGTGGCAGTGATAGAAAATAGCTGCCTTTCCTTCTGCGGACTTTGCGCTGTTAGACCTTACGCATTAGTCAACGGCAAAAGAATCTTTGGGAAAGACACTGAAGATGCCATAACTAAAATTAAAAAGCCATTGAAGACGAATTAGCAGTCTTTTTCTAATAGTGAGCGGAGGGGCGACGAGTGAAATTAGGTACGATTCTTAAAAACAGTTTATTACTACCTAAGAAAGATGCTTTGTTTAAATTAAATCGCATGAACATGAGAGATACACTCGTGTTCATCAACCTATTATTTTTAATTTTATTCTTACCCGATGCAATAAGATTTGTTCAGAATGTTAAAGATACAAACGGTTCGATCCCAGATGTTGTGATTATTCAAGTGGTTTTCTTGTATCCAGCTTTAACGATCTTTTTAACCACATTAATTGTTACAGCTTTAGCTGGTATTTCTTATTTAATTAGAAATAGTTTAAATAGAAAACTAGCTTATCATCAATTATGGAAAATGACATCTTATGCTTTAACTTGGCCAATCATCATTTTCTTGTTCATTAAAATTTTTATGTTAAATTTGTTATTTATTTTAATATCCATTGTCATATTTCTTTATTTAATAACAAAAATGATTTTGATTTATCCTAAACGCCATAAGTAAAAGGCCTGACCAGTACGAAACTGATCAGGCCTTTTTAACGTCCCAGGAGAGATTCGAACTCCCGACCTACGGCTTAGGAGGCTGACATTATACTCTTCCAAAAAGGATCCTACTACCATATCCTTCCTTTTAGTTGCTACTATCTCTCCAGTCTAAAGTAGTCAATAAATTATTCTCTGATAATTGAATAACTTTATTCTTTTTCAAAGTATCTTGAGTTTCTTTGTTATACATGTTTATTAGATCAATCGCTATAAACACTTGTTTAGACATTGAATTATAAAAATCAATGATTTGCTCTACTGCTTCTTTTTCAATGTTTTTAAACAAGAAAGAATCATGAATGATAAATGGTAGTCTAGTTAGTAATAATACAGCTAAATCAAATATCAATAAGTTTGAGTATGCTTTACCAGTACCAGTATTATTAGATATTTTGTATTCATATGATGTGTATGTTAAATCTAATTTAGGAGCACTTCTTTTATCCTCATGAACTAAATCATTTACCTCCTTAATCTTTGAATTAATTTCTTTCTCTATATCTTTTACTATCTTTTCTTTTATTTCATCAAGATCTTGTTCCTTAGCCTTTACATCTGACTTAATAACAGACAACCTTAAATAGTATTCATTTTCTAATTGTAAATTCTTTATTTCTGAGGTATGTTCAATTAACTTATCAATAAATACATTAAGCTCCTCATCAGGGTTTAATAATTGCTCTTGTCTGGAATTTAATTCGCTAATTTCTTTATCTAATACCTTAATCTTTCCATTCAATTCTTTCCTCGCTGTTTTTAGTTCATTACTTAGTATAGAGCTGATACCATTGTGAAAGGATTCTATATCAGTTAATTTTTCTATATTGACATTAGGGAAGAAATCTTTAAGGTTTTCAAACCCAGCATCAGCAGATTTCTTTATTTTTCTATTTGTCCTATTTAATCTAGACCTAAGATATTCTCGCTCCTCAAGCAACTTATTTTTTTCTTCCCTCACTTTAATTAACTCATCAGAGACTATTTCGCTAACATTTATAGAGGGACTGTAAGCCTTCTTACCAACCTTTTCAATCTCCTTAGTAAGTCTTTCAATTTCTTTTAAATTCTTTTCATATTTCTTTTTGTGATCTTAGGAATAAATTTAAAATTACCTGCTTTATTCAATACTTCTTTTTACTTTCTAATGTCTTTAATTCCTTATCTTCATTAGCAATCTCCTCATATTTGTAAAACAGCTTGATTAGGTTTGAAACTGTTTCACTAAACTTTTGATTCGGTACATTATGGAGAGGCTTTTTTACATCATGATTATTTTTGCCCCACACTCTTGAGAAAGTGCTAACAATAGATCTAAAAGTTAAATAATCTGATTCTAGCTTGTACAAACTCTTTAATTTTTTGTAAAATCCCCAACCTTCATCTGATCTAATTGCTCATAATTGCTGTTACTTTCATATACTATATCTGGCTCCTCAGTGCCCCTAATAAAGTAGTATTCAACCCCATCAAATTCAAACTTGAATAAGAAATCATGATGACCTAATTTTCTGCCATATCCTTGTTATGTGAAGTATATGTATTACCACCAAAAACAAAATCTACAATCATTAGTAAAGTTGATTTACCAATTGAGTTTGAACCTTTATTGTCACCTAGCACTACATTTAGACCTTTTTGAAATTCAATTGCTTCCTCTTGAAATATTTTACTCTTAATTTTTGTTAACATATGAAACTACTCCTTTATCAAAATCCACTTTGACAGCATCAAGCAGATATAATACATCAAGTGAATAAATAAATTCATCTATTTCTTCAAATTGATCTCTTGTGCTGTAATACAAATCCTTAATAGTTATTTCACCATCTACTAAATACTCTAGAAGAATTGTTATCTTTCCAATCACTGACTCACTAAACCTAGTTACTTTACTTGGTAATAGCATTAAAACACCTCACAATTCTGAATGAAAAAGGAAATTATTATTCCACACGCACCTAAAGAGCTATTGCCTGTTACTTTGGATAACCACTCAGTTAATTGAGTGTAAATTACTTCTTGCGAGGTTTCTGTTTTTGTTAATGTGCTATAAAAAAGACTTACTTGTAAAGCTATTCTATGGAATGATTGCGGATAATTGCTATCTAACTGGCGAAATTGCTCTTGAATATATAAGTAGTAATCTCTTATTTCATTCCTTATCCTTCTTTTGTTATAGGAGTTAGAGATTTATCTGCTTTTTCATCTAACCTTAAAGCATTCATCTCCAATTGCTGAGAATATCCTTCACCAAAGCCCTCTACTAGCGTAGTAATTACTTCTTTAATTTCATTCTCAATATGGTGATCATGGTACTTTGTCCTTGTTTCATTCTTACTCAGAATATTTTTCTTAATGCTAAATAATTCTCTATATTCTTCTACTGTTCTAGGATTATCAAATTCTTTATGACAATCGCGACATAAAGCAATAATATTATTTAAATGATTTACATCCTCATGTAATTTTTTCTCACCCTTTAACAGTTTCTTTTCCTCTTCTGTAGGGTTAAGGGGATATATATGAGCACCTTCCCATCTCTTATATTTCCTACCTTTTTTTCATAAATAAGAGGCTTAGCACAAATTGGACATAAACTGTCAACTTCAGAAAGTAAAATTGCATTCTCATGCTTGCCTAGGGGTTTTCTTTCAGCCATAAAACTCACACCACCTTTAATACAAAAGTACAACTTAGTACAATATTCGACAAAACCATAAAAATCCTCTTTTACCAAATAATTAAATAAAAAGAAGCTAGAATTACTGCTCTAGCTCCGCTGATTGTCCTTTATAGTGTATTTGCATATCAATCTCTGCCTTGTGATTTCCAACCCTCTTATACTCAATCTTGTCTATTACAGATGACAACAATAGATTCATTTCTTTTGCTTCTAAGTTTAACTCACATTTTAAACAAGCTCTTAGCCTGATTAAGACAGCCTCTAGCTCTTTTACTATTTCACCATTATCCTACTATTCAATTTTTCTAACTGTACCTCAGTATGCTCTCTTTGAGCTTTTAACTGCTTTTTTAATTCTGTGCATCTTCTTCAGTAAAAATTTCAGCGATATAATCTTGATGAACCTTTTTGATACTTGACTTGATACTCTTTAGATTGTTAGTTAATACATTTTTCTCATCTAGAGGATTACTCTTAATTTCCTTAAAAGTTTATTACTATCCTCTAGGTAAAGTAACACTATAAACCCTACAAAAGCTAGTAGAAGAAAAATTCTCTCAAGTTATCAATAACTTCCTCAACATCTATATCCAAGTATTGAGTAGTAACTGCTAGGCTTGAATGCTCAAGAGCTTTTGATATTAAAGCAAGATTTACCCCCCTTGCCCAACAAGCTATTTGCATAACCTCTTCTAAGAGCATGAGGGTTAATATTCTAGAGATTATAGCTCTTTGCATATTTGCTTAATTGTTTTGAAATTGCATTGTTAGTTGATTTTGTTTTTAATGATGTCCCTTTACAGCTAATAAATAAATTAGAAATCTTTTCACCATATTGAGATCTTAATGGAGGTACTAAAACTATGCAGGAATATTGTAGGGAAAAAAGATGCCACACAGAGTTATAATCTGCGTTAGCATCCTTTATCTGTGCAAAACCCTAGTTAAAAAGGTTTAGCACAGATAGTTTGTTAACGTCCCAGGAGAGATTCGAACTCCCGACCTACGGCTTAGGAGGCCGTTGCTCTATCCTGCTGAGCTACTGGGACAGACACTTATTTATTAAACCAATCATTAAGAGATTTTTCAAGCCCTTTTTTATCCAGCATACTTATCTAAAACACGGTCCACTGCGGAACCATACATCTCACCAAAAATATTTAAATGAACAAGCAAATAATATAATTGATATAACTCCTTAATATCATCATAGTAAGAGCTTAATGGATAAATTTCTTGATAGGCTTGATAAAACTTCTTTGAAAATCCACCAAATAGCTCTGTAAACGCTATATCAAAATGCCTGTCACCATATAAAAATGAAGGATCAATTAAATAAGGTTTACCATTAGATCCTGTTAACCAGTTCCCACCCCATAGATCACCATGTAAATAAGTGGGTTTAATTTCTTTTGGAATAAACTGATTTAAATCAGTAATAATTCTTTCTAACTTCTCTCTTCGCCTGCCAGTTAAGCTACCAAGATCAACCCCAATTTCAAGCTGAGTTTTTAACCGACATTCTTTATAATAGTCCACCCATTCATTATAGAGTGTGTTTGGTTGTTTAAGTGTACCTATATAAGTGTCATGATGAACACCATGCCTAGCTGCGTTAGTTTGATGCAATTTCGCCAAACCTTGACCCAATTCATATTCAGTGTTTGAATTTTTTTCACCTTCTACCCATTCCATAACTAAATAAGCTCTCCCTGGTTGATCTGAATGTGCGTAAACTTTAGGAACTTGAATAGTCTGGGTTGATCTAATTAATTCTAATCCTTCTTTTTCATAAGCAAAGAAATTTTCTGGTGCATTCGGGTGATGCTTGATGAAATAAGTTTGACGTGCTGTTCTTACAAAAAAGCTTTCATTGATTGAACCACCACTAACAGGTTGTTGACTCACGATATCACTTTTGTCTTGTGCATGATGTAATGCCATTTGAATAATGTCTCTCATTACAATTCACCCTATTTAACTAGATTATGGTTTATATTCTAACAAAAGGGTATGTTGTTGGTAACAAAGTCGTAAGTAAAAGGGGTGGAATGGATGCATTTTTTAAATAATGACCAATTAATCAGTGCATATATCAAATCCATAAACCTTGAATTAGAACTAGATTTCATCGAACTATTAGAGCAAGAATTATATATGAGGAAAATTAACCCTGATACAGTCAGGCTTATGATTGGTTAAATATAGTACTGCTGACTCTCGCTTTTTATAGTGAGAGTTTTTTGTTTATGATCCTTTGCTCAATTTTACGAATGATTTTTGTTAATTGATAAAGATATAATTAAGAATTAGACAAATAGTTTCGGAATATGGAGGGCTTACAAACATGCGAGATACTTTCTTTATCGTGCTCTTAGTCTTTGCGATCTTGAATTTAATTGCAACAGTCGTCACAAGTATGGTTATATCTTCAATCACACAGCAACCAAAACCTGAGCAATCAAAATAATTAGGAACATAAAAAAAGCTCAATCTCTTAATGGCTAAAGAGATTGAGCACATTTTTAAAATGGCGTCCCAGGCAGGATTCGAACCTGCGACCCACAGCTTAGAAGGCTGTTGCTCTATCCTGCTGAGCTACTGGGACTTATGTATTAAAACAAAAAATGGAGCGGGTGATGGGAATCGAACCCACGACATCAGCTTGGAAGGCTGAGGTTTTACCACTAAACTACACCCGCATAATATGTAGTAAATAATAATTATGTAACTGACGCATCTAATCTACTAACACTATGCCCCTGCATCTACCAGTTTATTCGAAGATGTTTTTATGCTTCGGGGCAACTCGTAGCAAACTCATAGTAGTTTTGCTCGTCACTACACCCGCATAATATGTAGTAAATAATAATTATGTAACTGACGCATTCAGTCTACTGATCACTATGTCCATTATTTAAATGTATCTTTATACATTTCTGTTGCGGACAAGAATTATTATATAAAAATTTCCTCGCACATGTCAACCTATATTAAGAATTAATTTAAGAAACTGGGTTATCTCCCCAGCTTCTAATTATAATAAATCTTTTATTTGTTTCAGCATTTGGTCTAAGGCATATTTTCGATGACTAATCTGATTCTTTACCTCAGGTCCTAGTTCAGCCATAGTATGATTATAACCATCTGGAATAAATATAGGATCATATCCAAAACCTTCTGTACCTTCTGGCGCTTCCGCGATCCTTCCTTCACAACGACCTTCAGATATAATCGTCTCTTCTCCAGGTCTCGAATAAGCGATGACAGATACAAAAGCAGCGTCACGATTGTTATTACCGTCTAAATTACTAAGTAATTTCATCATGTTATTGTCATCATTTTATCTAAACCTGCATAACGTGCAGAGTAAACACCTGGCTCTCCATTTAAGGCTGTAACTGTTAAGCCAGAATCATCCGCCATAACCGGCACATCATAAGTTTTAGAATACGTATCAGCTTTTAGCCTAGCATTCTCTTCGAAGGTAGTTCCTGTTTCTTCAACATCCCCTACATTTTCAAATGCATCTATCAAACTCACCATCTGAATATCTAATGAATTAAACATTTCTTGAAATTCTTTTATTTTCCCTGGATTTGTTGTTGCCACATAAACCTGCTTCATAGCTTACTCTCCTTTACTTTCCTTCACCTATTCGTTCTGCAACATCACCAAGTGCATCCTTTTGTATGGAGAACAATTCATTAATTCCCTTTTGAGCTAATGAAATTAATTCGTTTAATTGGTTAGGAGAGAATGTAGCTTCTTCACCTGTTCCTTGTAGTTCAACAAATTCATTTTGATCAGTCATGACAACATTCATATCAACTGATGCTGTTGAGTCTTCTTCGTAACATAAATCAAGGATTGAACTTCCCTCTTCAGTAACACCAACTGAAGTTGCGGCTAAGAAATGTTTAATCGGCATTTTTGAAATCTTCTCTTCTTTTAATAGCTTGCCACATGCTAAAGCAACAGCTACAAACGCCCCCGTAATAGAGGCGGTTCTAGTTCCTCCATCTGCTTGGATAACATCACAATCTACCCAAATCGTACGTTCACCAATTAAATCAAGGTCAATGACCGCTCTTAAAGCTCTACCAATTAAACGTTGAATTTCCATAGTTCGGCCTGATACCTTGCCTTTTGAAGACTCTCGAATATTTCTTTGCTCAGTAGCTCGAGGTAACATCGCATATTCAGCAGTGATCCAGCCTTTACCTTGACCACGCATAAATGGCGGCACACGATCTTCAACACTTGCGTTACAAATGACTTTTGTTTCTCCTACCGTGATTAATACAGATCCTTCTGGATGTTTTGTAAAATTAGTAATCATGTTAACTTCTCTTAATTGTTCGGCAGTTCGGCCGTCAGTACGCATATAAATCCTCCTGAACTAACTAAATATAATTGCAAATTTATTTTATTCTAATTACCTGTTTCTAAACACCACGCACAGTATATCATAAAAAAACTTATACTTCATTGCCTTGAAGTATAAGTTATGGCTAGGATAAAGTAATTTGTTTTAAAGAAGCACTCTTTAACTGAAATATTTCCTCTTTTAGATGCTGAAATACATTTAAACTTCCTGTAGTAAGTATGACGGGTTCTTCCAGTTTACCTTCTAGTGAATTGTACATATTATAAAATGTTAATAACGTACTTACTTCAAAACCTGTCTCTACAGCTGATGAAAGAACTGTAATTTGTTCCCCTACTACTTCTTCAATTAACGGTTGAATAATCGGGTAGTGAGTGCAACCTAAAATAAGCGTATCAAGATTAGGGTGGTCTTTAATGAATTCTAGACTTTCCTTCACGATTTCTAAAGCTCCAGGCTCTGTAAATTGCCCACTTTCAATTAATGGGACAAACTTAGGGCATGCTACTCCAACTGTAGTCAATGAAGGTTTAATACTTTTTAAAGCCGTTTCATATGCTTTACTTTTAATCGTGTTCTCTGTTCCAATTATTCCAACATGATTCGTCTTCGTTGCCTTAATGGCTGCCCTAGCTCCTGGTTCAATTACTCCCACTACAGGAATCGGAAGCTGCTCTTTTAACTGATTAATCACTAAAGCTGTTGCGGTATTACATGCAATTACTAACATTTTAATATCAAATGTCATGAGGTGTGTTACCATTTCCCACGTATATTGAATCACTTCATGTTCTTGTTTCGGACCATAAGGACATCTTAATGTATCACCTAAATAGATAAATTTTTCTTTTGGCAGTTGCCTTTTCAACTCATGTAATACAGTTAATCCACCTACACCAGAGTCAATAACCCCTATTGGTTGTTCCAAGTTCATTCTCCTTTATCTAGATGTTTCGAATTCTCTTCATGGAGTTTCATTTCGTCAAATAACTTAGACATCAGTATGTGTAATGACTTAATTTCATCTTGAGAAAAAGATTGTAGAACCTCTTGTAAATATAGTTGCCTTTTTTCAACGACTTCATGAATGATTTCTTTACCTTTATCTAATAAATGTATTCTTACTACACGACGATCTCTAGGATCACGAACACGCTCAATTAGTCCGTTTTTCTCCATACGGTCAACTAAATCAGTAGTGGTACTAAAAGCTAAATACATCTTTTTAGACAATTCACCAATCGTCAAATCTCCCGAATCTTTTAACCACTGCAGCGCAACAAATTGAGGTGGTGTAATCGGGTAATGATCTAAAATTTCACGACCTCTTTGTTTAATGATATGCGATATGTAACGAATACTTTTTTCCAATTCAGTAATCGTTTTTGCATCGATCGTTGATTGCACAGGATTTCCTCCTCAAAAAAGTCTATGTACATATTCTCACGTTTTTTGTAGAAAAATTCAAGTAAATCCTTGTTTTGTCATCTTAATTTAAGATTTAACAATAACTGATGTATAAGTCTTGAAAGTAAAGGAACCGGCTAGTTTACAGCCGGTTCAAATTACAGCTGAATCTCGCCAAGTCGAATCAACTCGACAACAGCTTGAGAACGCCCCTTCACTTGTAATTTTTGAATGGTGTTTGAGATATGATTTCGCACAGTCTTTTCTGAAATAAACAATTGTTCAGCTATTTCCTTAGTTGTCTTATCCTGTACAAGCAATTCAAAAACTTCTCTTTCTCTTTGGTCAGTATATTAGTAGGACGATATTTTTGCTATCCAAACGGTAACCCCTCCTCTATCAAAGAGTGAGCTACTTGTTCCTTATGAGGAATTACTTAGTCATGATAGTTTATGTAAAAGACCTTAATTTGGTTCAAACATTTTAACTACATATTTACAGATTCTCTTAATGTTGATAGTTGTGCCCTCTGGTGATCGTCAAATGGTACTGATCTTCCCGTTTTAGGATTAATTTGAACTACTGTTCCACGCCCCGTGAGACAAAGTTCACTTCTCTGATTAATCGCCATGTAATGTATATCAACCGAACTATTACCGACATTTGATGCTTTAACATAAATAGATAATTCATCACCAAAAACACTTGCTTCATGTAATCACACTTTAAGTCACCAACTACTGGTACTTTATTTTGTTCTTCAGCTAGGTGTCCGAATAAGTTAAGGTGATTAAAATATTTTATTCTTGCTTCCTCAAAATAGATAAAAGGTGAGACATTATTCATATGGCCAAACATATCCGTTTCAGAAAAACGAATCTCAATTTTTGAAGAAAACTTAAAGTCTGCTCTCCATTGATTTAAATCTTCGATGTAACTAGGTAATCTCATAGCGTTGCCCTCCCAGAAAAATGAATACTCATTCATTTTTTATTTTAAATGAGGGGCTGACTTATTTCGTCAGCCCCTTTAAATGATTAGTCTTAAACTTGTTGATCACTACCGAAGAAGTTTCTGAATGAATTTACAGTAGCTTCACGGTTAAGTGCTGCGATTGATGTTGTAAGTGGAATACCTTTTGGACAAGCCTGTACACAGTTCTGTGAGTTACCACAGTTCTGAAGTCCACCGTCTCCTGTTACAGCATCCATACGTTCCGCTTTATGCATGGAACCGTTTGGAGTAGAGTTGTGTAAACGAACTTGTGATAAGGCAGCTGGACCAATAAAGTTAGATTTACTGTTAACATTAGGGCAAGCTTCTAAACATACACCACAAGTCATACATTTAGATAATTCATAAGCCCATTGACGCTTGGTTTCTGGCATTTTTTCACCAGGACCTAAGTCGTGCGTACCATCAATTGGAGTCCAAGCTTTCACTTTCTTAAGTGAATCAAACATGCGACTACGATCAACAGCTAGGTCACGAATGACTGGGAAAGTATCCATTGGTTTTAAGCGAATTGGTTGTTCAAGTTGGTCAACTAAAGCTGTACAAGACTGTCTAGGCTTTCCATTAATGTTCATGGAACAAGCACCACAAACCTCTTCTAGACAACCCATTTCCCAATGTACAGGTGTTGTTGGTTCTCCTTTAGCATTTACTGGATTTCGTCTAAGTTCCATTAATGCAGAGATCACGTTCATATTACGTCTATATGGTATTTCGAATTCTTCTTCGTAAGACTGTGAATCAGGGCTATCCTGACGTTGTATAATAAGTCTTACTGTTTTTGTTTCTTCCGCCATCAGTTTTACCCCCTTTTATTTTGATTTAGAATAGTCACGCTTACGAGGTTCGATTAGTGAAGTATCAACCTCTTCATAAGTAATATCTGGACCATTTTTCTCAGGGTTAAAGCTAGCTTTTGTTGTCTTTAACCACTCTTCATCATTACGTTCAGGGAACTCAGGCTTATAATGTGCCCCGCGACTTTCATTACGATTATAAGCACCGATTGTAACAACTCTTGCTAATTGAAGCATATCTTGAAGCTGACGAGTAAACATGACACTTTGGTTACTCCATCTAGATGTATCAGCAAGATTAATATCTTTCCAGCGTTCCATCAGCTCGACAATTTTCTCATCTGTCTTCTTGAGCTTTTCGTTTTCACGAACCACTGTTACGTTATCCGTCATCCATTCACCAAGTTCACGGTGTAACTGATATGGATTTTCACTACCTGAAGTCATGTTCATTAAACCTTCAAATTTCTCTTGTTCTTCTTTAAGCTTTTCATCAAATAATGAAGAAGTTTGATCATCAGCAAGTTCATCTAAACCATCAATGTACTTAACAGCGTTAGGTCCAGCAACCATACCACCATAAATACAAGATAGTAATGAGTTAGCACCTAAGCGGTTAGCACCGTGGATTGTATAATCAACTTCACCCGCTGCAAACACACCAGGAATGCTTGTCATTTGATCAAAATCAACCCATAAGCCACCCATTGAATAGTGTACAGCTGGGAAGATTTTCATTGGAACTTTACGTGGATCATCTCCAACGAATTTCTCGTATATTTCAATGATTCCACCTAACTTAACATCTAACTCTTTTGGATCTTTGTGAGACAAGTCTAGGTAAACCATGTTTTCCCCGTTAATACCTAGCTTCTGATTAACACAAACATCAAAAATTTCACGTGTTGCAATATCACGTGGTACTAAGTTTCCATAAGCAGGATACTTCTCTTCTAAGAAATACCAAGGCTTACCATCTTTGTATGTCCAGACACGACCACCTTCACCACGAGCCGATTCACTCATTAAGCGGAGTTTGTCATCACCTGGAATAGCTGTTGGGTGAATTTGAATAAACTCACCATTCGCATAAGCTGCACCTTGCTGATAAAGTCTAGAAGCTGCAGAACCTGTATTAATAACAGAGTTAGTAGATTTACCAAAGATAATTCCTGGACCGCCTGTTGCAACAATCACTGCGTCTGCTTTGAAAGCTCTCATTTCGTGAGAACTCAAGTCCTGCGCAATGATACCGCGCGAGCGCCCATCGTCATCTAAAATAGAAGAGATGAATTCCCATCCTTCATATTTTGTTACCAATCCGTTCGCTTCATGGCGACGCACTTGTTCATCTAAAGCATATAAAAGCTGTTGTCCTGTTGTTGCGCCCGCGAATGCAGTACGGTGATGCTGCGTCCCACCAAACGACGGAAATCTAATAGTCCTTCTGGTGTACGGTTAAACATAACACCCATACGTTCTAACATATAAATAATTCCCGGAGCTGCGTCACACATAGCTTTAACTGGAGGTTGGTTCGCTAAGAAATCTCCCCCCATATACCGTATCATCAAAGTGTTCCCAAGGTGAGTCACCTTCACCTTTCGTATTAACGGCACCGTTAATACCACCTTGTGCACAAACGGAGTGAGAACGCTTTACTGGAACAAGTGAAATTAAATCGACGTGTACACCAGCTTGAGCAACCTCTATTGTTGCCATTAAACCAGCTAAACCGCCGCCCACAATAACGACATTTTTGTTATTACTCATTATGTTGTTTCACTCCCTTATCAATCCAAATACAATTTTATTAACTATTAAGAACCTGAAACAAAAGCAATTAATGATGAGATTCCCATATAAGTGAAAATCGCAAATACACCAATGGTAATGTAAGTCATAATAACTTGTGATCTTGGAGTTACTGTTAATCCCCAAGTTACGAAGAATGACCATAATCCATTAGCAAAGTGGAATACAGTTGAAATAACACCAACAATGTAGAACCAGAACATAAATGGTTCAGATAGAATTGTTGACATTAAATCGAAGTTAATCTCAGTTCCATAAATCGCATTCGCTAAACGTGTTTCCCAAACGTGCCATACAACGAAAATTAGCGTAATGATACCTGTAATACGTTGTAATACAAACATCCAGTTACGGAAATATCCAAATTTAAACGAATTTGGAGAAGCCGTAAACGCGATATAAACCCCATAGATTGCGTGGAATAATAGAGGTAAATAAATTACAACGATCTCTAATAATAGACGCAATGGTAGGCTTTCCATGAAATGCGCAGCAGCGTTAAAAGCTTCTGGACCATATGTAGAAAAGTAGTTTACAACCAGGTGCTGCATTAAAAATAATCCAACAGGTATGACACCTAATAAAGAGTGTAGCCTGCGATAAAAGAACTCACGGTTTTCCGCCATGTGTTACCCCCCTCGTTTTGTGTAAAATAATCTTTCTTAAAGACATTCATAAAAGTAAACATGACATGTTATATTGTACTTCTAACAAATTAAAGCGTCAAGAAATCCTTACCAACAAACTGGCGTTTTTTTCTACATATTTCTACATAACGTTATTCTTGTTCATCCCCATTGTTTTCATTCAAGAAATACGTTTGGATATTCTCAGCTATGTTAGCAGGTATTCCTAGCTTTGCCATCTCATCAGTCGTAGCATTTTTTAATGTTGTCGATTGAACCAAAGTGTTGGACTAATAAGCGTTTTCTCTTTGGTCCAATACCTTCGATCTCATCCAAACTAGATTGAATCGCACTCTTTCCTCTAAGTTGTCTATGAAATGAAATCGCAAAACGGTGCACTTCATCTTGAATTCGTTGAACTAGGTAAAACGATTGATCATTTCTTTTTAGTGGAACAGGCTCAGGTGGATCTCCATATAGTAATTCACTTGTTTTGTGCTTGTCGTCCTTTGCCAAACCACAAATAGGGATATCTAACCCTAGTTCATTTTCTAATACATCTTGTGCAGCTGACATCTGACCTTTTGAACCGTCCACCATGATTAAGTCAGGGAGTGGCTGTTGCTCTTTTAATACCCGTTTGTACCGCCTTCTAACCACTTCTCTCATCGTTTCATAATCATCAGGGGATTCTACAGTTTTAATCTTATATTTTCGGTAATCATTTTTCTTTGGTTTACCATCTACAAAAGATACCATTGCCGATACTGGATGAGTACCCTGGATATTAGAATTATCAAACGCTTCAATTCTGTGAGGGGTTTCTATATTTAGGATTTCACCTAACTTTTCAACTGCTTTAATCGTGCGTTCTTCGTCTTGTTCAATCAGTGAGAACTTTTCATTCAATGAAATTTGGGCGTTTTCCATTGCTAATTCTACTAGGTCCTTTTTCTTGCCTCTTAGTGGTGTTTTAACTTTTACCCCAAGGACTTCAGATAACAATTCCTTGTCACTACCTACTGGTAAATAAACTTCTTTAGGTTTAATATGGTTTGAATGCTGGTAAAACCTTGCTATATAACTAATAAATGATTCTTGAGCATCATTATAAAACGGGAATAATGACACATCGCGTTCTATTAATTTACCTTGTCTAATAAAGAATACTTGTACACACATCCATCCTTTATCAAAAGCAAAACCAAATACATCTCGATCAGTTAAATCTTGAAGATCCATTTTCTGTTTCTCCATGACACTTTCAATATGTTCAATCATATCGCGATATTCTTTTGCCTTTTCAAAGTCTAGATTTTCTGCAAATTGATGCATTTTTTCTGTGATTTCATGTTTGATTTCTTTATGTCCACCGCTTAAAAACGATGTAATCTTTTGAACCAATTGTTCATTTGTTTCCTTACTCACAGGATATTCACAAGGCCCCAGGCATTGATTAATATGGTAATATAGGCAAACACGCTTTGGCATCACATTACATTTCCTTAATGGATATAACCGATCTAACAGTTTTTTAGTTTCTCTAGCTGAATAGACATTTGTATAAGGACCAAAATATTTACCATTATCTTTTTTAACTTTTCTAGTTACGATAAGCCTCGGGTGTTCCTCGTTGGTAATCTTTAGGAATGGATAGCTTTTATCATCTTTAAGCATGACATTATATTTAGGGTCATACTTCTTTATCAAATTCATCTCTAAGATAAGCGCTTCCATCTCTGAAGATGTAACGATATATTCAAAATCATAAATTTCATTAACTAAACGTTGGGTTTTAAGATCATTGGCACTCGTGAAGTAAGAACGAACACGATTCTTTAATAATTTTGACTTACCAACGTAAATCACTTCACCTTTTTTACTTTTCATTAAATAGCAACCGGGCTTATCTGGTAAAATTGCTAATTTATCTTTAATGTGATCAGCCATCAATTAACACCTCATATTATGTGAGATAGCTCTATTTTATCATGAGTTAGGTAAAGCATAAAAAGAAGAGCCAACATCAGTTAGCTCTTCTTAGTTATTATGCATGTTTTTGTACGAATTGTTGTAGAGCATCTTTTGGCTGGAAGCCCATTGTTTGGTCAACTTTTTCGCCATCTTTGAATAAGATTAAAGTTGGGATGCTCATCACACCGTATTTTTGTGCTGTTTCTTGGTTTTCGTCAACGTCTAGCTTGACGATTTGTACTTGGTCGCTCATTTCTGAATCTAATTCTTCTAAAACAGGAGCGATCATTTTACACGGGCCACACCATGCTGCCCAGAAATCTACTAATACTAGACCATCTGAAATTTTTTCACCAAAATCTTGGTCAGTTGCTTTTACAATTGCCATAGTTAAATCCTCCTCAATTTCAATTGTATCGTAAGTATATCACGCTAAATCTTATCTTTGCCAATACTTTGTTTCTCATTACAATATATTGTTACACAATTATCAAACGTGCATTTAATTAATAAAGAATTATGTTGGTGGAAGACTCTTCGCTTTCCACGGGCAACGCTTCAGCCTCCTCGTGAGCTTCGGCTCACTGCGGGGTCTTCAGCTGTTGCTTTTCCCGTAGGAGTCTACGAGCCTCCACCAACATTTAACAATCCATATAAAAATTAACCTAAGCTCAAATAAAGAGTTCTTTACCTAACCTAAGGTAAAGAACTCTGAAAAATATTACTTAACTTGTAGTGCTTTTAGTTCTTCAGTTAGTTTAGGTACAACATCAAATAGGTCACCAACAATACCGTAGTCAGCTACATTAAATATGTTAGCTTCTGGGTCTTTGTTAATAGCTACGATTACTTTTGAGTTAGACATACCTGCTAAGTGTTGGATGGCACCTGAAATACCACAAGCAATGTATAAGTCTGGTGTTACGACTTTACCAGTCTGACCGATTTGTAATGAATAATCACAATAACCGGCATCACAAGCACCTCTCGATGCACCCACAGCAGCACCTAATACATCGGCTAATTCATGTAAAGGCTCGAAACCTTCTTCACTTTTAACACCACGTCCACCAGCTACAATGATGTTAGCTTCTGATAGATCAACACCATCAGATGCTTTGCGAACAACATCTTTAATGATTGTTCTTAGATCTTTAATATCGACATCTAGTGAAGAAACTTCACCTGAACGGCTTCCATCAATCTCAAGCGGCGCAATATTGTTCGGACGAATCGTAACAAATGTTTTTCCATCTTTAATGGATTTTTTCTCAAATGCTTTACCCGAATAAATTGGACGTAAGAACTGATCTCCTTCGATTCCAGTAATATCAGAAATTAGTCCGTTGTCTAGTTTACTTGCAAGTCTTGGTGAAAGATCTTTACCTGCTGAAGTATGACCCATTACTAAACCGTCTGGATCTTCCTGTTCAATAACGGCCATAGCTGCTTGAGTATATGCATCAGAAGTATAGTTAGATAGACTATCATGTGATACTGTCACAGCACGATCCGCGCCGTATTGGATCATTTGGTTTGCTGCATCTTCTAAATTTTCGTTACCTAATACAACTGCTACAACTTCTGCACTCTCATCAATTTGACGCGCAGCAGCAACTGTTTCAAAAGAAACGTTACGTATTTCACCATCTTTTAATTCTGCAAATGCTAATAGTTTAGTCATAATTCATTCTCCTTTCTACACCTGTCAAATTAAAGTACCTTTGCTTCAGTTCTAAGTAGTGATACAAGTTCTTTAACTTGTTCATCTGTCTCGCCTTCTAACACCTTACCAGCTTCTTTTTCAGGTGGAAGGAAAACGTCAACTGTTTCTGTTTTCGCTTCAACATCATCTTCATCAAGATCTAAATCGTCAATTTCTAATTCTTCTAATGGTTTCTTCTTAGCTTTCATAATACCTGGTAACGAAGGATAACGTGGTTCATTTAAACCTTGCTGACAAGTTACAAGTAGAGGTAGCGAAGTTTCGACTTTCTCTTCGTCACCTTCAACATCACGAACGATATTAACTGTATCGCCATCAATATTAAGTTCAGTAATTGTAGTAACATAAGGCATATCTAAACGGTCTGCTAATCTAGGACCTACCTGACCACTAGCCTCATCAATTGCCACATTACCTGCTAAAATTAAGTCAACATCCTTGTCTTCGAAATAAGCTTCAAGGATACGGGCTGTAGTATACTGATCCCCTTCTTCAAGGTCATCTTCAGTATTAATTAGAACTGCCTTATCGGCTCCCATTGCTAATGCTGTACGCAGTTGTTTTTCTGATTCTTCATCACCAACTGTTACGACTGTTACTTCTCCACCATGTTCATCACGAACTTTAATAGCTTCTTCAATCGCATATTCATCATATGGGTTTATGATGAATTCAGCACCATCTTCTTCAATAACCCCTCCGCTAATTTGAATTTCTCTTCTGTGTCAAACGTTTCTTCATTAGTACATAAATGTTCATAGGATTACCTCCTTCAAGTCTATTGATCTTTAAAATTAGGTTTACGTTTTTCTATAAATGCTGCAATCCCCTCTTTTGCATCAGAATTGCCGAACACTTTACCAAATTCGACAGACTCCGCCTCAACACCTTCTTTAAATTGAGAAGTTTGTGCAAATGGTAATAATTTCATAACGGCGTTGATTGAAGGACCACTCTTACTAGCAAATTTATTTGCTAGTTTCATAGAAAATGAATCTAATTCATCTTCTTCTACTGCATGATTTGCTAATCCTAAACTAGCGGCCACTTCACCACTTATTGGCTCACCAGTTAAAACCATTTCATAAGCTTTTGGTATTCCAACATATCTTGGTAACCTTTGGGTACCCGCGAAACCTGGTATGATTCCTAAGTTCAATTCAGGTAGACCTAGTTTTGCTTGCTTTGTCACTACTCTTACGTGACATGCCATCGCTAATTCAAGGCCACCACCAAGAGCGGCTCCATGAATTGATGCGATTACTGGAACATGAAAATGTTCTATCCTACTAAAAAGATCTTGTCCCTTTTTCGCAAGTGCTGCGTAATCGCTTTCACCTTGAAGTGTTGTAAATTCTTTAATATCTGCACCTGCGGAGAAAAACTTACCTTCACCTTTTAGTACAACCGTTTTAATCGTTGAATCTTTCTCAACCTCATCTAAAACAGTTGATAGGTCTTGAAGGATGCCTGATGATAAGGCGTTTGCTGGAGGGCTTTCAATTGTAACGATTGCTACATGTCCTTCCTTGTTCCAAGTTAAATGCTCCATCAAGACAACTCCTTATGTTTGATGTATTTTAAGGCCATTTGCAATGATGAAATGAACCTCTTTAGCTTGTTCGACTAGATCATATCTTTGCTCTTTCATCACCCAGTTTGTTACCACTTCATCAAGTGTACCAAAAATAACTTGACGCACTAATTTGACATTTAAATGAGAATGAAATGATCCATCTTCCATTCCTTCCTTAAGAATTTGATCCATTACTCTTAAGTATCCTTTTAAAACGTCATTAATCTTCATGCGTAATTCTTTTTTGGATTGCCTTAGTTCTAGCTGAGTAACAATGGCAAGTGAGGGATCCTCAGATAGCTGACGAAATGCATCTCTATGAGATTGTAAAGCTTTTCATCAGCTGAATGATGATCGACAATAACATCTTCAATTCGTGAAATAAACTGCCCCATTTTTTTCTTGAAAAACAGAAACAAGTATATCCTCTTTATTTTTGAAGTATAAATAAATTGTGCCATCTGCGACGCCAGCTCGCTTAGCAATCTTAGAAACCTGTGATGCGTGGTAACCATTTTCAGCTATAACTTCTACGGCTGCATCAATAATTTTTTATATTTTGGTTTATTGTTCTTCATAATAGTACTCCTTGAAACTGAATGAATGGTCATTCACTTATCATAATATAAGCAAATTGAATTGCTGTCAACTAAGATGTTGAATTTGCCTCTTCTGTTTTCATTTTTTCTTTCTCTTCATCCACTAATTTTCTTCTAAGAATTTTTCCTACAGCTGTTTTTGGTAATTCTGTTCTAAATTCATATAGCTTCGGAACTTTAAACGCTGCTAGGTTCTCACGACAATATTGATTTAATTCTTCTTCAGTTAGTTGTTCGCCATCTTTTAATACAATATACGCTTTAACCGTTTCACCGCGATAAGGATCAGGAATTCCTGCGACAACTGCTTCTGCAATCGACTCATGCTCATAGAGTACTTCTTCAACTTCTCGCGGGTATATATTAAACCCACCTGCGATAATCATATCCTTTTTACGGTCAACTACATAGAAATAACCATCTTCATCCATGTATCCCATATCACCAGTTAATAACCAGCCATCTTTTAATGTGTTAGCTGTGTCATCTGGTCGGTTCCAATAGCCTTTCATAACTTGAGGTCCTTTAACGGCAATTTCACCAACTTCACCTATAGGTAATTCTTCTAGAGTGTCGGATTTAAAGATTTTCGCATCTGTATCAGGCCAAGGGAGTCCGATTGTACCTGCTCTTCTGTTTTCATAAATTAAGTTAGAATGGGTTACAGGGGATGATTCAGTTAATCCATATCCTTCAACCAATTTACCTCCAGTTACCTTCTCAAAACGTTGCTGAACCTCTACAGGCAGTGGTGCAGAGCCACTTAAACAAGCTTCTATTGAAGACAAATCATAATTTTTAATTTAGGATGATTTAATAGCCCAATATAAATTGTCGGTGCACCCGGGAATAATGATGGTTTTTGCTTCTCTATTAATTTTAACACTGTATCAACATCAAACTTAGGTACTAATACCATCTTCTGAGCCATCATCACTGACAAATTCATAACAGCTGTCATACCGTACACATGGAAAAACGGTAATATTCCCAAAACGACTTCATTAGCATATTCAGCTTTATACACCCAATGACGAGACATTTGTGTATTCGAAACTAAATTCAAGTGTGTTAGCATAACACCTTTTGGAAAACCAGTCGTTCCACCTGTGTATTGTAAGAGAGCAAGATCTTCTTGGGGGTCTACGTCATAGGCTGTATAATCCGTACTCGCTTCTTCTAACATCTTCGTCCATACATGTGTATCCCCTTTATGTTCTGGTTTTACAACGATGTTATATTCTCTTTTTTGAATGAAAGGATAAACTAAATTTTTGGGAAAAGGCAAGTAATCTTTGATACCGGTTACAATAATGTGTTCTAAATCTGTATCATCTTTTACATTATTCGCTCTAGGTAACAAAATATCTAAACAAACTAGGAATTTTGCACCAGAGTCTTTTACTGGTATTCCAATTCACGTTCCGTGTATAACGGGTTGGTTTGAACCACAACTGCTCCACCTAACAGTGCACCATAGTACGATATAACGGATTGTGGTGTGTTCGGAAGCATGATCGCAACGCGGTCACCTTTTTCTAATCCAAGTCCTTGCAGATAACTTGCGAATTTCTTTGCAGAGTTAAAAACCTCTTCATAAGTTAACTCTTTCCCCATAAAATGAATAGCCACTTTATCCGGAAACTTCTCTGCAGCATCTTTTAAGAAATCCTGTAAAGGTCTTTTGTCATATTCAATAGACCTAGGAACCTCTTCAGGATAGTTCTTAAACCACGGTTTTGATAAATCTACCCCCACTATTAACAGCCTCCTTTAGTATATACTAATTAATATTATAAACAATAATTCGACAAAATTAAAATAATTATTCTAATTATCAGATAAAAACAAATATAAAAAAGTAGTTCACGAGACCTATAAACCTTACTGTGCTTCGTGAACTACTTTAATATTAGCTATAAATTAAAAAGATGACCCCAACAATGATGAATACGATTGCAACAACCATTAACACCTTTGCCAATGTTTCCATAAAATATTTACCTCATTTCATACATATGCCATTCTCTAACTAATTAGACTATTTAAGTTCTAAAATTGTAACACCACTTCCACCTTCATTTGGATGGCCAAATCGTTTTCCTTTAACTGAACGGTGTTCATCTGCAAATTTTGAACAGCCTTCATAAGAGCTCCGGTTCCTTTACCGTGTATAATAGAGACTTGATGATAATTAGCTAATAACGCTTCATCTAAATATTTCTCTAAACGTTGAAGTGCATCTTCATAGCGTTCCCCTCTTAAGTCTAATTCAGGCTTCACATGATAAGCACTACCTTTAACCGATGCAACTGGCTTTGTTTTTAAAGGATCTGGCCTTTTGATAAACTCAAGTTGTTTAGTAGGTACTTTCATTTTTAATATACCAAGTTGTACTTCATACTCATGATCATTTTTTTTGTTCTACAATGTGGCCGTTTTGGTTAAATGAGAGAACATGAACTTCATCTCCTGGCTGAAACTGATGAATCGTTTTAGATTCCTTCCTAGGCTCATTTTCCTTGTCTTTAAATTGTTCTTTCTGATCTGATAATTTCTTTTTCGCATCAATAAAGTGATGCTCTTTCACTTGAGCTTGATCTTTCATTGACCGAATTTCTTCTAGTATGGCCTCCGCTTCATCCTCTGCTTTATCAACAATCGTGCGTGCTTTTTCTTTAGCCTTACTCATATGCTGTTCTTTATGTTTAATATATTGTTCGTACTCTCGTTTTAAACTATTGTGTAGTTCTTGTGCTTCAATTAAATATTGATTGGCTTCTTCAAATCGGCTTTCTGCCTGACGCCTTGATTGATCAAGCGAAGTAATCATATTTTCAACCGATCTTGAATCTTCATTAACCATTGATTTGGCCTTTTCGATAATACCTTCACTCAATCCTAATCGCTTAGAAATATCAAACGCATTACTACGTCCTGGTACACCTAGTAATAGTCGGTATGTTGGTTTTAACGTCTGTACATCAAATTCAACCGAAGCATTAATCACATCTTCGCGATTATAACCATAAGCTTTGAGTTCTGGATAGTGTGTCGTCGCAATCACTCGTGCTTGTCGTTCAATCACATAATCCAAAATTGCCATCGCAAGTCCAGCACCTTCTTGAGGATCTGTACCTGCGCCTAACTCATCGAACAGCACTAACGAATTATGGTTAACATCTTCTAATATTTGAACAATGTTACTCATATGTGAAGAAAACGTACTTAAGCTTTGTTCAATTGATTGTTCATCACCAATATCCGCAAAGACATGATCAAATACAGCTAACTCACAACCATCCAAAGCAGGTATTTGTAAGCCAGATTGAGCCATTAACGTGCAAAGACCTACCAGCTTCAAAGTGACTGTTTTACCACCTGTGTTCGGTCCAGTAATAACAATTGCTGTGTAATCTTGTCCAATTTCAATATCATTACTAACGACCTCATCGTTTGAAATGAGAGGGTGCCTTGCTTGCTGCATTTTAATAAACCCGTTTTGGTTCATTTTCGGTTTAGCTGCTTTAAGCTGTCTTGATAATTTACCTTTTGCTACGATGTAATCAATTTTTGAAGAAGGTCGACATTATGTCTTAATTCTTCTGAGTCAGCCTGAACGTAACTCGTCAGTTCTCGTAAAATTTTCTCAATCTCTTGCTCTTCAGCAAGTCTTGCTTCTTGTAATTTATTATTTAAGTCGACGACTGCTTGAGGTTCTATAAATAACGTTTGTCCTGACGCTGATTGATCATGAACAATACCCCCAAAAGATGACCGATATTCCTGTTTAACTGGTAACACATAACGGTCATTACGAATCGTTACAATGGAGTCTGATAACATATTACTTTTTGATTTAGTAAAAGAATCTAGTTGGTCACGTACACGACTTTCATAAGTTCGAATTTGATTTCGAATTGTTCTAAGCTTACTAGATGCCCCATCCATAATGTGACCATGATCATCAACGCAATTTTTAATTGAACGTTCTAGCTGATTTAACGTCACAAGCTCATCTATATAGCCTTTTATAATTGGTAGTGACTCTTCCTCTAAACTTTCGATAAAACTCTGTAACTGTTTGACGGCATATAACATATTAGCGACACTCATTAATTCATTAGCAGTTAAGGTCCCGCCAATTTCAGCTCGTTTAATCGCTGGTCTTATATCACTTATTCCGCCTAAGGGTACATGACCTTTTAAACGCAAAATCGTTACCGCTTCATCCGTTTCCTCTTGCCACTGAACAACTTCATCTAAATTAGTTGACGGGAATGTTTTTAAAGCGAGCTCTTTACCTAAGCTTGTAGCTGCATGTCCTTCTAGCCACTCTTTTATTTTCTTAAATTCTAATTGATTAAGGATTTTTTCATTCACTGTTAATCACCTTTTTCTGCTTTAAAAAACCTAACAATTGATCTAAATTCCACGTATTAACGACAGAGTCTTTCATAATCATACCTTTGCGTGCAGCTTGTACTCCTATTTTCATATCATCTAACATTTTAAAATTATGAGCATCTGTATTAATGGCTATTTTAGCTCCTTGATCTTGCGCAACTTTTAACCAATCCCAAGATAAATCTAAACGATTTGGGTTCGCATTTAATTCAATAATGGTGTTCGTTTCGGCAGCACGTTTTAATAAACTGTTCTAAGTTTACAGAATAACCATTTCTTTTTCCAATCAATCGACCTGTTGGATGAGCAATCATATCTACGTATGGGCAATCGATTGCTGCCATTAGACGCTCCATGATTTTCTCTTCAGACTGGTTAAAGCTTGAATGAATGGATGCGATCACAAAATCTAGTTGACTTAAGAAATCTTCACTAAAGTCTAATTCTCCATTTGGTAATATATCCATCTCAATTCCAGAGAGAATAGTTAAATCAGAATGGCTTTCATTCCACTCTTTAATTTTGGCCTGCTGCTCTAATATTCGTTTTTCGTTAAGACCATTAGCAACGCGTAAAAACTTAGAGTGATCCGTAATAACGATATACTCATAACCTCTTTCAATAGCTTTCTTTGCCATTTCATCGATAGATTGTGCACCATCACTCCAAGTAGTGTGCATATGGAGGTCACTACGAATATGTTGTAAATCAACCAATTCAGGTAGGGAATTAAGTTCACACTCTTCTCCAGTCTCCCGTACTTCTGGTGGAAGGTAAGGTAGATCTAGAAACTCGAAAAAATCTTTCTCAGTTAAAAAATGTGTGAATTTTCCCCGATTCGGATTCTTCAATACCGTATTCACTTATTTTATAGCCCTTATCTTTAGCAATACGTCTCATTTCAACGTTATGATCTTTAGAGCCTGTAAAATGGTGTAAGGTGTAATAAAGTGATCTGGCTCAATTAATCTAAAATCTACAGATAAGTTCCATTCTCCATCGACCAACACAGTCACTTTAGTCGTTCCTTTAGAAACAACTTCTATAACATTCGGTAATTGAACAAGTTGTTCTGCTACTTGTTCTGGTTGTTCAGTTGCAACAATAAAATCAAGATCCTTAACTGTTTCTTTTAACCTACGCAGTGAACCAGCAATGGAAAAATCTAATATATGGTTCATCTGTCTGAGCCTAGCTTCAATTTCCTCTTTAATTGGAATAACATAAGAGACCGGTAGTCGCTCTGGACGTAATTGAGCGTCGTCTAAAGCTTTTAGAATCTTCTCAACTGATTTTTTCCCAAATCCACTCATCGTCTCAACTTCACCGTTTTCACACGCTTTACGCAACGTCGCTTCGTCGATGACGCCAAGCTCTTGATACAATCTAGAAAGCTTTTTCCCGCCAAGACCCTGTATTTTTAAAAGAGGAATCAACCCTTTCGGAACCTCTTCAGTTAACTTACTTAATGTTTCTGTTTGACCATTGTTAATAAACTCTTCAATGATCGCTTTGGTTCCTTTACCAATTCCAGATAAAGCACCAAAATCATCAATTTCATTTAAGGAGCGGTCGTCCCTCTCCAACGCTTGAGCTGCTTTTCGGTAAGCTGATATTTTAAAGGCGTTCTCACCTTTTAGTTCTAAGTAAGTCGCAATTGTCTCTAAATGTTTAATTACCTGTTTTTTATCCATTTATAGTAACCACCTTTAATTTTAGCGATAACTACCTACGCTCATTTTATAGTCGAAACTAGTTCAAAACAAATCATACACAAAAGAAAGAGGTTGACTCACCATGATGAGTTAACCCCTCTTTGATCAGTTTACGGTTGTAAACCATTTATCTTTTAATTGTTCCGAAATAACCGGAGTTTGTTCGATCATAAATGTTGCAAGAGCAGAGTCGTTAACTAAATCTTGAACCATTCCTACAGGAACAAGTGATGCAAAGAATAAAATTACAAATAAAATGACATACATTTCTACAAAACCTAAAATCGCACCAAGTAAATTATTCACACTGTTTAAGATGGGGAGGTGAGCAACAAAATCTAGCAAATTGGCTATAATTTGCATAACAATTTTGACCACCATAAAATAACGATAAACGCAACCGCGTTATAGAAAGCATATTCTAAATCTACTGAATTAAATACTTCTCCCCAGAAAGATTCTTCACTTAATTCAGGATATGGAATCCACAGCTCCAGGTGAGCACCTAAATCTCTAAAATACATTAATGCGATCACAAAAGCTACGATAAAACCAGTAATATGTAGTATTTGTAAAATGAATCCTCTTTTTAAGCCAATTAAAAACCTAATATTAATAGTATTAAAAGTATTAAGCTAACCATTTTATCGTCTGTTTTTCTTCCTTTCTTTCTGTACTAGTGCGTTGTATTCTTCTTTTAATTTTAAATAATCACTCATGGTATTTAGAGCAGTTAGTACAGCTAATTGTGATGTATCTAAAGAAGGCTTCACATAACGTAGCTCTTCCATTTTCTGATCCACAAGGCTTGCGACCATTTTAATATGTTCAGTAGACTCTTCACCGACAACAGTAAATTTACGATTACTTATTTCGACTGTGATTCTATTTTTGCTTGACTCTGACATCACGAGTCCTCCTCAAATACATTTCTATTCCATATAGTAACACGTTTTAATAGAATTGGGAAAGTAGATTATAAGGATTCATAGATATTGGCACAATGATATAATAAGAATAGCACAAACAAAGGAGCAAAAATATGGGACAAACTGTTATTAAACTAAAACCAGAAGAAATGAAAAGATTAGTTAACCACTATTCACCTTACCGTGAATCTAATAAGCCACCTTATTCAGTGCTCAGCGCTACACTAAACGGTTGCAAAATTACAGCTTATGAATCCGGCAAAGTTATGTTCCAAGGTGCTGATCATCATAAGGAAGCGAGTAAATGGGGAACGAGTAGTAAAACTAACTCTAAATCAGCTAAAACACCGACAAAAAAATGTTCCAGATTTTATAAATCGAGATCACATCGGATCTGATGAGGCGGGTACAGGTGATTATTTCGGACCCATCACAGTAGCGGCTGTATACGCAACTGAAAGGCAACAGGCTTTACTAAGAGAATTAGGTGTTAAAGACTCCAAAACCATGAAAGACCCAACCATAAAATCAATTGTTAAAGATATTTTAAAAACAGATATCGTTTATAGCTCACTCACGTTAAATAATGAAAAATATAATAAATTACAGCGCCGTGGGTGGTCTCAAGGACGAATGAAAGCTTGGATGCATCATCACGCAATAAAAAATGTATTAAATAAGTTAGACGGTTCCATTAATCCAAGCGGTATTCTAATAGACCAGTTCTGCAAGCCTGAAATTTTTCATAATCACGTTAAAGCAACAGGGGAAACGTCTCATACTGGATTAACCTTTATGACGAAAGCAGAGAGCTACTCACGTCCGTTGCAGCTGCTTCTATGATTGCGAGATATCGATTTATTTATGAAATGAACCGGCTCTCAAAAGATGTTGGCTTTGAACTGCAAAAAGGAGCCTCAAAAGTCGTTGACCAGCAAATTAAAAGAATTATTGATATAAAAGGTCAAAATTACTTAAATCAAGTTGCGAAAGTACATTTTGCAAATACTCAAAAAGCTCAAGCAAAATAATATAAAAGAGAAACACCTATCAACTATTTTTCAAGTTTCTGATAAGTGTTTCTCTTATTTTATACATTAACCTCTTAGCACTGCATTGTATTCATTTTCTAAATGTTTAACAATCGCATGTCTTGCTTCCTCAATTTCTTCATCTTTAAGTGTACGGTCATCATTCTGGAAGAGTAAATTAAAGGCAATTGATTTCTTACCTTCTTCCATATGCTCACCTTGATAAACATCAAAGACACGTACCGACTCTAAATGAGGCTGACCTTGATCAAGAATCGCTTTTTCTAATTGTTTAGCTGGTAGTTCACGATCAACGACGAACGCTAAATCTTGAGCAATCGCCGGATACTTCGTAATCATACGATAAGATTCTTGACCAGTAACCGCGTTTAATACACGATCTAAATTTAAATCGAATACATAAGTTTCATCTAAATCATACTCTTTTTGTACTGAAGGATGGAGTTGGCCAACATAACCAATGACCTCTCCATTTAGTTTCATTAGTGCCGTACGACCTGGGTGCATACGCTCTAATTCAGCTTTTTCAAACACAACTTCGTCATCTAATAAATGGTTAAATAAACCTTCTAAGATGCCTTTGATCACAAAGAAATCAACTGGTTTCTTTTCACCTTGCCAAGGGTGGTTTTCCCATAGACCTGTCACAGCAGCTGCCACTCGTATGTTTTCGGAAGGTTGTTCACCCTTTTGTTCTTGTAAATAAATGGAGCCGACTTCATAAAGTGCGACATTATATTGGTTCCTTGCAACATTATGCTGAACACTTGATAATAGCTCAGGTAAGGCACTTAATCTTAGATGGCTGTGTAAATCTGTCATAGGCAGTGCTAAGCCGACTGGTTCATAACCTTGATTCTTAATTTCTGGGCTAACAAATTGATTAGACCATTCTTCTTTTGTAAGTGAATAAGTTAAAGATTCATTCAGACCTGCTTTTTGTAAATAATGGTTCACTTCTCTAAGCAGTTTCTGGCGTTTTGTTAGGCCACCTTGTTTCATCACCCCAACTGGTAATGTATATGGAATACGATCGTAACCATATAATCGTGCTATTTCTTCTACCATATCTTCTTTGATAGCAATATCCTGTCTGCGTGCTGGAGCTTTCACCGTGAATGTTTCGCCATCCACTTCAAAATCAAATCGTAATCGTTCTATAATATTTTTCATTTCATCAACTGTAATGTCCGTACCGATTTTTTGATTAATTTCTTTAGCATTAAACGTTACAGTCTCAGGTGTCCAATCAGTAGATCCTGCTTCAACTAGTTCACCGAGTACTTTCCCTCCAGCGACTTCAACTAATAGTTCAGCTGCTCTTGTCGCTGCTTCTTTAACACGAGTTATGTCAATTCCTTTTTCAAAGCGCGCACTTGCTTCGCTTCGTAGTCCATGATCTTTAGAACCTTGACGAACAACCCCTGGGTTAAAGTATGCTGCTTCAAGAAGAATCGTTGTAGTATTATTTTGAACTTCCGAATCTTCTCCGCCCATAACACCAGCAATTGCATGGGCTTCATGACCATTAGTAATGACAAGGTGGTTGGATGATAATGTACGTTCTTCTCCATCTACGTCTTAATAGTCTCACCGTCTTGGGCCATTCGTGTGACAACCTTTTTAGAGCCAAATCGATCATAATCAAATGCGTGCAACGGCTGGCCATATTCCATTAAAACATAGTTCGTTACGTCTACTACATTATTAATTGGGCGGATACCTGCACTTATTAATCGATTTTGTAACCAAAGCGGTGATGTTTGTATGTTAAGGTCCCTAATAATCCATGCACCATAATACGGATTAGCCTTCTCATCTTGAATCTCAACTGAAACATACTCACTTGAAAGCTCCTGTTCCATGAGTACATCTGGTTCAGGCAGTTTTATCTCTTTTTCATAAATAGCTGCAACCTCATAAGCGACACCAATCATACTTAAGCAATCAGATCGATTTGCTGTCAGTTCAATCTCAATAATTTCATCATCAAGATTTAATAATGGGCACGCCCGCTCCCCAGCATTAACCTCTTCGTTAAAGACATAAATACTATTTTTAAATTCTTCTGGTACATTTTTTCATCAAAGCCTAACTCTTGTAGAGAGCAAATCATACCTTCTGATGCTTCACCACGCAGTTTAGCTTTTTTAATTTTCATGCCACCCGGCAAGCGTGCTCCAGGCTTAGCAACAATAACATGCTGACCTTCTGACACATTCGGAGCTCCACATACGATTTGTGAAAGCTCACCTTCTCCAACATCCACCTGACACAGGTTTAATTTGTCTGCATTCGGATGCTGAACACATTCCTTAACATAACCTACGACGATTTTGTCATCATTTAAAATAGGTCCTCTAACCTCTTCTACCTCGAGCCCACTCTTTGTCATTGCCTCAGCTAAATCATGAGTATTAATTTCATCTAAATCAATGTATTGTTCTAACCATTTTCTTGATACTAACATCTCTTATTCACTCCTCCCTTATACCCCATGGAATTGCTTTAAGAATCGAACATCATTCGTGTAGAAATGACGAATGTCTTCAACACCATACTTCAACATGGCAATTCTCTCTGGACCCATTCCAAAAGCAAATCCTGAATATTTCTTTGAATCAAAGCCTGCCATTTCAAGTACATTTGGATGAACCATACCTGCTCCCAAAATTTCGATCCAGCCTGAACCTTTACATACAGAACAACCTTCGCCGTGACAAATTTTACAAGAAATGTCCATCTCAACAGACGGTTCTGTAAAGGGGAAAAAGCTCGGGCGCAGGCGAATGGCACGATCCTCGCCAAACATGTGTTTAGCAAACGTATTTAATGTACCTTTCAGATCACTCATCCGAATATTTTCATCAACGTATAACCCTTCAATTTGCGTGAACTGGTGTGAGTGCGTGGCATCATCTGTATCACGGCGATACACTTTACCAGGACAAATAATTTTTACTGGACCTTGGCCCTCATGCTTTCTAAGTGTACGCGCTTGAACTGGTGAAGTTTGAGTACGCATTAATAATTCTTCCGTAATAAAGAACGTATCTTGCATATCACGAGCAGGGTGGTTCTTAGGTAAATTTAGTGACTCAAAGTTATAGAAGTCCGTCTCGACTTCCGGACCTTCCGCAACCGCGTAACCCATACTTGTAAATAGATCTTCAATATTACGAATCACATTTCTTAATAAATGTGGTCCACCTGCTTGAACGGGACGACCAGGTAGCGTGACGTCAATTGATTCTTCTTTTAGTTGTTGTTCTAATGCAGCTTGTTCTAATTTAGTTTGTTTGCTCTCTAATGCTTCAGTTATTTCGTCTCGTACTTCATTAGCTAATTGCCCTATAACGGGACGTTCCTCTTTTGAAAGCTTCCCCATCCCTTTTAAAACTTCAGTTATTTGACCTTTTTTCCCTAAGAAATAAACTCTCACGTCTTGAAGCTTTTTTCATCAGCAGCAGATTGGATTTGTTCCAACGCTTCATTTTTAATTTCTTTTAATCGTTCTTTCACCCTTGATCCTCCTCATATTTTTATTCC
>NZ_BBCD01000011.1 GCF_001311865.1 Piscibacillus salipiscarius JCM 13188
TTTCGCTGCTAACTGTTCGCTTGCCGAGGCGATCTGTTCGCATTATCGGGCCAACTGTTCGTGTGCTGAGGAGATCTGTCCGTATTTTCGCGCTAACTGTTCGCGTGCCGAGGAGATCTGTCCGTATTTGCAGCTAATTTGTTCATATAATGTACTTGTCCCCTCGTTTAAAACACCCAAGCTATGGACAAAATGAATATAGCGTCTAGAGGGGGATCACATATGCTATATCGATTGAAGCGATGGTATTTTAAAGTTCCTCAATTTGCAAGACTATTAGGGACCATATTTATAACAATGACTCTATTCGGATACATCGTTCATATGCTTGAACCGAATGAATTTAAAACTGTTTTCGACGGAATCTGGTGGGCATTTATTACAGGTTCGACAGTTGGTTATGGAGATTACGTTCCCCAGACGACAGTAGGGCGTTTAATGGGGATTTTATTACTGCTGCTAGGCGGAGGTGTGATCACATTTTATATGGTGACATTTTCAAGAAGTACGATTTCAAGAGAAAAATCATATGAACAAGGGCGAGTTGCCTTTAAAGGACAAGATCACTATATTATTGTCGGGTGGAATGAGCGCTCACGTAGACTTATACAACTTCTGAATGAACAGTATGGGGATCAAACTTCGATTGTACTTATAGATGAATCTATCAGAAAAGACCCCATCAATGTAGCCTACGTTCACTTTATTAGACATGACCCAAGTTTAGATAATACGTGGCAAAAGGCGAATATTGAGCACGCAAAAATTATAATTACAGCAGATCAGTCAAAATATGAGCGTGATGCGGATACATACTCCATTTTAATCACAATCACGGCTCGAGGCATTAATAGCCAAGTGCCGATATTGGTTGAAATTCTAACGAGTGCTCAAAAAGCAAATGCCATCCGTGCCGGTGCATCTGAAGCCATCTGCACCAATGAATCGACGAGTACGTTATTCTTCCATGAATTAACTAGCCACCAGCAAATTCAAACGTTTGAATATGTGATGGCCTTATTATCAGACCAGGAATTTATCGTCCATAACGTCGCCGAACAATGGAAGGGTCACACGATTATTGAATTAACCTATAAAATGAAGAAGGAAGGCCTTCTTTTGCTCGGTCTTATTCGTGAAGAAAGCATTATGATGAACCCGGAACCACAAGAAGAACTGGTTGAAGGAGATCGCATTATTTTCTCTGAAAAATTAGTGCAATAGCGCTCTTTCTACCTTTTGCAAAACCTCTTCAGCTTCTTGAACATATTTGGCATCGACATCGGCATCCGGCTCTTCTGGCGCTGCGAATTGGTTAGTCATAGCGGAACGGTTGCCGCTCATACCTTCTTGATCAATACCTGATTCGAACCGGTGAGCTAACACGAATGGCTTGCCGATTCGAACCTTCGCATCACGTTCATCTAAATAGCCAATCTCCGTAGATATTGGAATACGCAGAAAAACGTATTGCTCAGTGTCTTTATCTAATTGATAGTCAAAATAAGCATGATCATAATCCCAGTTACCGCCAATCACAAAATCTAATCGCTTGAGTATATTTTCTAAATCATATAAGTCATACATTTGGTTATCTAAACCAGACTCTAATTGTTTCACGTTTATCACCTCACCCCTAGTATGTACGGTGAAAAAATAAACATGTATTTAAGAATTTGCCAAAGTATTTAAGATGCTTTATGGCGATAAATCATCACACCATTTGATACTAACGTTACTAAAACCAACACAGTACCGACTCTCACCAAGGTCCCTGATGTATCCATCAATGCAGCCCAATCTTCAATCCTGACTAAATGATTTTGATATACAATCTGAAATAGTAATGCAATCGCACAAGCACTAATACTTAGAAAAGTTAAAAGAGCCCAGCTTGAATTCTCGCGCTGTTTATAATACACCAGTGCAATAATTGGAATAAACCATGCCACCACACCCAAAATTAAACTAGCGATGTTAAAATAACCCATCACTTGCCCACCTTTTATTAAAATTTTGACCAACTTTATATTAACATAAAATTCCAATACCATAAGTTAAAAACACGTAAATTCAGAGAACCTACGTGTTTTTTTACAATCTTAGTTTTTATCTTTTATCGGAATCCACACTTCACAGCGGTAATCGTTGCTATAAGCATCGCCATCAGGATAAGCTTCAATTTCAGGTCCTTCAGCATGTTCATAGCCTGTAGATGGAAACCATTCTGAAAAGATTCGATGTGTAACATTCTGTATCGCATCTGGCATCGCACCAACGGATTCGAATACTGCCCAAGTGGCAGAGGGAATCTCTTTTTCAACTAAACCATTCATCGGTTCTTGTTCAGGTTTTTCTATCGCAATCACATACGAAAATTCCTCTAATTCAGGCGCAAATTCCATACAAATTCCTAATACACCAAGATCCCCGGCTCGCTTCTCTAGTTTTTCAACCGTGCCGTTTTCATGTGATTCTTCCCAAAATTGAGGAATCTTTTTTAAATTCTCATCACCTTTGGTTGAGGCACGAATCTCTTTACCAACAACTTTAAATCCTTCTTTTTTCACGATTTTGTAATTCATATCTTCATCCCCTTTTAATTGAATGTGAAAGGAAAGTTTTGGATAGGCTTTTAAACTTCTACCTTCTTTACGTGCTTGAGAAGGACTCATACCGTGCACACCTCGAAAAGCTCTTGAAAAGGATTCTGGCGTATCGTACCCAAACTTCAATGCCAAATCAATAATTTTATTATCACTCAAAACAAGCTCTTGAGCAGCTCGAGTCAACCTTCTTTTACGGATATATTCCGCAACGGTAATTCCGGTTAACATATGAAAAAGTCTTTGATAATGAAACTTTGATAAATAAGCAACTGCTGCAACGTCATCAATGCTTATGTGATCAATAAGATGATCTTCAATGTATTCAATGCTATCTGTCATTCGTTTAAGGCCTTCCAAGACATAACTCCCTTTCCAACTCCAATAATACTGGGTAATTAGCTTTTTATCCTGACATTCCGTGCGCTCTTTTGTCAGTTTGACTAAATCTATTTTAACATTAAAAAAACGCATGGTTTTCTCAACCATGCGTTTAGTTTATATTTTTTATAACGACATTGTTAGGATCTGTTTAACATCGTCATGATGTAAATTATTAAAGTTACCGAATGGTCCGTTTTTCATTGCGCGGTCAACCATTGTATCAATCTTTGATTCATCAATATCATAATCAGCTAAACGAGATGGTGCACCTAGAGCTGTCCAGAATTCGCTCAGACGATCAATTCCTTCAAGAGCCACTTGTTTATCTGATTTACCTGATGGATCAACACCGAATACTCTTACTGCTAACTGTTTGAAACGGGATGGATCTACATCAACATTGTGTCTCATCCAGTTAGGGAAAATAATCGCAAGCCCTCCTGCATGCGGAATATCATAAACCGCTGATACAGCGTGTTCGATATTATGAGATGCCCAGTCACCACGAGTACCCATTTGAAGCATTCCGTTAAGCGCGACTGTTCCTGCATACATAATCGTCTCGCGATATTCATATGAATCTAAGTTATTAATTAGCTTTGGTGCTGTTTCAATAACTGACTTAAGCACACCTTCACACATACGATCTTGAACAGGCGCATTGGTTGAACGATAGAAATATTGTTCAAAAATATGGCTCATCATATCGACGATACCGTAGATGGTCTGATCTTTCGGCACTGAATACGTATGAACTGGATCAAGAATCGAGAATTTAGGATAAGAGAATGGTGATCCCCATCCGTACTTCTCACTTGTTTCCCAGTTTGTAATAACGGCACCAGCATTCATTTCAGAACCTGTTGCAGCGAGGGTTAAAACGGTTCCTAGTGGCAGTGCATCTTGAGGAGTTACTTTTTTCGTAACTAAATCCCAAGCATCTCCGTCATATTTAGCCGCACTTGCGATGGTTTTTGTGGCATCGATTACACTTCCACCACCAACTGCTAGTAAGAAATCAATATTGTTTTCTTTACAGAAGTCAGCACCTTTATTAACAGTTGATAGTCGCGGATTTGGCTCCACCCCGCCAAATTCGAATACTTCATAGTCATTGTCTTTTAGCTTTTTGTCTACATTAGCAAAATTCCATTTCGTTTAATGCTTCCACCGCCGTAAACGATTAACACACGTTTAACACCGTCTGGAATTAGATTAGGTAAATTCTCTAGTTGGCCTCGACCGAATACTAATTTTGTTGGATTGTGAAAAGTGAAATTTTCCATGTCGAATGCTCCTTTCTACATCTAACTAATTGTTATTATGAAGAAAAATTTATTTTAATCAAAAAAAGTGTCTCGAGGATTCCTCTGAGACACTTCTTAATTTGAAAAACTAAGACTAAAACAAGTCTAATTTTTCTTAATTATCCACGATAAGTTTGTTCACGATCTTTAGACTGCTCAATCCATTCTTCTAGTTTATCTTTAAGAACGTTAAAGCCAGTCCCTTCATCGTTTTGCTTCTGAACAGCTTTTTTCTTAGGTTGGTTTTGAGTTTTTGGTTTGTCTTCAGTAGCGCGAATAGATAGAGAATATTTTCCACTATCTTCGTCTACGTTTAGAACTTTAACTTTTACTTCATCCCCAACGGAAAGATGTTCATTAACATCTTTAACATATCCGTGTGTAACTTCTGAAATATGAACAAGGCCTTGGACATTTTCGTCAATCGCAACAAAGGCACCATATGGTTGGATCCCTGTTACTTTGCCTTCAAGCACTTGTCCTTCTTCGATGATTTTTGACATATTATACAACTCCCGACGCTATTTCTTTTGCACAATTTTATATTTTATCACAATCTCTACTCACTTTCAATGTGTGGGGCGTGTGATCATTTACTTATATTTTCTACAATTTTTTTTTTTATAAATCATGTTTATAATTTTTTAAAACGGTTATAAATAGTAATGTAATACTTCTCGTATTCCCCCTTTGGCAAAGTGTTGGATAAGCACTTTTGCTCTTTTTTTTTGCACTTTTTTCGCATTCATCTTAAGAATTCGATAAACTTAATAGAGAGGTGAATGTTATGACATTTAATTTTGATAAAATCATTAATCGAGAAAACACGAGATCAGCTAAACTTGAATATCGTGAGGCCTTATTTGGGCGTAACGATGTACTACCGCTTTGGGTTGCCGATATGGATTTTCAATCGGTTCCAGAGCTCGAGACTGCTTTAGTAGAGCGGGCTAGACATAATTTATACGGCTACACCACTTTTGACGATGAAATTTTAAACACAATTAAAAGGTGGCTGTCTAAACGACATCAATTTGAAATCAATACGGACTTATTAACCTTTAGTCCTGGGGTTATACCTTCATTACACGCACTGGTTCAGGTATTTACAGAAGAAAACGATCAGATTGTTATTCAACCACCTGTTTACCCACCATTCTTTTCGGTTGTTAAAGCTCATAACCGTGAATTAGTGGAAAACCCGCTTATTAATAACAACGGACATTATGAAATGGATTTTGAGCATTTAGAAGAAACATTAAAAAATGGTGCAAAGGCTTTTATTTTATGTAGTCCTCATAATCCAGTTGGGCGTGTTGGAGGAGATGAGCTTCAGAAGCTAGCCGATTTATGTGTGAAATACGGCGTGTACTTATTTTCTGATGAAATTCATGCAGATATTGTGTTTGATGGCTACGAGCATATTCCTGTTGCTTCGTTAAATGACAAAATTAACGAATTAACGTTTACACTAATGGCGCCTTCTAAAACGTTTAATATTGCAGGCCTTCAGGCTTCATATGTTATTTCGCCTAATGAGGATTTGAAGAAGAAAGTAAATGAACAGTTGATGAGGCAAGGTTTTTCAATGCTTAATACGTTTGCATTTACGGCTTTAGAAACGGTTTATAAGCATGGAGAAGACTGGTTAAATGCTTTAATTCAAAAATTAGAAGACAACAAAAAGTTAATTGATGAAAAACTTGAACAGTCGTCAGCTAAGATTAAATCGGTCGACACTGAAGGTACTTATCTCGTGTGGTTAGACTTTACAAAAACGGGTCTTGAACACGATGAAATCAAGCGCAAGCTAAGTGATGAAGCTAAAGTTGGTTTAAACGATGGTAAATCCTTCGGTGATCAAGGTGAGAAGTTTATGAGAATTAATATTGCTTCTCCAAGCCAAATTATCGAAGAAGGAATCGACCGAATTATTAAAGCGTTTGAATAGATAGCCTTAGCAGAAAAAATAAAGAAATGCCCTCCCTTTCCACAGGAGTTTCAGGCATTTCTTTTTTTCATTTTAACAACTGCTCATCTACACTTCTTATAATGTAGTTCTCTATTATTTCTCTTCTTCTTTCTTTTCTACTTGATCGCCTGGGTTTTGTCCTTCTGAACGTTTTTGACCTTTGATAATTTCAGCACAGGCAACGCGGTCTCCAGAATCACCAGCAGGCTGGCTGACTCCATCATCCTGACCGGAGTGTATCACTAATGCTTTTCCATCATCTTTAAAAATCGAGCCTTTCCCATCTTGAAGTGTTGCATCTTTAATGACATATTCATAAGTTGCCGTCCCATCTGGCTTTACTTCAAGGTTAGTCATATCCCCTATATGATGACCTTCTGGATGCATCAGACCGTGTTTCTTTTCACCTTGATTACTCCAGTGGTTACCCGCAGACTCGAATGTCGGCGCTTCACATTTTGGGAATTCGTGAAGGTGTATACCATGAAAACCAGGCTCAAGGCCTTCTAAGTTAACCGTCAGTTTAACGCCTCCGGGATCCGTTTGAAACTTCGCCTTACCGATTATATCTAAATCTTGGTTTTTGATATCCGCTTCATAAATCGATTCAGCGTCTGCTTGGCAGGCAGATAATATCAAAAAACAGCCGATTCCTAAAAATAGTTTTCGCATCTATCTCACCTCATTATTCAGTTTGTAGAAAAATGAGGAATCTTAAACATGCAAAAGTCATTTTCAGAGATTTTCGTACAAAAGTCTCCAGATCGCGTAGCTATTTTAATTTCGTATGATACGTTTATAAATTTTAAACCCCCCGTTCATAAGTTTTGAATCCACGTTCAAAAACTCGGAAAACCCGTTTATAAAATTAAAACTTACGTTCATAACGAGCCGAAAGACGTTCAAAAGCACCTGAGGGTCTATAAAACAACCTAGATGAACGGGAGTCACCTAGGTTGCTGAGATTCGCGCTTGGCTTCAGGGTACTTTGATTCAAACTTCTCCTGCTCGCGCTTAGCTTTTTTATAATCATTCGCATAAATAAAACGGCCACTGTCATAAACAATAATAGTGAGATGAGGGCCGGAATATATTCGGTTTTATCTTGTGGAAAATAAAGAAATTCCATCATAGCTACATCACCTATTTCTTTGAGCTAAACTCATTATAACAGATAGGCCAAACGCATAGACAATTAGATTGTTTCATCTTTATGAAAATTTAAAGCTCTTTTACTAAATTAGCCATTTCAATCGCGCCGACTGCTGCGTCGTATCCTTTGTTGCCTGCTTTGGTGCCAGCTCGTTCAATTGCTTGCTCAATTGTATTGGTCGTGATGACGCCAAAATAACGGGTACACCCGTTTCTAAACTAGCATGTGAAACACCTTTTGCCGCTTCACTACATACATAATCAAAGTGAGGCGTTGAACCTTTAATGACCGCTCCAAGTGTAATGACAGCATCATAGTCACCAGATGCTGCTAATTTTTCGCAGCAAGCGGAATCTCAAATGCGCCAGGAACCCACGTTAACGTGATTTCATCCTCTTTGACACCATGGCGCTTAAGGCCGCCAATCGCACCATCGACTAACTTTTCAGTAATAAAATCGTTAAAACGTCCTGCTACAATCGCAATTTTCAATCCTGATCCGACTAAATTTCCTTCAATTGTTTTCATATTATTCCCCTCCGTTTTAGAATAAGTGTCCTAATTTATCGCGCTTCGTATCTAAGTATTTTTGGTTATCTTTATTGGGTGCCATTTTAAGTGGTACACGGTCAACCAATTCTAAATCGTATCCGTGAAGACCTTTAATCTTACGCGGATTATTGGTTAACAGGCGCATTTTCCTGACACCTAAATCTTCTAAAATTTGCGCTCCAATACCGTAATCTCGTAAGTCAGCTGGAAAGCCTAATTTTTCATTGGCTTCAACCGTATCATAGCCTTCTTCTTGAAGTTTATAAGCTTTTAATTTATTTAAAAGTCCTATGCCCCGGCCTTCCTGGCGCATATAAAGAAGAACTCCTTTGCCTTCTTCTTCGATTTGTTTTAAAGCTGACTCTAATTGAGGGCCGCAGTCACAACGGTGTGACCCGAAAACATCCCCAGTTAAACATTCACTATGAACTCTAACTAATGTTGGTTCCGTTGGTGTGATATCGCCTTTAACTAAAGCAATATGTTCACGACCGTCAATTTGGTTCGTGTAGGCAATCGTACGAAAATCTCCGTAAGAAGTCGGTAAACTGATTTCAACTTCACGATGAACGAGTTTTTCATGCATTCGGCGATACTTGATTAGATCTTCAATCGTAACTAGTTTAAGCCCATGCTCGTCAGCTAGCTTACGAAGTTCTGGAACTCTCGCCATCGTACCGTCTTCATTCATGATTTCACAAATCGCTCCAGCTGGCTTAGACCCTGCTAAAGTTGCTAAATCAACAGCTGCTTCAGTGTGACCTGCACGACGTAGCACGCCACCTTTTTCGCGATTAACGGAAAAATATGACCTGGTCGTTTAAACTCTGTTGGTACGACATCGTCTTCCGCTAAACGTGTAATCGTTCTTGAACGTTCATCGGCACTAATTCCAGTTGTCGTATCAACGTGGTCAATACTTACGGTAAAAGCCGTTCCATGACTATCCGTGTTAACGTCAGCCATTAAATTAAGCTGCAGCTGCTCGGCTTTCTCTTGAGTGATCGGCGCGCACAGCAATCCGCGTCCTTCACTCACCATAAAGTTTACCACTTCTGGCGTCGTATGTTCGGCTAATGCCACGAAGTCTCCTTCGTTTTCTCGGTTTTCATCATCAACGACAATGACGACCTTCCCCTGTTTTAAATCGTCAATTGCTTCTTGTATTGAATCAAACATATTTGCCCCTCCTATAACTCTCTCTATTATTGTCCCATAAAACCAGCACGGCGTATTTGTTCAACGGATATGCCTTCTGATTCACTTTCACTTGGTTTTACTAATTGATGTACATATTTGAGTAACATATCGCACTCGATATTCACTTCATCACCTTCATGCTTCGATGTTAAAATCGTTGCTTCTTGAGTATGAGGAATAAGTGAAATCGTAAACTGATTACTCTCTACGCCAAATACGGTAAGCGACGTCCCGTCAACACTGACAGAACCTTTTAACATAAAGTACTTAGCTAGTTCATCTGGCACTTCAATGTAAAAATACTCGGCGTTATCTTTACTCTCACGTTTAACAATTTTTCCGACCCCATCGACGTGACCTGATACGAAATGCCCTCCAAAGCGGCCATTTGCTGGCATCGCCCGTTCAAGATTCACTTTTGAACCTTCTTGTAAGCTTTTTAATGCTGTATGATGGAAGGTCTCTGGCATGATATCTGTGTCAAAAGTTGTATCTGTGTAGTTAGTTACCGTTAAGCAAACACCGTTAACTGAAATGCTGTCGCCTAACTGAACATCTTGGGTGATTTTTTCAACTTCAATTGTAAGTTGTAGCGACTCAGCACCTTGTGTCATTTGTTTAATGGTGCCTACTTCTTCAACAATACCTGTAAACATTATGAATCCTCCTCTTCGTGAGGCTTTGCGATTATTTTAAGATCTTGACCAATTGTTTCAACGGAGTCGAATTCGATTTGGATCGAATCTTTAACTTCATCGAAACCTAATTGATTATAAAAAGATTTACTCATGGCTCCCCCGATTAATTTCGGCGCCATGTAGACATGTATTTCATTGAATAATTGATTTTGGATAAAAGCTGAATGAATCGTTGAACCACCTTCAACATAAAGGCTCATGAGCTTCTCCTCAGCCATTTGACCCAAAAGCAACTCTAAATCGATTTGGTCAGAGTTCTGCCTCCAAACCTGAACATGACTAATTTCATTCAATGCTTTTTCTTTATTAGTATTTGCTTCTTTTCCGCAAACTACTATGGTATTTGAATCATCATTTGTTAAAAGCTTTGCTTCTAATGGAATAGATAAATGTGTATCGAGGACGATACGTGTAGGGTTCATACCTCCGCGGGGCAAACGGGTGGTTAATAGAGGATCATCTCGTAACACCGTCTCACTACCGACTAAAATGGCGTCATGTCTGTGACGATTATGATGAACGTCTAATCTTGATTGATCACTTGTAATCCATTTACTATCACCACTATTAGCTGTCATTTTTCCATCTAGGGAAACAGCTGTTTTAAGCGTGATATATGGACGTTTTGTTTTCATAAAATGAAAAAACATTTTGTTTATATCTTGAGCTTCTTGTTCTAAAATCCCAGCTTCAACATCAATGTCCTCACTACGAATCCACTCAACCCCGCCACCAGCAACTTTCGGGTTCGGGTCAAGCGTTGCAACGTAGACCTTTTTAATCCCAGCGTCTATAATCGCTTTAGCGCACGGAGGCGTTTTGCCATAATGTGCGCAAGGCTCTAACGTCACGTAAATCTCCGCATCTTTAGCGAGTTCACCGGCTTGCTTGAGGGCAAACACTTCGGCATGTGGTTCACCAGACTTCATATGTGTACCTGTACCCACTACCTTGCCGTCTTTAACAACGACCGCACCAACTGACGGATTCGGCCGCGTTTGACCTATGGTAAGTCTCGCGAGTTCTAAGGCATGATGCATGAAAAAATACTTATCTCTCAATCGTTAACCCCCTTTTTCTTATACACGGTTAACGATCCGATCCTTCTCCCATCCAGACTTTCACTGTCGGTTCTAGTTTTTCACTAGATCAGCCGCAAAAAGCGGGTCGCGGACTTAGAATGGTTCTCCATTCATCACCACCGGTCGGGATTTTCACCCAGCCCCGAAGAATCAGTATTCAGATTTATTAATACTGAACACGATTAAACCCTAGTCATTTCAAGGCTTCTGATAATCACCTTGACACTGTTTCAGACTATCTAAGACCAAATATTGTTCAATTTGGTCAACAGTTCGTCAACAGTTGACTACTGTAAAATATTATACATCAAGTATTTATATAACGCTATTATTTGAGTTTGCTATTTACAAAGTCATATTTTTTTCATTGACTTTTTTAAATATTATTATAACTTTAGTTGTAGCTAACTCTTGTATCCTGTATGGACGAATAAATAAATTATAGGATAGCAACTAAATTCCCTTTAAAATTTAGAGATAATTAATTTATCTAACCAGGATACAAGGGTTGGCCAAAATTTAAGAAGTAAAAACGCCAATTGATAAAGATATTTATAGATTCAAGCACCTTGGTTAAATTAGCCAAGTTTTTTTTTATGCGTTTTTACCTATAAAAATACCTTAAATGGGTGGAAAAATAACCTATTTGGGTTATTAAAATCTTTATCATATAGTGTAAGTTGTATTTATTGCATTTATCTATTCCTACAAACACATATTTCGGAGGTGCTTTTTTTGGAGTTATTAACCACAGTTAAATTTGAACAAGATGAAATTCACGATATTATAGATGCCATCAATATAGCTCTCACCCAAGAAGATCAAAATATTACGCCCACACAGAAGAGTAGATATCAACAGCTGCTGAAAGGATTTATAAACTTATCTAGTGAATGGAAAAGTGAATTAAGTAGTAAAAAAAAAAACGTTAACACAAAGAGAATATGAAATTTTTAATTTACTTCTCTCTGGACTCTCAACGAAAGAAATTGCTGATAAAACCTATTCATCAAAGAATACAATTAATACACACATCAAGAGTATTTATAAGAAGCTAAACGTCCATAGCAAAGTCGAACTAATTTTGTATTACGGTTAAATTCAGAAGGTGTGTTTCAATATGAAGGAAGAAATTCGTGAAAAAGATATTTATCATTTGTATCAACCTATTTATGATCTTAATAAGTTTGAAGTGATTGGATATGAAGCACTACTAAGAACTACTCAAAGTGATAACCCTGAACAAGTATTTAAAGAAGCAAAAAAAGAAGGTTACTTATACTGGTTAGATACGGTATCTATCCAGAAAGCTATACATAAATTTATAAGAACCAAAGAATATAGACAAGATCATTACCTTTTTTAAATGTGTACCCATCAACCCTTATTAACCCAAACTTTTTAGAATTTATAGATGAATTTTCAAATCTTAACCTTAACATAACATTAGAAATTAATGAGTCTGAGGCTGTTGAAGATATAAAAGAATTAGTTTTACAAAGTGATTATCTAAAAAACCGAAACATTCTTCTTGCCATTGACGATGTAGGAAAGGGCAGTTCAGAGCTAGTAAAAATTATAGAATTACATCCAGAAATTATTAAAATTGATGCTAACATAACCCAAGCTTTTAATCATTCAAAAGAGAAAACATTATTGATTAAGTTACTAATCAAGTACTGTAAAGAGCTACAAATCAGGCTAATCTTAGAAGGAATTGAAGAAATCGATACTCTATTTTCTATACGTGATAACGGAGCAGTTTATGGACAAGGTTACTTATTAGGGAGACCTTCTAATTTAACTTTACTAAATTAAAGGAGAAAATTATGAAATACGTTATTTTCTATGAATTAATTATTATAATTGCTTCTCTGTTATTCATAATGAAATTATTAAAAAAGAATAAGATAAGGTTGAAACAAATAAATTTACTTCAGCATGAATTAAAATCTAATACCAATAAGCCAGTTACTAATTCAGTCATCAACAATCGGAGAGGTGATTATAGAGTTAATGTTCATCACGAGCCAATCGAATTAACGTTCTTACACAGTCAGCATCAAAATTTAAACAAATTAGCCGGAAAGAAAATGCATGGTTACATTAAAGATATAAGTATAAGTGGGATTAAGATAGTAAGTGAGTATAACCTACCTATAAGTTCCAACATTCTTGTTGAATCATATTTTTCTATAAATGGAGAAGAGTTCAATATTAGAGCACTATTATTGCGTAAAGAAGAGCATATAAAAGAATCACTTATAACGTATGGTTTGCATTTTGAGGATTTGAATTATGAAATTGAGAAAAGACTTGCCGTTTGTTTGCATAAACTAGAAGCTAGTAGGCGCAACAGTATAAGTTAATGACGAAAGGTGATCAAAAGTGGACTTGCAACAAAAATATGATAAACATGCTTTAATCACTCAGATATTAGAAGTAGCTTGCCAGCTTAAATATGATAGCCAGTATTCCAAAGATAAAGCTGTTGAAGATTTAGAAAAAAAAAAATTGTGAAAGTAATTGAAGAGGAAAAATAACCCCTAGTTTGGGGTTGTTTTTATAGTATATCTGTTGGATTATCTAATTTCTTAAATATATTCTCCATGAACGTTGAATCAAAACTATCATACCAGGAGTCAGGTAATTCAATTTCTATTAGTAACGAGATAAAATCTTGAACTAAATTACCATCAAATTCTTTCCAGGAGCATCTTTCCAACTCATCAAATGCCTCTCTATAAGACATTTTGTTAATTTATAATCTCTCATGTCATAGGTCATGGCATCAAAAGAGTCACATACCCTTATAATCCTACCTTGGATAGAAATTTCCTCACCCATTAACCTGCGTGGATACCCAGTACCATCCCAATTCTCATGATGATCTCTTATAAATTCAGCTGCTCGCGTCTTTCCAAGTTCTTTTCTCACAATCAAATTACCAACATGACTATGACTTTGAAGAATTGTCCATTCTAGTCCAGTTAATTTATCTTTCTTAAATAACACTTCTTTGCTGATGCCTATTTTACCAATGTCGTGTAGTAATGAAGCAATATGTAAATCTTCATCGTAGACGCCAACTTTTTTTGCTAGCATCGAAGATAGATACATCACTCTTAATGAATGATGTTTAAATCGTTGTAACACCTCGTTATCTTGTGCAATTTCATTAAACAATGAATCTGGGGTTCTTTTCTTAGACACTAATTTCACCTCTACCACTTTATATCTCAACTTACATATTATTTATTTCGACAAAAAGTGATAGGATTTTAATGACTTGTTTATAATTTGAAAACTCAATTAAATTTTTAACACTAATCTTCTTTTAATCTCGATTCTAGAGTTAGGAGGTGATATTTTAATGGATTACATTTTTGAAGGTCATTTAGTGACTCAAGAAACATGGGAGTATTATTGGTATTATGAGGATTGGGATTTGTATATAGACAATTCCAAACCAAAACGGAGTTATGTTAATGAAACTAATGAATTATGCAGGAGTTTAACAAACGAAATTGCAGATATATTTTAAGGAGAGTCATATGACTCTCCTTATTTCACAATATCATGATAACTTATAATTAAATCATCAGTTATTTCTCTATTAAACCCTTCTCTGTACACCCGTTGCCACGGGCCACCTACTTTATGAGTTTTTCTAACAAGATTAAACGGTTTTTCTTGTCCATATTCACTTAATACACTTAAAATACATTCAGTAGCCACCAACCCATGCTCAGATAAGGACAATTTAATAAATGACGGAGTGGCCACAACTTCATTTGGTTTAATAATAAATGATTCATCTTCTTGGTAATCAATCACTGAAGAACCATGAACAGTAAACTTATTAAATACGCTTTCCACCACAGGTCCATATTTATAAGATACAATTGGTTCTTCAAATAACTTTTCACCAGTTTTCTTTAAAAATTCAGCATAACAATAATATAAAATTTTTGGAGTTTTAAATGTGACATTGGTACTACAGACAAATAAATTTTGAAATATCATATGCAGTTAATTCTCTATCGCTTGTTACCAGGTCTAAAAACTCTTCCTTGTTTTGCGTAAATATAACATCTTCAAAAAATTTATCTTTTCAAAAACAGAATCTAAGGAAGTTGAATCAGTAGATAATTTATGAATCCCAAATTGCATATCTCCACATTTTTTTCTTTATTTTATGAAGAAGTTCATTTATTTCCTGTTTATCCAATTTTACATCTGAAGAATAGTGCCAGCCTATTCTACGCCCGCGTCTATAGTGACTCATAATTAACATAAAATGAAAAGCCAAATGTCACACCTCCTTAAATGCATCTTTATGTATACTAGCAGATTTTATGTATTCTTGCTTGTGTTTTTCGTGTGAATCATAATTAGTTTGAAAATCTTCTGGTAACCATATTTGCAACTCCCAGGGGTAAAACTTATTGTTATTACCATAAAAATATATATGTGTAGCTTTATATTCCCCTTTTGAAGAGTCTATATACTTTATTTTATAAAACTTTTTAATTATCCTGCACATTTTTTTAAATTCTTCACATTCATGATCAAAACCTTCTAAAGAAATCCTAAATCCTAATAAATCATTCAAACATTTATTTAATGGTATTTTTCCATTTTCTCTCTTCCCATTATTATAATGACCTAATTTATATATAATAGATTCCGGTTGTTTTACTCTCAGCCTAAAGTCTAAATCATTATAAATATAATCTAGATCAAGTTCTACAGTTAAAAATTCAAGCTCATTTAAATATTGACGTAGATTATATAAATAACCAGGTATTATTGAGTATGCGTCCTCATCTCCTACATTTTTTTTAATATATCATTAACTTTCGTTCTTTTTAGATTTATATCACTACCTGTTAAAGATTCATTAGAAAAATCGCTATGTATACTGGATATCTCCAAAATAATTTCACACAATTTATATATATCATATTTTATGACGCTGGTGTCTTTAGGAATTATGTCTTCGACCATTTTTAATTGTATCATTTTACCACCATATTAATATTCATTACATTTTATAATACAAAAGAATTAGTAAACCTTCAAACATAACTGTTTACAATATATAATTTGTATCGGCATAATTAATGAATTTTTAAGTAAAAAGCCCCTCAATCTGAGGGGCTTTTGAGACGGGACAATGTTTGTGATCAGTCCACGATATTAGCATTTACTGCCGTGAGTCATTTATACCTAGAAGTTACCCTTGTTTAATCTTCTTTGAAGTTCTTTAACCACTAGGCTTGGATCGCTGATTACACCATCAATTGGTGTACCTAAATATTTCTGAAGTTCGCTAACCGTTTCAGGTCCTAAGTAGCCATCAACGGTAGCACCAATTTTACGTTGCAAGGTTCTAATCACCAAACTTCCGCCTTGGCTAAACGTAATACCACTGACAATCATTTTAGTTACATCATTTTTTAATTGATCACTAATGATACCATCTTCTACAGTACCTAAGGCTTTTTGAAGAGCTCTCGTTGTTTTAGTGCCCCACTTACCATCAACTTTTAAATTAGGTGAATATAAGTTTTTACCTAAATATTTCTCTGGATCCACTGCATGAGTTTTATTAATGTTCCAGTTTCCTTTATGCAATTCAAAGTGTAAATGTTGGCCAAATGAATGACCGGTATTACCCATGACACCAATAACTTGTCCTTGCTTAACTTTGTCACCTACAGAAACTTTACGTGAACCATCACGCATATGAGCATAAACAGATTCCCATGTATCACCATTAATTTTGTGTTCGATCATAACACACTGACCGTAAGAATCTGATTCGTAAGAACGAGTTACTTTTCCATTAGCTACCGCCTTAATTTCGTGGTAACCGGGTTGCGCGAAATCAGTACCATGATGGTCTGGTCTGGAATTTGACCTAAACTCACTCGTTACTCTTTTGACGGTTGGATAAATAAATGTTGCCATGATTATCGACGCTCCTTATCTGAGAATTCCTCGCGCATTTCCTGGGTTACACTTTTGTTATCTTCATTAATGCTATTCAATTTGTCAGCTAATCCTGGTGGTAATAAGACACCTACTGCTGCTAAGTTTTCTATAATACTTAAACCTTCATTCGCAATATAAAAAAGCACAGTCGCATACGTGACTGCACCATTCAAACCTAATATTTGATCAACCACATTGGCCAAAATAATTACAACTAAAATGAGTAATTTTCTAGCGTAGCCAAATAGTGACTTTCTAGACCACAAGTTATCATTTTTCAGAGCTTTAAAAATACCTGTGATAATATCCAGTGCCATTAATAATAGTAACAAGTGTAGAAATTTCACTTCTCCAAACAAATAAAAATGTGCTGCTTCTAAATAAGACAAATTAACACTTCCCATCTTTGTTTCATCTCCTTAATAATCATAAGTTTGACCTCCCTTTAATTTTGGTCATTAAAAAAGAGAGGTTAGTCACCTCTCGTAATACCAACAATAAACCCGTTATTGGCTTAAAAATAAAATATTTAATTATTTATTGTCCTACTTACTTTGCCAACCCAATTTATTACTTCTTGTAAATCAACTTCAGTGTTCCAAAAAGTGAGATATCCCGCAGTAAGTTGTCGGAATTTATCTGTCTCTTCTATTCCTGAAATTCCACCAGATTCAGAATCAGAAACAATTAAATCTACATAATTTTTACTAACAGATGTTGTAGCCCAATCATCCATTCGCTCTTCAAAATGTTCATAATCATTTCTAATCTTCCTTAACATTTCTGGTGGTTCAATTAGTTCTGGATTTCTATCATGAATTATTTTTGCTCTTTCCTTTGATCTTTCTTTATCCTTCGGTCTAGAGCTTGTAGCATCCTTGTCTAATATTCTTACTATTACCATTGCTTGATTAATTACAGAAGTTGCATAATGGATTACCATTGAGGGCGTACTATTTTTCAAAGCGTGTTGCAATTGTACTACGCATTCATTCATCCATTCTTTGCGGATTTGTATTTCTTGTTCATATAAACGCATGATTCTATCTAGTTCATTAGGGTTGTTCGGAAAATATTTATTGTCCATATAACCACCCCTCCATTTTATTTCTATTGTATATTAAGAGGTGTCTTTCTTCATAGTGTCTAATTACTATCTTGACTTAGGTTTATGTTCATTAATCACTTTCCAAACATAATTAGTATAAGTCTTCAATTCTCTTGCAATGTCAACTTGCCTCATCCCAAATTCATGCATCCTTAAAATCTTTTCCTTCTTAGTCATCTTCTCATACAACACATCAATGACCTCCTTAAATTAATTTATATAAATTATATACAACTAAATAATTTTTCGTAAGTAATTGAAGTGTTGTGTTTAATAGTTGTGATTGTATATTGGGGGCAACATAAATTAAGCGGTTAATTCTTCAATCAGTTTATCTTTAACTAGTTTTTGTAGCTCTTCTACACCTGCATTCGCCTCATACTCTTCATTTGAAACAGGTACATAACCATTAATGTTGATTTGATTATTTGAATCGACACCCCTAAAGTGGATATGAATTTTTGACTCGTTTCTTGTGTTAACAAATTGTACATTGTTTATTTTCACATCAAGGTTTTTAATCATAAATATCACATCCTTCCCTATCCCTTTAAAATTTTATGTGCTTTACTTAAAACACTTGGTGCTACTTTTATCCCTTCTAATTCATCTAAAGATATTAACTGTAATTGAACTTCCACATGTTGATTTAAAAGTTCATCAATGTCTTGTTTAAATTGGTCTAATTTATTTTCTTTTATTTTGACCTTTCCATTGTCTAATTCACTTTCCTTATACTTCTCAACAATTTTGGACCGCAATTTTTGGGCTGTTTCGAATTCCTCACCGACATGCCTTAAGTTTTTTGCAATTTAAAAGCTACCTTTACTGGTAGTTCCTTTTCTCCCAATAAAGATAGCCCATCATGCAATAGAAATATGTCGTTTACAGTTACTTTCAATTTAGTTACCTCCTACTTAAGATGCTTCTTCTAAAAGCTTCACGCGCTCTTTTAAAGTTTGATTTTCAAACTCTAATTCTTCTAATCGACTATCGTATTCGTCAAATTTAACTTTCATCACAACATGATGTAGCGCACTTATTCGGTCGTAGTGTATACCTTCTGGTTCAGCCCATTCATACACTTCACCATTCGGTTCAAAATAAGGATTTCCATTTTCATCATAGTCTTTGAATTTAACAAGCCTAGGCTCAATAGGAGCTAAATCATCCGCAATATAACCATAATAACCGTATTGATCTGGATCCGCATTTGCCTTCGACTGATACCAAACAGGTTGTGCTTTCTCAAAAAAATTAAAAGCGTATTCTTCTTTTAAAGGCTCAATATTCTTCTTGTACTTTCTTGCAGATGTTGAACGAATCAAATGATAGGCCCCACTAATATACGCGTTAGGACTAGATGAAGTGGTGTAACTACTCAAACCAGGTAATCGTAATGAAACGTTATTGTCTGAGCCAATGTTAGCCCTCATATCAACTACTCTATTACTACTTCCGCCACCAACGGCATTAAAGCTAATCCAACCATTGTTCATCTCATTAGCAAATGTAACATCGTTAGAAGATGAATTAGGATAACCAAAATAACCACTACGACCATTCGTTTTTCCTGCTTTGTAAAATTCTATATAAAAGTGGTCTCTTCCATCTAATTGCAAACCTGGACCATTACTTTGCATGATGTGATTACCATAAGAATAGATTTCATCTGAATCAATGTTGATTCTTCCACCGCGATTTCTAATATTGAAAAAGTAACCACTGTGATAATTTACAAATCCTAAAAACGCCTCACCTAAGCCTTCGTGAAATGTCCCTAAAATAAACTCTTCTGATGTGTTTGGCTCAAAATAAATACTAGATGGATTCGCACCTTGGAAAGTATATTCATCCGTTACAATGGCTAGGCGATCATTGTTATTGCTATCTCTAACAATCAATCCTTCATTATTCAAGTGGATGCTGGTATGTCCACTACCTGCGTTTTGAACAATCTCAGAACCTTCTATATAAACACCGTAGATTTCACCAGCGTTAATAGTACCAATATTGGATGATATTGCACTCAATGCATCTGCGACAATTTGACTTGCCACTACAACACCAGTGTAAACGCCATTTTCATCAATATACGTACCTGTCCATTCCAAGTACCAGCACTCGCAATCTGATCATCTGTTAATTGACCTGATAACCAGTCAACGTTTAATGTTCCATCACTATTAAAAACGCTAGCTCGATTCCAAACATCTTGGTTCATTTCAACCGTATTTTTGATAGGATTGTAATTATCATAAGCGTATTGTTCTGCGTTTGATTGAGCTTCTTGAGCCTGTGTAAAAGCGTATGATGTACTGTCTGTATAAATAGAATCATCTTTACTATCAATCTGTGTTTTTTCATACGTGTAATCCGCTAGTTCATCTTGACCAATTAAATGCAATTTGCTTCTGTAACCCTCGCCAAATTGACATAACTTCTTCTTGAGTAAATTCAATATAATCACCTAGGACAATTTTAGTTCTAGCATTTTCTTTTATACTTCCTTCAGATGTATGAACTCTAGCTTCTAGATATAAAGCAGGGGTAAATTTTTCATCTTTAACTCGAACGGTATCTCCAATGAATACTTGTTGTCCTAATTTGTTAGATAGTGTAGCGATGTCAGTATTATATTCGATTGTGGCATTCACTCGTTTTTCTAACTCGTTTTCAGTTAAAGTATCCAACCGTTCTTGAGTCATATTTTGATCAGACGATTGAGGATGATAGACCGCATATAAATGTTGCAAGTTTCCGTTTCCGTCTGGTACACCCCAACGTTTTAAAGCATCTTGATCTTCTATGAGTGTCGTTTTGACATTGCCATCTATATCAGGTGGACTAACGCCCAGTAGTGCCGTTACGACATTAGTTGATTTACTTTTTCGTTCAATGCCTAATAGGTTTTGGCCAAACGTTACTTCAAAGCCTCTCCACCTTCCAATACGTTCAATCATGTCTACATATCTAACAACCTTGCCATTTTCAATGGCGATTCGAAATTGTAATTCGAGATTAAATTCACTGGCAATTCTTTTTAAAAAGCTGTATGGATTAGTATGCTCTTCTATTTTGAATGACCGTAAGGTGTATGAGCTATTTCCCCAACATTCCAACCTGTATCTTTTAATGTTTCAGTAACATGAAAGGTAGCTGTTTCAGCCGTTGTTTCTTGAGGATTGATAATTTTGCCTTTTTTAATCGTAAATAACTAGCAGATGACCATACGTGGATATCATGACTACCATTTTGATTAAGTCTTTCGATATGCTCGTCAATAATAAATTCCGCATAGCCAACCTTTTTATCTGGAATCACAATACGGTTTTGATCTTGTATATGTTTTGAAAAATCCTTATTAGAAAAAGTAGTAAATTCAAAGGTGTCACTATTGGTATTTAAATCTATTCGTCGGTTATCACGCCAATAATTTCTCTCAGTAATAAAAGACAAAATGCTGCCTGTTTGCTTATCAGCTAAATGAATGAGTGATGGCAACATAGCTCACCTCCTTACTTATAAGCTGGACGATAGCGAAGCGTGCCTTGAAGGGCATTTTCTGGTAATAAAGCTAAGGTGTTTTCTCCTGGTTTTAAACTGAATGGTGTGGCCCCAAAATCTTTAAGATCGTTTCGTAATTCACCGTTAATTCGAATTTCTGGATCATATGGTTGCTTGTCTCGGTGATCAAACGTAATCATATCACCTGGTTGTGCAATATACGGAATACCTTGGACATCATTTAATTTATAACAACGCATCAATAACACTTTCATGTCTTCCTCGTTCGAATCAAAGAATTTTTGAAAGGATAATTGAATCTGTGAAACTTCTTGCGTAGACTGGTTTGATTCAATGGTTCGTCTCCACTCATTATCAACAATTTGTCCAGCTCCACTTCTTAGTAACTGAAGAATTAGTGTCCATGTATTACCTTCTCGAATCACTTTCATTCTGCCGTACATATCTTCTAGTGTTTTAGGTAACGTGAGGTATTCCGTAACCTCTCCACCATTTAGTTCTAATTGAACACCAAAATGATCTTGGCCAATCCATTTATCCTCTATAAAAGCTCTAAACACTATAGAGTTATTTGCATCTAAGCCATACATTTCAATTCTCCCGTTAGAACCACCTTTTGATTCAGCATAAAACCTAAAACCCATGTCAGCTTTAAAATCTTGAACTGCTTCAGAAAGACTGTGCTTCATAGCTGGACCATGCCACTCCTGTTCATCTGGATTAGGTTCAGCAAATATTGGGAAAAATCCTGTTTCATCATAATCCATTGAACCATTGATATAGCCTTCTGAAATAACGTTTGTTTCCACCCATCCAGTCATCGATTCCATATGATGATGAAATATTATTTCTTCTTCATTAACAGGAGTTTGCTTTACATCTATTGGTTGACCGATTAGCATAAATTCTTCTCCATTACTAACCATTGCAAATGTAATCGGTGAAAGGACTTCTAATTCAAAAATTGGTTTAGTTACTGCATTACCTTTAACATTTATCACGGTTCCCGTTGTTCCTACTAAAGGGATTTCTTGTTCAGGACCATAACCATATGGATCTAAACAAAGAAATTGAATGGTACCCGTTCTAAGATCTGCGAATTTATCAAAATCCTCTAATGTATTTTGAACAAGTGCAAAATACGTTCTATCAGGCTCATCATCAAACTGTAAAGGAACAGGTTCATCAGTAATAAGCCATTCTGCCAATTCATCTTTTAAATTTAGATCATGTGCTTCATCATTAAATTTAAATCCGATTGGTTGTCTAATTGTTAGAGGACGAACTTCTGAAGAATTTAAATGAGCTCCATCCATCCCAGGTACCGTTAATAAATGTCTATACACAGGGGCAAATGGAGCTTTCACTCTTCCATGAAGCATATGCAACCACGGTTTTCGGATATTGTTAAATGTGAAAGATTCAGTCAATACATAACCTCCTTTCTACCTGAAAGCTTCTATGATTCTATTATTTCGTTCTTGTTGCTCTGAAATATAAGGTTCAATTAATCTACCCACAGCTTCACTGTCCAATTCAATTGTTGTATTTTTCATAAGCAATTGAGTTAATAGCGCAATCATCTGTTTGGTGTCTTGAACCTGCTCACTTAATTTGTCAACCATCACTTTCATTAGGTGATTCCCTTCATTTGATGAACTAGATGAATCGCTTTGTCTACTAGATAAGGCAAGTAGTTTCATAAACTCACTTGGAGGGCGAACACCTTCCGCATAAGCTGGGATTGCGTTTGCAGCTAACTGCTTTGATTCATCATGTGGAAAAACTTGAGTACCTCTTGGGAGATCATAGATTCCAAGTGGCAGTGCTGCCCACCTATTTTTATAACGCGCTAATTCCCAACCTTCTTCACCCACAAGGGCTGTACCACCTGGGTGAAAATTAGTCCCATCAGCATAAGAAAGTCCATAAGCTGATGTTAATGCTGAAGCTTGGCTCCTTGTATAATCAGCTATACTCACATTAACTTTTCGATTAATGGGTTCGGATAACGCTGCATTAATATCTCTAACAGATGGTGATACATTCGCATTGATGGTTTTATCCACTCGTTCTCCGAGTTCTTTATTGTAATCACCAGCGACAGATACTAAATTTTCAATATTTCCTTTAGCATCTTTTAATCCTCTGATTTCCTCATCTATTTTGTTAACAGACTCCTGAAAAAGTTCTGTTTTACGTTCAGCTGGAGTGGCTTGTTCATATAACTTGTTTCGTTCTTCCTCTAATTTTGTTATACGTTCCTCAACTAAGCCAATGGAATCTTTATCTTGAATAGCCTGTCTAGCTTTTTCTTTAGAAATGCCAGCCGACGTTAAATAATGTTCCTGTAAGCGACTCGTTACAATATTAAGTTGTTTGATTTCTTCTTCTGTTTTTACTATCTGCTGTTCTTTGCTATTAATTTGTTGTTGTAACTCCAATGACTGTTCTTTTAGTCCTTGTCTTCCACCTTCAATTAATCTAAGTAAATCTTGAGCTTGTTTACGTTTTTTATTCATTTCTTTACGTTGACCAGCTAATAATTCACTTCGCATACCGTGTGTCTGGTTTTGTTGAATGATCTCTTTTGTTTCCTCTTTTAGGTCTTTCAGTTCCTCCTCGGTATACTGATTTAGTAGCTTATCAACCTCTGCTTGTTTTTCTTTAGATGCATTTAAACTATCTTGTTGCTTGGTAAGTTCTTGAGCTAATATGCTTTGGTTTTCTAAAACCTCATAATATTCGCCTTCTAATTCTAATGTGGCCATCTTAAGCATTTCATCATTATATTTTCGTAGCTCACTAGTTGTACCTGCTATTTTGCCACCTTGATCAGTTATTTTTTCTGTTGCACCTGGTAATTGGTCTACTAAATCATTATTTAAACTAACCATGGTGTCGAGTTGTTTGTTTGATAATCCAGACTCTTTTTTTAGACCCGCCATTTCTTTTTCAATATCTTCAATAACCTTAGGATCGGAAGCATCTTTTAACTCAGCATGTAAATCTACATATCTCGCAAATTCATCTTTTGTTAATTCCGATTGATTTCTCAACTTTTCAAATTGGCCAATCATCTGATCTGTTGTTTCATATTGATTCATAAATGAATCAGCAGTTTCAAATGAAATGTCATTCAGCTCTTTCGTAGTACTTGTCAGTTTATTAATAGCTCCGCCTACCAGTGTGAGACCACCAATTGCCACACCAGCTATGCCAGCTGGACCCAACATACCTAACCTTGAAATTAAGCCAACACCATTAGATTTTCCTAATACTTGAGTAACTTGACTTAAACCACTTGTAAGGGTACTAACAGTCTTAAATGTACTACCTAACATGAAATTAACAGGTCCTAATGCAGCTAAAAATCCTGCAGTAGATAAAATCGTTTTCTGTGTTGATGTATCTAAACTATCGAACCATTCAGCTAAATCTGTAACTCCTTCTGTTACTTCTGGTAAAACATCCTCGCTAAAATCTAGTAGAATTTCACCAACAGGTAATAGGCTTGTTTCAAACTCTCGTAAAATTCGTCTTTTGCGTTGACCAAATGTTTCTTCAACATTACCGGCCATACGATCCATGGAACCATCTACATTGTCTAATTCACCATCAATATCTTCTAGTGCTAAAATGGCATCTGCACCTAGGTCTTCCCATTTCGTACCAAATAAATCTACACCGACTTGGTTAGCGGTTGTATCATCTAAATCATTTAAATCTTTAACAATGGAGTCAAAAACATCAGAAGCTGTTGCTTCTCCATCTTCAAACGCTTCAAATAAATCTTGAGTATCATCTGATAACTGAGATAATGCATCTTTTGTCGTATCGGATCCATCCGCTAATCGAACACCAAATTCTTTAACAGCATCGTTTAAATAATCAAGATTATAAACACCTTCATCCATACCCTTTTCAAGAATTTGAAAGTATTCTTCAGCTGTAAAACCCATATCAGCAAATAAAGGAGCATATTCACTTAAGTTATCAAACATCTCATTTGAAAAGTTGAGACCATTTTGTGCACCACGCGCCATTAAGTCAAACGCAGCATCAGCCTCTAAACCAAACCCTTTTATAAGGTTGTTTCCAGCTCTTGTCACTTCATTAACATCTGATTCAAATGTTTCAGACAAAAGTAAGGCTTTACGTGTAATATCCTCTAACTCTTCATCATTTAAATCACGAATATTTTGCCTTGTTTGTAATATAGCGTGGTCTACTTCTTCAAGACTTTGTGCATACCCATCCTCATAAATGGATTGCGCAATATCCGTCATACGTTCAGTTTCTTCCGCTGTTAATCCAAGGGAATTTTGCATACGAACCGAAGCGTCTTCAAACTTACCTGCCGTCATTAAGGAAGCCGTTCCTGCCCCTAAAATAGGAACGGTCAAACCAGTTGTTGCCGTGGATCCTATGCTGGTTAATGAATCTCCGACTTTATCTAACTTCCCTGAAAACTGATCTAAATTTTGGCTAAGTTTCCCCCAAGTAGACTCTTGAAACGCCTGTTCTTTACGCATTTCTTCTAGTTCATCTGTTGTACGTTGGACGTAGCGCTCTAAGTTATTTAGTGCAGCTGCTTGATTATTGTAAGCACGTTCAGCCTTTTCTGCTTCTTTAGAACCTTGCCCGTGCTCATCAACCATCTTTTGATACTCTTTATAGGACTCTTCTGTTACCTTTTTCTGAACTTCTAACTTTTTATTGAGTCCTTGAAGACGTGTCTCATACTTTCCGATTGAACGATCTCCGCGATCAAATGCGCTCATATTTTTACGCATTTCTGAGTTAACGGTTTTTAGTCGGTCTTTTACACCCGTAAGACCTCTTTCCAAAGCTAAGTGATCTAATTCAAGCCCTATATTTAACCCTTCAATTCTTTCTGCCAATGGTTAACCTCCCTTCATAGAGGGATAAAAATTAACCGCCAAAGGCGGTAATTAGAGATGTTTCTTCTCTAGGTTTCGTTTCTTTCGATAGTAATTCAAGAACAAAATTAAACGGCATATTGAGTACATCATTGATGTCCTTACCTTGCTTCATCATTTTCAAAATAATCTCGTCTAAATATTGCTTTTGTTTTTCTGGTGTAAAATCATCATCAACTAACTGATTTTCTCCAGGTACTTTTTGTTTCAATATTTTGATCACCTCTGGCCACAAAAAGTACTTGATCTTGTAAAATACGCATGGCATCTGGGGCATGAAGGCCCTTAAATAAATCTTCTTTTGTAAACTGACCACCATAGGCTTTGTCAGCAACGAATTCTAATAATTTATCAATCATTTCTTTCTCATTATTCACATTGACATTTTTCATTTCAGCCATTAAATCTATAGCCTCATAAACGACTGATAGAGGTAAAAACATCGGTGTTAAGTATTTCTTTGTAACTAATTCACCATCTTTAACTTCTGTAATGAGCTCGATCATGTGTCGCTTTAAATTTGCCATGTTAAATCCTCCTTCAAATTAAAATAGAGCAGGATTACTCCTGCTCTTCGACTTTCTTAATTAATGGTCTTCCTGCCTTATTGTCAGATGAAGCTAGTTCATCTAGTCGCTCTTGCTTAACCTTTTATTAGCTGGTTTAGGGAATCGATCACCCACAAAATAATCTTTATCATCCTCTAGATCATGAAAACCTTCAATCACTTCATACTTAGCCATTTGAATAACCTCCTTAATCGCTTCAACATATTTGATAGAAGCTTTATTTTTATCTACATGCTTAAACGAATCTTTAAAGGGTACTTTATTCACGTATTTCCCTTTATAAAATAAAATGCTGGTGATCATTCATCACACCAGCATTATGATAGATTTTCGTTTGATAATATCTTTCAACATTATCGGTTGGCCAACAAAAATCTAATTCATTAGGAGTTTCTACATCCTTACCGAAATGATAGACATTCCATAGCTGCGCCCACATTTCTGCTGTCCACTTTTGAATAGGAGTATAATTAGAATCATTTTGTCGTACATACTCCCTTTCTACTGAGCTTAAAAAGTTATATAGTTTGATAGAATCCTCAAAAACTTTATTCCAGTAGTCATGAGTTGGATGTTTGATTATCCATTGAGCTCCTCCGATAGGGTGTTTCTTTCTGATCAGTGAACAATCAACGCCTACAACATCACACATTCTTTTTAGTAAATCAGAACCTTTACTATCTATATACTCAACGCTTAAATAACTTTCACATGATGAAGCCAACCATTTATTTTAGTTGGTTGGACATTAGGTAATTCTCTTAACAGTACATCACTATCCAAGTAATAGTATGTTTCCATTTCCCTTGAAGGATCTTCTTCTAAATATCGCTTCCATAGATAGGGTTTAACAGAAGGAATGTAACTTTTATCCTCACGAACATCATCATACACATGTATCTCAACACCATAATTCTCATGCAAATAAACAGGCACCCGTTCATCATGCCGTGTGAACAACAGCACAATGTGACGAATGCCTAGTTTTTGTAATCTAGTAATACACACTTCCAGCTCCCATTCAAAACGTTTAATGGCAGGCTGACATAAAATATATTTCATTTATAATCACGCGCTTGTTGTGGTAGTCGTTGTCGTCGTATCAGGATATGCGACTCCAAAAACTTTATTAAATAAAGCATCACGATTAGTGGTTTCACCATCCGCATCATAACCAAATACTACGGACTTTTCTTTTGTAAACCCATCGACTTTACGCTCCATAAATTCTCCTGAAATTTCTTGGTTCTGAAAAGCTGTGGTATCTTCTTTTGTCTGTGCGTTAATGGTTGGACGCATAAACATGCCTTTAGTTAACCCAACCCATTCTTTTGAACCATCCTCATGAGTTTTAGCAAATACACAAGCAACGTATGGAGGATTGTCCCCCTCACCATAAGAACCTAGTCCCTCCACCGTTTCAAGACCTAACAATGTTTGACGGTCCTCTACTGGTAGTTTATGAAATGCACCCGTTACGGTAACGTTACCATTCGAAACAGCAATTTCAGCTGTTTTGTTATCACCATAAGCACGTACAGCTTCTTGCGGTAATTCAACTGTAATCGTTTGAGCAAACTTAATGCGTTCAATAGAACCATTAATAATACCCGTATCGCTTGATTCATTCAGTACAGCATAATAAAACTCATCAACTCCGGTTGATGCTTTATAGTTTTTTTCTGAGAAATGCTGCAGGTTTAGCTTTAGCAGTCTATCTTTTTTCATAGATTTTCCTCCTCTTATTAGTTAACATATTTTTTACCGCGATAACGTCTAGCATCACGGTAAACATTTAAATCTTGATCCCATTCATCAACACCGCCACCATAGTTACCAAAGTTAAACTGATCCCAAAGAATCTGTTGAATTTGTTTAGCCACAAGGTCACGGTCTGTTTTATTAAATGACCAAACTTCAATTTGATATAGATAATCTTCTGTTAGCCATTTATTATCTGCATAATCTGATGGTAATGGAGGATCTAAAGGATCAATAATAATAAATGGACCTTTTTCTAGATCCTCAGTGTTCGGATATTTATAAAACTTAATCCTTTGGCCAACTTTTTCTTGAATAATCGGATCCACTTTAAAAGCTTCATAAAATTGATATTCCATTAGATCCCCCTTTCGATTACCTCTTTAACGGTTTGGCGGTAGGTCCTCTCTGCATTACGCAAAGCTTTTGCAATAGCCCCTTTACCTCGTGGGTTCGGATTTTGTACCGTACCAAACTCATTGAGATGGATAATTCGATAACGATCTTTTGGGCCTCTCCAATGTACTTTAATCGTACGGACACCACTATCCCACATAGGCTCAGAAATAGTGATTTCATCAATAGATGCTCCAGTATCTTTGAAGGATTCAAATTGACTTTTTAATTCCTTCACAAACACTTTAGCGCCCTCTTTTAAAGCCTCATCACTAATTCGTTGCATTGCTTGTTTACCAAGACGTTGTTCCAGTTCATTTATTAGTTGTTCTAAGCCGGTTATGTTGACACTCATGACGTTAAACTCGCAATCACATTAATAAAAGATTTATGTTGAAGATCAGGCTGTGCTTGCTTAACGTTATAACGTTTGTTTTGATACTCAGGTGCATCAATTTCGACGTAGTGCTTATTGTTTGGGATATATTCAGCTTGAGGATCTCGAATCGTAATTGTGATATCAGAAAGTGTCCCATTTGCTTTTGCTTGTTCTGCATCTCTTAACCACACCTCGTCAACTTTAGCCCATGTTCTAAAAAGTTCATTCTTTTCCTTTTCACCTGGGTAAGGTCCTTCGTTTGGCACATATTCATAAAAATAACAGGTGTTCTTAGCTCACCTGTATGCACACGTGGAGGTTTATATTTAAAATTCCTCATCATTACACCCCAGACTTTGTTGTGGTGGTTGTTGTAGTCGTTGTCTCATCTGTTTCTTCTGAAAGTAAATCAATTCCTAAACTTGTTATCTCACTTAAAAAGTTATCTTCAAAATATTCAATGGCATCATTATAAGCGTACCGAGTACGTTCGAATACTAGTTCTTTAGCTCCTTCATGTTCATTAATGTCAAATGGCCCACATTTGCGTTGTAAACTATGAACAGAAAAAGACAGCAACCGCTGAAGATTACTGTCTTCTGAATTATGAGTAATGTGCATACGCTCTTTAAACTCTTCTAGTATTTCTTGAGTGACTTGAGTATTTGTCTGAACACCCATGATTCACTCACTCCTTATGCGCTTGTCGTAGTTGTAGTTGTGGTTGAGCCACCTAGATCTAAATCATAAACCGCAGCCGCATTATTGTCTTTCGGTTTACCTGTCGCATATTGTTTTGCAATATAAACCGTTGCATCTTCAAGCGCCATTGTTTGTTCAAACTTTTTGATAGGATCTCGGCCACCCATTGCTGCTAGATATTCACCTTGAAGGAAGAACAATACCTTTCCTTCAGGAACAAATACAGATTCATAGTCTTTAAAGTTAAGTGGATAGTTTGTCACGTATACTCCACTTGCGTTTTGAATGGTTGCATTAGCTTTAATACGGAAACTGTTTTTGGATTCATCACCATGACAAGCTTATTTTCCACTTTACGAACTTGTTCTTTTCCATTCGCATCTGTGTATATAGCTAATTTTTCTGCAACTCCAGCTAATTCATCAATCATTGTTTCGCCACGTTGGAATGTAAGTGTGCCAGATGATGATTTATCTGAAACAGCACCTGTTTCACTATTAACATTCTTAAGTAAGCCAATAGGTTGGTTTTGCCCTGAACCAGCTACAAACCCTTGTTCAAGTCCAACAGCCATCGCTTCCTGAATCATGGTACGTACATATCGTTCAATCCATTCAGGACCAAGTTTTAACATGTCGTTTGAAAGTGGAATGAACGCTGTAAGCTTCAATTGACTAATAGATACTTTACGAAACGCAGCATTTAATTGGCCTTTGATTCCATCAAATAATGGCCCCCATACAGCTGCCCCTTCTGGATTACTAAAAATATACTCTGTGACTGCTCCTAGATTTTGTAATCCAAGTGCATCTAATAACGGATGTTCTTTTCTTAAATCTTCAAACACACGCTCTTGTGTCGTTTTTGGAAGCATTTCAGTGTCAGTAAATCCACCTTCTTCAACCACCGCATTAAAGAATTTGTATTCTTCTGATGTTAAAACATTTTGGCCGCGTGATTGAAGCACAGCATTATCAGCCATTTGAGTATTAACTTGATTTAGAATGTCTGATTGAACATCTTGTGCTAATGACTCAAGCATTTCATTAAGTGCTTGTGACTGCTCTTCTTCTGTGCCATTTTGTGTTGCCTTCGCAAATGCTAACTTCTTTTCTTCAAAATTATTGAATTTAATTGTCATTTTCCTCATTCCTCCAATATTTTATAAATTTAAAAAGAGCTCTGAAAGATTCCGCTTATATTCGGGATCTTGTTCAGGCTCTTTTGGTTCATTCGATTGTAGGTTAGTTTGCGCTGCATATTTCGCAACTAGCTTTTCTTTAAAGTTCTCATATTCTTCATCATCATCTTCTTCGTCATCCACATCTTCTAGAGATGGAATCTCAATTTCTTCTCCAATCACATCTGCTAAGCCAAAGGCAACTGCTTCTTCAGCTGTTAAAAACGTTTCGTCATCTAACAATCGATTCAATTCTTCTTCTGTTCCAACAAAACGTTTCTTATAAGAGGCTGCTAATGCTGAATCGATTTTACGAAGATCAGATGCTGTTTTTTCGAAATCATCGGCATTACCAAACTCAATGGTGCTTGCTCGATGAATCATCATCATTGTGTTTTCAGGCATGATGATTTTATTACCAGCCATCGCAATAACCGATGCTGCACTTGCTGCTAAACCATCCACATGAACCACAATATCCGCCTTATGACTTTTTAGTAAATTATTAATTGCCACACCATCAAATGCTGAACCACCTGGTGAATTAATGTGAACATGGATTGTTTCAGCATCTACTCCATGTAATCGTCGTTTTAGCCCTGTGCGCTGTTTTCACTAAACAGGAACCCACCAATAGGACCATAAATATAGAGCTTAGCTTCTTTGTTATCGTCATTCGCCTCAAAACGAATACTCGACTTCTTATTCATCATATTTTTGAGTTCGTCTTTCCAATTCATTCTTTATCACCTCCTTCAAGTAAATCTGCTAACTCAGTATAGTTTTTCGTGATGATATGTTTGTCCAATAACTCATCATCTGAATGTTCATATCCTGCTGCCTCCCTTACTTCATTTCCAGTAAATGCTGATGATGATACAAGCTTATCAACTGCTGAAGCTAAGTCGAATAGATCACGGTAAGACGGACGCCTGATATCTAAACGATCACCACTTAAATAATCTTGTTTTTCAATGAACTTTCCGCTAAACTCGTCTTTTATTTTTTAATTATTGGATCGATGCCAAACGTCATAAAATTGCGTGTGCTTTTTTCTACATCGGCCATTTCCCCACGGACTAAAGCAGGTGGTATACCTAAGGCTCTGGCCACATGATCTAAAAACCCATTTGTTATTTTATTAATTTCATCTACACTTGCTGATGCTCGATTAGATTCTTCTTTGTAAGTAAAACCTTTTTGTTGCGGTACAATAGCAAACGTCTTTTTCTTAACAGCTTCATACATACGGTTAATGAAATTTTGCAATTTAGTGGATGTATCTTTATCTTTCGCGTGAGCACTTTCAGTATCTACTGTTGCTCGAATTTGGTTGTTGTGCAATTGAAATTCAAGCATTCGACCAAACAATTCACCATAATCAGCATATAAACTATTAATTAATCGTGATAGATCTTCATTGTTGTAGGGAATGTAGATTACATCACTAGATAAAAATGTACGACGAAAAGTATAGTTTTTTACGGTTACTTCTCTAAACACATCATCCATCATCGCATATTCAGTTCGGCTGAAATCATCTGCAATTAATAGATCATCAGAATCTGTTTTAATGATCAATACTTCATTATCGTGAATAAGTTTGTAAACAAACATATCCCAAAATTCACTGGCCGACTGATTTCGGTTGGGCTTCACATTCATTCGGTAGTAAAATTCATCATGCTGAACAATACCTTTTTTCTTAATTCGAAATTCTGACTGACTAATCGTTCTTGCAATTAAATTAACGCATGTTGCTATGGCTAGTTTTTTGTAATAAATACGATCAGAAGTATCTTCTAATAAATCGATATCATACATGAAATCAATCTCATCATAATTCTTAGTAAAAATATCTAATAAACCCAAATAGTATCACCCCCTTAAAAGGCTATCTCATCTAAGAAAAAATCTTCTTCCTCTTCCAAAACGTTATCTGCTTCAAATAAAGCATGAATAAACGCTTGAAATCCATCTGTTTTACGTCTAACTTCATCTTTTTTCAAATACTCCTTGTTTCCATCTTTCTTGATTTTGACGTAAACATTATTCGTATACCAACGCATTAGCGGGTTATCATCAAAAATTATATTGTGGTTAGCAAATATCGTTTCGACTCGTGGAGCCAATTTACTGTGAATGGCTTTAGGATTCCGAATATAAATAAGTTCAAATCCTTCTGCCTCTAAAGCCGTCTTGACCAAATCTAACCTGAATGTATCAGCCACAATTCGATTCACTCCGTAATGCTCACGCATTTCTAAAAACCAATCAACTATATGTTTAATATTAATAACTGGCTCATCAACAATCGTTAAGAACCCTTCTTTTTCCCAATCATAAATAGGTGGTCTCAATTCAACGGAATCCAAAAATCCTTTACGTATAAATGAGTGTGTTTTCCATACGTAGTCATCACCTACTTTGAATAACAAACCTACAGCTGCAAAGTCTCTTATAGATGCAAAGTCTAACCCACCAACCGCTGTACGATGGTTTAAATCTGGAAAAGGCCTGTTGGTTGCTTCTATTTCTTCCCAGGTAGCAACTGAAGTGGTTAGATCCGTAGCTGGCGTATTCATACGTTTAGTCATAAATTTGATTCTTGCAGATGGTTTCGAGTTCCCCAAGCTGATATACTGTCTTTTAACGACTCTAAATAACTCTTTAGCATAATCGCTCATCGGTGGATGAAACATAGGATTAGCTTTTTGCCAATTCGTTTCATCGTCTAACTCACTTTCTTCATCTAAACATGCCATAAAACAAGAGATGATCATCCGGAGCTTCACCACGTAACACTCGCTCAGCTCTCTCTTTTAAATCATCTAAGTAACCTCCACGAACAAACCCGTCTGTCGTAATAAAAAATTCTCTAGAATGTTTAACTTTACCTAAGCCAGATGAAAACACATCTACTATGGCTGAATCTTCATATTCATGAACTTCATCATATATGACACAACCATCGCGTAGACTATCTTTGGTTTTGGCATTTGATGTATGGTATTTAAGAATACTTCCATTGGTTTTGCTCTCGATTTCTGACCTTGTATGGCGAAAAAGAGATTGTAATACTCCCTCTTTACCATCCTGTTCAATGACATCAAAAACTTCTTTATGAGATGTTTTGGCTTGGTCTTCACTATTGGCCACAATCGATACATTATATTTTTTGATGCCATGTAGATCACTAATAAAGAAATGAGTTAAAGTCGAAATAAGACCGTTTTTACCAGCACCTCTTGCCATATATAAGAAGAACTGTTCAAAGAACGGATGATCCCCTTCTTTGTAGTATAAGAAAACAAATGCTGTTATGAACTTTTGATAAGGCTGTAACTTGAAATAATGTTTTTCAGTAAAAGCAATGTAACGTTCGTGTGTCACTTCATCGAAGTAGAGATCGTCTCGATTGAGGACGTACTTTTTTAAATAAGAAAACAAAAGGACCAAATACTTACTGACTTTAATTTTGCCAGCTTCGTATTGGTCCATATAATAATCTACATGTTTGTTTTTCAACATTTTAAATTAGATCACTCGTTGAATACTTAGGTTGATTGTCATTGTCCTCATCGATAAATTTAAAAGTTCTTTCGATATTTATAATTGCTGTATTGACTTTGCTCATGTCATTTAACAGAGGATGGGACTTAATAAAAGTTTGACTCCCGTTTTTGATTGTGACCGATTCACCCTCATTTTTTACTTTGCGTTCCATTCGTCTGTACATCTCAATATGCTTTAAATACCTACCAACTTTTTCGACCTCAACTGGGTTAGTTGTATCTATACGTGACATCAGATAATGCTTGATTTTATCAGTGCTCACATCGATCCTTAATTTGTTCGTCACACATGCCCACCCCCCTTACGTGTGAATTTGGTTAAAAATCTAGGAAGTCGATTCCCCCTGCACCGGTGCCCCCAGCAGCAAAACACCAAAATTTTTAGGCGGGGGGTATCACCATTTTCGTCTCCATCCCACTTTGTTGGCTTTCTCTTAAATTTAAATACAAAATGCCTTCCATGCTTTTTGTTATGACATTTAACACAAAGTGTTTCGAGATTCTCTTCATCAAGCGCAAGCTCTGGATAATCTTCTAAATCTTTAATATGGTCAACTACTAGTTGTATCTTCTTTCGTTTAGCTTGTTCACTGTATTCATTAGTGTCTATCTTAACAAAGCCATTACGTTTACATTCCTGACATTCATAATTGTCACGTTGTTTGATATATAACCTCATTCGTTTCCAATCACGACTATCATAGAATTTGCGTTTTTGTTCTCTAGTTTTGTATTCAGTCATTTATATCACCACATAAAAAAGACACCCGATAGGATGCCTTCATCAATTATCTAGTTTTTGACTAATTTCATCTAGTTTTCGGATAATGAGCCAATTCTGTGCAACTAAGCTTTCCAATTGTAATAATTTTGCTTGCTCTTTAGAATCCATCGTTAACATGCCTACAGTTGAAGCAATCTTAGCAGAATTACTCGAAATCTCTTGTATGATTTCCATATCCTTTTCGCTTAAATTGTCTAGGTGATACTTTTTCATATACTTTTCTCTTTTAGCTTCTTGCTTCTCTTCTTTAGATTTAAACATTGAACCCTACCCCCTATGCGTTTTATTGTTTTATTCGACAAAAGGGAGATATTTCCTTCAAAATAAAAAGCACCACAGTGGGTGCTAAATATTTTTGGAATTGTATTTTGATATATTTTCAAAAGCTTCTGCTAGTCTTGTATAATTTTGTCTACTGTCATTATGATGAAATTGATTAAAATTATAACCTGTTGTGACTTCTTTTAATAACATCTCTTTTAATTCTGCATTTGAATAACGCTCTAGTTGTTTAACATCAGATATTGCGTCAGTAGTCATGCAAATTCCTCCTTAAAATCCAATGGGTTTAACTTCATCTTTCACTCCTAAATCAGAGAGCTTCTGATTCAAGGAATCTTGCTTCTTTTTAATATCGGATTCTTGTATTCGATGACTCCAAATTTTATATAATTTTAACATATTATTATAGTAATTTGTACTCGAATCACTTTTTGATCTGTGTATACTTATTAATAAATGTTCTCTCTCTATAAAATCGCAAAATGTAGTTGCTATTGGAGAAAACACCATTTCTTCATCTGCTACCCCATGAACTAAACATGCGCTAAAATATTCTAACTGATTTAAGATATCAGTAAGTCCATTCTTCTCTTTTGTAAGTGCCTCGATTATCGCATCTTTTTCTATATTATCAATATCTACATGAAATTCACCATTAAATTTCACAGTATCAGTCTGTTTTATTTTACCCTTTATTTTCTTTTGATATTCGTTTAAACTAGGCAGAAAAACTGTTGCGAAAATATACAGCATTTCCGTACTTTTTCTTGCTGCAGCCCTTTGATTTTTTATCGAAATATCCTTCTTTAATAAATCAAATTGTTTAAGGCAATAAAAACCCCTATTAGTAACCCTACACCAGCCAACAAATAAAGCATTTCTAAAATTTCTTTAACAACATTATAAATTGTTAACCACATAATTTCCCCTCCTCAACCCAATCTATTCGACATATAAGTTAAAAATCCTGCAAAATTAACAGGAAAATCCAATTAATTGATCGAAATTATCTTTGAGGAGGTGATAAAATGAAAAAATATATTATTAACCATGGATCCGGAAAGGAAATCCATAGACGCGATCATTTAACTCGTAACTGTCAAGTGGATGAAATTATCAAGAAAGAAGAAACTGATGACTACAACTATGTTTACCGATTATTACAAAATGGTTATAACGGTTGTTATTGGTGTTATCGTAGTCAACATACTGGATAATCCAACAAATGAAGGGGAGTTACAGCTCCTCTTCTCCTTTTAGAGTACACCTTGCCTTTCTGATAAAGTAATATTATCTCGATGCCACTCTTCACATTCCTGCATGGTAATACAACCTGTTTTAAGTTGCATCTGCCATACCCCTCCATTTTCTCCGTCGCATAAAAATAAGGATATGGTTTATACCCTAAGTTTATAGCCAATTCAACGCTTTTTCTTTAATCAAAGTTATCGGAGGATCGTGATGCGTTTTCCATTTACCAAATTTGTTTTCATATTCTACTATTTGACCTGCCTTACCATGACCGCAACAGCAACCTAATGTAATAACACCTTGATTATTAAGTTTTTGTATTTCATCAGCTATACAAGCATCTACATTCACAATATTATTAGTTTGATCTGGGTTAATTACTTTTACTTTTTATAAACACCATGTAAACACATATAATCACCTCAGTATAAGTCTTTTCAATTATTCTTATGTCCATACCATATAATGAAGACATCATAAATGAATGTTTATCAATATTACCCAGCTGACAGTTTAAACAGGACAATCAATTTATTAACAAAAGGAGGTGATTACATGAAACACTACAGGTCAAATATGTGTCAGTTGGGCATCTAGTAAGCAATATTCAATTTACTGGTGCTATGAAATCCTGCCGCTCCGTCCTGCCTCCGATTGTACACAAATCGCTATTAACCTGTCATTTTTTGTGTAGATTGTGCATTCTGTGAAATCTTTTCCACGATTGAATCTTTAATGTTATAGATGTGCCTTCTTGATAATCCCATGTGATGACCAATCGCACTCATGCTTAAACCATCTAACATGCATTCTAAGACCGCTTTCTCTCTTGGATCTTGGATGACATGGATATTATTTTGTATGAATAGAACCTTGCGTTCTAATTTCTGAACCCATTTACTTTTCTTGTCACGTCTAATCACTTCTTTGGCAACAGGATCACTAGTATTTCCTTTTGGTTTAGGCATAGTAGATTCTATTCCAGATTGGGCAACAACATTTCCTCCGACTACTTGTAATAAATCTCTCTGTCTCTTAATCTCATTTAACATCCAGTTATAATCTCTAAGCGCACTCTCAATCTGTTTTTGTTCACCTTTCCACCCCGCCCCTTCTTTCCCTAACTCTTTATAATAGTTACTGGGCTTGACCGGTTGCTGTACACCCGTTCGTTTATCTCTTCTGTGAGGATGAACCTTGAAGATAATTGTGTACTTCATCTTTTTCATCATTAACCCCCTTGATAAATAAAAAAGGACACCAATCAAGCAGCTGCGTGTGCAACTTACTTAATCAGTGTCCTCCAGTTGGCTGGTAGAACTACATCCCTCAATCATTTTTAGACGGATAAACTTTTACAATTCTTAATTTGTTAATAGATTTCTTTAATGTGTTTGGATTAAATGCTGACTCTTTTAGTGCTGAAAATTCGCCTTTTTCATCAAAGAACTCTTTTACCTCTCGACTTCTTTTATCAAGAAATTCGAACGAGTATTCTCCCGTTGGTATATCCTTCGAATCTAATACTTCTAATTTTCCACTATTTTTATTTGCATCTGCATTAAAAATTTTCCCAATAAATTCTATCGGTTCTTCTTCAATTATATTTTTGTTTTGTAAAAGCATTTTTTCTTCAACTCCAATTTTTATTAAATTCGAAGAGCTTTTATAATCACTAAATTCGGCCTTTTCAAAGGTTTTATCTTTTTCATCAATTAAATTAGCCATTTTTTTGTAAGTTGGGTAAGTTTCAACGGCAGTTGTAACAACATCTGGATGTGTGTTGATAAGTAAATCACCTTTTACATTGTATACATTAACGTCCCCTGTATTGTTATTTTCCATATATATTTCTTCTCCTCGTTGATTTGCCTGGAAAATTACTTTAAGATAATCAAAGCTTTCTTTAGCAATCTTCCATATGTTTTCTGCAGTCAAAGAAGTAACTATTGGTAGTAATGATGGGTAAACATGAGAAACAGTTATCACAAAATCTGCTTCAAATGAACCAGGCTTAATATTAAAAACCTTTATTTTTAAATCTTCTCTTCTATTTCTAGACATATACTTTTCGTCTTTTAATGTTAAATAAGTTTTTTCAATCAACTGATGGAACACTTCCATACTTTGCGATAGATAGTATAAGTCATAACCATCTTCAACATTCAGATCAGAACCAGATATTTTAAAATTTACTCTTTCGTTAATTTCCTGACTCAAAACTCTTCCCCCTCATCAAACTTAACCCTTTTCACCTTCCCTTGGTGAGTAATCACTTTTGTCTCTCCATGAGAAGGTAACTTTGTAATTTTTGCTTTTCCATTACTGTATACGACGCAAAAAGGCTCGTTCCCTTCAATATCTATCAAAATTTGTCGATTTTTCATATCTACTGGTATTGGTTTTAATCGCATGAGCTACGCCCCCTATGTTAAAATAACGTTGAGACAAGTTATATTTTTGGGAGCGCTAAGCTCCTTTTTTATGTCAATATGTCAATCAGAACATAAATCATAGTGATGATTGTAATAACACTCAGCGTACAAACGATTCCAAACATCACAAAAGATTTTTTCAATCATATCACTCCATTCAGAAAGGTAAATCATCATCTTGAAGATCTACTGGCTACCCTTCGTTATCTAATACGTTTTTATTTGATTTATTTTGATTTAAACTTGCATTTTGCTGTTTGTTAGACTTAGATTCCTCAGACGTTTACTCTCTAAAAACTGTACGCTTTCAGCGACAACTTCAGTAACAAAACTCTCTTACCATCTTGTCCTTCAAAACTACGCGTTTGGATTCTTCCGTCTATTCCAATCATAGAACCTTTTTTCATATAGTTTACTAGATTCTCAGCTTGCTTACGCCAGATTACGCAGTTTATAAAGTCAGCTTCTCGTTCTCCCTGTTGATTTGAGAATGGTCTATTAACGGCTACGGTAAAATTAGCAACAGCTGTACCGTTAGGTGTGTAACTGAGTTCTGGGTCCTTTGTTAATCTCCCAACTAAAACAACTCTATTTAACATTAGTCTTTACTCACCTCTTTACATGATTACGATAACCTTTAATCCGCTCTCTTCGCTTTTCGCGCAGCTCATTAGCCTGTTTTAAAATAAAAGAGTCGCATTCCTCATCTGGAATTTCACGATCAAGCAGTGCGTTAATAATTCTTGAGCGAATATCTAGTCTGTATGGAAAATTCATTTGGTATCTAGTAAGCCATTCTTTATTAATTTCAGGTAATAGTTTTGTTGTTTTTGTGCTATCAACAACAATTGACGTTCTGCTAGATTGTGAAATGGAATGTCTTTAGTTCTCATTTTACTTTCCTCACTTTCACTATTTTCCATGTACTTAGTCCTAGTTCATTAGTTCTAAATAAACTCGAATTTATTAAGCCCTGTGTCTCAAAAATTTCCGCCAGCAGTCTTCACACAAGTTTCCTCCTGCAAAATTAGCACGCTTTGTTTTACATTCAACACACTTTTTCACCAATGTTCGCCTCCTAATATAATTAAAGGGAAGCAGCAACCATTATGCTGCTCCTTCGTCCGAGTCTTCATCAGTATTATCATGTTGATCTTGCTCATTTGATTCTCCTTCGTTCTGTCCTTGCTTCCATTCCCACCATTTCGCAGCTAATGGAGCTATTTGTTTGAAGTAATCTTCAATGACCTCTACAATCTTTCCAGAGTTCATATCAAGTTCATTTGCTAACTTGGAATAAGAATCGCCTTCTAAGCGACGTTTAACAATCTCAGTAAAGTTCTTAGGAAAATCATCGAGTTCTGGAGCCATGCCACTTAATACGAATTTTTCGATGGCTTCTTTTTCGAGTTGTTTTTCTTCGTCATCGGTTTTCACTTCTTCTTTAGGTATTCCAGGTAATTCTAGTTGTTCTGGATCTTTAACCTCTTGTACGACTCCATGTTCATCTACTTTGTATTCAGTCAAAGGTTTTCGAGTATGAGCATCAACAGTCACGTTATAATTAATAATTGATGATTCAATTTCTATTTGAGCGTGGCTATCAATCATACTTGCTAGGTTTTCTAATTGCCCTCGTGTCTGAACATCCGAAACTTCAAGCACAACTTCTTGAATCCCTTTAGGTTTTAAATTCACTTTCTTCACTAACGCTTTAAAATTTGCATAAGTCATATAGAAACCGCTCCTTTAATTTATTAGTAGCTGTTGCTGTTCAAATTCTTTTAAGTGATTAACTTTAATTTTGACTCTTGGTGAATCTGAGTACCATTTCCTCACGATTAGTTCGACAATTAACTTATCATCTTCCCAAATCACACCGTTTAAGCCATCCTTAATACCTTTAATAAAGTTATCAACGTCAGGTTTAACTGTGGGTCTATATGTGCCTTGGTCAATCATTTTTCGCTTATACTTAGGCATTGATTTAGGAATGGATCTATAAATATCAACCTCTAGCTTTAGTGGTCCATCTAGTAATTTTTCTGGCCGATGGTCTGCAGCTACGAGATTAATATATTGCTTGTAGTTTCTTGACTTGGCTGGGTCATACATTCTAGCTCGTCCATTGATAGTCGTAGCTCTTGGCCGTCCTTGAGCGACTGGCTCTCCATAGACCGTAAATTCAATTGCTTCAGCTAGCTTTGTCATTCAGTTTTCGCCTCGCTTCTTCAATTCGTTTATCTGTACGCTCGCTCATGGCCATGACTTCTTTTTCAGTCATTCCAGTACCGAGTACTTTATAAATGCCTGGTCCTTCTTTTTGCCACATTAGGCATCCCCCTTTTTACGATAATCTTGTCCTTCTAGTCGAATGCTCGTTGCATGGTCAAACATACGTGATGTTATACGTTCACCATGTATGCCGTATTTTTGCTGCAGTTGACGTTCAGTGTAGTTCGTTGTGACGATTTTCCGTTTACCTTGCCTTAGATTCAAAACATTAAACAGCACCTCAGAAGCCCATGTTTCTTGCCCATTCTCGTTCCCTTTAATGTACTCGGAGCCAATGTCATCTAACACAAGTAGATCTAGCTTCTCAATCATGTTGTATAAATCATCTTTGGAGTATTTAGCATGGTTGTCATAGACTTTTCTAAAATAGTCAAGGAGCTTAGACACCTCGAAATATAAAACTTTATAACCGCGACTTTTAAGGGCTTTGACTGTTGCATAAGCTACATGACTTTTTCCAAGTCCGGCTTTACCGCTCACGACTAGTGAGTCAGATGGACGTACTTCAAAGTTTCTGATCAAATCAACAACCCACTCTTTAAGCGTTATTTGACTAGGAGTTATGGCTTGATACGAATTGATTGTGGCATGTTGCAAATGCTCAGGAACTACCGTGAATCGCTCAATAAAGTTTTTCGCTTTAATACTATCTAGTTCGTCTTTGCTTGGTAGGTTAAGAGATTCTTTAAGCTTACGATCCTCACAAGGTTTACAAGCGCCCAAAATTCCTCTTGGTGTTTCATAGACTGGATAGACATTGCCACATGACTCACATATTTCTTCCCCAGCTCTTTTGATGGAACTAAGAAAAGCCTTAGCTTGTTGCATATGTTCACCTCGTTTCTAAAATCCATCTAAATCAGGATCATATTCAGGCATGTGTTGGCCATTGCCATATTTACGCTGCTTATAAAACTCAAAATTCTCATCATCTTTCCTAACTTCGTCTATTGATTGAATACCTTTTGGGACCAATTACGAATAATGCCAAGTGCATACTTAAATCCTTTTAGCTCTGTTTTAGCTCGATTCAGTGCTTCCGTAATTAGTTCTTCACCTAGCTCGTCACAAAATCATTGAGCAAATATTTATCTCTCTCTGAGATACTAATAAAATATTGCTCTGCTAAATGAATTACGCGCGCGTTAGCTAGGCTAGGTATATGTTTTGTTTTGTTTATGTCTTGTTTATGTTTAACTAATGTGCTCAATTCTTGTCCGCTTTGTGTCCGGTTCGTGTATTCTTCCGTGTCCGCTTTGTGTCCGTCTCGTGTATCAAAACTAACAATCGAATACTTTCCAGCTTGATTCACACGATTAGACTTTTTGTATTTAATACGTCCTGCGTTTATGAGATCTGTTCTTGCACGGTGTAATTGCTGCCTTGATAAACCCGTCTTAGCTTGCAACGTTCCATTTGCAACCGTGAACTCACCCTGCCAGTTAGTTTTATTGTTAAGTGCCATTAACGTGTACCACAAAACAATTGCCCCACTGGGTAAAGGATTCGTATCAAGCCACTCATGAAACGTATTAAGCTCTTTAAGGTAATTCATGATCATCACCTGTTCTTTCCAAAATCGCTGTCATCTTCTCAATACGCTTTAACCGATAACCAGGGAAATTGTGACGGACGTATGCCGCCACATATCGTTTAAATTGAATCCCTGGATTTTTAGAGCTCTGAGCAATCCAAACATATACATCTGGAATAGCTGTTTCTCTAGTTTTCATTGCTTAGTTCAGCTGCGACTTCTTCAGCTGTTTTCTCAGGTTCACTTTGTCCCTCATCTGCTTCTATAAATTCAGCATCGATAATTTTCTGTTCCTCTTCACTAACTTCTTGTCGTTGACTCGGATCACTCACATCTTCTACATAAGCTTTTTGCATATCAATGGAGAGAATGCCCCATTTGTTTAACATGTTTCGAATGACCGTCTTTTTAGCCATTGCGTCATAATCATTTTTCCAACCAAAATCTGATTTACTGAACTTCTTCTTGTGCTTTTCAATCTCTTCTTTAGACCAATAAACCGTCTTTTTAAAGCCATTAATTAGTTCAAAATAACCCGTATAACCAATCACTTTGTCCGATTTCTTTTCATCAAAATCAAGTTCAATTTCTTCTGTTAATCGATCCCATTTTTGAAGCTCACCCTCGTAAACTTCAATCACATTAATATTCCTGTATTGTCCTGTTCTAAGAGCTAATTGAATATAACCTTTATATCCTAATTGGAATTGGGCCTTACCTCCGTATGGAACAATCCACGCATAACCCAAATTCTTATCAACTGGTAGATCGAGAGTGGCTGCAACCATCGCAGATGAGATAACACTCATAGGTTCAGCCTTTTGAAGCATTTTTTCGCTGTTATATAGATTAAGAATTGATGAAGTAAATTGATTAGCTCGTTTCCCCATCACTTCTTCAAAACGCTTCATAACAGCTGGAGAGTTTAATAAACTTTTCATTGTCGTTCCTTGAGTTTTTTGAGGTTGATTTTTCTTTTTATTCGATAGTTCATTTTTGAGTTTTTCATTAGTTGCCATCTATACCAACTCCTTCACTTTAAATGGTCTTGATACTGTAGTTTTTATGACTTTTTCATAGATATCAGGAAACTCTTTTTTAAGACGTTTAGAATCAACTGTCCTACGTTCATGTGATTTCCAATTGACTTCATAAGTGCCGACATGTCCAACTTCAGCCTCTTCTAATTCCTGTTTAATTTCGTGTTCAATCTGCTTTTTTGCTCTTGTAATTGTTTAATAGATTCTTTCAATTCGTTGTAATGTCGTATCTTATCTTGGAACTCATAACCTAGATCCACTACTTTATTTTGTTCAGAGCGTTCATAACGCTCTTTCAAGTATTGTTCAGCTGCACTGGAACCGTCTAAAGCTGGTGGATTATTACCAAGTACATGGTAATTCCAAAAGTGAACTTCAGCTTCAAATATCATGTCAATGAGCTCTTCATCTCGTTCAATCTCTTTCCAGACAAAACGTTGACCACCTATTAAAACGGCAATATATGCTTTTTCATAACCCGTTACACCTAAATAATGTTGCACCTGGACTAAATAGGGTTCTGGAATCTCATCGTCTTCCCAGTCTTTCGCTAAATAAGCACTGGCTGTTTTACATTCAAGTAACGCATTTTCTCCAACAACTTTTCGATCTATATTGGCCATAATGAATTCATGTTCTGGATGTTGTAGCATAAAGTTATTACGTCTAACCTTTTTACCTGTTCGAACTTCAAATTCTTTAGCAACCATATCCTCTAGTAATGTTCCAAAATATGCAGCTTCGTTTCCTTGGTCTTCAGAATAGGATTGGCCCGTTTTCTCAAGCATAGCTCAAATGGGGTTTTATATTTATTAAGACCAAGGATGACAGAAGCATCGCTTCCGCCAATCCCTTTATTTCGTTCTGAAAGCCATTCTTCACGTGATAATTCCTGTGTGTTTAAAACTGTTTCAGCGCTCATACAATGACCTCCTCAAACTCTTCATTTTCTGCTAAATGTTCTCCTAAGCATGTTTCGTTACAAAAGTGCCCGTCTTTGTGATGAATGACATGTCCACTTAATTCACGTTTACATTGCTCACATTCAAAGGTGCGTTCAATCTCCGCTCGAATTCTTGGATAGCCTGTGCGTCTCATGCGAGTAATTGTTGGATGTTCGAGATCCATTTTTCCGCCTCCTCCTTGCCCTCACACTCAATAATGATTTAATGAGAATGAGGACTTAATTAAAGTATTGCTTTATGTCTCTTTAACCACTTGGCAGAGTGGTTATTTTTTGTGTCCGTGTGCCAAATTAAGTGGTGAACATTAAAACCTTTGGCCTGCATGTCATTTGCAAACTTCTTTAAGTTTTCTTGATATGCTTGTTCATGTTGTAGTTTTTTTAATGAATCAAGTGATATTTTTAATGCATCTATAAAACCAATCACATCTTTATGATCGTTGTATTGAACGGCAATTCGAACTCGACTTTGCAAATATTCAATACAGGCTAGCTCTCGTTCTATTTTTCTTCGAGTGTGAATGATGACATTAAGCAACCTCCTGCTCTAACATGAGTTGTTTTACGTTGTTATAAAATTCAAGAATTTGTTGATTACTATAGTCTGTAAGGTCATAAGCTTCTTGTAGATCTTCCCTAATTCGATCTAAAGATTTGATAGGGTTAGAACTATTAATAGCTCGCTTAACTCGTTCTTGATAAATTTCTTTTGCTTTTACCCAATCGGTGTATTCTCCATAACTCATCTTGTTCACCCCTTTCTAGTAATTTTTTAAGGATTAATTACTTTACTAATCTCTCAGCTCTCATTCGCTGTTCAGCTGTATTAAAAATATCGTGGAATTTAAAATCATAATCTTTACATAGCTTTGCAATCTCAAACTCTAGAAACGCAATAGCTTCAGCTGATTCAACTAACGCGTTTTTCTATCTGTTGTCGCTCGAAGATTTCTATATATTTCGGTTGTTTCGCGATTGCGACTTCATCAATCGATTCAAGGGCCTCTTTTAATTCTTTTTTGGTACGCATAACAACTGCTGCTCTATGCTGATCTAGAGCTTCACCATCTAACCAACCTAAGCCCCAACTTTTATACTCGTAAGCTGATTCAATTCCAATTCGTGGATCATTGTATTTAGAACTCATATGATTAGATAACTCAGGACTTACAGAAGCTCGTCCATTTTCTTGTTGTGAAATGGCTTCTCTTGAATAACCTGTTTCAAGGCTTAACTGCAGTTGTGTTAATCCAGTTTCTTTTCTAGATTGTTTCAAAGCATCTGTTGCGTCATTTTTACCATTGGTCATTAATTTCACCTCTTCTCTTACCATCTTTTGGTTAATAGATTAGTAGAATATATTTAGAATGAACTTACTTGCGGTTCATTCTTGTAGTTGTCTTGTTCTTGCTCTTTGATCCAGTTATCGATGGACTGTTTAGAGAAAAAGACATTACGTCTAATTCGGTAGTGCGGAATTTCTTTTTTACGTGCCATTCGATAAACGGTATCTAAACATACTCCTAAGTAATCAGCTGTTTGTTGTGCGGTCATACGGTCTGTCATGTTCAACGCCCCCTTTCAAATGTTGAAAAGTCAATTATCTCTGTAGGATTTTCCTCTTCCCTGTCGAATGGTAGATACAGGAAGGAGGTGTAATCTTTGGGAAACATCGATGTCGCAGAAATCGCTAGTCGTTTATATGAAGTTCATAAACCTATAGGTGCTGAAGAAATTCAGAAGTTAGTTGATGAGAGAATAAACGGTAAATCGATACAAATTGAAAATCTCGGTTCTGAAATTATGATGATGGTAGCTGAGCTCACCGGAAAAATGAGAGCTCAAGATTACAGGTTTATGATTGACTTATTGCAAACAACTATAGATGAACTTCAAAAATCAAATTAGTCCCATTTAAGAGGAAATAAAGCATCACTAAATTTTTGGTGTTTAATTGTACGTTAATTGCATAAGTCGTCGTTGGCGCGGCGACTTCTTTCTCTAATTTATTAACACGTTTTATCAGTTGTTGAACTTGATGGTTTTGATTCACCTAAGACACCTCCTGTTCTTTTTGTTCAATTTCCGTTTTAGAAATTGAATGAGACAAAAAAGATCATTAAATGGAATATTAAGTTTTTCAGAGAGTGCTGAAAGCTCGTCAACTTTAAAATTGTAATGGCCTTTCTCTCTTTTCCAATATTGAGATGAGTCACTCAATCCCAGAAATTCTGACATCTGATTAATGGTGAACCCTAAAGATTTTCGTTTTTCTTTAATCAAATGTAAATTTATTTTCATTTATGTCACCTCGCTTCAAATATCTAATTTAGAAATCTTACTTAGATTATATATATTCTATTTTAGAAAGTCAACACTTTTTATTTCTATTTTAGAATAAATTATTTATTTCTTTTTTAGAAAGTTTATAATAGTTCTCGAGGAGATGTCTTATGGATATAGGTAAAAAACTCAAAAACTTAAGAGAACGTAGAGGCTTACAGCAGGTTGAATTAGCTTATAAGATTAACGTCTCTCAAACCAAAATGAATAAAATCGAAACAGGTTATCAAAAGAAAATAGAACCTGAAATTTTGACTAATATTGCTGAAGCATTAGACGTTTCCACGGACTATTTATTAGGCAAAACAGATAAAGAAAAGGAAAATGATTTCGACCCCATAGCTGAACACAATCGCCTACTAAAAAAATACGGCATTGAGGATTCAGGTTTCTTCGATATAGAGAAATGGAAACAGATGGGGCCAGAAGAATTAAAGCAGCTTGAGGATTATTTTGAGTTTATTGTTAATAAAGCAAGAGAGAAAAATAAAGATAGCGAGTAAATAACTACATACACCAAGATCGAGGCACACTTAGTTAGTGTGTCTTTTTATTAATTTGAGGAGGGATATAATGAGCATATTTAATATTTTCAAAAGCTTATTTGGTGAAACGATAGAAAAAACAAAATTTAAAGTAAATGCGAAAATCGAAACATCTGTACATTACAATAACGACATAAATCCAGTTTATAAAAAGAAACTTTCTAATGGCTTACTTCCAGGGGAGATTATTTTAATTAATTGGTTAGATGGTAAAAGTACTTCTTCAAACCCACCTGGATATTTCGAATATACATACGGACTTAAAACAGGGCAATCAACCGAAAAATTGATTAATAATGGATATCTTAGACAAGCATCACCATTTGAATCGTTACCATCACTTAAAGTACCAGAATTAAAAGAACTACTAAAAACTAAAAGTCTAAAAGTCTCAGGAAATAAAGCTGCTTTAATTGAGAGGATAATAGAAAACTTCTCTCTTGATGAAGTTGATAAATATGTGAAGGATAAAAGTTTAGTGATTACCGGGAAGGGTCATGAGGTTCTAAAAGAATATTATTACATAGTTCCGGCTCACAGAAACGATTCTAAAGATGGAATCTATAATGTTGCAAACGCTATAAGTTTTGTAAATAACTTTAAAGGAACATACAACCCTCCTAATGGTGACATTTCTTGGGCTTTATTTCAAAAAGCTTTTTTAAAACACTCTGAAGAACTTAATTATGGTTTAATGTCCATTGATTTAAGTAACATGGCAAAACAGCTAAGAAAGGAAAATAAATATAGTCACGCTATATTTAATTATTTCAGAGTCTTTATCATAGAGTTAAGTGGTTTATCGAATGGAAAAGGGGTATCTCACCCAAATATTATGACATATGGTACATCTACGGGTTTAGAAATTCTAAAACTAAAAGAAGTATTAAATTTATCCCAGGAGCAACTAAAAGAAGAATTTTTCAGAGCTTGGGATAAAACCTTCCAAGGCTTACTATTTCATTATTTAACAAAAGAAGAATGTTTCCAATGTTTGCTTGCTGCCCTAGATGAAGAGGAAGATTACATTAAGGAAGTTTTGTATAATGCCTATGAAGATTTAAAAAGAAATGTGGATGAAGAAACATTTGAAAAGAAAATTGGCTTGTTCTTCCCCATTGATTATAAAGATAAATTATATTAAGAAGATTCTAATGTTGGCGTTAAATTCAATTAACATAAATAAATTTACTCAGGGGGTAATTAATAATGAAAAAACTATTATCACTTCTACTAGTTTAATGCTGACCATCTTCTTGGCAGCATGTGGTGACGATGGAGAGACAGAAGCTGATACCACTAATGATGAAACAGAGACAGAAGAAACTAATGAAGGTGATCAAGAAACTGAAAATGAGGATTCAGAGACAGAAAATGAAAAAGAAAATAAAGACGAAGAATCTAGTGATGAAAGTGAAGTTAGCGACACTGTTTTAGAGAACGAAGATTACAAATATGTCATTAAAGGAACTGAACAGTTAACGGGTAAATATGAAGATAGACCAATACTTGCTGTCGAAGTTGAATTCACAAATAAAACCGATGAACCAACCAGCCCTTGGATGGCATTAGCTTTGAAAGCGGAGCAAGAAACTGACACTACAGTCGAAATACTTAATGGAGCAAATGGATTATTCCCAGATGATTATAAACCAGATTTAGTCAAAATGGGAGATACAAACGTTAAAAGCGGAGCAACAGTTGAAGCAGTAATAGGATATGAGATACTTTATCCAGGTAGTCCAGTTATATTAAAAGAATTTACTATGATGGATGAGGATATTTCTTTTTAAGCGAATAGTTGAGACTTCGAAGTAACTTTTTTATCTTTTTAGTCTTCCAATTTTGGAAGACTTTTTTTATACTGTTAATACGAACATATGTTCTTAATTAAAGGGGGGATTATTATGAAATATTACAAAACTGCACTAGAAGAATGGGTAACTAAATGGTATTTACGTAACAAAGTTTTATCCTCTCACGATATGGACATCTTTCAAATTGCATTAAAGCATGGTATTTATCTACATAAAAAGCCTATGTTACCCCGATATGATGTTTTCGGTCGTTATAAAGGCATCATTATTGACTCGCGCGAAAAGGAAGAGATACAACGTGAACAATTCTTCCATGAGCTCTGTCATGTCCTTAGACATTGTGGTCATCAGTCTATGATTCCTGAAGCATTTAGAGAGTTGCAAGAACGTGACGCTAGACACTTCACTCTTTATGCTGCTCTCCCCTCCCACATGATTAAACACTATGATTTCACTGATGAATTAATCATTGGAACATTATCAGAGACTTTTAAAGTACGTAAAGAACTGGTTGTTGAAAGACTGGATCGTATTTATCGCAATCAAAAGTTTACCATTTCACCGGATTACTGCCCTTTATAATAACCTAAAAGGAGGTTTAAATATGGCTAGTTATACTCAAAGGGGAAAGAATTCATTTACGTTATTTGTGGAGTTAGGCTATGACGAAAATGGCAAGCGCTTAAGAAAAACAAAAACCATTAAAGTAGATTCTAGACTTATGAAAACCAAACGAAAATTAGAAGGCTACTTAGAAGAAGAATGGTTAAAGTTCAAAATGCAAGTTGAGGCTGGAGAATACATTGAGCCTCAGAAGAAATATTTTAAGGATTTTGTTCATGATTGGTCTGAAAAATATGCTAAAAGCTTTTATGCTAAAAAAAACTTATAATAATTATATGGAGAAACTTAATAACTACATTCTTCCTCGTTTTGGCGCAATGCGAATTGAACAAATCAAAACACTTCATATAGTTGATTTCTTAAACGAAGCTTCACAACCTGGTTTCGGCAAACGCAAGAAAGACGTACCTCTTTCAAGTAGTACTATTTATGAATTAGATAAAATTCTGAGGATCTTATTCAATAAAGCTGTGACGTGGCAAATAATTTCAAAAAGTCCAATGGAGTCACTTGAACGACCTAAACTAAAAAACGTAAACCAAAATTCTATAGTGGAGCTGACTTTGCAACTTATTTTGAAGCACTTGACCAAGAATCTAAACAGTGGCGTTTATTTTTCTTAACAGCTCTCATAACTGGTTTTAGACGTGGTGAGATTGTGGCTTTAGAATGGACTCATTTTGATTTTGATAATCTACAAATTAAGTTAGTTCAAAGTATCCCATTATTTGAAAATGGAAAGCCACTAATCAAGTCAACAAAGACTGATGAAGACATTAGAGTTGTTGATATGCCTGAATGGTATATGGATGAAATGAAAATCTTTTATAAAGAGTGGAAAAAGGAAAAGTTTTCTGCAGGAGATCAATGGGAAGAAAAAGGACATAAATTCGTATTTCACACAGGTTTAGGTAGACCTTATAATCCACAAACACCTACTAGTAAATGGAGGCAGATTATAAAAAATATAATTTAAAGGATATTCGATTACATGACCATCGACATTCCATGGTATCCTGGTTACTTGAGAACGGTGGCTCCATTAAGGAGGCCCAAATTAGAGCAGGTCATAGTAGCATGAGAACTACATCGGATATATATGGCCACCTGTCACCAGAAGGTATGAAAAAGACAGCTGAAAAATTCAATCAATTAAATCCCAATAAATATAAAAATAAAAGTTCCTAATTATATCCTTTCAGACTAAAAATAATGCATTTGGTCAACAGCTCGTCAACAATTAGATAATTAAGCCACTGTTCACCGAAAACAAAAAGAGCCTTAACCCTTTTAATATCAAGGATTACAGGCTCTTATATTTTTTACTATTTTGAATGTAATTTCACCCAGCCCCGAAGGATTATGCGTTCATATTTTAAGGCTGAACACAACAAAACCCTATTAAATATTACTATACATAATTATACATGAAGTATTTTATGAACGCTATAAATTGGCTTTAATCACCAGCGTTAATTATTAATAATATACCACTTTAACTCACATAAACTATAACTAAATACTCTCACTAATAAGAACGAGGTTGAAGACAATATGAGCGATTCTTTTGAGTTTAACAGTGACTCAGAAACACCTCAGAGTTTAAAATTGGCTTTACTAGCTAGTTCACTAACAACTGTAGCCGATGCAATAGCTACCTTAGCCACATTATTAGCCATCGATGAAACTAAAGAGGCTAATTTACAAGCTGAACAAGAAAAACAGGACATAAATCAGCAATTACTTAACCTACAATATCAGTTGGATGACTTAACAAATAGCCATCAGCAACAACAAGAACGTTTAGACCAAGTCATCAATTCGTTAAATTCAATTCAAAAAATGATCATTGATAAAAACTTATAAGCTATTACATATAATGAGTTTTAATTAGACAAGCTATTGAATTTAAAGCCACTTTTAAAAGTGTTTAATCCTTCTCTTTTCGTGGAATGTATCAAGTAAATCCACAAAAAGGAGATGATCTCATTGGATTTAAAACCATTACTCAATAAACTTGAACATTATCGATCTGAAAAACCAAATAAAGTGTTTACGATGTATTTAAATACAGACCCAGCTGACCCCGATCAGCAAGGCGGGAAATGGAGATTACAACTCAAAAACGGTTTAAATAACTTTGAATCTTACTTACAGGAAGATGGCGATTCAGATGAAAAGCGAAATTACTGGGCTGTAAAAGAAAAAGTCGAAAACTTTATGAATGAAAATGAAATGAACCTTAAGAAGAGCGTCATCATTTTTGCAACTGGAGATGACGATGTATGGTTTGCAGATATTTTACAAATGCCAGTTAAAACAGCCTTTTTCTGGGAAGAGGAACCTGTATTAGATCAATTAAAAGAAATGCAAGAAACATTCCCTAAAACAGGTATTATTCTAACTCAGAAAGACCAAATCAAATACATTGATGCTGATTTAGGAACCGTCAACGAAACGAATGTATACGAACTTGATTTAGATACAGAAGATTGGCGCTTGCATCAAGGTACTCACAAAGCTGATTCCAACTTAGGTTCAGGTGGCGGTAAAACATCTAAGAAAGACGAATTTTACGAACGTTTCGAAGCTAACCGTTATCGTTGGTATAAGAGCATCGCACCAAAACTTGATAAAGCTGCTAAAAATCACGGCTGGGAACGCATTTACCTAGTCGGTGAATCAGATGAAGTAAACGACTTAGAAAGTCATATGAATAAAACAATTGAAGATAAAATCAACAAAAACTTACTTGATCATGAAGAAACCAAAGTGTTAGAAGAAGTTTTATAGAATAAATAGCTGAGCTCGATCCCAGAGCTCAGTTTTTTAACTTAGGAGGCTTTAAACATGATTGAACAGATAATTAAAGATTACTATAAAGCTTGGAATAACGCTCTAGCAACGAACGATTCATCACAAGTGCGTGAGAAAATGTCCCCTGAATTTGTTGGTTATTGGTGCCATAGTGCTTGGCAGCTCCGCAGAAGTATGACTACGACTATGACCTTAACGATGTTTTGGAGCAGTACTTAGGTACCCAGACAACGAAATCATTTGAAATCGAATCGATCACAACTCGAACAAACGATGTGTTAGTCTTTGGAACCGAAACCAACACCGTAAATGGAATTGATTACCCAGCAAAATATTTTTTGTATGGAAAAATGAACAAGATGGTTGGCGATTATTGCGCGAATATATTGAATTAATTAACTAATTCCTTTAAATTGTTTACGAATTTGAAATATGGTAGGTTAAGGAAGTAAGAATGATTCAAGGAGGAACAGGATATGAGTACACATATTGGTGCTAAAAAAGGCGATATTGCGGATACAATCTTACTTCCAGGTGACCCGCTACGCGCGAAGTATATTGCGGAAACATTTTTAGAAGATGTGACTTGCTATAACGAAGTTCGCGGTATGTACGGTTACACAGGTACATACAAAGGTAAGCGCATCTCGGTGCAAGGAACAGGTATGGGTGTTCCAAGTATCTCTATTTACGTTAATGAATTAATTCAAGAGTATGATGTTCAAAACTTAATCCGTGTTGGTTCTTGCGGAGCGTTACAAAAAGATGTTAAAGTGCGCGATGTTATTCTAGCCCAAACATCTACAACAGATTCACAAATGAACCGTATGGAATTCGGCGGGATTGACTTCGCTCCAGGAGCAGACTTCAATTTACTTAAGAAAGCATATGAAGTCGGCGAAACTCGTGGTTTAAACTTAAGAGTCGGTAACGTCTTTACAAGTGACAGTTTCTATCGTGAAAATGCGATGGACTTATTCCAAAAGCTTGCAGATTACAATGTGCTTGCAGTTGAAATGGAAACAACAGCACTATACACATTAGCTGCTAAATATGACCGTAACGCTTTATCTGTCTTAACGGTTAGTGACCACATCTTAACTGGTGAAGAAACAACTTCTGAAGAACGTCAAACAACATTTAACGATATGATTGAAGTGGCACTAGAAGCTACGACGAAATAATGAATAGTTGAGGAGGGCACCGAACGTGATCGGTGCTCTTTTTTATGGGTCGATAAATGGCGAAAAAGCTCCGTCATTCTATGGCGTTAGATAAATCCATTTAAGGGGTAGATAAAATAACTTTTTTACCCCGTCGACCAATTTCGGGGTAGATATTTTCCGAAATGGGGTAGATATATTGGAATCTGGGGTTGATAAATCCCCACCAAGTTTATTCCGAAGCGATGATTGTCCGTAATGGTACTTCTTCACCATTTTCAAACACTATATCCTGTCATATGCCTAATCAATCCATAAAGTAGAATTCAGGCTCTGCGTTCTCTAAATCAAAACCCATCTTTCCATTACGAAAGTTTACAAAAGGATCCTCACTTTCTATAATCCACGCCTTGCCATTCCACTCATCTATGGTTTCGCTTACTTCATGCTCTTGACCGTCCACCTCAAACGTAAGGATCATCTCAGCAAATGACGTGTGTCCATCTTCTTTTCTAATGTTAATGATGTCGTAATCTTTTAATTTATAATGATATTCTTTTAACTTATTGATTTTTTCTAGATAAAATGATTTGGCTTCCTCTTCCTTCAAAACTGTACCTTCTGTTGGAGTTTTTTCATCATATTTGTACAAAAGTTCAAAAGCTTCCTCGTAATCTTGATCCATCATCGCCTTATAATAATCTACTGCAATACGTTTTTACCTTTGTTCTGGACTATTAGTAAAATATAATAAAAGCCGATGCCAACGGCTATTAATGCCAATAAGGCCATGATATTTTTATATGTTTCTGACATTCAAATCACCCTTTTAAATACTTCTACATTTTTATCATCTACCCTCTAAATAATTGTTCACTTTTTTAAAATGATAGTTGACAATACTATTTTAATTGTTTACCATATTTTCAGAAAGGGGCGACAATTGATGAATTCAAAATTTAAAACACTTGATTTAACATTAGGCGCAGTATTCGTTGTACTGATGATGATCGGAGCGAACATCGCTTTTTGGTTCCCAGCATTTAAAATTACATATGCGAGCGGAGAGGTTCCAATTACATTACAAACTCTTTTCGCGATTTTAGCAGGATTGATTTTAGGTAAAAAATTAGGCGCTTTTTCCATGATTGTCTATTTACTCGTTGGGATTGCAGGTGTTCCGGTGTTTGCTGAGATGAGTGCTGGAGCAACAGCGTTAATTTCACCAACTGGCGGATTTTTACTTTCATTTATTTTCGTTGCATTTATTTCTGGTCTTATTATTGAAAAAGCAAAAGAACCCAAGGTCGGAGTTTATTTAATCGCAACTTTTGCGGGACTTATGACTAATTATGTAATTGGCACGCCTATTATGTATTTATCACTTAATTATATAGCTGAGATTGCCATCTCAATGAAGGCATCAGTCATTACGATGATTCCTTTCTTTATTAAGGATTTTATTATTACAATGGGAGTCGCCATTGTTTTACCACAGTTTATGATTAGATTGTTTAAAGCTGTCCCAACTTTAGCATCTAGAACATAGTATAGATTTTCCTTTTCACAAATTACAGTTACCTTAAGCATTTCGATCTCTCGAAATGGCTTTTACTTTGTAATCAGATTTAGAGCCCTGCTGTTAGATTCAGGTGTATACTATTTACGTTCATACTCGTTCTATTTTCATTTTCTTGATTTCTAACGATGTTAAACAAGTATCTAACGACATTCAGTACCATTCAAACGTAAAAAGCCGATGGGATCTTGATCTCCATCGGCTTGCCAAAAGCAAAAGCTACATTATTTCAAATTCATAATTGTTTTAGCTAATGTGCGGGACATGACGCCTGTTGGACCTTTAGGGCCGAGGTCATGCTCACTTTCTGCCATGGCGGTTCCTGCGATATCTAAATGAACCCATGGTGTGTCTTCTACAAACTCGCCGATAAAGCATCCGGCAAGCACAGCGTGTCCTTTTCGCCCAGGGGAGTTATTTAAGTCAGCAATATGACTTGAGCGCACTTTATTTTTGAACACGTCATGATATGGTAATTCCCAAACGAGCTCTCCCTCTTCCTCTGATGCTTCAAATACCTGATCAAACCATTCCCCATTATTGGTCATGGCGCCTGTCATTTCATCACCTAAAGCGACCACAACACCGCCTGTTAACGTTGCAACATCAATAATTTTTGATGCGCCTTGTTGATTCGCATATGTGACGGCATCCGCAAGGGCTAAGCGACCTTCTGCATCGGTATTACGTACTTCAATCGTTTTCCCGCTCATCGATACAATCACATCGTCAGGTTTAAATGCATCTCCGCTGATCATGTTATCAGTTGACGGCACCAAGCATAATACGTTTTCTTCAGGTTTTATTTGTCCAATCGCGTCCATTGCGCCTAATACGGCTGCAGCACCGCCCATATCCATTTTCATGCCGATGATACCTTCTTTACCTTTCAGTGAATAACCACCTGTATCAAAGGTGATGCCTTTCCCAACTAAGGCTACGGGATTGCTCCATTCTGCTTTTCCTTGATACTTCATAACGATAAAACGAGGTGGTTCCTTAGACCCTTGGTTCACTGCTAATAAAGCACCCATGCCAAGTTCTTCAATTTGGTCTTTATCGAAAATGTCAATCTCCATTCCATGTTTTTCGGCGATATTCTCAGCATAAGATGCGAGCTCAGTGGCCGTTAATAAGTTACCTGGCATGTTGACAAAATGTCTAGCCGAATTCGTTCCTTGTCCAAGTGCTACTCCAACTTCTACAGCTCCCTGGATGCCCTCTTCATCTGCGATTAGTGATAGATTTGTTAAATAAGTCTCATTCTCTCTCGATGTATGATACGTCTCTAATTGATAAGTTGCCATAACAAAAGCTTCACCCAGTGCTTCAGCAAATGTTAAATCTTCCGTGAAACTTTTTAGTGCAAGTGTCACTTCCCTTATTTTGTCTTTATTTAATTGCTTAAACGATTTGCCGATTACATTTCGGAATTTATTAACCGTTAATTCATCTTTTTTACCTAAACCAACAAATAAATTCTTTTAGCATTAACTTGTCCAAATGTATGTACTTTCGAAATTGCTCCAAAACTGTTTTCACATCATCCTGTTTAACTAATTCGTCTAGATGATGATTCAGTTCATCATTTAATGATTGATAAACATCTTGGTTTTCTTTGTTCTCTTCGTATAGACCGACTACTAGTGCTTCAGCTTCTACTTGTGTTACTTCTTGATTGATTACGTTTACCATTTCGACACCTCCATTTATTATCATTATCTTATCAAACATTCTCTTAATTCGTAAATTTAATTGTAAGTTTTTTATCATTCATATTTAGGGTATGATGTATATAGATTAGATAAAGAACACAACTAAAGGTGGCGTCTCAATGGATATTCTTCACAACACACCGTTAATTTTAGCTCTATTTGCAGTTGTATTCGCTCAAGTTGTTAAAATTCCTATTCACTTTATTGCGGATCGAAAGTTAGTTTTAGGACTCGCATTTAGTACTGGCGGGATGCCGAGCAGTCACTCTGCAGCCGTAACAGCTTTAACCACTTCGGTTGGCATTGAACACGGTCTTGATTCCCCTTACTTCGCCATTGCCTGTGTGCTCAGTATTATTGTCATGTATGATGCTACTGGTATTAGAAGACATGCCGGACAGCATGCAACGATTCTAAATCAGTTAGTAAAAGATTTTCATCGTTTCGTTGATGAGGCTAAACAGTGGCAGGAAAAAGAAGAACGTGAAAAACAACGAGAGTTAAAAGAATTACTTGGGCATCAGCCTATTGAAGTTTTCTTCGGTGCTTTAACTGGAATTATTATTGCTGTTATATATTATTCAATATAAGAAAGAGCCGCTGCAATCTGCAAGCGGCTCTTTTACTTGTCCACTATTTTTGATTAAAAGCAGGAAGTGCTTGGGAGCTAATTTGGTCTTCCCAATAAGCTAAATCCTTTTTCGAAACGGATCCGTCTCCCTCTTCAATAACGTACACATCTGTGCTTTTTTTACCCCAATCGTTATAAACTTCATCAACGGTTTCATAATATAAATCTATTTTATGGCCTTTAATAGCGCCTCCTGTATCCATTACGATTCCATAACCGTAGTCCGGTACGTACAAAACGGTACCAAGCGGAAAGACACTTGGATCAGCGGCAATGGTTGATAAAATACCTCTTTGAACCGTTAAACCTGAAAATGTAATCCCGTATAGCGGATGATCCTTCGTTTTGCCAGTCGATTCGTACCCAGCTGTGTAGCCAGTTGCGACAACCGTTCTAACAGGATACTGTTTAAACGCAACTTCAGCAGTCATAGATACCTGTTCAACATTTTTAGCTTTCGTAGACTGTTGTTCGTCATTTGATTTTTCTCAGTTTCCTTTTCCTTCACTTCATCTCTAACGCCTGCTACTAAAATTTGTTCCCCATCTTCCAAATTCCCTTCTGCCTCTCCCCATTTATTAGATTTATGAGTTAAAGAGATCTGATGCCCTTCATAGTTTTCAGTTTGAATAGATGGTGCGCCATCATCCGCTGCCTTCATAGTCAGGTTAACGGTTAGCAGCAGTGAAGTCATGCTTACTAATAAAATAGCAAAAAGAAAAAGCTCCTTAATTGATTACGCATGTTTAACACCTCTTTGTCATGAAGCGTAACCAAATTAAGAAGCTTTTATACATTTAACTGAATTTTTTGAATAAACCTTAAAACATTTGATAGCCTTTATTTCTGAGGATTTTAATAACATATCCTGCCACAATCGTTCCAGCTAGCCCGGCCAATAAAACGATTAAGTCAAAAGGCTCTAGGCTCGTAATGCGATCTGGTAACCTAGAAAATGAATCAATCGGAGATGAGAAATAACTCCAAAAAGAGACATCGTCAATAATTAAAATCACGACAACCGGATAAACCAGCGCCATTAACCAGGTCGATCTAAGTAACATGTTTAAGATAAATGCTATTCCAAAAACAAGACAAAAATAATAGCGATGCAACAAAGCCAAATAATATACCCACAATTGTTCCCTACCTTTTTCTCGTTCGTTAAACCTCTATCAGTTTAACATAAAAGAAAAGCAAAGACCTATGCCTTTGCTTTTCAAATCTTTACAATTTAGTGATACATGTCAAGTTTACCTTTTTTAAGTAGAAGGCCAACGCCGCCAAGCTTCATAAGGTAACGGTTGTCGATAGCTTTTTTCATAATGGATGCTGAACGTCCGAATAGTTTTTATCATCAAATACAACACCAATGGCATCTGTGTGACCAAGTGAAGCGACTGTCCCTTGAATGTGTGGTTCAAATGACTGTAGCTTTTCCCCGCCGCTAACCATTTGTTTCAAGTTGTGAGCCACCGTGTCTGCCATTTGAATCGCAATTTGAGCTGTTGGTGGATAAGGACGTTCTGTATCAGGGTTCATAATCACAGCACAATCCCCAACTACAAATACATCATCATAATCTGGTGTACGTAGGTCCGGTCTAACTGGAACGCGGCCACGGTTCGTCTCGAAACCAGATTCTTGAACGATTGAGTTACCTGTCACACCTGCAGCCCAGATGAAGTTTTTCGTTTTAATTTCTTCACGTTCTTCATCTTTTTCAACAATAATGCTATCTTCAGTTACTTTCTTAATCATCGTACCTAATTTGAATTCAACGCCTTTTCCTCAAGACGATTCATCGCGTATTCAACAAGTTCAGGGTCAAATCCAGCAAGTGCAGTAGGACCTGCCTCAACGTTGATTAAGCGAACTTTCTCTCTTGGGACATCGTATTCTTGGCAAAGTTCAGGAATACGGTTAGCTAGTTCTGCTACGAATTCAATTCCTGTAAAACCAGCTCCACCTACACCGATTGTAATAAGGTCCTCACGCTCTCCACGCTCAAGATTATACTGAGCAAAATTATACTCAATATGATCACGAATCTTACGTGCACTATTAATGTTTTGGATCGTTAAGGCATGCTCTTCAATACCATCAATTCCAAATGTTGCCGATTCAAAACCTAAGCCGATCACTAAATAATCGTAATTAAGTTCTCCGTCCTCAAGTTTCACTGTTTTCGATTTAGGATCAATCGATTTAACTGTATCTTGTACGAAATTTATTTTGTTAAAATCGACGACATCATTAATCGCGAGTCTTGTGCGATCATGATGTAACGTACCTGCTGCATTTTCGTGTAGCCAAGTTGTTTGATAGTGATAGTCATGCTTATTAACCAATGTAATTTTGGCCTCTTCAGATGACATGCTCTTTTGGAGGTTTACCGCTGTCATGATTCCACCGTAACCTGCACCCAAAATGACAATGTTTGGTCTGTTCATATTAATCCCTTCCATCCTTAAAATTTTTACCTAGGAAAATGCTCACAAACAACTTTGTGATTTTTTCACAGATTAAAATAAAATATTGTCATAATTTCGTAAAACATTACCTAAAGTCAATCATAGAACTTTTTTATGTCCATTTTCAACCCTCATAATATTTTCTAATGTTTCTGATAATTTATAAGGAAAAAAGTTCTCATAAAACCCTGTATAATGTTATAATGTTCAATGGTGCGTATTGAAATTCATAAAAGGTGGGGAAAATTTATGAGTGATCATGTTAGAGACATAACGATCATTGGCGCCGGTCCGGTTGGCCTATTCACTGCATTTTACGGTGGCTTACGTCAGGCTGATGTACAAATCATTGAAAGCCTTCCTCACATCGGTGGTCAATTATCTGCATTATATCCTGAAAAATATATATTCGATGTTGCCGGTTTTCCAAAAATCCGAGCACAAGAATTAGTTGATAACTTATATGAGCAGGTTAAACCTTTCAATCCTGAAATCACATTAGATCATGCGGTTCAAGAGGTTGAAAAAGTAGACGAAAACTTATTTAAGTTAACAACAGATAAAGATACGTTCTATACTAAAACGATCATTATCACTGCGGGTAATGGCGCATTCGAACCACGGAAGCTTAAAGTCGAAGGTTGCGATAAATATGAAAGTACCAACCTTCATTATTACATCAAAGACTTAGAAGCTTTTAGAGATAAAAAAGTACTCGTTTGCGGTGGTGGTGACTCTGCTGTCGATTGGTCATTAATGTTAGAACCAATTGCGGAAAAAGTAACGATTGTTCACCGCCGCGATCAGTTCAGAGCTCACGAACATAGCGTTGAGCAATTAAAAGATTCTTCAGTTGATATATTAACACCTTATGTTCCTTATGACCTAGAAGGCGAAGACGATATCAACAAGGTTATACTACAAAAACAAAATCTGAAGAAACAGTTGAAGTGGATGTTGATGATGTCATTATTAACTACGGTTTCATCTCTTCACTAGGTCCGATTAAGGATTGGGGTTTAGAGCTTGAGAAAAACAATATTGTCGTGAACTCCAGAATGGAAACAAACATTCCTGGTATTTACTCAGCTGGTGACATTTGCACCTACCCAGGTAAAGTTAAACTCATCGCATCAGGTTTCGGCGAGGGACCAACAGCTGTAAACAATGCGAAAGTTCGCATCGACCCAGATTCGAAAGTACAACCAAAACACTCAACTTCGATGAAAATCTTTGAAGACAAGTAATGGATTCAAAGGGGAGTAGCTTTTACAATAAAAGTCGTCATTTCAGAGGGGTATCCTCTCGGCTTTATTGGCAATGATTAAATTGTTAGCGAGACCTTTGCTTACCTATTTTAGGTGGGCATTGGTCTCTTTTTTATCTTAAAAGGGGGAATTAGAAAATGGATTTTTTCACAGTAGAATTTTTTACAGCACTTATTTCGATCATTCTAATTGATTTAGTACTTGCAGGTGATAATGCCGTAGTAATAGCACTCGCCTCTAGAAATTTACCGAAACACCTTCAAAAAAGAGCGATTATATGGGGGACAGCTGGGGCAATCTTCATTCGAATTATTGCGACGATCTTCGTTGTTTGGTTACTGAAGGTCCCTGGTCTTTTACTCATCGGTGGTGTGGTATTAGTTTGGATTGCTTATAAGTTATTAACTGAGGAAGAAGAAGTAAATGTTGCAGCTGGCGGAAGCTTATGGGCTGCAATTAAAACAATTATCATAGCAGATGCTATGATGGGTCTAGATAACGTCCTTGCAGTCGCTGGTGCTGCTCATGGTAGTATCTTACTTGTTGTCATTGGATTATTAATCTCGATTCCAATCATTGTATTCGGAAGTCAGCTCGTTTTAAAATTAATGGAACGCTTCCCAATCATCATCTATATCGGTGGTGGTGTTCTAGCTTGGACGGCTTCTAAGATGATTGTAAAAGAGCCATTTGTTGCGGACTTTTTTGCAAATGAGTGGCTGAAATACGGATTTGAAATTGTAGTCGTTGCAGCTGTCATCGGCCTTGGTGTTATGAAAAAACGAGCTACCCACACTGAAGCAACTGGACAAGCATAGGAAATCCCCCCTTCTCACTTTTCGTGAGGAGGGGAATTGATTTTTTACGGCCGGTTTTGGAATTCTTTCGGCCTCTTTTTAAAATCTTTCGGCCCGTTTTCTAAGTTTTACGGCCTCTTTCAGAAATTTATCGGCCTGTTTTTGAATTTTATCGGCCCCTTTTTAAAAGTTTTCGGCCGGTTTATTCCATCTTACTAATTGATTCAATAAAAAGCTCTAACCTCGGTCCGACTCCGTCTCCGCCTTCAATTCCGTATTCATACTGTACATATAAAACATCATCATTAACCTGATAAGCATAATAACCTGTTACTTGCTCACCACTTTGATGGCTCTGAATCCCTTCAAATGGATTTTTATTAGGATCTACTGGTGTTTGATCCCCTTCTAATCCTTCAGCAAATTCCTCTAATTGAGTATCATTAATCACTTCTACTATAACCGTGGCAAAGCCAGTATCGGTTGTATGTGTAATCTTATTTTCATTAATATCATAATTTCCTAAAAATTGATCCATTTGATAACTGATTTGATGGGGTGTGATTAGAAATTCCATGACTTGTGTCGGTTCTTCCATCCCTTCTAACATAATCGTCTCGTCAAATGGTCCTTCTACCTCAACATTAAATTCAGGCTGCTCTTCTGAGTTATTTTCCGGATCCTCAACTGGATCATTTTCTGGATCTTCACCTTGAACTGGCTGCTCGTCTGCTGGAGTCGGATTAGGATCGTCGACGGTTTCTGTTTGTTGATTCATAATACTCATTACGATAACACCGAACAATACTACGGCGGCTGCAGTTGAAGCCCAAATAAATTGCTGTTTACGTTTCCGCTGTGCTTTTTTCTTTTTGGCGAATTTGGCTATATTTAATCTCATTTCATCTTTTTTCTCTGGACTTATGGACTTATTCATTTTTAACTCCTTTAGTTCATCCAAGAATTGATCGTCATGTTTACTCATAGTTGACCCTCCCTACCTGTGTCTTCAGCGCTTTTAATGCTCTGTAAAATGTCACCCTTACTTTGTTTTCTGTCCAATTTAAAATATCAGCCGCTTCTGCATTCGTTAATTCTTCAATTCCTCTTAAAATAATGACGTCTCGGTAGTTTGGTTTTAATTCATGAATAGCCTCATGTAATTGTGCCTTCGATTCCGTCACTTGATAGACGTCTTCTGGCGACTCCTCGTTTTCCGTTTGATAAGTATCGATTAGCTTGCGCCAGTCTTGACGTTTTCTCTTTCTAGCTTCATCAATTGCTAAGTTTCTAGCTATTGAAATCAACCATGTTTTCGGGCTAGAATTTCCTTTGAATTTATCAAAATTATTGATCGCTTTGATAAATACATCCTGAACCATATCTTCTACATCTGGTGAAGATGTGTAATAAGCTAAAAATCGGTATATGTCATCAGCATAGCGATCGAACCATTCTGTGATGAGTTCTTCATCCATGGCTTTACCCCCTAAGTTGTTTTCTAATTAATAGACGTTAATAGTTTTATCTTATTACAAAAATCTTTAAAAAGGGCAAAAAATAGCTTTTGCGTGTGTTACGCAAAAGCTACTTATTAATTATTAACAATTCTCTGGAGTTCCTTCACGGTCTTTTGCTTTAAACGAAGACCCACAGCCACATGATACAATCGCGTTCGGGTTATCAATCGTAAACCCGCCGCCCATCATGTTCTGTTTAAAATCAATCGTCGTTCCTTCGATAATTGGACGGTCCATCTTTGCGATGATCACAGGAACATCATAATCTTCATATAATTCATCGGTTTCTTTCACTTCGTAATCAAAACCTAATTTATAAGAAAGACCGCTGCATCCTCCACCTTTTACACCAAATCGTAAGTACACAGTGTCTGCCGAATCACCTTTACGCATTTCATTAATTTGATACTGCGCTTGTTCTGTTATATTAATCGTCATACCGAACTACCTCCTTAACCACATTATACTGATGAATACATTGTCATTCAAATTTTCTGCCAATAATATTCACCTGAAGCGACTGTAACAGCCGGCCCTTTCATCATCACATGGCCATCTTCTTTCCAAGTGATCATTAAATCACCGCCATCAAGATGTACGGTCACTTCATCACCTTTTGGTACATAGTCATTTAACACGGATGAAACAACAGCTGCACAAGCCCCAGTCCCGCAAGCTTGAGTAATACCAGAACCTCTCTCCCAAACGCGGAAGTTAATTTCGCTGTCGTTAACCACTTCAACAAACTCAACGTTTACCCCTTCAGGAAAGCGCTGATCATCTGTTACGGCCGGGCCTACTGTTTGAATTGGCGCATCCGCAATATCATCAACATAAAAGACTACATGAGGATTCCCCATCGAAACCGCCGTCGCATACAAGTCTTCTTCTCCAACTAAAAACGGTTCCTGTATGACATGATCTTCTTCAGCACCTGTTAAAGTTTTCATAGGAATTTGACTGCGTTCTAAAATAGGTTGCCCCATATCAATGGTCACGTTTTAACAAGTCCTTGTTCAAGTTCAACCTCAGCATCCACAACACCTGATTTGGCTTCCACTTTAAACGTTTGAGTTTTAACATAACCAAGATCGTAAGCGAGCTTTGCCACACAGCGAAGTCCGTTTCCACAGTTCATTGCTTCCGAACCATCTTTATTAAAAATTCTCATGCGAACATCTGCAAAATCTGACGGCAACATTAAAATAAGTCCATCAGAGCCAATTCCGGTAAACACGTTGGAGACGTCCTTTGCTAGATTAGGAAGATGTTCCTCTTTTAAGTCCACTTTAAAACCATCTATATAAATGTAATTATTGCCTAAGCCATGCATTTTTGTAAATGGAATGTTCATATACTTAACTCCTATATACTTGGTTCGTCTTCTTCTAGTTGTTTATATATATTATCAACGAGCTGCTCAGGTGATGATGCTGTCACACAAACGCCCTCAACCAAAGCAAATAGCGTCATGGAACATAATGCGCAGTGGCTTGTACACCCAAGCTCCACAACATCGATATCAGGATCTCTAGAAAGCTTATCAAAAGCTTCTTGCGACCCGCTCATCAAGTTATTAATACAGAACTCAACAATTGGGTTCATACATACACTCCCTTAATTCTCAGTTGATTGAACCCGTTTTAGTTTAAGCTTGAGGTTCTAATCCTCTTTCTTCAAGCGCTTTATAAACGGTTTTTAATTTAGGGTTGCCTTCCCCAACAATTTCATCATCAATCAATACAACTGGATAAAACATGTCTTCTTCAACCACCCGCTCAGCGAACTCCTTATATTGACTTTCTTCAGGCGGTTTAAAAATATCTATATATTTATATTGAATGGCATCTTCCCCAAATTTTCGGCCAATCGCAGCTTGTAGCCATTCATATTGTTCCTTTGAACTCGGCAAATTTACACAGCTTGGGCACAATACTTCTGCTCCATAGACTGTAAGTTGTATATTTTTCCCCATAGTTCCCCTCCTAGTCGAATCGTTCAGTTATTTTTATTTTACACCATAAGATTTTCTAGGTACAATGATAATGATTCTCAATAATTTTGTATTAACGGTTAGAAAAATATCCAATTCGTGATATAATATGATTAAGAAAGGGGAAGATGAACGATGTTTGAACAAGTACAAGAAGTCATTGGAAAACTACGCCCTTTTTTACTTCGTGACGGAGGCGACGTAGAGTTAGTCGATGTGGATGATGAAGGCATTGTCTTACTACGTTTGAAAGGCGCTTGCGGCAACTGCCCAAGTTCAGCGATCACATTAAAAGCCGGCATTGAACGTGCTCTACGTGCAGAAGTACCTGGCGTTAGAGAAGTAGAACAAATTTTCTAAGACTATTAATAAAAGCGCATGCGTCCGTTTAACCACGCAGTGATAGACCGAGATAAAGGAAACACGATGAGTACAGCGAATCGATGTTGACTTATCGTAGATTTAGACGAGAAGTCACCCAGTGGTTGGACGCATTGCGCTAGATAACTCTGTACAAAAACAACAATCAACGTTTAAAAGATAATTTTATACGTTCTCAGCTATTCAATTATAGAAATCGCATGTGATTCACCTTGATCACATGCGATTTTTTTGTTTGTCATATTAGATTTAATATACAGGCGTGACTGGCTCTTCTCCATTCAACACGCGCGAGATATTATCAACCGCAAGCTCAATCATTTTCATGCGTGTATCGACGCTGGCTGATCCGATATGTGGAAGAGCCACTACCTGACTAAGCTCCAGTAATGGATGGTCGCTACTGATTGGCTCATCCTTAAATACATCAAGTCCTGCCGCTTTAATATCCCCATTTATTAACGCTTGGTAAAGATCTTCTTCCACCACTACGCCGCCTCGAGACGAATTGATAAATATCGCCGCATCTTTCATCTTTTTAAAAACATCATCATTAAACATATTCTTCGTCTCATCGGTCAGCGGGGTCATGCAAACAACAAAATCTGATTGCTTAATCAGGTCATCAAATTCTGCGTACTGGACGCCTAGTTCTTGCTCTGCTTCTCTTTTCCTTGAACGATTGTGATATAAAATATTCATATTAAATCCTGTCGCTCGCTTAGCAACCGCCTGTCCGATATTCCCCCATCCCCACGATTCCAAGTGTTTTATGGTGAACATCTGATCCAGCCATTAAAAACGGTGACCACGTGGACCACTTGTTTTCTTTAACAAAATCCACAGCTTCTGGAATCCTTCTTGCTGTTGCCAAAAGCAGCGCAAACGTTAAATCTGCCGTTGTTTCATTTAAGACTTCTGGTGTATTCGTCACGATGACATTATGTTTTTAGCCGCTTCAACATCAATATTATCGAAGCCAACCGCCATATTGGCAACAACCTTTAATTGCTTTCCTTTAAGAAAGACTTCTTCATCAATGGTTTCTGTTAACATACTTAAGATCGCATCAGCAGACTCTACTCTATTCAAAAGCTCACCCTTTGGGATAGGCTGATCTTCATATGGCCACATATCCACTTCAAATGAATCCCTTAGTTTAGCAATTGCTGATTCGGGTAATTGACGAGTGATAAATATTTTTGGCATGAATAGCCAACCTCCTTTATATTATTTAATCAATGAAGTAAAATAAAGAAAACAAAATTGGGTAGGTGTATTGAAATGGATTTAGAAAAAATGGCATTAAAAGCACTCGAAGTTCGAAATGTCGACTTAGATGAAATTGCTGATCTTGTTTATTATTTACAAGAAAAATATCATGATGACTTATCAAGAGAAGAATGCCTTTCAAATGTGAAAAAGGTATTGCAAAAACGCGAGGTTCAAAACGCGATTTTAACAGGCATTCAATTAGATAAATTGGCAGAGCAAAACAAGCTTGATGAGCCCTTACAACAAATCGTCGAACAAGATGAAGGATTATATGGCATTGATGAAATCATTGCCTTATCCATTGTCAACGTGTACGGCTCGATTGGATTTACCAACTATGGTTATATCGACAAAGTTAAACCTGGTGTGTTAAATCGTCTAAATGATAAACGTTATGGCTGTAACACCTTCTTAGATGATATCGTTGGTGCCATAGCCGCAGCTGCGTCTAGTCGATTAGCTCACAGTCAATCAGATGGTATGAGCTCTATCGATGATTAATTAATAAAATCCTATCATAGATGAGTTAAAACTTTCATTTAAACATCAAAGATTTCAAAAAGCCGAATGTTAGAGCTTAACATTCGGCTTTATTATTCTAAAACCAATCCTTCAACGTTTTCGATTGTGTAAGTTGGCTTTATTCCAAATTGAGTTAATTCATCTTTGGTTGTAACACCCGTTTGTACGTGCAAAGTATCCATCCCTGCATGAATGCCAGCTAGTATATCAGTATGGTAATTATCCCCCACCATTATAGCCTCTTCCTGACTAATCCCTAAATAGTCTAAAGCAATTTGTAGCATCAGGCCAGATGGTTTTCCAACAATTTCAGGCTTGACCCCTGTTACATTTTCAACTAAATTAACGTAAGCACCGTTTCCAGGAACCAACCCTTTTTCAGTTGGCACTTTTATATCAGGGTTAGTCGCGACAAACTTAGCTCCTTCTTGCACATAAAGACAAGCATCTCTAAGCTTACGGTATGTATTCTCACGGTCAATTCCCATGACGACATAGTCAGCATCACCATCAACAACCTGCACGCCTTTTTTCTTTAAGCGCCTCAGTTAAGCCGACTTCACCAATGACATAAGCCGTCGCATTCGGCTTTTCGTCGTGAATATGAATGGCTGTTGCAAGTGATGCTGTCATCACTTGATGAGACTCTGCTTCAATGCCGAACTGTTTTAATTTCTCAGCTGTTGCTCCTGGTGTGCGAGATGAATTATTCGTCACGAACATGAAAGGGATATTTCGCAACTGTAATTCTCGAATAAATTCTTTTGCTTCTGGAATTTCCGATTTCCCTTTATACATCGTTCCGTCTAGGTCAATTAAGTACCCTTTGTAATCTGTTTTCATGATGACTACTCCTCACGTTTGTAAAAGTTGTGACAGGCCCCATCTCTTTTTCTAGATAGTCCAAAACATTGGGTCTGAAATTTTCTAACGTTTTAACGTGTTTTGACAGAATATCATCGATTTCTTTATGGTTAATATTTGTGTATTCGCGAACTAGCATTTTTCTAAGTTCAATCGTTTCTTTATAAGCTTGTTCATCTTCTTTTGGAATGACTTGCTCGTCCACTAAAATATCAATAATATCTTCATAACTACCTGGGTCACGCATAATGAAGCCATCAATCATCATATTGCCTACATCAATGATGGATTCAATGACCATTTGAGCTAATCGCTCCGTTCCCAATTTTTCTAAAAAGGATTCACTTGTCTTCTGTTCATATGTTTCTAATAATCCACTCATATATAGTAAGGTTTGTTCAATTTGATCTCGGTCAACAAAATACACAATTAACACTCCTTAATTATTTGTTCTTAAGCTATATTATCACATTATAAACATGAATCGTATTCACATACAGTTATATTATGACATAAGGAAAAAGTTTTGCTAAAATAATGGCAACACAAGTTGAGGGGGCTGTAATGTTGGATTTTGAAATTATCTCGGATAAAAAGAATCAGCTGGAATCCGTTACGTTTGTGCTAAAACTAACACACGACGTTATGATTTAATCATCCTAACTAGCGAAAGCTTAGAAGAAAAAGGGGAAGTTGTCATTATCGATGATCAAGGCTCACGATATACAAAAGTACGGAAAAATAAAATTCAAGATAGTGAATATTTAGCTCATGCTTTTAATGTTAATGAGTACGAATCAGATGAGATCTATCAGTTTCTAAAACAGGTTCTAGAATAAGATGTCGCCTCCTGCACAAACTATACATACAGGAGCGTTTGAATGAAAAAAACCGACGAATTAAAGACCAACAAGATGATTTTACACCTGTTGAAGTGCAAGATAATTATCAAGTGCCGGAAGAGTTTCCTGAGGGTAATTATGGTAATCCGATTAATAAAGACGAACCACTTAAACCTTATCCAGAAAAAGAATCTAAACGACACCATTCAGCTTTTGCCTATGAAAATAAAGAGCTTCACGCAGACTTACCTAGACAATTCCCAGGAGCTCATGTTCCGCAGGATTACCCGAATGATGAAGGAATTACAAGAGACGAAAAAGAATGACCTCAAGTTTGTGAGGTCATTCTTTTTATGTATCGACACGTTTCATTACAAAATAAGCACAACCGAAGTTGCAGTACTCATATAGATAATCTTCTAACGTTGAAATTTTCGTATCAAATGTTGCTTTTTGATTCTGATCATCGTAAAAACCTTTTAAACGGAGTTGTCCAAATCCCCAATCTCCTACTATAAAATCATATTTTGTCAGTATATCACTAAAACGTTCACTAATCGCTTCTTCTTGAAAACCTTCTTTATGATCAACGATTACTTCGTACTGTTGTCCTAAGAATTCCATTTCGATCACCTCTGATACAAATAGTGTACCATATTTTCCTATTACAAAGAGTACATTTTTTTCAAATAAATGAACAGTATAACAAGCAAGTACAACTAACTAAAGGAGATTTTAACATGGAACGTCTACATAGGCGAATAGTTGCAATTATATTACTAACAATCATTTTTACTCCAATTACTCTGGCCTCTGCAGCCGAAAAGAACGAAGAGAATGAAGAAAATAAAGAGCTTGATGAAGCGACCCTTCGTAAAGGTCTCTATCAAAAGACCGAGGCATTAACACAAGTGCCCTGGTATCTTATCGCTGCGATGGATCAATATGAACGAAATATTAAAAAAGACGAATGATGAAGACCGGATAACGGGTATACAAATACCAAATGAAGAATGGTACGGAATTCTACCACCACATGCGAACCATAATGAGAAAGAATCCACATTAAACCTTTTCGAAGGCATTGGAAAGGATGGAAACGGTGATGACATTGCAGATCCGACAAATGATGAAGATGTTCTTTATACGCTTGCTATGGAAATACAGCAAAATCTCGCCGAGGATCAAAAATTGGAATCGGCGCTTACTTCTTATTACGAACGAGAAAAAGCCTCTCAAATCATTACAAAAATAGCAAGGATGTTTAAACACTTTAACACGGTTGATTTAAGTGAGCGCGCTTTTCCGATTCCGAAATGGAATAACTACAGTTATCGTTCAACTTGGGGAGATACCCGAGGTTATGGTGGACGCAGAATTCATGAAGGCACCGATATATTTGCAGGATATGGGACTCCTGTTCGTAGTACTTCTTATGGCGTTGTTGAAATTAAGGGATGGAACCGTTTTGGTGGCTGGCGAATTGGTATTCGTGACTCGTACAATATCTATCATTATTATGCGCACTTAAATGCGTTTGCTGAAGACATTAAAGAAGGAGACATTGTAGAGCCAGGTGATGTCATTGGGTATGTTGGTGCATCAGGGTATGGGCCAGAAGGTACATCAGGTAAATTCCCTCCCCACCTTCATTATGGAATGTATAAAGATAACGGGGAAAAATGAATGGGCATACGACCCATATCCGTATTTAAAACGCTGGGAACGTAATCGGTAACTTGATTTTCCGCTTCATTACTGAAAAATATAAGGAGAGATTATTTTTGGAGTGGAAAACCGTGAAGAAAATTGTAGGAAGCAGGGTGTTAAAAACAGGAGTCGCCATCTTTATTACAGCTTTGATTTGTGAATGGTTAGATTGGCCTCCTGTTTTTGCCGTCATCACAGCTATCGTGACCATTGAACCAACTGTATCACAGTCGATTAAAAAGGGAATCGTTCGCTTTCCAGCATCAGCGATCGGTTCTTTTTATGCTGTCTTATTCATTTCGTTGTTTGGTCATGCACCAATCACCTATGCATTAGCAGCAGTTTTTACGATTATCACAACTTATCGGCTTAAATTATATGCAGGCTTACTAGTCGCAACCCTTACGGCCGTTGCCATGATTGAGGTTATTCACACGAATGTCTTTTTATCGTTTTTCATTAGGTTAGGAACAACGACGATTGGACTAGTTGTATCAACATTGATTAATTTATTTGTTCTACCACCTGATTATACAAAAGATATTTACACTAAATTAAGAACGATCACTCAGCGCACTGGTGAAGCTGTCGAAATGGTATTTTGTCAATATTTATTAAATCGAACGAATCAGCCAAAATGCCAAAATGAATTAGATGAACTTGACGAAGACGTACATAAAATCGAATCTCTTATTCAATTTCAAAAAGATGAAACTCAATATCATCCATTAACCGCTTCAGAACAAAAAGCTTTTCAACATGCCCAAAGACAACTCGTGCGCGTTAAATTAATGATTTATCACTTAGATAATGTGTTAAACACGCCATTATCGGAGCTTCAATTAAGCGATCAAGAACGAGAAAAGATCCTAGAATCCGTTCATGAACTGGCCTATGCTATGAAAACTAACACGAAGTTCGATCTAGTTCAACATCATCAGAAATTAAAAGAACTGATGGCACTCTACTGGGAAGATAGTGATAAAGTTCGAAAAAACAAACAAGAATACCCAACAGCCTTCCCAGCAGAACTGATTGTATTGTATGAGCTAGTTTCGATTTTTACAGTTGTTGAGAACTACTATACAGAAGAAGGCGTTTGATTTATACCTAAAGGTTTGTCGGCAAGTTTAGCTTTCCTTCCATGGAAATTCAATCACAAATCTCGCCCCACCTAATGAGGATTGTTCGACTTTAATTTGGCCTTGTGATTGCTCGATTATCGTTCTTGCAATTGCAAGGCCTAAACCTGTCTCCCCTCCTTTGCCTTTTACAAAACGGTTAAAGATATGCGGAATTAGATCTTCTGGTATTCCGTTTCCATCATCTTCAATGACAATCTCAGTCCCTTTCACATAAACACTTACTCTCGATCGAGCATGCCTAATAGCATTAACCACAATGTTAGAAATAGCCTGCAAGAATTTTTCACGATCAACTCGCATTTCAAAATGAGACCTTTCTACAACATCAAATTGTACTTGTTCTTGTTCTGCTAACGGTATCATGCGGCTTTCAACATCTTTGAGCAACTCATCAGACCTCACCCACTCTGCTTCATACGGAAGCTCCTCACTTTCAAGCTTGGCAAGCCAAATCATCTCATTAATGATTTCTTAAGACGATTGATTTCAACAACCATCGTCTCAAGGCCTTGATCGCGCTCTTTCCCTTCAAATACGCCTTCCTTAATCCCTTCTGCATAACCTTGTATCGTCATTAGAGGTGTTTTAAGTTCGTGACTCGCATTTTGGAAGAAAGCCTGCTGGGACTGCATGTAATTTTTAATTCTTGAGCCATATCAAATAAACTCTGTTCAACCTCTTTTATCTCACCACTTGCTTGAACCCGCTTCAGGTCGTCAAAGCGTCGTTTTTCAACCTTTTTTAATTCTTGTTTAAGTAACGTTAGTGGCTTTACTAAACGGTTGGTCAAAAGGTAACTTAGAAAGACGGCTAAAGCTCCTCCAATTAAAAACACAACTAATAATCGGTTAAAAAACTGCCCCTGAACATTTTGAAGATCCTTAATCGGGGTTAACAATACTAGCTCAAGGCCACTTTGGTTCGTTTTCACGATACGGGAGGTGACGTATTTTTGCGACGTTCCTTCCCATAATTGATTAGAGTAATCGTTAAAATAACCTTGATTGTAAAACTGGCGTGTATCTTCTACAGGCATCGTTGAATACAAGACCGCGTTTTCTTTTGAATTATATAAAATCAATTCACCATCTTGAGAATTTAAAAAATCCTGAAACTCATTAGCTGATTGGACGGAACCATATTCTCTATTTAAGATGTCAATTAGGATTTCACCTTTTGTCTAAGCTGAACCTCTTCTTTTTCAATAAGCATGTCCATTATGAGTGAATAGGTCACAAAGCCCGTGACGGTTAAAATAACGATTAGTAATGTCGTAAAAGCTAAGTTCAGCTGCGTTCTTAATCTCATTTAAGATCCCTCATCAATTTTCAATCGGTACCCATATCCCCATACCGTTTCTAATGGAATGTTCGGTAATTTTTTCTGAGTCTTTTAATTAGATCATCGACAGCTCGATCACTTCCAAAATAATCATCTCCCCATACCCTGTCAAGTAGCTCTTCTCTTGAGTATGCACGGTTAGGATGCTCGGCAAACAGCGTTAGCATATCAAATTCTTTTGATGTTAGCTCAGTTTCTTGATCGCCCCAAAACACACGTCGCTCATTAATATCGACCTTAAGCTGGTTGACCTCGATTGCTTTATATGACTTAGTTTCAGGCGTATGGTCAATACGCTTAAACAATCGTTTGACTCTTGCTACTAACTCTCCAGGGCTAAACGGTTTAGTTAAATAATCATCCGAGCCTAACTCAAGTCCTAATATTTTATCAATATCTTCATCTTTAGCGGAAATAATGATAATTGGTACATCACTGGTTTCTCTAATCTTTTTACAAAAATCAAATCCATCCATACCAGGTAACATAATATCTAAAATCCACATATCAGGTGGAGTGGTAGTATGTAGTGTCATCGCTTCTTCAGCACGGTCAAATATAATTGTCTCAAAATTTGACTTCTTCAAATAAGCTGAGACGATTTGCTGGATATGTGGGTCATCTTCTACAATGGCGATTTGTTTCATCTGTGTCACCTCCACTACTTATATACCCTATGTTACAACTATTTTATAAAAATGAGAAGAATCCTTTATGAATTACACACTTTTTATACATTTTTCTTAAATGATTGCCACAAAAATATTCCATAATATTAATTGAAAACTATTTGGATGAGGTGATGAAACATGGGTTTTGAAGAAAATCAAATACAAGAACAACAAGACCACCAACATCATGAACATAAACCGAAACGAAAGAATGGCATAGGTAAGATTTTAACGGCAGGAATTGTAGGCGGACTCATCGCAACCTTTTTAACCGCCTTCTTGCTATCTAGTAATATATTAACGAGCGCACAAGATGAACCAAATGAAGAATCACAAAAGCAAACTGAAATCTCAGATCAAATATTTAAAGATGCATCGATTTCAGCCGATTTAAACGAATTATCTGAAGCAATCGTTGGCGTCGTTAATATTCAAAAGCAAAACGTATTTGACAAAGGATCAGAAGCCGGTACTGGTTCAGGTATTATTTATAAAAAAGACGGAGAATCAGCTTACGTGGTGACGAACCAGCACGTAATTAATGGAGCCAAAGAAGTTGAAGTTGTCTTAAATAAAGATCAGCGAATTGATGCAGAAGTATTAGGAGAAGATTCTTTAACAGACCTTGCTATTTTAAAAATTGACGGTAAGCATGTAGATACGGTGGCTAAACTAGGAAGCTCTAGCAATGTTAAAACCGGGGACCCAGTTGTAGCAATTGGGAACCCGTTAGGATTAGAGTTTTCAAACTCGGTTACTAAAGGTATTATTAGTGGTAAAAACCGTTCGTTAAGCGTTGATACAAACGGTGACAGACAGCCTGATTGGGTAACAGACGTTCTTCAAACTGATGCAGCGATCAATCCTGGTAACAGTGGCGGTGCGCTTGTTAACTCTAAAGGCGAAGTGATAGGCATTAACTCTATGAAAATCGCAAAACAACGCGTCGAGGGTATGGGTTTTGCCATTCCTATCGATCAAGCGAAGAAAATTATGTCTGACCTTGAGAAGCACGGCGAAGTGAAAAGACCATTAGTCGGCGTTAGTGTTGTGAAAATGAACCAAGTACCTCAGCCATATGTACAAAATATTGAAGTACCAGAAGGCGTTGAAAATGGTATTGTCGTTGCTCAAATTGAAGATGGATCACCAGCTGATAAAGCAGGTTTAAAACAATATGACGTCATTACCAAAATTAATGATCAAGAGATTAAGAACTTACTTGATTTAAAAGTATATCTGTATAACAAAGTCAAAATTGGTGACGAAGTAGAGTTAACGTATTATAGAAATGGCGAAAAACAAACCGCAACGTTAACATTAGATCAGACGATATAATAAGTGAAGCGCAGGAGGCTAAGAATAGCCCCTGCGCTTTTTTCATTTAATAGCTTGTGAAAAGTGCAAGTTTAAAACTGTTCTGCTTCCGTTGAACCCGCTAGTGCTACGGTTGAGGACGTCCCGCCTGATATGACTTGTGCGACTTCATCAAAATAGCCAGTTCCAACTTCACGCTGGTGCCTAGTTGCTGTATAGCCGTCTTTTTCACTAGCAAATTCAGCTTGCTGAAGCTCGGAATAGGCTGCCATACCATGATCTTTATAGTTTTTAGCTAAATCGAACATACTGTGGTTGAGTGCATGGAACCCTGCAAGCGTGACAAACTGGAATTTATATCCCATTTGGCCTAATTTATTTTGGAACTCTTTAATCTCAGCGTCTGATAACTTACGCTTCCAGTTAAATGATGGTGAGCAGTTATAGGCTAATAGTTTACCAGGGTATTTCTCATGAATCGCATCAGCAAAGCGCTGCGCTTCTTCTAAATTCGGTTCAGCTGTTTCGCACCAGACTAAGTCAGCATAAGGCGCATAAGCTAACCCGCGAGAGATCGCTTGACCTAGACCTGCTTTTGTTCGGTAAAAACCTTCTGCGGTACGTTCCCCTGTAATAAATGGCTCATCGTAAGGGTCCAGATCACTTGTTATTAGATCTGCTGCATTCGCATCCGTACGTGCGATGATGAGTGTAGGTGTTCCCATTACATCTGCTGCTAGTCGTGCTGATACTAAGTTACGAACCGCTGTTTGAGTTGGAAGTAAAACTTTCCCACCCATATGTCCGCATTTTTTTCTCAGATGCTAATTGGTCCTCGAAATGGACCGCTGATGCTCCAGCTTCGATCATCCCTTTCATGAGTTCAAACACATTGAGCTGTCCGCCAAAACCAGCTTCAGCATCCGCAACAATTGGGGCAAACCAATCAACCGAGTCGTCACCTTCCGCGTGATGAACTTGATCAGCTCGTTGTAATGCCTGATTGATTCGCTTAACAACATGCGGAACACTATTAGCCGGATACAAACTTTGGTCAGGATACATGTGACCAGATAAATTAGCATCAGCTGCAACCTGCCAACCACTTAAATAAATCGCTTTAAGCCCGGCTTTAACCTGTTGAACTGCCTGATTACCGGTCAGCGCACCTAATGAATGCACGTAATCCTCTTCATGCAGAAGCTTCCAAAGCTTTTCTGCCCCTTTTGTCGCCAGCGTATAGTCAATATCGATGGACCCTTTTAAACGTTCAACATCCTCAGGAGCATAAGGTCGCTCAACATTTTTCCATCTTTCATGATGATCCCAATCATTTCTTAACTTTTCGATTCGATTAAAGTTCATTATCGTCTCCCCCTTGAACTAATAATTGATATGCTGGAATCGTTAAAAATGCTTCAAAATCATCTGATGTCACTAGACTCATAAATAACCGGCAAGCTTTCGGTTCCTGCTCTTTTAAATCTTCCGGTAATAAAGATTCCACTAAGTCTATGGTGACCTGTCTACCATCTTCTAATTTAACTTCGTGCTGAATCCACTGCCAGACCTGAGCCCTGGAGATTTCTGCGGTTGCTGCATCTTCCATTAAGTTGTTTAATGGTACAGCCCCACGACCTTTTAACCATGCTGCAATATACTGAATCCCAACGACAATATTGGTTTTTAACCCTTGTTCCGTTACTTTTCCGTTTGGCACTTCAAGCAGATCTCCAGCTGTTATATGAACATCATCTCTTTGGCGGCTTATCTGATTCGTACCATCCATAAATTTAGTGAAGACATCGAGCGCTAAGTTGACCATGCCAGGGTGCGCGACCCACGTCCCATCATGACCATCCCGAACCTCACGCTCTTTATCCATCCGTACCTTTTCAAAGGCTGCTTCGTTAGCCTTAGGATCATTTTTAACTGGAATTTGCGCAGCCATTCCGCCAATCGCAGGTGCGTTTCGCTTATGACAAGTCTGGATAGCCAGCAGAGAATACGCTCTCATAAATGGCGATTCCATTGTGACAGTAGCTCTGTCAGGTAGCACATAGTTAGGATCATGATGAAATTTTTTAATATAGCTGAAAATGTAATCCCACCGTCCGCAGTTTAGCCCAGCAGAATGATCTTTTAATTCGTATAAAATTTCATCCATTTCAAATGCAGCTGTAATCGTTTCAATTAAAACCGTTGCCTTAATGGTCCCTTGAGGAATTCCTAAGTAATCTTGAGCAAATATAAAGACATCATTCCACAATCTAGCTTCTAGGTAGTTTTCTAACTTCGGTAAATAAAAATATGGGCCTGAACCACGGCTGATTAATTCTTTTGCATTATGGAAAAGTAAAGTCCGAAATCTACTAGGCTCCCAGACATTGGCTCACCATCAACTACTAGATGCTGTTCATCTAAGTGCCAACCTCTAGGTCTGACAATTAGGACAGCTGGGTCTTCATTTAATTTATACTCTTTTCCGTTCTCTGAAGTAAAATCGATTTGACGTCTTATGGCATCCTTAAGGTTGATCTGCCCATTCATCATGCTTTCAAAAGTAGGTGATGAGGCATCTTCAAAATCAGCCATAAACGTTTTAGCACCTGAATTAAGTGCGTTAATAATCATCTTGCGATCAACTGGACCCGTAATTTCAACCCTTCTGTCTAATAAATCATCCGGTAATGGTGCAACCGTCCAGTCACCCGCTCGAATATCTTCCGTGTCTTTTAAGAAATTAAGTTGCTCTCCGTTTTGCAATCTCTCCGTTTGTAACTGACGATTTTGTAACAATCCAATACGACGGTTGTTAAAACGATTATGAAGCTCATACAAGAAGTCTAGTGCTTCATTTGTTAGTACGTCATCTAAATGATCCACTTGACTCTTAATATTTACTTGCTTAACATTCTCAATCAATCCATTACCCTCCTACTGTTTTAATACATAAATTACATTTAGTTATTGTTATATAACAACTACAGCAAAAAAATTAATCTTCCTTTTTTGAAAGACAGTAATCACATTCTAAAAGTGCTACACCCTCATCTACTGGCTTACCACACTCTTGGCAAATGTGTTTCATCTGCAAAACTCCTTTCTGTTACATTACAATATATTATTATTTGTTCTGTTATAAAACAGTTTATTCTTATATTCAGAAAAATGCAACACTTTTGATAAAATTAATTTTAACTAATTCACTAAGTCCGTTGATATCAGCCTTCGTCAATTTAAAATAGTTCTTTTTGACTAAATAGCTACAATTCATCTTAATCATTTTGCTCCTATAAACGGATTTCAGCGCTTTATGAACGGAACTTCTCGTTTATAAACGTAAATTCCTCTTCTATGAACGGCTTTTCTAATTCTATGAACGGAACTTCTCGTTTATAAACGTAAATTCCTCTTCTATGAACGGCTTTTCTAATTCTATGAACAGAACTTCACATTTTATAAACGTAACTCCCATTTCTATTAAATGAACCTCATCTATGAAGCAATTTAATTCACTCACTTCAAGTTAATTCTTTGCAAACAAAAAAGTGAGCAGACCTGAATCTGCTCACTTCATTTATTAATTTTCTTTTGATCGTTTAACAGCTGTTATAATACTTGCTGCTAAGCCTCCCCAAATAATCACCATACCAATAACCATGACTACAATTGCTTCTAATGTCATACGGCTTTATCCTCCTTTGATGAATATGCAGACTCACCTAAGAGCTCCGGGTTCCACTTTTTAAGTGTTAATAGTAAACCTAATATTAGCGCGCCAGCTGCTACGAACCAGCCACCGTATAAAATAAAGGCATCCGCATAACCTTCATAGTTACCATTTCCGTATCAAACTGTTTTAATAAGTTTAACTCGAACAGTTTATACATTTGGTAACCTAAGATGATTGGTGTAATGAAGCCTAGCGAGACCTTCCACCATAATCCTAGTTTTATAGAAGATACGCTGTTTGCGTGTTCTTGGATTTTTCCAAGTTTGCGTAAAACCCACACAACCATTACAACTTCAACTAAGCCGATAAAACGCGACACCAAACTGGTTAATGAAATAGTCAGCTGCGTCTAAGAAGAACAGGCCGCCTTGAGTTGCAAATAGTAGTGACACTAATGTCGCAAGACCACCACCGATTAAAACAGCTTTATTTCTAGAGACATTAAACTTCTCAGAGAAACCTGCTACATAAGTTTCTACAATCGAAATGAGTGATGACAATCCTGCGAGTACTAATGACGCAAAGAATAGGAAACCGAAGAATCCATTCATCCCTGGCAGTTCATTAATAATCGTCGGGAAGACAGCGAATGCTAAACCTACACCACCATCTACAACTTCACTAACAGCTACACCTGATACATTAGCTAAATAACCTAATGTTGCAAATACACCAATACCTGCAAGTAGCTCAAAACTTGAGTTACCAAAACCTACGATAAATGCGTTACCCGTAATATCAGAATCCTTCTTAAGGTAACTTGCATAAGTAATCATAATCGCAAAGGCGATTGATAAACTAAAGAAGATCTGGCCGTAAGCAGCTACCCAAACTTCAGCACTCCAAATTTTTGAAAAATCAGGTGTGAAGAATGCATTTAAACCTTGCGCTGCCCCATCAAGTGTGATGGCACGAATAACGATAACTAAGAATACTAAGACAAGTGTTGGAATAAAGATTCGGTTTGCAACTTCAATACCTCTACGTACACCTTTAAATAAAACGAATAGTACAATAGCCCAAACAAAGAGTAAAGGTATTAAGACACCTGGTACAAACGAACCTGTCTGACCAGCACTTACTAGAAATTCACCACTACTATCAGTTAGTCCTAAATATTCATACAAGAACGCCCCAGGTGAATCTCCCCACTTTTGTCCAAATGAGAAATAAGCATACATGATTGACCAAGCAATAATTGCACCGTAATAAGTTGAGATTACAAACGACACAAATACGGCCCACCAACCTAGCCATTCTGTTTTCTTATTCATACGAGAAAATGTTAACGGTGCAGATCCGCGAAATCTATGACCTAATGAAAATTCCATAATTAATAGTGGGATCCCCGCCGTTAATAGAGCGATAAGGTAGGGAATGAAGAAGGCACCTCCACCACTGTCATACGCTGTTGCTGGGAAACGCCAGATGTTACCTAGTCCAACAGCTGAACCAACTGCTGCTAGGATAAACCCTAGCCTTGTACCCCATTGAGCACGATTTTCCATCTCTTACTCCCCTTTCAGTTTGTTTATAAAAGTTTATGCCCAGGCCTTAATTTTAATGAATTTTATATATATTCAGACTATTAAGACCATAAGTGTATATAAAGTATTGTAACCAATGGCCTAGAGCATGTCAAAGTTTTTTTCAGAAATTTCAATTAACATATTTATACAATAAAAAAGCACAATGACGGTTGTCATTGCGCTTCCTTCATTATATTAGTTAGTTGATATTCTCCTGTAAACCAGGTACGCCATTAAGACTAAAGTACCAACCGTTACAAGTAGACCTAGAATCATAGAGCTTGTAAAAGCAAACATTAGATAGCCAAAGATTGAAGCTAAAGCTGCTAGAATCGCATAAGGAATTTGAGTTAACACGTGATCAATATGGTTCGATCCTGCACCTGTCGATGATAGTACAGACGTATCTGAAATTGGTGAGCAGTGATCCCCGAATACTGATCCTGCTAAGACAGCACCTAATGCAGGAACAAAGAAGCTTGGGTCAGTCGTTGCCGCGATTTGACCAGCAATTGGAAGCATGACACCAAATGTTCCCCATGATGTACCAGTTGCGAATGCCATTAGTCCTGCTACTATAAAGATAATGAGCGGTAAGAAAGCAACATTAAACTCCGCTTCTTTAACTTTTTCAGCTATAAACTCACCTGTTCCAATGCCATCAATTACACCAACAATCATCCATGCTAGCACTAGAATATAAATTGCAGGCAACATCGCCTTAATACCTTCCCAAACGACTCTGATGAAATTCGACTTTTCTCCAGATTGAATTAAGAAGAATAAGATTCCAACGACAACTGCTGATAAACCACCCATCACAAGTGAATAGTTAACGTTTGTATTGGCAAATGTTGAAACCACCGATACTTCACCTTCAGTTGCTTGAATCCCTGTGTAAATCATTAACGAGACAGTCACAGCTACTAACACTAAAATTGGTAGTACTAAATGATATATTTTTCCATGATCATTTTCTTTAACATCATCCTGAAGGTCACCTGGTACATCCGAACGCAATGGATCAATTAGTTCACCAGACTGCTGCGCACGCACCTCGTGTTCTCTCATCAGACCAAAATCTAGCTTCATTTTAATAACTAAGAATACTAGGATAATAGCTGCAATGGCGTAAAAGTTATAACCAATCGTTCCAATAAATGAATTGAACGCGGTGTAGTTATTTAGGGATTGATCAGCGATAATCGTGCCGATAATCCCAATAATGTAAGCACCCCAACTAGATATAGGCGATAGCACTGTAACAGGTGCAGACGTTGAATCAATTAAGTAAGCTAACTTTGCACGCGAAACCTTTTGTCTGTCCGTTATTGGGCGGGAAACCTGTCCAATGGTTAAACTATTAAAATAGTCATCTATAAAAATTCCGAGACCTAATAAACCAGCTGTGTACTGTGAACCTTCTCTTGTCTTAATTTTCTGGATAGCCCAATTACCAAATGCTCTTGCACCACCAGTTGCGGTTAAGAAGGCGATTAAAATTCCTAACAATAGTAAGAACAAGACGAGCTGAACACTCCACATATCCCATTCCCCTAATGAGAAAGAGCCATTTGGAGATAAATTCATGCCACCTAAGTAAAATAAATCTCTAAATGATGCCCAAATGGTGACGATTGTGTCTTTAATGTTGAAGCTTTCAATCATTAAAGCACCGACAACAATTCCAGCTCCAAGTGATAATAATACTTTTCTCGTTAACAGAACAAGTAAAATCATCACAATCGGCGGAATCAGTGAATACCAAGTGCCGACAAAGTCCATCTTTACATTCCTCCTAAAAATATGATTAGTACAAGTTTATTCCAAATAAAAAAGTAATGATAGAGAAATCTACCATTACTTCACACAGACTGGTTATTTCTCGATCAGTAGCTCCCCGCTAAGTGCGAGAGTATATACCTTTTTCAGATATACACCAACACCCATTTCTTGACGAAAATGAAATGCTTCGGCAAATAACCCTTTCATGTACAGTCATCGTTGTCATCCTCATGCACATTACTCTTGTTAGTTGCGCCTCTACCTCATCGATTGATAAGGTTTATCTAGTTGTTTTAAAATTTTACTTTGTTAATATAGCACAGAATTATTAATTTTGTAAACCACCAAATTGTTCTCCTTCTTTAAATTCACTATATGGAATTGAAATACTCGGTGGGTTACTATTACTACCACCTTTACTATAAAAATCAGGAACTAAGCCCTGAATCACGCCAACATAAACAGGAATCGTCGTCACTACTTCAGTCGTTTTAGTAGAAAATGGAATAACAATTTGAACATTGACTTTAATTTCAATTTCTAATCTAACTAAAGCATTATTAATACCATATTCTTCGAGTGTTGTGATAAAATCTGGCTGCACATCACCAATGACACTAAAGTTAACTGGAACTTTGGGTCCTAGATTGGCCAAAAGTGTATTACCAGTCGCCTGACCAATAGGGATCTCAACTAAAGCTGGGTCCTTTTTCGTTTCATCTGGCTCAATCACTTCATCCTCTTCTTCCTCAATGTCAAAATCAAGTGAGTTCCCAATCGGATTTTCCCCACGCTCTAATCGTTTTAAATAATTTTGCACTCTAAAAGTCGCGTTTCTTAAAACGGTGTTGACGACAACTGAATTCCAGCTCATGGACACAATGTTTCCATCATTATTCGTCTCAAATTGAACTAAGTCTTCAGCACTTAAATCCTTAGCAATCCTCTGACTAACAGCTTCATTGATGGCTTCACGAGCATACTGGCCTGTTCGAGTCTCGGCTATATCAATTAACGTCGGTTCAATCCCACGATTAATTATATATATAGAAAAAACGAGAGAGATGACTAAAGTGACGAATGTAAACATGATAATCTGTCCAAATGTTTTAGGTTTTCGTTTTTTAAAAGGTTTAGATCGGTGTGTGATGCGCATGAAGAAAACCCCCTCGAAACATTTTATGTCCGAGAGGGTTCTGATATGTACAAATTAAGATGGTGTTGTATTGCACTCCGTAATGACGACTGATGGATTAAAAGCTAAATTCAAATCATACACCTGACTTGTATGTATTTCATGCTCTTGTTCTTCCAAAATCCTTATAACAGGTCGATCAGGTACTTTCGTTTGGTGTGCAATAATTCCTTTGCGTCCATCACTTAAGGCTACGTAGGAACCATTAGGATAAATTGAAATATGCCGCTTAAATAATTCGATATACTCCTGCGAATACTGAGTTCCGCTTCCAGAGTACAAAATCTCAAGACCTTCATGAGGCAAAAAACGCATTTCGGTAAACACGATTGGATGTGACCGCATCGAAAACATCTGATACGGCCATGATTTTAGCATACTCATGTATATTAGATTCTTTAAGACCTAGTGGATAACCACTACCATCCAACCGTTCATGATGCTGATAAGCGCAATTAGCCACTGCCTGAGGAATCTGTTTAAACTGTTTAAGAATCTCATACCCGTATGTTGTATGTTCTTTTACGACTTCAAATTCCATGTCCGTTAATTTTCCTGGCTTATCAATAATTGACTTTGGAACGTGCATTTTACCGATATCATGCAGCATCGCACCAATTCCAATTTCTTCAATCTGTCGCTCTGAAAAGTTAAGTTCCCTCGCTAATACAAGGGTATACACGGTTACATTGACAGAATGGTTATATAAGTAATCATCAAACATAAAATATCTGACATAATGGAAAGTATTTCATCATGTTCATTAACAACGTTAATAATTTCATTAACCGTCTCTTGAACTTCTTTAACAGAGCGCTCTAATACATATTGTTTATGTTCTTTCTCGTTGTACTGATCAAAAATTTTAAACGTCTGTCTTATTTTAGAAATCGCTTCCACACGAAGCTGTTCATCTATAATATTTTGAGGCATAATATCCTCTGATAAGGCATCCTCTATATAAACATAGCGGAAATTAAACTCTTTTAACCGCTTTATTAGTTTTTGGGTAAAAATAACTTCTTTTTGTAATAATATGCGACCATAAGCGTCAATAATTGGTTTTGCAAGCTGATCTCCTGGCCTGAGTGCATCAATTGTTACAGCTTTCATAGTTTTCCCCTTAAATAGACATCTTTTTAACTATCATAAGCTTTTATGACAATTTTTTCAATGACTTATTTTAACCGAAGGAGTGCCTGCTTCCCAATCATACCTTCTTCCCAGCCAAAAGTTTCTTTTGCGTAGTTTGTCACTTTTTGTAAAGGGGCGTACAGTAGTTCATCCCTCGATCTGACACCGACTGCTCTACCTGCTACTATTTTTCGATCGGCTAACTTTGCATTTAATAGGTCAACATCTAAAGCCCCGCACATAATGTAACCAATATCATTTGAGATCACTAATAAATCTGTTTTCGGTAATTCAACATGAACAAATGTGAAAGGAACGTCATCTATCCAAATCGGTTCTACATGTACCATTTATTATCCTCCTCCTCCTTCTCATATACCGTATGAAGACAAAAAAAAAAGAAGTGCCTGTCAGACCTCTAATTTAAGGTAGATAGGCACTCTTCTAAAATATCGCGTAAAAAACTCTGGCAAAAAATAATGTTTATCTTTTACCGATGAGATTGGAGGAACTAACCAAGGAAAAGAAAAAGTATCCGCAGTTGCGACAGTGAACGTCTCGTGGGGATCTACTTTCTCACCATTTACATAGACTGTCTCCACATAATTCGTGTCATGATGGTAATCGAGTTCAATATTTGAATAGACCATTTTACCAATTTGTTTGCCTCTAAAACCTAACCCTTTTAGTTCAAACTCAATAAAGCGGTCTTGTTCAAACATTCTAACCGTTTCAATTAATTCGCGGCCAGTTAAGACCATCGTACAAGGGTTCATAGGATGTGGACAGCTTTGATGCACATCGCCTCTGGTGACTGTTCCCTTTTCAAAACCATTTAATAAAACACCCGAATTTAGCATAGCACAATCAGATTTTGTCCATTTTCTTAAGGTGTTCACAAATGCTTTCATAAGTGGTGTTTCTTGTAACCAATTGATTGGATAAGGCCTGCTTAGATTCGCAATTTCTCGATTAAGTTTAGACTTTGCGCTATCATTAAGTTCTTGTAGTAAATGAAGTGATGCTTGGTCATCCGCCTCATTTTCGATTTTTACAGCATGGCCATCAGAATTGATGACTTTCTGCGCTTGATGATCAAATGTTAACGAAATAGCTCCGTAGTAATACCCATGTTTTCCGACGGCGGTAATTAACGTTCCAAAATGATGTTGACCTTGTCTTAATAAATGATGCGTATGTCCACCCATAATCACGTCAATATCAAACTGTTCTGCGATAGATTCGTCTGAATTAATCCCTAAATGAGACAAAAGCACGAACACATCTGTTTGCTTACGAATTTCGTTATAATATTCTTTTAACATATCAAATGGATCATGCGTTTGCCATCCCAACTTTTCGTAAAAGGCTTGAAATGGTGCAGTTAGCCCCAAAACACCAATTTTAATACCAGATGGTGTTTCATAGATTTTATATGGCTTAAGCCATTTAGGGTTTGCCTCATATTTAGGTTCTACATTGGCGCAAACGACATCAAACTGTGCTTCGTCATAAAGGTGATAAAGTTTGTCACTAGGTAAAGTAATACCTTCATTGTTTCCAAGTGTTGCAACATTGAACTTAGCTTCGTTTAATAGTGTTACATTATCACTGCCTAAAGATGCTTCCGTAATGGGGTGCGATCGATCCAAATGATCGCCATTATCGAATAGCATATAAAACTCTTGATCAAACTGATGCTTATAAGTTCTCTCTTTTATGTCATGCATAATTTTAGGCCAGTTTTCAAAATGGCTATGTAGATCGCTAGTAAAATATAAATGTAGCGTTTCCTTCATACTCCATCTCCTTCATTGGCAATTACATAATGAGCCGTATACCAATTATAATCATTAACAAACGTAATATCCATTCAAGCACCTGACTGTTTAACCGTTGATTTGCCTTTGCTCCTAGTACTCCGCCTACCCATGCTCCAGGCACAGCTAATACTGCGTACTCCCAAATCACATTACCAGCGACTACGTGTGCACTAGAGGAAACAATGCTTGAAACAAAATCATAAACATAGACGTCGGTGCCGCAATATGCGCTGGAAAACTAAAGAATAAAATCATGGCCGTCACCATCAGCGACCCGCCACCTATGCCAAACAAACCAGAAATCATACCGACGAAAAATGAGATGATGATGCCAAAAATGATTGAATAAGAATACTCAACTTTTTACCAGCCAAATTAAACTCGCGGTGAACATAAAACTTTTTCCCCTTAACATCACGGGCCTTTGCAAATTGAAGTAAATAATCTTTTACAAAAAATAAACTTGCTAGAATTAGCATTAGAATTCCAAAATAAAGCTCGAAGGAATCAATATTAACATAACTATTTAACCAAACGCCAACTAAAGCCCCGGGGATACTTCCGGTTAGAAAAACAAGTCCACTATAAATGTCTACCCGTTTACTTTTTAAATATGTAAGAGTGGATGATAACCCGGTAAAGATCATAATTAATAAAGACATCGCCACCACATTTTGCGGTGTTACCCAACTGAATGACTCAGAGAACTTAGATAGGAACAGTAAGGATGGTACAAAAATTAATCCGCCGCCTAAACCAACTAAACTCCCCCATAAACGCACTTGCAAGCCCAATAACAAGCATGACTATAAACATCATATGCAATCCCTCTTTCTAATATAAGATTAGCATAGATTAATGAGAATAAAAATAAAACACCCATCGCAAGAATGTAACATGACATGGATAGGTGTTTCGTTTTTATCGACCCCATTTTGGAAAATATCGACCCTGAATTTTTCCGAACGGGGAAAAGAAATGATATATCGACCCTTAAACTAATTTTATCGACTTTTTGCGATTAAAAATTCATGATGATCATTAACAATCAAACGTTCATTCGTATCTAACGTCATTTCAATAGGGTGGATTTCGGATTGTTTATCAGAGAAAATCCATCTTCTACCTGGTTGTATTAATAATAAAAATGGACCATTAGAATTCTCACCCATAAAATTCAATGACGAACCACTTATTGGGTCACCATCACGTTCGTTAAGTCCTAGTTCCATTAGTTGATGGCCAGTTGTAACGGCATTCCCAACCGTTAAGCTCATCTCACTAATATTTAAAATACTATTTGCAGAAAACGGAACTTCACTTTTTTCAGCATAAGAATGCCTGCAAATAAACTCAACAATGTTTCCCGCAGGATCATAAAAGTAAATGGAATGCGCAGATAAATGAGAGAAATCTGCTTCATCCTCTCCATCTTCTAAATTTAGTTTTACTTTAGATTTTGCCCATGCTTTAGCTTCACTAAACTTATTAGATGGGATATCTAATGCAAAATGGTAATAGGGATTGCCTTTAACATTATGGGATGTAAATTCCAATAGACTAGCACCTGCTAAAACTTGAAACCTGTTTTCGGATTCTTCGTTCAAAGTCATTCCAAGAGTCTTTGTGTAAAACTGTTTCATACTTTCAATGTTCCTAGTTCTTAATATAACCTTCTTAATGTGCAAAATTCTCTCCCTGTTGTTTTGTTTAATCTATAAATAGATAATATCACTTTGATAGCGCAATTTGATATGAGCTAAATGATGCTCTTCGTGCCAGGCTAACTTTGCTACTTTAGTTGCGACTGTTATTTCACCATTTACCTCATGAGTAAATGCTCGATCTAATTGCTCTTCAGTTAAACTGGATCCTAAAGATACAATGCGTTCATTAATGCCTTCTAACATCTTAATCGAGCTTTCAACAGGAAGCTTTGTATCTGGTTGAATGGCCCATTTATCCTGATCAAAAGCTGGTACGGTAGGATTATTATCTGTTAAAGCCAGCTTCAAACGCTGAAACATGTTTAACTGAGAATCTGCAATGTGATGAACGAGCTCACGAACTGTATAACTACCGTCACGATAAGTTTTGCTTAATTCTTCTTCACTTAATGAATCAACCGTTTCTCTTAATCGTTCTGTGTAAGTTTCGATTTCTTTTAGCCATTCTTGAACATGTTCTAATGTAACGTTATTAGGAACTTGTAATTCCCCTATTGGAAATTTAACATCCATTATGAATCCTCCTCTTTATTATTCACCTTTTAGATTTCATAGCTTTTAATTTTTTGATATCTTCTCTATCTTTAAGTGTTTGATACCTCTTAGACTCTACCGGGATTAATTCTGCTTTCCCATTAGAGTCAAAATAAATCCCCCAGCCAACGTTTTGGCAATGCAGAAGTCCTCATACATGCACGGCTTTTAGCTAAGAAACGTGCCTTTTCTTCTTTACGCCGATCTTCAGGAATTCTTTTGTGTTTCATATGCACTTCAAATTGCAATTCATCCTGAGTATAGATACCTGGTCCCTCATTAAGAAGTTGATACTCGATTTCAGCTATTGTTTGCTTCTTTCGTTTGGATTCTGGAACCTTGCTTTCAGAAACGGAACAATCATCAGAAATTAAAATGAACGTATCATAGTAATTCACGTACTTTCCTCCTTAATTTTAAAACTTACTAACCCAAAACTATAATGCATGACTTGTAAAAGAAATAACCTATAAACTATTTTCTATGATTAATTAGTGGTTTCCTTTAAACTAAGCGAAAAATAAAAAATAACCCTTGATATAAGCTGAGTTATATCAAGAGTTATTAAATCTTAACCGATTGACCCTTCCATTTCAAACTTAATTAAACGGTTCATTTCTACCGCATATTCCATTGGAAGTTCTTTTGTAAATGGCTCGATGAAGCCCATGACGATCATTTCTGTCGCTTCTTCTTCAGAAATACCGCGGCTCATGAGATAGAATAACTGTTCTTCAGATACTTTCGATACTTTCGCTTCGTGTTCTAATGAGATGTTTTCATTTAGAACTTCGTTGTAAGGGATTGTATCTGATGTTGATTCATTATCTAAGATTAACGTGTCACACTCAATGTTAGAGCGTGCGCCGTCAGCGTTTTTACCAAAGTGTACGATACCACGATACGTTACTTTACCACCTTGCTTCGAGATGGATTTAGAAACGATTGTCGATGAGGTATTTGGTGCCAAGTGGTGCATTTTTGCACCTGCATCTTGGTGCTGACCTTTACCGGCTAACGCGATTGATAATGTCATACCACGAGCGCCTTCTCCTTTAAGAAGAACAGCTGGGTATTTCATTGTTAATTTAGAACCTAAGTTACCGTCTACCCATTCCATTGTTGCGTTCGCATCTGCTGAAGCACGTTTTGTAACTAAGTTATAAACGTTGTTTGCCCAGTTTTGGATGGTTGTATAACGGCAGTATGCGTCTTTCTTAACGAAAATTTCAACGACCGCACTGTGTAGTGAGTTAGTTGAATAAACAGGTGCTGTACAACCTTCAACATAGTGTACAGAAGAACCTTCATCTACAATGATTAACGTACGTTCGAACTGACCCATGTTTTCTGAGTTAATACGGAAGTACGCTTGTAGAGGCGTTTCAACCTTCGTGTTCTTCGGTACGTAGATGAATGAACCACCTGACCAAACAGCTGTATTTAGTGCTGAGAATTTGTTATCAGAAGCTGGAATTAGTTTACCGAAGTACTCTTTGAAAAGTTCTTCGTTTTCCTTAAGTGCTGTATCTGTATCCTTGAATACAACACCCATTTCTTCTAATTCTTTCTCCATGTTGTGGTATACAACTTCTGATTCATACTGTGCAGATACACCTGCAAGGTATTTTTGCTCTGCTTCTGGAATCCCTAAACGATCAAACGTCTGCTTAATCTCATCAGGTACCTCATCCCATGAACGTTGAGTACGTTCAGAAGGTTTAACATAGTACGTAATTTCGTCAAAGTCTAATTCGTTTAAGTCTCCGCCCCACTGTGGCATTGGCTTGCTATAGAATTTTTCTAAAGCTTTTAAACGATACTCTAACATCCACTCAGGTTCATCTTTTCTCGCTGAAATCTCACGAACCACTTTTTCAGTAAGACCACGCTCAGTACGGAAAACAGACACGTCACGGTCATGGAAACCATACTTGTAATCGCCTACTTCTGGTGCCTTTTTAGCCATGTAGTACCCCTCCTTTAAATAATTAGGTGGTGAGAAGAACGACCTTATTCGTCTTCTTTTTCAACACCTTGTTCCATAGCTTTCCAAGCTAATGTTGCACATTTTATTCTTGCTGGGAATTTAGAGACCCCTTGTAAAGCTTGAATGTCTCCCAAATCCTCTAATTTATAATCTGCTGTATCAACTTCTTCACCAAGCATCATATCAGAGAACATTTTTGAAATTTTAACTGCATCTTCAACGTTTTTCCCGATAATGACTTGAGTCATCATTGAAGCTGACGACATTGAAATTGAACAACCTTCACCTTCGAATTTTGCATCTTCTACGATACCGTCATTGACTTTAAGTTGTAAATCAATTCGATCACCGCAAGTCGGGTTATTCAGTTCAACTGTGATGTGATCACCTTCAAGTTTCCCGCGATTACGTGGATTCTTGTAGTGATCCATAATCACCTGTCTGTAAAGTGTATCTAAGTTATTAAAAGACATCACCGAAATACTCCTTTGTTTTGCGTAATCCTTCAACTAGTAAATCTACATCCTGCTTACTATTATACAGATAAAAGCTAGCTCTTGCAGTCGCAGCAACTTGTAATTCTTTCATTAGTGGCTGTGCGCAGTGATGACCTGCGCGAACCGCGATACCTAATGAATCAAGTGCCGTTGCCGAATCATGTGGGTGAACATCATCTAAATTAAATGTTACTAAGCCAGCTCGTTCTCTAGGACCGTAGATTGTGATGCCATCTATTTGTTCCATTTGCTCTAGTGCGTATTTTGCTAATTCTTGTTCGTGTTCTTCAATGGCTTCCATGCCCACTTCATTTAAGAAGTCTATAGCTGCTCCAAGTCCAATGGCTCCAGCAATAATAGGTGTTCCACCTTCAAACTTCCACGGAAGCTCTTTCCAAGTTGAATCATATAGGTTAACGAAATCAATCATTTCCCCGCCAAATTCAACTGGCTCCATGTTTTCAAGTAAGTGCTGCTTACCATATAGAACACCTACACCTGTTGGACCACACATTTATGAGCTGAAAATGCATAGAAATCAGCATCTAAGTCTTGAACATCGACACTCATGTGCGGAACGCTTTGTGCGCCATCAACAACAATGACAGCACCATTGTCGTGAGCAATTTTCGCGACTTCTTTAATCGGATTAATTGTTCCTAGTACATTGGAAACATGAGACATCGCAACTATTTTAGTTCGATCTGTCACCATTTCACGTACATCATCTAACGAGATCGTACCATCTTTTTGAAGTGGTAAATATTTTAATGTTGCACCAGTTACTTTCGCCACTTGCTGCCAAGGGATGATATTACTATGGTGCTCCATTTTGGTTAAAACAATTTCATCACCTTCAGATAGGTTCTCACGTCCATAACTGTGGGCGACTGTATTAATCGCCGTTGTCGTACCTCTAGCGAAGATGACTTCCTTTATGCTTTTAGCATTAATAAATTCTCTTACTTTTTCACGTGCGCCTTCATAACCTTCAGTTGCTCTCGAACCAAGGGTGTGTACCCCACGGTGAACATTTGAGTTATAAAGCTCATAATAATTTTTCACCGTGTCGATGACAGTTTGAGGTTTTTGAGACGTCGCAGCACTATCTAAATAAACTAATGAATGTTCGTTAACCTTCTGATCTAAAATCGGAAACTGTTTGCGAACTGTTTCATTTAACATTAATAAACTTTCCCTTCGATGACCTCACGTAGCTGATTTTGAACCGTTTCAATTGGAATCTCATTTACAACAGGGCTTAAGAAACCGTGAATGACTAAGCGCTCGGCTTCTTGTTGAGAGATACCACGGCTCATTAGATAGTACAACTGAACTGGATCAACGCGTCCGACTGATGCTGCGTGACCAGCTGTTACATCATCCTCATCAATTAATAGAATTGGGTTCGCATCTCCGCGAGCTCCAGGGCTTAGCATTAACACGCGTGATTCTTGCTCAGCGTTAGCCTTAGTACCGCCGTGTTCAATTTTACCAATTCCATTAAAATAGATGATGCATTATCTTTCATAACACCATGCTGTAAGATATAACCGTCTGTTTCCTTACCATGGTTAACAATTTTAGCTGTAAAGTCTTGTTTTTGATCGCCACGACCAACTGATACTGACTTAGCATTACATACACCGTTATCACCTAATAAGTGAGTTAGGTTTTCTGAAATTGTGTTACCATCATTCATTTGACCTAATGCCCATTCTAATGTTGCATCACGACCAACAGTACCACGACGGTTTACATAAGTTGTCGTACCTTTTTCGAAGTTATCAACTGCACCGTAAGATACTTTAGCGTTATCTAAAGCAAAAACTTCACTTACAATATTCGCAACTGATTGTTCAGTTTTATTTTGAGATACGTAGTTCTCAACATACGTCACTTCACTATTTTGATCTGCAACTAATAATACATGGTTAAACAGTGCTGCTTCTGGGTCTTCTTGCCAGAATACAACTTGAACTGGTTTTTCTATTTTTACGTTTTTAGGAACGTATAGGAAAACTCCACTGTTTAATAAAGCTGCATGACGCGCTGTTAACTTATTTTCATCAACAGATACGCCTTCTTGCATGAAATATTTCTTAACAAGATCTTCATTCTCACTCATGGCAGTGAAAATATCTTTGAAAATAACACCTTGATCTTCTAATTCTTTAGATAATGAGGCATATGCCACATCATTATTACGAACGATAATTAAGTTATCGTTTGTTGACTTTTCGCCGAGTAAAACACGAACTTTTTCAGGTAGCTCTTCATAATTCTCAACTTTAGCTCCTTCAACGTCATGCTTGAAACTTGTGAAGTTCCAATCACGAATACGTGTTTTTTCTAGTTTTGGCATCGGTAAGTCTTCAGCTAATTCCGCTGCTTTAAGACGTAGATCGCGGAACCACTGAGGTTCATTACGACGCTCGGAATACTGCGTGATATATTCTTTATCATAAGGTAGCTGTGTTTCCACTGTCATCCTTTTACCTCCTATCTCTAGTTACGCGTTTTGACCTACAGTTTCATCTTCAATTCCTAGTTCTTCTTTAATCCAGTCGTAACCTTCAGCTTCTAAGCGTTGAGCTAGTTCTGGACCACCAGATTTCACAACGCGACCTTGCATCATTACGTGTACTTGATCTGGAGTAATGTAGTCTAATAGACGCTGATAGTGAGTAATGATTAAGCAACCAAACTCTTCGTTACGCATTTTATTAATACCTTTTGATACAACTTTTAATGCATCGATATCTAGACCAGAGTCAATTTCATCTAAAATTGCAATCGCTGGTTCTAGCATCATTAATTGTAAGATTTCGTTACGTTTTTTCTCACCGCCTGAGAAACCTTCATTTAAGTAACGTTGTGCCATGTTTTTATCAATCTCTAAATAATCCATTGTGTCATCCATTTTCTTAATGAATTGCATTAATGGAATTTCATCGCCTTCTTCACGCTGTGCGTTAATAGAAGAACGTAAGAAGTCAGAGTTTGTTACACCGCTAATTTCACTTGGGTACTGCATAGCTAGGAATAAACCTGCTTGTGCACGCTCGTCAACTTCCATTTCTAATACGTCTTCTCCGTCTAAAAGGACTTGACCTTTCGTCACCTCGTATTTTGGATGACCCATAATTGCACTAGCTAATGTTGATTTACCAGTACCATTTGGTCCCATCACTGCGTGGAATTCTCCACCTTTAATGGTTAAGTTAACTCCTTTTAAGATTTCTTGCCCTTCAATTTCGACATGAAGATCTTTAATTTCTAAAGTTGATGCTGCCATTAATAATACCTCCATTTTCTATATTAAAAATTGATGGTCATTCTCAATTTATTCTCATTATCAGTTTATAACATTTATAATTTATATTCAACTTTTATAATAAGAATAACCACACGATTCATACCTATACCATTATATAAGAAATTTTGTCAGATTTAAACGAAAAAGGCATGTTTGGTGTTATTAACTGTATTATTACCTGTTTCTCAATAGTAGATCGTATGATACGCTAACAGGCGACGCTTTCCTGGGGGCACGGACTCAACTTCCCGAAACTTGCTCAGCTCGTTTCGCGTGATTTTCGTCTCGTGCTTATTCCCCTAGGAGTCTTCGCCTTTTCGCTATTCTGAATAAATTGAATATAAAATAGAAAAT
>NZ_BBCD01000012.1 GCF_001311865.1 Piscibacillus salipiscarius JCM 13188
TTTGTCCCTTAAAATTTATTAAAAAAGTATCACCGAACACTTGTTCTGTTGATAGAAATTGTGTATACTTCTATTAGAACGTAAAAAAAAGGGAGACGATTTTAATGTTAAAATCTTGGGAAGCTGCATATATCGCAGGCATGATTGATAGTGAAGGGACCATCTCATTAAAGAATACTAAGGCTGACAATGGAAGTGCTCCTGTCATTACCATTTCTTCTCTCGACTTAAACATGCTCGTATTTATTCAATCGATACTACCTGGTAGTTTATACAGCAACAAACAGACAATAAACGGTAAAGAGATTTATAGATATACAATAGAAATAAAACAAAGAGAAAATGTCTACCATGCATTACAACAAATTCAACCATTTTTAAGAGTAACATATAAAAACAACAAATAACTCAAGTCTTGAAAACTTAGATCAAGCAGATTATTTCAACCTAGCCGTAAGCCTAATCACTTATATGTATTAGAACAGGCTTAATAAAATACGAACCTAGTTAGGTACTAGGTTCGTAATTAATTAATCACTAGTTGCAATTTGTAATTAGCAAATTCATTCAAAGCCACTAAAAACTGATCCAACTCATCATAAGAATTGAACTTACTCTCTAATAAATAACAGCCATCACCGCTAATTTTGTAATGACTAATAATATGCTCTTCTCTTGCTTTTATAAAAAGTCAAATATGGCTTGTGATTTAGGTCTTGAGTTATTACCGTAATAAAAGCATGAATGTCATATCCCAGCTTTACATCATCTGTTTCTATCGTATAACTTTTAACTACACCTTGCTCCTCAAGTTTAGTCACTCTTTCAGAGGTAGCCTGACCAGTTAAATGAACCCTTTCCCCTAGTTCTTTCATTGTGATACGACTGTTCTTCCTTAACTCATTTATAATTTTTAAGTCAGTTCGATCCAACTTTAATCAAACCTTTCATTATTCAAGTAAAGCCGTCTATATCCTTGATTCTATCTATGTAAGTTAAAGCTTCTCATAGTATAAACTATACATATACAAATGAAAAGGAGTTGAGATTATGAACATCCAACAAATAAGAAATGCCACCTTAGTAATAAAATATGCAGATAAGCAGTTTTTTAATTGATCCGTTTTTAGCTAAAAAGGGACATATCCTCCGTTTCCAAATTCAAAAAGACAAGACCAAAAAACCCTTTAGTTGATCTTCCTATTTCAGTTGAAGAAGTAGTAGCGGATATAGATGCTGTCATAGTAACTCATCTTCACTTAGATCACTGGGATGATGAAGCAAAGAAAATATTACCCAAAACATTAAAATTTATACTCAAAATGAAGATGATCAAGCCGAAATTCAAAAAGCTGGTTTTAGTAACGTAGAAGTACTTACTAATAACACAAAGTTTCAAGGTGTCGACTTAATCAAAACAAAAGGCGAACATGGTAGAGGAGAAATTTTAAAAATTGCAGGGGAAGTTTGTGGTGTTGTATTTAAACACCCGTCGGAGAAAACATTATATATAGCAGGGGACACAGTTTGGTACGAAGGAGTTCAAAAGGAACTTAGAACTCATTTACCTGAAATTATTATTGTCAATGCTGGAGACAATCAGTTCTTAGAAGGTGGCTCACTAGTGATGAGCAAAGACGATGTTTACAAAGTTCATCATGCTGCTCCAAATGCAACCATTATAGCTAGCCATATGGAAGCAGTTAACCATTGGACTTTATCAAGAGATGAATTAAAAAACTTTGTTGAGGAACAAGGGTTTGCTTCAAAGGTTCTAGTGCCTGAAGATGGAGAATCGTATTCCTTTTAATACTCTTACATGTAACTCGAACTATGATGCATTAGTTCGGGTTACACCTAAGAGGTTTTATATAGACTCTACGACAGAGTAGCTTTTCTAAACCCAACTTTAAATTCATTAACGTCTGAACATCAGTATAATATTTGCTTATATAATTTAACGTCAGCTTGTTAGTATTATTCGTCACATCAAGATTAACATATATACCTGAAAATGAATCGCTTAGTTGCTTGCGTAATAAATGTTTTACATTATAAAAATCTCTTATTACTTCTCCCTTAAAAACAACAGAAACATTCTCTTTTTCATGAACAGTTTCATTATAATAATGATCTAAAATTGTACATCCGTGTATTCTTCTAACACTTTTGAAACATCTTGTTTTAAAACTTCTTCCCACATAGATCTGCCTAAAGAATAATAATTTAATCCTTGTTCTGGTTTATAATGTAGCCTCGCATCAATTTGTGCGATCTCAAGTTTTTCGGAAACTGATAAATTCAATAAATTTATGTATTCTGTTTGACGTAAAACGGCATATCCTTCATTCAGTAATGTAGTTTTTTTAATTGAGTTAAAGTAAAAGGCCTCATCATAAATCATTCGTAATAATTTTGTTTGCCAGTCACATAAATTTTGGTCTTGCATTAAAAAATAATTGATTGGGGCAACAAAGTTGGAATTTAGATCACTACATGTAGTTGCAAGCTGCCTAAATACATTTATAAATAAGCCAAAGCCTTCATGCTCCATATAAGGTATTAAATTTTCCTGTGTCATTTTAGGAATTCTTAATGCTTTTAGCCATGTATTATTTTATTGAATTCCACATGTCCTAAACAGTGCGTTAAACAATATATATTTTCTAATTTATTATTTCGTTGATTTAAATAAATCGTAGGGATTTGGTCAATTTCAAAAACCTCAAGGACTCGGTTATGAGTTGCATTAGTAGAGATGTACCGTCTGCGATATCCAGCTTCATGAATGTATAATATTTCTTCATTAGAAACTGTTTGAATATCATAGTTCATGGTAACCACCTCACTTTAATAAATGTGTATGCAAATGAGGAAACAAAAAAACACCCAGGTAAGCAATTAACTTACCTGAGTGTTATAAACCTTATCTTTCCAAGTTAGGGAACATTCGATCAATCATAGAGTTAAATTCTTCAAAGAAACCTTCAACTGGATCACCATTACGTACATCATCGACGTAATTATTAACCATGTCAAAGAATTTAGGGTTAGCAGAAACATAAAACGTTCTCAATATCGTTATTAGATTCTTTTACCTTATTCGCAACTTCTTCTTTAATTCTGTCGCTAACCTCGTTTTCAGTGTTGTTACCTTTTAGAGTAACTGCAACATATGCATTATTGTCACCTGCTAATACATATGCATCATCAATGTCATCAATACTTTTTGTGATATTGTCAGCCGCTTTATTAGCCACTTCATAGTTGTTTTGTCCATTTTGGTTATTTGGACTTTGATCTCGGTCTTCCTCTAAGTCAATCATGTCTAAACGATTTGTGCGTTCTTGCATATTATCATTATTGTTATTGCGATACAACTCGCGGTATTGTTGCTGATTACCTTCTCCGTCATCATTTACATCAATCATATCGACATTGTCGCCGTTATTGTCCATTCCATCATTTAAACCTTCATCTAGACCTTGACAAGCACCTAAAATAGTAAGCATACCTGCTAAAGTCATCCATAATAAAATACGCACTACTGACGCCTCCTTTCTTCATGTATTTAACCTTAGTATGAAAAAAGGAAGCGCCAAATATGCTTTATTAATAATGGAAAAATTAACTAATGTAAGTAGCCTAATTTACATGTGTTAAATTCACATCAAACATTTTTTGAAGTGCTTGAGATTGACGGGTCAAATTAATATATGGAACAGATTCCCACTCCACTTGATCTATCATATTACCTTTGTCCATAATCCACATTTGGGGCTTTAAATGTTGAATCACATACCAATCATGGGTAATAAATATTATAGTGATTCCATTTTCATTTAACCTTTTAAGCCAAGACAACATATCATGTTTAGCAGCAAGGTCAACTCCGACAAATGCTTCATCTAATAGTAGTAGCTCAGGTTGATGAATCATACCTACTGCCAAATTAACCTTTCGCTGCATACCTCCACTTAACTGATTAATTTTTTTATTGAGAATAGAGCTTAACCCCAATGAAAGTATCATTTCATCTATAAACTCGCTTGATTTGGGTTTTGTTAACTTTTCATAATATTTAAGCTGATCGCGAACTGTTAACCCTTTAAATAAAGCAATTTGTTGAGGAACATAACCAATCGGGTTTTTATCTGTAAAGTTTACCACCCTTTTACCTTTAGAAGATTTTAATAACCCTGCCATAATTTTAATTAAGGTGGATTTACCAGCACCATTCGGCCCAAAAAGAGAAATACAATCACCTTTATTAATTTGGCCATTTATTTCGGAAACAAGTGCTTGACGCCTTTTTTTTATAAGTGATGTTTTCAAGTTTTAACATGTAAACGCTCCTCTTATAATAAAATCCATGAAGGAAGAAAAATGGCTAACCATTCTTGTCTAGTTAAAAATTCAAATTGAATTAAGAAAAAACGATTGACGAAACCACTCCATAAGTAAAAGAAATCATCCAAAGGGTTTCTTTTGTTTTAATGAAGGTTGAGAGCAAGAAATAAATCACAATCGATAGTAAGACTAAAGACAAATCAGTTACAATGGCTAACTCTTGATACGTCTCTAGCCAAATATACTGTGTGATTGTTGATGTCACCAACGTTATAAAGAATAACAATAAGGCAACAAACAATAACCAATTATGATGCAAACTTTTTGAACGGCCTAAAGTCCTTAACCGTTCAAAAATTAGCTGTTCTCTCCAATTTAACAACATTTGAGTAAGACGTGCGATCATGCCCCAGATGATTAACCAATATAACCACCTCATAAAGACCCATTTATCGCTTGATACATTTTGCGTTTGTGCTTGCTCGTCAATCGTTTGGAACTGAATTTGAAAAATAGGGTCTGTTTCTAAATACTGTAAGCCAAATTTATAAACCTTATTCCAATTAGCATTTTCTTGATAATTCTTAACAATGTTAGCCGCTTCTGCTCGAACCGCTCGTTTAACAATTGATGAGGCTAATTGCTCTTTAAATAAACCATCAAACAAACTGCGTTCATGGCGGTACCAAGTTATTTCATTTTGCAACTTACCTGAAGAGATTTTTTCTTTTAAATTTTGAGGTAATACGAAAACAGCTTCAACCTCACCTCGCATTAAATGATCCTTTGGGATTTGCTTTGCCTTAGTGACAATAAATGAATCATTAATGGACATATCTTCTAATAAGTTGCCGGTTATTTCTTGATTAAACGGATCCACTAATACAACAGGAATTTTTAATTCCTCTGCTGATTTGTCTGACAAAACAATGCTAATGACACTAAACAAAATAGGTAAGATTAGAATAGAGATAATGGTCCACTTATATTGAGTAAAAACCTTTATCATCATCTCAATATCACTCCAATCTTTCGAAAGATAAGGAGTAACAACTGAGGTATAATCATAATTAAAGTAAATACAATGACATGATTTGTGGCAATCGTTTGCCGTAACCAGGCGGTCGTTAATCCATCATAAATAAATGTTAATTGACTTAGACTTTGAGGTATGTAAGCTGGTGGTATTAATAATCCACCAATTAAAAGAAACGCTAAACTTAAGATGGTGAACAGGGTTACACTTAACCAAAAATAAGGAATAAATAATTGAACCATAATCAAAATGACTGTTAAAGTAAGTGCGATCATAACCCAGTATAAAATTAACTGTAGTTCAGCTTGCAAACCTTGAAAAAGAACATAATATAATAAATAAATGAGTCCTAATGTGTAGACAACAAGAAGAGTAATATGAAAAACCATTTAGCGAGAAGTTGAGTCACCCTCGTTACCCCAACTAATTTAAGTCGTTCATGAATTAATGATTGTTGCTTAGGCTGAAAAAGGACAACCTGTAGCCAATATGTAAAAAGAATAAGCAAGCTACAGATGATGACAAAATTTGTTCAGTCCAGCTAAGTGTTTCATCTGAAGCAGATTTCTCATCAAAAAAGAGTTACGTCCTAATGAAAATGTCGTGAAATGAATGATCGACTGCTGCAAAAATTGTTGTCGTTCCTTTGCATCTTCCATATTTTGAACATAAAAGTGATTGACTGTATTCACACCCGTTTGTGCAGCAGAGATATAATCTTGTCCACTTTCAAGAAGTAAATAAGCTAAGTTAGATGCAAGCGGCAATTTTTCATTTAAATAAACATGTATGGACTCATTAACTCCACTTCGTAGTTGTTTGGTAAACCCTTTTGGTATTTGAACTATAGCTGCATATGACTCTGGATGCTCTAAATAAAAGGATAAATCTTTTTGGCCTTCACTCAGTATGACGTCTCCTTCAATGGTTTCATCATCTTGTAGTTGTTTAATTAATGATTTAGTTTCAAAAGTCTGGTCATCATCTAATACCAAGATTTCTACTGTTTCCAATTCTTCGGTTGAAACACTATATATAAAAGCAGCTGTTAAACCGAGAACGATTATAGGAAATATGATGGTAAATAAAAAAGGACTGGCCGTTTAAATACACGCTTCCACTCATACTTCCAAAGATGAAAAATCACAGCCAAGCCCCCTTTCAGTTATTAAAATGGATTGAATTGATTTATAATTTGATTGATATAGCTTTTAGCTTTTCTTTCAAACATATCATACCATTCTTGGTACTCTGGTACGGTCATTTGGTCAACGAATCTAATGTCTTGCGGATCCATTGAGTTTATTGTGATTTGTTCAGTAAACTCAATCTCTCTTGACAGTTCGAAGGTAGCTCTTACATTATTAAAGAACAATTGTCCATTGTACGAACGAACTCCTTCATCATTATTTATATTCGTTTTTACATCAACATTTCCTTCTATCCTTTGAAAAATGAACGGTATGTCTAGATCAAAATTGATCTTTTTTCTTGATCACTATAGCGAGTTTCCCATTGGGCGTCCACGTTTTTCTGACCGTCAATCACAAACATTCTACTTACTTTGTAGTTTTCAGATTTTGGCTGACCAATTGCTTGATAGTGTACATTTAGTGGGTTTTCCTCGTGATCAACCTCTAAGTCCATTTCAACTTGAAATTCATCACCTTTAATTCTGGTTTCAAAATCTAAATTAAAATCTGTTTGTTGACCTTTATAGTTATAGTAACCTTCAACTTCCCTATACTTAACAGTCTCTTCCGTATAGTAAGCCTCATATGTAAAACCTTCTGGGAACCTCAAATCATTAAGATACTGAATTAACTTTTGACTATAGCTATTGTTATACTTCTTTAATTCCCCAATTAATAATTGGATTAAGTCTTGTGTTTGAGATGGTGAAACATTCATCGTAACTTTCTGATAAATTCCATCTTTATATGACACATTCGATTTCTTGGTGACATCTGTATCTTGAAGTAACCTGATTATTTTTGCATAATCTAATAAATTCAAATCAAATGATTGATTCACTTGTCTTGGTAATTCACTCATGACATCACGGTCATGCTGTGTGGCCATCCACTCACCAAAACGATCATTTTTGATTCCTATTGGCCTAGAATCAATGGTAACTTAACCGCAGAATATAAGGCGTTTTGGTACACATCAGCTTTTAATAAATTAGTCCTTTGAAGCTGCAGTTTAACTTCGCCTGACATTTCATTGTTTTTCGGGTCATGCTTAGAATCAATCACAACTCTGGAATTTGCTAGTAATCCTCTTAAGAGCATAGAAGTCTGACTAAACTCATTTATTTTCATATTACCTGATAAGATCCAGGATTGATTGCTTGTTTCCTTGGACAACCGCTTAGATAAATCACGCTCATCCTCTGTATATTCAGCAGTCTGGCTTAAAATGGTTTCAATCGTCTTTTTCTCAATTTCTGCATAATTGAATATTGAATTTGTCATCACTCGATAAATAATAATACTAATGATGACAAAGAGCATAATGACAATGGTCATGAATGTTTTTTTATATTTTCTTAAAAACTCACCCATTTAATGACCCTCTTTTACAAAATATTAATATATTCTATGATACAGGTTGTCCTTTAAGAAGACCAATTTGATAATAAGATTAAAACATAAGAAAAGCGCGGGGTGCCCGTTTAACCACGCAGTGAGCCGACTAAACTGAGATAAAGGAAACACGATGAGCATCGCGAATCGATGTTGATTTATCGTAGGTTTAGACGGGAAGTCACCAGTGGTTGGGCATCTCGCGCTAGACAGTGCTTACAACATGATTTATTATATTTAAATTAAAATTTATACTATCTTATCTTTCCAAAAACCCCTTTTAAAGTAGAATCATTAGCATCCTACTCTAAAAGGGGGCATATTAATGAGGGTTACCCTGACCGTTACCTGGGTGATCTTTAGCTTTCTTATCTAAACCAGGCGGATTAGAAAATCTATCATCTTGATGTTTTTTTCCTTTACTGCCTTGATTAGACTTGTCTCGATCCTTACCGGGAGGAGTCCAGTCACCCTCTTCATTCTTTTTTCCTGGAGGGGTCCCTTCGTCATCTTGTTCCTTTTTACCTGGAGGAGTCCAGTCATTCTCTTGTTTTTTCTGTCCAGGTGGTGTCCAATCATCGTCTTTTTTCTTCTTACCTGGAGGGGTCCATTCATCTTCCTTATCTTCTTGTTGTTTACCTTTATTATCTTTATTCTTTTGTGAAGGGTGATCGGCATCTTTTGGATTTTCTTTCTCTTTTGTTGTGTTTCCTCAGTAACTTCTGATTCCTCTTCATTTTGTTTAGCTTCTTTTGCTTTTTCTAGTTTTTTCTTAAGCCCTGGTGGTAACTGTTTTGATTGTTCAACAAATTTTTTCTATAACCTTCATGTTCTGTTCTTCAATTTTATTGTTAGAGGACTGTTTAGCGCTATCTTTTTCTATTTCTTTTAATTGTTCTTTCTTCTCAATTAACTCCGTTGCATAGACAAAATTCATTGAAACTTTCTGTTCATGGGCCTTTTCAAGCAATTCTTTTGGAACTTCAAACGCTGCAACTTCTATAGGTTTACTTGAAGTTTTCATTTCTTGAGATACACTTTGAAGAAGATCTTGATTGACATGTTCATTGACGTAACTAATACCTAATAGTACTTGATGACCTTCTTGAATAAACCCTAATTCATCACTTAAAGATAATATGTTCAATGAAACCTCTTTAACAGGTTCACCTTTCCAATCATCCAATTGCTTAATAATTGTATTTCCATCTTGATTTAATCCATGTAGATCTATGACTTCATAATCTTCATTTAGAGATAACTCAACGCTTGGGTTAATATCAATATTCATATATGCATGAACATCTTCTTCACCTAACCATGAATAAAATGGGAGAATAAATAAGAATGCGATAATTGCTGCAAATACTGGCTTGGCGTGAGCTAATGAATGAAACCACTGTGTTATCATTGGAAATATATTCTGTTCAACCGGCTCAAATGTGGTCTCTTCCCCAATTTCTCCGTTAATTTTTTTAGACTTATAGAATGACCCCTCTGAAGTCATCAATAAAGTTTTATTTCTTTTCTGTTCAACAATTAGTCCTTTTTTCACCCTTACACCCCCTTTATATAATCTTTTAAAAATGTAAAATCTTCATTTAATAAAATGAAAATAGCTAAAATATACTTTCGGTTTCGTTCAATCGTTTTCTTACTAACATCTACTAACGGTAATATTTTTTAATGGGTAACCTTTTTTTCCTTAAAATATATTCTCTTATGTCTTCATCCTCATAAATAATCTTTGCGATTTCTTGAGAGGTTTCCTTGGCATCTTGGTGCTTAGGTGAAACACTGGCTAATTCTGAGAATGATAATTTATATTCTTTAAGTTTAAGGTTGTATTCCTTGATCTCAATTTGCCGAAACCAGGCTAACTCTTCTTCTTGAAATGCCTTCTTTGAAGCGATGGCTATATGTTTATCCTGCTGATTTCCTTCTTCATCTTCATTATTTTGGTCCAAAGAGATCATTGCAAGGTCCTTTTGTTCGACACGTATGTAATCAATTACTTTTCTTGTAATCACCAATTTGGCAAACGATAAGAAGGAACTGCCTTTCTCATGGGAAAAAGCATCGATCGCTTCATTAAATGCCATTAATCCAATGCTAAATTCATCATCTTGATTGGGATTGACATATCTTTTACAAACTTTTGAGACGCATGTTGCCACAAATGGTTGATAGTCCGTTAACAGATGATGACGGGTCTCCTCATCCCCTGATTGTACGGCCAAAACGTGTTCCTCGAGGGATACGTCTTCTTTATTTTGACGCTTTAACACCCCTCATCACCCCCAACGTAATATAATATTCGAGATTTGACAGTACTTTATGGGTGTTACTTTATTCTTTATATTGATGAAAAGCATCTATCGGAATGGCAAGTCCAACTTTTCCATGTTCGTCACTTTGACGCGTTGCATAAATGACCCCTATCACTTTTCCGGATTGATTGATCACAGGACTTCCGCTATTCCCTCTATAAACGGGTGCTTTAAGCATCATCACTTCTGTTTCTAAGGAAGCATCTGACCAGCCAATAATTTCACCTTCATTAGCAATTCCGCTGAAACTAAGTGGATTGCCAATAAAGTAAATGTGCTCATTTTGATCAAAACTAGCTTGATTTGCTAAATCTAGCTTAGGGAATTTTCCCCCTCTATTTTAAGTACGGCTAAATCAATCTCTGGATACCTCTCTTCTACGGTTGCAGAGTAAGGACCGTCATCAGGTAAATAAACTAATATTTGTCCAGTTTTATCCACTACGTGGTGGTTCGTTAATATGTGACCATCTTCAGTATAAACAAAACCCGTTCCTTTACTGTCACCAATATTGATTAATGCAATAGATTTTTATACTCTTTTACATCATCATTCACTAGAAGCTGCGCAGACGTTTTTACAAAATCGATGGCTGCTAGCGAGAAGAAATTCGGTATATATGCAATGATATTAATGAGCATAAAAACAGCAATAAGCCAAAATACCCATTTGGGAAATGGGCGTTTTGGCTTTTGTTTTTCCGTTTGTTCCTTATCACGGATTTTTGTTTGTTTTCTTGGATAATTTCATACATTTCTTCTTCATCTATATCTTCAACAAGATCTTGATCAATGATATCACGGTGCTTATCGTCTGACATGCCAATCACCTACTTAAGAGACATTCATTCGTTTACGTCCTAACTGCATCTCATACATATTAAAATATTCCCCGCGTTCTTTCAAGAGACTTTCGTGAGTGCCTCTTTCTATCATTTTACCATGTTTTAAGACAAAAATTTGATCAGCTTGCTGAATCGTAGATAATCGATGAGCAATGACCAATGTAGTACGACCTTCTTTAAGCACTTTTAAAGCTTCCTGAATCAATCCCTCTGTTTCAGTATCAATATTAGCTGTTGCTTCATCTAAAATTAAAATTGCTGGATTAAAAGCAAGTGCTCTTGCAAATGACAATAATTGTCTCTGTCCTGTTGAGAATTCATTTCCCTTTTCTTTGACAGGTTCATCGTATTGGTTTGGAAGTTTTTCAATAAACTGATCCGCTCCAACTGCTTTGAGTGCGCTAATTGCCTGTTCTCTTGTAATTGAAGGGTCGTTCATCGTGATATTAGATATAATAGTTCCTGTAAAAATAAACGGATCTTGTAGCACAATTCCAATATGACTTCTCACTTGCTGTTTGGAAAAATCGATTGTATCTTTTCCATCAATTAAAATTTTACCTTTAATGGGATCATAAAACCTAAATAAAAGATTCATAATAGTACTTTTTCCAGAACCGGTATGACCGACAAAAGCTGCTGTCTGACCAGGTTTAATTTCAAAATTAATGTCGTTTAGCACGTAATCATCTTTTTCATAAGCAAATGATACGTGATCAAATGTCACTCGTCCTTCGTATCGTTTAATCGAATCATGATTTACTTCTTCACCAGGTTCATCCATTAATTCAAATACACGGCTTCCGGAAACTCTAGCTTGCTCTAGTTGAGCTAACTGACTAACAATTTGATCGACTGGTTCAAATAATCGTGTCAACAAATCGACTAAAGCATATAATAGTCCCGCTGATACCAATGTCGTACCGTTAAGAGCGGCTCCTCCAAAGTATAAGATAAAACTACTAATGCTACATTTCGAAAGACATCCACTAGGTTAAATGATGTCCAAGCTGTAAATGTATTCATTTTTGTTTGGAATAACCTTTGTTTTTCATTTAACTCTTCAAACTCATTCATCATTCGATCTGTCTGTTGGTAGGATTGAATGACAGACATCCCTTGAATTGATTCGTTTATATTAGCATTAATTTGACTGTTCGTTTCTCGAATGACTTTGTTGTAACGTCCACCGACTGTTTTATAAGCTTTCATCCAAATAAACATGATTGGTAATAGGACTAAACAAATTCCTGCAAGCTTTGGATCTAAAATGAATAAGGCAACAAATATACCAAGAATGTAAATCGCACCAGATGCGAAAACCTCAAGCACCTTAACATAGAGCTCTCTAATAGCTTCCGTATCATTCGTCACCCTTGCTACAATTTTACCTGCCGGCTGATCGACGAAATACTTAATAGGCAAGCTTTGAATATGCTCAAATACATCGCGGCGCATTTTTTGAATAATCCGGTTCGATGCAAATTGAAGTAGGTACGTTTTAAAATAAAGGAAGTATGATGCAATTAATATTAGCCCAATATATAGAGCCAACAGCCACATAATTGAACTTATCTCACCTTTAAAAAACGTGTACACTTCTGGTGTAGAAAGTTCTCGACCAGTAGTTACATACGTTTCATCTTCAAATGATAGTGTAAATTCGTTAGAACCTGTATGATCAAGTGAAGCGTTAAGAGGTACTTTTTCATTAAACAGATAAAAGCTTAGTCCGTCTTGAAATAGTGTAACCTGTTCATCTGATTCGCTCTGAGTTCGGTCAATTCTTTCATATACATTTCCTTCAAATTTAATTCCACTTTCAGTTTCATTTACGACGTAGTGATTAGCAACGCCTACAATATGCTGGTCTATGAGGTGTTTAGCTATAAATGGACCAGACAGTTCTAATGCAACTGAGATCATTAAGCATACAAGACCGATAATGATACTCTTTTTAAAAAACAATGCATATTGAAAAAGTCGCTTTTCTGTTGATAGTTGATTCATGTTAGTTCCCCCCTTCCATTCTCTGGATGACAAATTGTGTGTAATACCATCCTTGTCGTTTCATTAATTCATCATGTGTACCGTGCTCAACTATTTCTCCGTTTTCTAACACGATAATTTGATCAGCATGCTGCACGGCAGATAATCTATGAGCAGAAATAAAAGTCGTTTTATTTGAGCGAACCTTTTTCAAGTGTTCTATAATTTTGGTTTCAGTTTTCCCATCAACTGCTGATAAGGAATCATCCAAAATTAAGATCTCTGGATGTTTAATTAAGGCGCGAGCTAATGACACACGCTGCTTCTGACCACCTGATAAGGTCACACCGCTTTCTCCGACTAATGTACCTAGTCCTTCAGGTAAGTTATCAATATCTTCACGGAGTGATGCCGTCTCTAAAATGTCATAGATTAGTTCATCCGAAGCGTTATGGTTTCCAAATAAAATATTTTCTCTAACTGTTTTCGAAAATAAAATATGATCTTGCGGAACATGACTAATCCATTCCCTTGTTTGGTCTAAACTTAGATCTTGTATTCTGACACCATTAATCTTTAGTTCACCGTGTTCAGCAATAGGATATTCTCTAAGTAATTGTCTAAACAGTGTTGTCTTTCCAGAACCTGTTATGCCTACGACGCCAACTGTTTCACCACGATTGATATTTAAATTAATATTTTTCAGATCAACCTGATTCGAATTTGGGTATCTAAATGATAAATTTTGAAATTGGATCGTTTCTGGTTTTTTAAGCAATTGGGGTTCATCAGGATCAGACACATCTGGCTTATGTGACAAAATTTGATCTATCCGATCTAACGATGCATTACCACGCTGCATAACGTTAATTAATTCACCAACCGCAAACATTGGCCAGATTAACATACCTAAATACACATTAAACGAGACTAATTTTCCAATGGTAATATCGCCTGTTATAACTAGATACGACCCATAACCTAATCCGATTGTGTAAGCTAACCCAACTAGAACCTTAATTGTAGGTTCAAATAATGCATCTAGTTTAGCTACTTCAATATTTTTTTTGAAACACTTCTTCTGTTTTTTGATTAAACGTTTTTCATCCTGCTTCTCTTGAACAAAAGCACGAATCACTCTAACGCCTTGAATGGATTCTAACGTATCGTTATTAAGCTCACTAAAAGATGCCTGTGCTTTCATAAACCGTTCGTGAATGGCCTTCCCATACTTTTGCATAATAAAGGCCATAATCGGCAGCGGTATTAAAGCAGCTAGCGTTAACTTTATATCAATCGTAAAAAACATAATAGCGATGATAAAAGCCATAAATACAGTTGAATCAACTAAAGTTAAGATTCCAAAACCAGCCGTCATCATAATGGCTTTGAGGTCATTTGTCGCCCTGGCCATTAGGTCGCCTGTACGATACTTACCAAAGAATGAAGGAGTCATCTTCATAAAGTGGCCCATAAGTAACGTTCTCATCTTTTTTCTAATAAAATCGCTCTACCAAATAGTGTGTAATCCCAAAAGAATGAAATTAAATAGCTCGTTATAATCAACGCAATGAAAAATGCGACTAATTGTGTAAAACGTTCACTTGTTAACTGATTTCTTTGAATGGAATCGATCACCTCACCTAAGATGGTCGGTGGGATGACGACTAATACGTTTACGACGATTAAGGCTGAAATCGCTAATGTATACCGAACCCATTGTTCTTTGAAATACCAAGATAATTTTTTAAATACGCTAATCACTGTTATTCCCCCTTTTTCTCTTTAGTTGAGATTGGCTAACCGTCATCGAGCCTATGCGGTTTACTGAATAAATAAAATTCAATGTTAATACGTTTTCGAGTTCCATTTTTGTGAAACTCAAATGAAATTTTGAACATGTTTTCAACTCCCTAATAAAAAATTTTATTATTGGTCATGTTAATGTTTAATGTTAATTTTCAAGATGTTTAAAAGTGAATTGCTAAAATAAGATGAGCGTAGGTGGCGACTCCTGTGGGAAAAGCACGAGCTGAAGATCCACTTAGTTTGCACCTGCGTCTTCTAGTTTGGCTTCGTAGTAGGCTTCCTCGTTGCAAGACTGCAAAGAAGTATTCTCATTGAAGTTGTCTTGCTGAAGCCGTGCCCACGGAAAGCGTCCACCGAAAGCGAATCACAATATCAACACTTAGACCTAACATAACCATATAAATAAAGCACACTTGACCGTGGCCAAATGTGCTTATAACACTAAAAAAACGCCGCGATCTAGATTAATCGCGACGTTACCTACCTGATTTAATATTAAAAATAAAGACGACAATACACGCCTATTTAGAGCTACTACAGGTATCTATAGGTTTGGTCACGATTATATTATATTTAGCTGTTAAAGTTCCAACTGGATGAATCATCATTTGTACGTTAGTCATTTTCGTGACCTCCTTTACCTGTTTTTTCTAATTACTTTATAGATTATATACGGAACATTTCAAAAAAGCAACACAATTTTGAAAAATATTTAATTTTGAGTAAAATGACTTAATATAGCTTCTTAAAAGCCTACCAAAATAATGCTTAAAATGATTAAAGCTATTAACGAAATAATAACAACCGAAAACATTCTTGAAACGCTAATCGTGGATTCATCTTTCCATTTAACGGGTTGTACTCCGCTTACGAAAAATATAATAACAGCACTTAATACGATACACGTAATGTTAGTCATAACTAACAAAAAAGCTCCGTACGTATCATTCCACAACCCTTGCCCAATTGACATTCCTAACGTAATGACTGGTGGTAGTAACGCAACGGCTACCATAACCCCAACTAGGTTGCTCGACAAACGATTTAATATTGACATGGCACCTGCCGCACCAGCAGCTAGAGCTAAAAAGAAGTCAGCTAAGGTAACAGACGTCCGGTTAACATATTGTGAGGATTCGATACCTTCTTCGAAAAAGTAAGCAAATGATGCAGAAATGGCTACAATGATCAAAACTCCACCAAATAACGTTATCAATGCTTTCCCCAAGTGTGATAAATTCCCTAAAACCGATGCAAAACCCATTGAAATAGCTGGCCCAATTAAAGGGGCAATTGCCATAGCTCCGATGACTACAGCAGTGTCATCCTTCATAAAACCAGCAGTTGCTACAATGGCAGAGAACACGACTAATAAAAAGTAATTTAACGTAAAAGAACTTTTATCCTCAATCGTATGTTTTAATTCTTGGCGGCTTGCTCTAAGAAAACGATTCTTCTCTTGTTCTTGCTCCTCTTCTTGTTTGTTCTCTTCTTTGTTATCATTCTCTTTTTGAATCGTCTTATGGGAAAAATAAGTATGAACCGGGAATAAAATCGTTTCAAAACCTTCTGATGACCTTGATACGGTTTCAAGATAATTTAAGACCTCTTCAACATAATCAGTTGATATAATCATCCTTATTAGAACTCGTTCCTGACTGATTTCTTCCTCTTTCCATGTACCTTCTCTTGAGTAACTACGAAGCTTCTCTACAACAAAATGATAGTTTTTCTTTGGAACATAAACCTCCACTAACTGTAATCCCACGTGATTCTCACCAACTGTCATTCTTTATTTTATGACTCCTCGTATTACATATTTTTAATTAACCATCACATACTATTCATAAATAATTCTGAGGAGTTTCATCATGAGACGGAGAAATAAACGAAAGACATCTACTAGTTATTTTCCTTGTGAGGTTGAAAAGTTAGAAAAAGATTTAAAAGAAGGCTTCTTTAAATCTCTACCTGACTTTACAACTAAAAAGTTTGAGCATGAAGGACAAAAAGTGTTTATAGCGTTTATTAATTACATGGTAGAAAAAGAACAAATCTATAGATATGTAATAGAAGTTATTCAACAGTCTAACGAACCTTGGGGAATTGAAAAGCTCAAGAACGAGATTCCGATTTCAGACGGTGAACTTAGAACGTCTCTAAAAGATGTTGGAGAAGACCTAATTAAAGGTTCATTCGTCATTTACATTGAAGGACTAGATCAAAGTATTACATATGCAGTACCGCAACTAAAAGAAAGAGACCCAGACCGCGCAGAAACAGAATCTCTTATTTTGGACCAAAGATTTCTTTTACTGAATCCATGCAAACTAACATGAACATTGTTCATTGGCGCCTTGACAATCCATCTTTAGTCTCCGAGAAATTTATTATCGGAAATGAAATCCCAACAGAGGTACGTTTAATCTATCTAAAGGATATTGCCGATGATGAGAATATTACTGAAATGCGAAGAAGACTTAATAAACTTAAAACAGATGATGTGTTAGAGAGTTCCGTTTTAACGCAGTATATCGAAGATAATTCTTACTCTATTTTTCCGCAGTTATATGTTACCGAATTACCAGACCGTTTTGTTATGAACTTAAAGAAGGTAAGATAGGTGTTTGGTCGATAAAAGTTCGAGCGCAGTCATTGCACCAACAAATTTCTTTAGTTTCTTTGAATCGACTGAGGACCTATATACCCGGTGGAATATGGGGTCTTTCATTCGAATTATGCGGTTAATCGCTATGTTCTTATCGATTACGTTAACTCCATTTTACGTAGCTGCATTAACATTTCATTATGAAATTATACCAACAGCGTTACTCGTATCACTTGGGCATTCGCGTTCCCGGGTACCCTTTCCACCACTGTTAGAAGCGCTAATTTTGGAATTCTTAATCGAGTTGATCCGTGAGGCCGGAGCACGTCTGCCGACAAAAGTCGGTCAGACGATGGGTATTGTTGGTGGTATTGTCATCGGGCAAGCTGTAGTACAAGCAGGTTTTACAAGTAATATTTTAATTATTATTGTTGCACTCAGTGCCCTTGCCTCATTTACAGTTCCTAGTTACTTAATGGGTTCCGCAATTCGAATCATGCGTTTCCCTTTGATTATTATGGCTGGTATGTGGGGATTCATAGGCATTTTCTATAGCTATTGCTTTATTTTAATTCATGTGATTAAACAGAAATCTTTAGGACGCCCTTACTTAGCGCCACTATATCCAATGAGACCTAGAGATTTTGACAATTCTGTAATCAGAATTCCTTTTCTTAAAAGTAATTATCGAGCATCATCAAATATGCCTAAAAATCAAAGCGTTTTCAGGAGCCACCAAAAGATAAACCTTCAGATATTGAAGACATTTAAAATGGAGCTAAAATATGAAGCGACTATCAATTCCTAAAGAAAACCAAATAAAAGCTTCTTACTTAATCATAGCAATTCATACTATGCAAGTGGGTGTTGGTATAGCTGGTTACCCACGGCTAGTGTTTATGGAAGCCAGACAAGATAGCTGGATAGCTTTAATATTAACTGGAATGATATTAAATATCGTCATAGCTTGTATGGTGTTTATATTAAACACTTATAAGACTGAAGATCTTCCGGGTGTATTAACACAAGCTTTTGGCAACTTATTTGGTAAATTATTTAGCCATATATTTGTAATCTATTTCTTACTCTTATTTTTAAGTGTCATTGTGAATTATATTGAGTTTGTTCAAGTATTTATTTTTCCAAAGATGTCTTCGTGGTTTATTGGTCTATTGTTATTAACATTAGTTTGGTATGCCGTTAGTGGCGGCATCAGAGTAGCAGTCGGAGCGAGTTTAGTTTTCTTTTTATCTGCCATATGGATGGTTGGGCTATTATCTAAACCCATTTCTATGGTCGACTCTAGAAACTACTTTCCTATTTTTACTACGGGATGGGACGGTCTGTTTAACGGAGTACTCATGTCATCATTTACCTTTTTAGGATTTGAATTACTATGGATGATTTATCCCTTTGTGTATGACAAGAAAAAGTCAATCGATATAGTCAGTTAGCCATTGTATTTACCGTGGCATTATATCTGCTAATAACTGTCGTCGCTATAGGTTTTTTCGCTCCCAGACAACTTGAAGAAAAGGTTTGGCCACTATTAACAATGTTTAAAGTGATTTCATTTCCAGCATTTGAACGTTTTTGACCTAATCGCTGTTGCATTGTGGATGATTGTCGTGTTACCGAACTTAATTTTGTTAGGTTGGATGGTCACATTCGCATGTAAACGTACGATGGGTTTTAAACAAAAACATTGCTTAGTTGCACTCGTTATATTTTCATTAGTCTTTGTAATGTTTTTTAACGATCGCCAGTTCGTTAATACATTTACCGATTATACTGGAAAAATTGGTTTGGTATTTGGGTTTGGTTTTCCGTTTTTACTCTTACCATTTGCTATAAGACGTCGGATGAAGGAGAAAAAGCAGAATGCAAAGAGGACGTAAATTAATCATAATTAGTTTAATATCATGTCTATTTCTAACGGGATGTTTAGAAACACACATTCTTGAAGAACTTGGAATAGTGACCATCTATGGTTTTGATCAAGCTGAAGGTGAAGATAAGCTAAAATCAACTACGGTCTTATTCCAATTTAACCCTGATGTAACAGATGCTTCGCAAATTATTCATAGTACTGGAAGTACATTCAGGGAACTCAGAAATAATGCGAATAAAAAATCTGGCTATAAAATCGTGTCTGGACAGCTAAGAACGATTCTGTTCGGACCCAAATTGTCTAGAGCAGGTATCTTTCCACACATTGATACGCTGCAACGGGATGCGTCAATTTCTGATATGGTGTTTATTGCTGTTTCTAATCAGCCAACAGAACAAGTTCTAACAGCTTCTAACTATGAGCAATCTCCAAATATAGGTACTTATATTCAAAGACTAATTGAAACCTCCGTCAGGGATGAGAGAATAACGAGTAGTACTTTACACGAATTTTCAAAAAAGTTCTTCACAGTTGGGTATGATCCATTAGTGCCAATTATTGCAAATCATGACAACAAAGCTCAGTTAACAGGTTTAGCTATATTTCAAGATGATCATTATGTCGATGAATTGTCTATTGAAGATGTTTTTTATGTTAGATTAATTTCTGATAAGTTCAAACAAGGACAAGTGGACCTCAAATTACCCATAGAACCGTTTAAAAACATGATGGAGGATTTTGAAGAACCAAACTCAGATCAGGTTATTGTAGTGCTTGACCAGCTAAATAATAAGACAAATGTAGAGATTACAAACCCTGGAGGATACGATTTTAAAGTCGATGTTGATATTCAAGGGAGAATCGTAGAATTAACTGAACGAATTGATTTACAGAATAAAGAAGCGATAAAAAATTAGAAGAGCACATGAGCGAAGAAATCAAAACAAATATTGAAAGAATAATTGAGAAATCGAAAGAAGTAAATTCTGACTTTTTTGGTTTTGGAAAGGAGTATGTGTCTAGGAATGGCAACAACCAAATGACCAAAGAAGAGTGGAGAGACATATATCCTAATATTAATGTTACAGTTAATGTCACTACAAAAATTAGAAGTTATGGAATCGTTGAATAAAGCTCAAGTGGGAGCTCGCCCCCCACCCTGAGCTATTTATTATTTCATCGTATTTTTATTAGATTAACAACATCGCTTTTCACTTCTTTTGCTTGGTAACGGCTCATTGTTTGTTTGAAATGGTCGCGTTTCTCATAAAGTGTATTAATCTTTTGAATCAAGTGCTCTCTTGTTAAATCTTCCTCTTCAATAACTTCGGCATACCCTTGCTTCTTAAATGATTCAGCATTTAATATTTGGTCTCCTCTGCTTTGCTGCCTTGACAGCGGAATGAGGAGCATTGGAATATTGAGTGCTAAAAATTCAAAAATAGAGTTTGACCCTGCCCGCGAAACAATCACATCCGTAATAGAAAATAAATCTTTTAACTCATCAGAGATATATTCATACTGGACGTAACCTGGTTGGTTTATCGATTCATCGATCTTACCTTTTCCGCAAAGATGGATCACTTGGTACTCTTTTAAAAGTACTGGAAGCGCAAGTCTGACAGATTCATTAATTTTTGTGCCCCTGAACTACCTCCCATAATTAAAATAATTGGTTTTTTATCGTTTAACCCCGTGAAGTTATAAGCTCTCTGCGGATCTCCTTCAAACAGTTCTTCTCGTATAATCGCACCCATATGTTTTACTTTTTCCTTTGGCAGGTGATCGCCTGTCTCTGGAAAAGTCGTTAATATATGTGGGCTAAACTTCGTCGCTATTTTATTAGCTAAACCAGGAGTATAATCAGACTCATGGATAATTGATGGAATTCCAACCATCTTTGATGCCATAACGACTGGGACTGACACAAACCCACCTTTAGAGAAAACAATAGATGGATTAATTTGTTTAAGTAGCAACCTTGCCTGAAAAATACCTTTTAACACTAGAAAAGGATCTTTCATATTTTGTATTGAAATATACCTTCTTAATTTTCCAGTAGCAATTCCGTGATAAGTGACTCCTTCTAAATCACTAATTAAGTCTTTTTCAATTCCGTTATATGAACCGATGTAATGAACATCATACCCTTCTTGTAAAAACTCAGGGATTAAGGCCAAGTTCACAACGACATGACCTGCTGTTCCTCCACCAGTAAAGACGATTGATTTTTGACCCATGCACCGTCTTCCCTTCTATTCTTATCTATAAAAATCAAGTATAATGACATATTAGCAAATGTCGTTCGTTTTGAATAGGAGCGCGATCAATTTATGTATGAAACACAAACCATTTCACAAAAACTAAAACTGTTTATTAAAATACTCATCCCTATCCTTGTAACGCAAGTTGGACTTTACCTAATGAATTTTTTCGATACCATTATGGCAGGTAGGCTGGTGCCAATGATCTTGCAGGTGTCGCCATTGGATCGTCTATTTGGGTACCTATATTAACTGGGGTGACAGGTATACTGATGGCCATTCCACCAATCGTATCTCAATTATTGGGTGCACAAAAAGCGAGCAAATTACATATGTTATAAGACAAGGAGTTTACCTCTCGGTTGCTATTTCTGGGTTGATTTTTGTACTAGGTGCGTTAGTTTTAACACCTCTATTAAATAATTTATCATTGGATCCCGAAGTTCGTCATATCTCTAAGTATATTTAGTAAGTCTCGGTATTGGAATGGCGCCGCTATTTATTTTCAACTTACTTAGGTCGTTCATAGATGCACTTGGTCAGACGAAGACATCCATGATTATTATATTAATGGCATTGCCTTTAAATATACTTTTTAATTACATATTTATTTTGGTAAATTTGGTATACCTGCATTGGGTGGAATCGGTGCAGGGATTGCATCTACTGTCACTTATTTTATTTCAGCGGGCGTGGCTGTCTTTATTACTCAAAGAAAAACTCCATTTAGTGATTATCAAATTTTTCTGCCGTTGAAAAGCCATCATTAAACGCTTGGAAGGAACAACTTAAAATTGGCATACCGATCGGGATTACGATTTTCTTTGAAACAAGTATTTTTGCTGCGATTACTCTTCTAATGAGCGCCTATAATACTGAGACCATTGCTGCTCACCAAGCTGCAATTAACTTTGCGACTCTTTTTTATATGTTACCTTTAGCGATTGCTATGGCACTTACTATTGCAGTGGGATTTGAAGTTGGAGCGAGAAGACTACATGAAGCCGTCACTTATGCCAAAATCGGTATCAGTTCGGGGATTATCTTCTCAGCAATCAGCGGTGTGTTAATTTTCGTTTTCAGAGAACATGTTGCCATGCTTTATAGTAATGACCCAGTTGTCATGAGCCTCATGCAAACGTTCTTAATCTATGCGATCTTTTTCCAGTTATCCGACGGGATTGGCACACCCATTCAAGGGGCTCTACGTGGGTATAAAGATGTTAATACAGCCTCGGTCATAGCCCTTATTTCTTTTTGGATATTAGGTCTTCCATCAGGTTACTTAGTCGCAAACTTCACACCACTTGGACCATATGGTTATTGGATTGGTTTAATTACGGGATTAGGTTTTGGAGCGATTGCTTTGACGATCAGACTTGTATACGTTAGTAAAAACAGAGTTCGCTAGGTGCGAACTCTGTTTATGATGGCTAAAAAATTGCATGGCTACATGTAAAGGTACTTGTTCATGATACTTTCACGTGTCGTGATTTAGTATATAGATTAAACTTTTTCTATGAACGTAATTCTCTTTTCTATAAACGGTTTTCACTTTTCTATGAACGTAACTCTTCTCTCTATAAACGGTTATCGCCTTTCTATGAACGTAACTCTCGCATCTATTAACGGTACTTCACTCTTTATGAACGTAGGTACCGAAATTTCATTAAAAAACAAGCTGTGAATCATTCACAGCTTGTTATCCTTACTTCAAGTTCATAACGATCAATCGTTCTTCGGTCATCTCTTTAATACTGTACTTAGGTCCTTCTTTGCCCCAACCACTATCTTTCATACCACCATATGGCATGAGATCGACACGAAACTGAGTAGCATCGTTAATCATAATGCCACCAACCTCCATCTTACGTGCGGCTTTCATCGCCTTATTAATATTGTTAGTGAAAATGCCGCCTTGTAAGCCATAGTTAGATTGGTTTACCTCTTTTAGACAATCATCTAAATCACTGTATGTGATAAGTGAAAGAATTGGAGCAAACACTTCGTCACACACAACTTTCATCTCTTGAGTGACATTCGTTAACACAGTTGGCTCTAAGAAATTATCTTTTCGATTACCTCCAACTAAAACAGTTGCACCCTGTTCTTTTGCCTCCTGAACCCATTTTTCTGCACGTTCAGCTTCCTCTACAGAAATCATCGGGCCTAAGTCCGTATCGTCATTAAACGGATCACCTATATTGAGGTTATTAATGGCAGTTAATAACTCGCTTTCGAATTCATCTTTGACTTTTTCATCAACATAGACGCGCTGAACTGATATACATACTTGTCCTGCATAGGCATAGCTTTTCGCAGCAATGACTTGTGCAGCTTCTTTAACGTTTGTATCATAATCTACAATTACGGGTGAGTTATTTCCGAGTTCCATAACCAGTTTCTTCATTCCAGTGTTCTGTTTAATATTAAGACCAACTTCAGCGCTTCCTGTGAACGTGAACAACTGAATTCGTTCATCTTGTGTTAACCATTTACCAATTTCCGAGCCTTTCCCCGTAACCACATTTAATACACCAGCAGGAAGACCAGCTTCCTCAAACAATTTTGCTAAAATTAATGCTGTAGTAGGCGTGGCGCTTGCAGGCTTAAGCACGACCGTGTTTCCTGCTGCGAGTGCTGGTCCAATTTTGTGCATGACTAGATTTAAAGGAAAATTAAATGGACTAATTGCAGCAACGACTCCGACTGGTACACGAATGGTAAAGGCCATTCGGTTTTCACTACCTGGCGCACCTTCTATTGGAACACCTTCACCAGCTAATCGTTTCGCTTCTTCAGCAGATAAAAGGGTTGTCTCAACCGCACGATCGACTTCAGAACGAGCCTGTTTTATCGGCTTTCCTGCTTCATGAGTAATGTTTTTAGCAATTTCCTCTTTATGATCTTTAAGTAATTGAGCGACTTTCATTAAAATTTCATAACGTTCGTAAGGTGTCGTTAAATCATTTTGAAATGCCTGTTCTGCTGAATCGACGGCAGCAGTCACATCTTTTTCTTCAGCTTTTGATACTTTTGCATAGACTTCTTGATTTGTTTTATCTAATACATCAATCTTTTCATCTTTTTCTTGCCATTTTCCATCAGTAAGTAAACCAAATGTTTGCATCGTTAACACCCTTTCATTTGTGTCTAATATTCATATTTCACAAAACATATGGGTGTAAACATAAAAAAGCTTGGACCATCAAGATCCAAGCTTTACTTACATTAGATAAATAGTCCTGCAATTGTAGCAGACAAGATTGATGCTAAAGTCGCACCAATTAATAATTTCATCCCGAAACGAGAAACAACTTTACCTTTTTCACTACTAATACCAGCAACAGTACCTGCGATAATACCAATTGATGAGAAGTTAGCAAAGCTTGTTAAGAATACTGAGATGACACCAATAGATTTTTCAGACATGCCATCCATTGCAGCTTGTAATTCTAACATAGCAACGAATTCATTGGTAATAACTTTAAGACCCATGATACCACCAGCTTGAGCGATTTCACCAGCTGGTACACCCATTAAGAACGCAATTGGTGCTAAAATCCAACCTAAGATTTCTTGAAGTGTTAATCCACCTGCGATTGCACCTAATACAAAGTTAACTAGTTCTAATGAAGCTAAGAACGCAATTAACATAGTAGCAACGATTAGGGCGATTTTACCACCATCTAAGGCACCATTAGCCATTGCCTCGAATACACTTTTAGATTCTGATACATCTTTGATATCGACTGCATCATCTTCATCCTCAACACTTACAGGTGCAATAATAGAAGCTAAGATTAATGCACTGAACATGTTAAGTGGAATTGCCACTAAGACGTATTGCTCAGGTAACATTTGTAGGTAAGCACCAACGATTGAAGCTGATACTGATCCCATAGCAGAAGCGCTTACAATGTATAATCTGTTTTCAGTTACACGATGGAACTGAGATTTAATTGCAAGTAGTGCTTCAGATTGTCCGAAGAACATACTGTTAACCGCATTGAATGACTCAATTTTCGGTAAACCTGTAATTTTCGAAATAACCCCGCCTAAAAATTGAATTAACCAAGGCAAAATTCTTAAATAAGTTAAAACGGATAAAATAGTAGCAAAGAATACAATAATTAATAGTACGTCAAAGAAGAATACACTTGCCTCAGACTCAATTGAAATTCCACCTAAGACGAAGTCGACACCAACCTTACCAAACTCAATCAGTTTATTGAAAACATCTGATATGGTCGTAATAATCATTTTACCGATTGGTGTATTAAACATAAACCAAGTAATTAATAGCTGAGCGATCAGCATGAAAGCGATTCCTTTAAATGGTATGCTCTTTTTATCATTTGACATGAACCATGCAATCGCTAACACAATTGCTATCGCTGCTATTGCAAAGATAATATCTAATATTATACCCACGATCTTGTCCTCCCTTTAAGTCTAAAGAATCATATCACAATTTTAGATTGTAGCAACTTTTCTTAAACTTAACAACACTTTAATCTTATAAAAATATTGGTAAATAAAAGTTCGATAATTGCGAATAGTTCGATTTCAAGGGTTTTAGCTATATTTATCTTAACCTAATGATCTTCTTTTATAATTATTCGTTTATATGTAGATCCTTTTTGAGATAGTAGTTTAACGATTTGTTCTGTTTTGGTTTGGTCATTAGGAGAATTATCTCCGTCTGTTAAATGTAAGATTTCGGCCTTTATTTTAGTTTCTTTTATTTGCTTTAAAGGTGTATAAAAAAGACGTTCCTCCTATAAATTTCGGAAGAGGAATTTCACTTTTATTATAATCGAAAATGCTTTGATCATGGAATAAGATGATGTCATAATTCCAGTTTTTAAGATAATAGCGAATGGTTTCTGTATGGGGATTCATTGAATAGGAGGTATCAACTAGTAAAAGTTTTACAGCAAGATGGTTAGTAAGTTTAATCCTATTGAAGTTAATACTTTCTTCTAAATTTTTTGATAGGCTAAGTGAGTTAATAGTGTTCTTTTTATATTTATTTTTTGTGTATGAATATAATTTGATGGTTTGTGCTGTAATAATAATCTTTTAAGTTGTTCATCGCTAATTGGTATACGGCTTTTCGTCTTTGCTTGTTTTTGAACTTTTTGAGTTATAATCGGCGGCCTCTTATGAAAAAAAGTTGGTGGCTGTTGTTCATAATGCATTATATACGCTCCTTAACTTTTTTAAAATTTATATGATTAGAAACCGCTAATTATAAATAAAGCCCGCTCTTAAAACAGAACGGGCTTCAATTATTTAACCTTCTAGTAATAGATCATAAGGATCTTCAATCATTTGTTTTACTCGATCAAGGAATTGTACGGCTTCACGGCCATCAATGATTCTGTGGTCGTAAGACATCGCGATGTACATCATAGGACGAACCTCGATTGAATCATCTGGCATTACTTTAGGGCGTTTTTCGATCTTGTGCATTCCTAAAATACCTACTTGAGGAGTGTTTAGGATTGGTGTTGATAATAATGAACCGAAAATACCACCGTTAGTAATGGTGAATGATCCGCCTTGTAAATCTTTTAATCCTAATTTACCATCACGAGCTTTCTTCGCAAGTTCACCAATTTCGCTTTCAATTCCTGCAAAGCTTAGACGATCTGCATCACGAACAACTGGTACAACTAGACCTTCTTCAGTTGATACCGCAACTCCGATGTCGTAGAATTGCTTCTTAACAACTTCATCGCCTTGAATTTCCGCATTGACTAATGGGAATTCTTTAAGTGCTCCAACTACAGCTTTAGTGAAGAATGACATGAAACCAAGTTTAACACCATGTTTTTCTTGGAATGCTTCTTTACGCTCAGAACGAACTTTCATCATATTTGTCATGTCTACTTCGTTAAATGTAGTTAGCATAGCAGCTGTATGCTGCGCTTCAACTAGACGTTTCGCAATGGTTTGACGACGACGTGACATTTTCTCACGTACAACCGGCTTATCAAACTCTGTTTTCTCAGCAGATTTTTCTTCTTTCTTAGAAGATTTCTTACCTGAGTCAGCTTTAGCACTCGCAGCAGCTTCAACATCTTCTTTAGAGATGCGTCCTACTGGATCTTTAGGTTTGATTTCGCTTAAATCAATACCTAATTCACGAGCCCTTTTACGTGTCGCAGGCGATGCTACTGGTTGATCAGCTTGATTATCACTTTCGCCTTCTTCATCAGTTTGAGGCGACTCTTCTTTAGCTTCAGATTTTTCTTCTTTCTTCGGCTCTTCTTTCTTCTCTTCTTTGTCGCTAGAATCATCGGAGTCATCTGATCCTGATGCTTCACCGTTTTCATCTACTTTAGCAATGACATCGCCTACTTCTACATCATCACCTTCTTCAACTAAAACCTCTGCGATCACACCAGAGAAGTCTGAGTTTACTTCAACATTAACTTTGTCTGTTTCTAATTCTACAACTGGGTCACCTTTTTCAACTTTATCGCCTTTTGAGACAAGCCATTCAGCAACCGTACCTTCTGTAATCGATTCGGCTAATTCAGGAACTACAATTTCCTTCACTTTCATTTCCTCCTTTAATCGAGCGTTAATGCTTCATTAATAATTCGATTTTGTTCTGACTTATGAATGTTCGGACTACCAACAGCTGGTGAAGAACGATAAGGGCGTCCAACATATTCAAGCTTCTGTTTAACCTTTTTGATGGACTGAATTCTTTCTTTAACAAAATCCCAACTACCCATATTCTTAGGTTCTTCTTGTACCCAAACAATCTCTTCTACATTTTTATATTTTTTCAATATCTTTTGTAGCTCTTTATCAGGGAAAGGATAAATTTGTTCTAAACGAACAATGTGAATCTCTTCATTAGGATCTCGATCCTCTAACTCTTCTTCAATATCAACCATGATTTTTCCGCTACCTATAACAAGTCGTTTGACGTTATCTGGCTTTTCTCCAATTCCTTCTTGTTCAAGAATGCTTAAGAATTTGCCATTTGATAATTTTTCAGCTTCAACGGCTACTCGTTGGTTACGAATTAGACTCTTCGGTGTCATAAGTACAAGCGGACGAGCAGCTTCTGTTCCTACAATCGCAGCTTGACGACGTAATAAATGGAAGTACTGAGCTGAAGTTGTCACATTAGCAACTGTCCAGTTATTTTCAGCTGATAACTGTAAGAAACGCTCTAGGCGTGCACTTGAGTGCTCTGGGCCTTGACCTTCATAACCATGAGGCAATAGCATAACCATACTTGCAATTTGGCCCCATTTTGCACGGCCAGCTGCAATGAACTGATCAAAAATGACTTGAGCCGCATTCGCAAAGTCACCATACTGTGCTTCCCAAAGTACTAAAGTATCATCTGACTGAACACTGTAGCCATATTCAAACCCAAGAACACCAGCTTCAGATAACGGACTGTTGTAAATGCTGAATGATGAATTAGCATCTTCCAGACCATGGAAAGGGCTGTATTTTTCTTGAGTATTGACATCATTTAATACGGCATGACGATGCGCAAACGTACCACGTTCAGAATCCTGGCCTGTCATACGAATTGGCGTTCCGTCTTTTAAAATTGAAGCAAATGCTAAGGCTTCACCTAAAGCCCAATCAATTTTCTCGCCATCATCGAATGCTTTTTCACGGCGCTTAAGGATTTTTTCAAGTTTCTTAAACCCTTCAAATCCTTCTGGACGTTTAACATATCTTGATTAAGCTTCTTCAATGCATCTAGTTCAACGGCTGTTTCAATTTGATCCAATCCATTTACAACTTCATCAGGTAAATCAGGAACTGAAGGATCTTTAAATTCGCTTTCCTTCATGTTGTCGTAAATTTCACGAAGCTGTTTCTTTACGTCTTCTTTATATGTTTTAGACTCTTCTTCAGATAATACTTTTTCTTCAACAAGACGATTAGCATAAACTTCATATGCAGTTGGATGATTATCGATATCTTGATAAAGCTGAGGCTGCGTACCTCTTGGTTCATCCATTTCATTGTGCCCATAACGTCTATAACCAACTAAATCAATTAATACATCTTTTTTGAATTGTTTACGGTACTGATATGAAAATTCAACTGCAGTTAAACATGCAATTGGGTCATCTGCATTGACATGAATAACAGGAATTTCAAATCCTTTTGCTAAATCACTTGCATACTTAGTTGAGCGTCCATCTTGGTGGTTAGTTGTGAAACCTACTAAGTTATTCGCAATTAGATGGATGGATCCACCCGTTTCATATCCTCGTAATTGGGATAGGTTTAACGTCTCCGCAACAACACCTTCACCGATGAATGCTGCATCTCCGTGAATTTGAATGTTAAATGCTTTATTAACATCATTCTTTGCATAGCCACTCTCATCACGCTGATCTTGTACCGCACGTGTATACCCACCTACAACGGGATTAACAAACTCTAGGTGAGATGGGTTGTGTGCTAGTGTAATCCTTGTTTTACTTTCATCGCCTTCAACATACTCACGGTTTGCACCAAAGTGATATTTTACATCACCTGTCCAACCATAGTTAATACCTGTTGAACCTTCTGATGGTACTAAAGTTTTATCCGGTGCATGAGCAAACTCAGAGAAAATCATTTCATAAGGTTTACCTAATACATGAGCTAATACATTTAAGCGACCACGGTGAGCCATTCCCATCATAATATGATCTACATCATCTTTATGAGCATTCATCACCATACGATCTAGCATCGGCACCATGACATCTAAACCTTCTATAGAGAAACGCTTCTGGGCCACGAACGTCTTAGCTAAGAACTGTTCAAAGCCTTCAACATCGCCTAAACGCTTTAAAATCTGTTTCTTTTGTTCATTATCTACAGAAACATCAAAAGCGCCAGTTTCTACTTTCGTGTAGAGCCACTCGCGTTCATCATCGTCAGGAATATGATTAAATTCGTATGAAATCGTTCCTGAATATTTCTTTTTAGATGCTGCACAAAATCCCAAGCATTTCTAACGTTGCTTGGTACTTTTGGTGTTAATAGTTTAGCATCAAGTTGTTTAAGGTCACCTTCAGTTAAATCATATTTTTTAGGATCAACTAAAGCTGAATACCTATCATCCTGCTTTCCAACTGGAAAAATATCCGCTTCTAGATGTCCGTGTCTACGGATTGCCTCAACTAATTTCATCGCGGATGTTAGCTTTTGTAAATCAGCTGTTGATGTCGCTGACTGACTAGTTGATGATTCACCAGTTGATTGAGACACCCAAGTAGGTGCTCCGTGTTCGTCAAACATATGACGCAGTGTTTCATCAACTGCATCAGGGTCATCTAGGTATAGATCATACTGCTCTTCTACATAGCCCATATTCGGACCATGAAAAGCATCCCAAACATTGTCATTAGACCCTTTGATTGCCACTGTTTACTACCCCCATCAGTTTTCGAATAAGTAATTATTTCTACTTGTTTTATTAGCAGTTTTTTAAGTTATCTCTATCGAATTGTTTACCCTTTCTAGAGTATTCACAAACAATTATAAAATCATAACTTAAAAACATCATAATCATCACAATTAGTATATATGAAAATTTACCAATAGAAAAGGTAAACACAACAAAAATTGTCGGATTAACGCATATAATTAAAAATAGCTTCTTACTCCTTCAGACAAGAGGTTTAATAACTGGTCTTGCTGAGTTTGGTCAATATAGTGCCCTTGACGCTTCAAAGCAGGCAGAATAGTTACCTTAAACCACTCTTCCAGTTGAGCTTTTTTACTTAAAATATATGAATCAATAATCACCTCTTTAGCATCTGAGGGGAGCTCCTCTAACGTGATTCTAGTTAAATCCACATTTAAATATTCTAAAGAAGATTTCAGTTCGGTTTGGTTGCTATCATCCATTCCTAGTGCATTATGTATTTGCTTTTGGTCATGTTGTATAAAGTGATGGATGGCTTCTGAATCTGTTCTTTCTATTATGGATCTAAGTAGCTTCAGCCATTCAAAATCATAGTACTTATAAGCTATTTGAATGTTATACATCACTCCATCTTTTAATTCATGGGGTAAGCGATAATCCTCTTGAATAATCCTTTTCAATTCATCTAGTAAATCATGAGCACCGATTTGTTTCAAGTTTTTTTGCACAAACAATAGACAAAACCTGAAACGCATAGCGTGGATCAAGTCCTATCATAGATGATTCAAACTGTTTCTGCTTATTAAAATGTTCTAGTGTTTCAATCTTCGTAAGTCCTTTAAGGGGCTTTTTCATTCTGGTGAATATAAGAGCAGCAGCCAAGGCTTCTAAGGCCTGATACCCCAAACGTTTGCAGTCTTGCTTTAATATTTTTGTTTGTAAATATTAACCTCATGATTAATAGATAGCGTGTAGCCAACTTTTATAAACACCATTCGATTTAAAACAGGAGATGGTTCATCTGTTGTGACTCGTAGTAGATCGGGTTCATTTGTATGTCCAACCACAACCTCATCAGCTGACAACATCGATTGTCTAGATATTTTATACTGATTTTCTTCTGCTAGTGATAAAAAAGGGTATAGTAATTTGGGTTCTGCCTTGAATATTTCCTGTAATTCTAATAGGCCTCTGTTAGCAGCTTGAAACTCACCATCATATCTATATGCTCTAGGGTCGGATGGTGATCCATATTTAGTTATATTCGCGTAATCAATGGATCCAATTAAATCAGAGGTATCTTGCGTATAAGGGTCTGCTGGGAAAAAACGTCCCAATTCCTTTCCGCCCTGATTTAGATATGTAGAATCGTTCAACGGGTACTGCTTTCCAATCCTTCCATTCGTCATTAAGACGCATTAAGTTATAAGGAGATAGCGTTCCACAAACCGTCATTGGTAACTGTTCTCTCACGTCATCTGGTAAGGCTAATAGAGGGTCTTCTTGCATTGGACACCCGCTTATTTGATATATAGCGCCTTCTTCAGTTTGCGTATATGTTTCTAATGCTCTTTTTAAAAAACGAACGATGCTTGATTTTCCGCTTCCGGGTGGTCCGACTAAAATAAGCATACGTTTTTGAATATCATATCCTAAACTTGCCGGGCGCAAGTACTGCTCATTAATTTGATTGATCAGCTCTTCGTTAACATCATTGGGAATGTGATTGCTCTGAATGGCATACTGAACAGCATGGTATAATAACTCATGAGCTCTTTTAGGCCTAAAAGTTCCTTTTAAAATAAGATGAACATACTCTTCTAAAGACAAGTTGTATTCCATCAATGAACACCTCCTGTCTTATATGTATTCAATTAATATTCGAGTTTGAGCTAATTTTAATTTGAACAGATTTTGACAATAGTTCACAATCAGAAATTTTTTGGTTATAATAAAATTAATGATGTTGAATAGAGGTGGATCTTCATGAAACTAGCAGTTATTTTAGGAGTTTGTATTACATTTATTGTATCGATCTTCACAGCTGGTTACGATGCAAAACCAGGACAACCTAAAAATAATATTAAAAAGGAGCTTGGCGGCGAGTCCAAGCTCCTTTTTCTTTTATAATACACATTTAAAGATAATTGCTAACTTCCTAACAACATTTTTCGGTCACCTTACCAATAATTAATAAAAAAGGCTACTCCAATAGGAATAACCTTTAATCTAACTTCGGAAAACCTTGCTGTCTTAATGCCTCATATACAATAATGGCTGCTGTATTAGATAAATTTAATGATCTAACTTGATCTGTCATATGAACTCTAAGGCATCGATCTTCTAAACCTTCGAGTAATGACGTTGGAATCCCGTCTGTTTCGCGTCCAAATACAAAGAATATATCTTCTTCTGGATTACTATAGTCATAGTCTGTGTAGTATTTAGTTCCAAAGTTTTCGATATAGTAAAAGCTAGCCTTCGGGTACTTTTCATATAATTCATCTAAAGAATCGTAATATAAAATATTCACATCATGCCAGTAATCTAAGCCTGCTCGGCGCAACATTTTATCTTCTGTTGAAAAGCCTAAAGGACGAATTAGATGTAATGTTGAACCAGTTGCTAACACGGTTCTTGCAATGTTCCCTGTATTAGCTGGAATCTCTGGTTGATATAAAACGACATGTATTCCCATGATGACACCTCTTTAATTCGTTAATAACCGAGATGTATTATAGCATATTTTAACTCGTTTGGTGTAACCAATGTTCGGATGCTGTTTCGTGATGTAGTAGAAAGCGCTTATGATCAAGCCCACTTGCATAACCTGTTAACGATCCATCACTGCCTATAACTCTGTGGCATGGAATCGCAATTGAAATTGGATTCTTATTGATCGCTCCACCAACAGCACGTAATGCTTTTATATTCCCAATAGATTTTGCGATATCCTTATATGTCCACTGCTCGCCATAGGGAATCTCTTCTAACGTCTTCCATACTTGTTTTTGAAACTCAGTTCCTAATAAAGTTGTCTCAAATGAAAATTGATTTAGGTTCCCATTAAAATAACGAAGAAATTCATCTATTGCCTGACTGTATGCACCATCTACAAATTCCGGTTCTGCAATGTCGTGCTTTTGACGCCACTTCTCGATCCATTCATCTCGGGCATTTAACTCACCCATTTTCACAAATAAATGGACTCTCCGTCGCCTCCAATAATAATATTGCCAACTGGTGAATCAAACGTCGTCATTTTTAAAGGTTTCATCAACATCGTCCCCTTATACTTTTTCCTTGAAAAAATCTAACCCTTTTCCATCTCAAATAAAACATCATCATCAGTTTCTTTAGACATTGCTTCTTCAATCATTTCGCATGCGTCTGATCGTCCGATTTTCCCTATAGCCCAAGCCGCAGTACCCCGAATGACAGGTCTTGGGTCATTATGCATGAGGTCTTCTAATGTCTCAATTGATGTTTCATCTTTATAATGTGCTAAGGCAACGATAGCGTTACGTTGAATCGGTTTCTTGCCTCTCCAAGAACCTGACATGTTCCCGAAATTCTCCTTAAATTCCCGGTTTGAAATTTTAAGAAGTGGAATGAGTTTTGGTTTAGCTAACTCAGGGTCTGGTTCCATCTCAGGATGTAGATGATAATCCATGCCTTTATTCTTTGGACAAACTAGCTGACACGTGTCACATCCGTAAATGCGATTACCTAACTTTTCGCGAAACTCATCTGGTAGAAAGTTTTTCGTTAACGTCTGGTAAGCTACGCAGCGCTGGGCATTAAGCTGACCGCCTTCAATGAGAGCGCCTGTCGGACAAGAATCCACACAGATATTACAATCCCCGCACCCTTCTTCAATTGGTTCGTCTGGTTCAAACGGAATATTGGTGATCAATTCACCAAGATAGACCCATGAGCCATATTCTTCTGTAATGAGGTTGCAGTTTTTTCCAACAAAACCGATTCCTGCTCGCTCAGCCACAGCCCGGTCAGATAACTCACCTGTATCAACCATGGCTTTATAAGCGGCTCCATCTAGCTTTTCTTGTAAAAACTCACCTAACAGGTTAAGCTTTTCTCTTAAAACATCATGATAGTCTTTTCCCCAAGAAGCTCGTGCGAAAATCCCTCGGCGCTCACCTTTTCGACTTTTCGGAGCATTTTTCATACGAGATGGATAGGCTAAAGCAATTGAAATAATTGATTGAGCCTTTGGCATTAGCTGTGTTGGAGTCGTGCGTTCTTCAATGCTGCCCTTTTCAAAACCGGACTGGAAACTCAAAGACTGTTGTACAATTAAACGCTGCTTTAGTGTGTCAAACGTATCTGTAGTTGTAAAACCGATCTTTTGAACACCGATTTCCTCACTATATTTAATTAAATCTTTTTTAATTGCTTAATATCCACGCACGACCCTCCTTTTTATAAAAAATTACGTCGAATTTGAAGCGAAATTAATTTAAGACTAACTTGATGTGGACAAATGATTCATTAATGCGATCTTTTTATTCGAAATGCGGACAATTAAGTCGCTGATACGAACATTTATGGACAATATACGCACAATTAAATCGCCTATGCGAACACAACTAAGCGAAATACGGACAGTGTAGCCGGAAATGTGAACACTTTAATACGATATGCGGACAAATAATCCGTAGATAAGGACTCTTCTAAGCAAAATACGGACACAAGGTCCGCCGATACGAACAATTCTACACGGAATACGGACACTTCACCCGATAATTAGTCTATTTTAATTTTCCTCAAGCGATTAATAGCAGCCGCGATTTCAAATCGTCTCGGCTCTGCTAAATCGCCTGGGTGCTGTTCTTGATTTTTTGTGTAAAACTTAGGCCTTTCTGCTGCATTTCTTTTTCAAAGTGATCCAACCATTCAGTTAGAGTTAGATCCTCTTTAAATGGTGCATGCATCGCCATATATTTTAACATATTTGCAACCATTCTTGTTTGGGAATCATCGACAATTTGTTCAACTAATGATAGGTCAATAGCATCGCGTCCGATCATGACGGTGTGACGACTCTTTGCTTGAACTTTAGCTTTTTTACCTAATTTGTTTTTAATTGAATTAGTCACGACCGTTCGATTTGTCCAAGAACCGAATTCATTTAATGCATTCGGCCACTCAACTGGATGATTTTTGGCAATTTCACGTGCTTCATTGGTTACATTAACTGGCACATAACGGTCCATCATGATGACATTGTCAGCAATATCAAAATAATCACCTGAACCACCCATAACCAGTACCGTTGAAACATCTAATTCATCACGCAATTGTTTAACCTTTTGAACAAACGGGGTAATCGGTTCTTTATCCTTCACCACCAGTTGTTGCATGCGTTCATCACGTATCATGAAGTTTGTCGCACTTGTATCCTCATCGATTAGAAGAGTCGATGCCCCAGCTTCGAGAGCCTCCATGACGTTCGCAGCTTGCGATGTACTTCCGCTTGCGTTTTCTGTTGTAAATGTACTTGTATCAGAACTGTTTGGTAAATCATTAATAAATGGTGAAATATTGACTTTACTAATGCTCCGGCCATCCTCAGCGCGAACTTTAACTGCACTAGGATCTGTTAAAACATATTCTCTTCCATCACCGGCAATATGCTCATATACCCCTTGTTCAAGTGCTTCAAGCAATGTACTTTTACCATGAAATCCGCCACCAACAATTAATGTAATGCCTTTCTTAATGGCCATTCCCGCTAATGGTTGATCACGATACGGAATTTCAAATGACACTTCATTCTCTTTTGGACTTTGGAAAGGTACTGCATCATTTAAAGGCTTTGTACTAACGCCACTTTTTCTTGGTAAAATAGCTCCATTTGCAATAAACGCAATCCAATTCTCTTCCTTCATTTTTTCTCGAATGGCATCATGTTGGTCGGCCAACTGCATCGAGTTTGTTAGATCCTCTGGTTTTAGATCAAAAATAGAATGCTGCAGGATAGAAGGAATAGCTTTAAAGAAAAGCTTTTCCGCCTCTTTTCCATTAATTCTGCGACCATTTGCCGGCAGCCCAACTGATAAACAGATTGTCACGTCATCTTCAGTAAGCTTAACGGCAGAACGTTTTAAAATTGCCTGGTCAGGACCATCTATTGCGACCATGCCACTTTTGCCGCTTCCTTTAACGTGCGTATTCTCTTTAAAAACTGCTTGCTGCACCCTGCGTGCCATATAATCTTCAATATAAGTGTTACGTCTTTCTGTCTCTAACCAGGATTGGTCAATTTCTTGATATTTTCGTGGAATCGTTAAACGAATTTTTGAAGGAGCTGCAAACGGGTCTCCTTGAACATAATCAATGTGTAAATGGTAATTAGAAAAATAATAACTGCCTTGTAGACTTTTATAGGCTTTATAGCTCTTGCCATCGATTTGCTTCATTTTCTGCTGTAAAAATTTCATCTATGAACCCTCCGTCACTTTTTCATCCATTTTTTCAATTTTGCCCATTAAATTCTTTCTCCAGATAATTGGTGCGATAATTAAGATGACATATAAGATAATTACGGCTGTCATGGTCCAACGATTCCCCACCACTAAACTAGCACCCATGAAATTGTATATCAAGGTGCCTGGAATAATACCAATCATCGTTGCTTTAAGAAAATCTTTAAACCGTACTTTCGACAAACCGCACCCGTAACTAATAAGATCAAAGTTTACAATCGGTAAAAACCTAAGCATTAATATATAAAAGAAACCTTTCTCCTCAAAGTTGCTTTTTAACTCAAGTACTTTTTTATTTTTAAGTTTCTTGAAAGAATCTTCACCCATATAACGTGCAATCCAGAAAGCCACGACTGCCCCTAAAGTTGCACCAATAAAAGCAAGTATTGAACCCCACCATGCGCCAAATGCTAATCCGCCAACGATTGAGAACACTGAGGCTGGAAATAACGCTAAAGGTCTTAGCATAAACAATAATAAATAGAACGCTGGGGCAAACCAACCAGCCATATAAATAAATGTTCGAATATCTTCTGGAGAAACATGCCAAAGACGTTCATGAAAAGCATATAGTACGATGATAAAAGCAAATATAATGGTTCCTTTAATAACTGTTTTTAGCTGCATGATCGTTCACCTTCTAAGTCGTTTATATCACAATATATTCCCTGAGATTACTTTACTTAATCAAAACTGTAACTTTGCTTAAATTAAATCGACTGTATATCTAAACAAATTTAGGGGGTCAATTTAATGAAAAATGGGTGGTGTTTCTTAGTCTTTGTTTAATGATGGGATTGTACGCATGTAGTAACGACTCAGCGAATGAAAGTTCAGAAGGAGAAGCTGAATATGATATGGCTGAAGAGTCAAGCCAATCAAAAGAAGGGTTCTCGCAAAATAATCAATCTGAACAATCCACCGAAGAGGTTGCTGATGAATCCGAGGAAAAATCAGCAACAGACTTTGATAGCACACAGCAGATGATTATTTATAAAGGAAATATTGAAGTTGAGGTTAAAGATTTCGGTAGTATGGCTTCACGTATTAAGCAGGAGCTTGATCAGATTGGTGGATATATCGTTGAATCCAATCAGTATTTGCAAGGTGAACACAAGAAAAAAGAAGGTTACATGGTCGTTCGAGTTCCTCAAGATCACTTTGATTCATTTATGTCTGGATTAGAAACAGACAGTTCAAAGATCTTAAGTCGCAGCCAGCAAAGCGAAGATGTATCGGAAGAATATGTAGATCTGGTATCTAGGCTAAAGGCAAAAGAAGCTGTTGAAACCCGTCTTCTTCAATTTATGGAGGGAGCTGAAAAAACAGAAGATTTGCTTAGAATCTCAGATGACCTTTCCAAAGTTCAAGAAGAAATTGAACAAATCAAAGGCCGTATGAATTACTTAGAAAACCACGTTGCTTTTTCAACCATTCACATCAATATCACTGAACGCAAAGTAAATGTGCCAAACGTTCAATCACAAGAAGATTTAAATACGCTAGCAAAAGCGAAACAATTATTTATGAATACGGTTAATTTTCTATTATCAGTCGCATCTAGCTTACTCGTTTTAATTGTTGGGTTATCACCGGTTTTAATTCCATTACTTATTATAGGGGTTATCATTTTTATAAAATTGAAGCGACAAAAGACGAATTAATCAATCAAGCTCTCCTTGAATATAATACATTATTAATTTATAAGGAGGGCTAACATGCAAAGACCTAACAATCCACCTATTACGGTTGATGAGTTAGATGAGCGTACATTACCATTTTGTGCAACTCGCGATGACCCAGCCCCATTATTCACAGCAGACGCATTATTTAATAATCAAATTCAATCCATTGATTTAGAGGACTATCGTGGGTCTTGGGTTATTCTATTTTTCTATGCAAGTGATTTCACCTTTGTCTGACCTACTGAACTCGCAGCAGTTGCTGCCATATATCCTGAACTTCAATCTATGAATACTGAAGTTCTCGGAATAAGTACAGATAGTGTGTTTGCTCACAAAGTTTTTAAGGAAACTTCACCATCTGCAATGACAGTCGAGTTCCCGTTAGTGAGCGACCGCAATCAGCGAATTAGCCGTGGGTACCGTGTATTGGATGAAGAATCCGGGACGTCTTTTCGAGCAACGATTATCGTTGATCCAGACGGAATCATTGTTTCCAAAATGATTTACCCTAGAGAAGTAGGTCGTAGTTCCGATGAGATCTTGAGACTCATGAAAGGAATACAATTTGGACGTGAAACTGGTTTAGGGGTACCTGCCAACTGGGAACCAGGAATGGACGGAATTCAAAGGAATTTCAATGATATTGGAAGGTACTAAATATTTATATTTGAATACTATGTAAGGGGCTTAGGAAATTTCTAAGTCCCTAATTTAATTCAATTACATTTTATATTTCCCTTTGTTTTGAAAAGAAAATTCATATATTTTTTAGTCAAAAAAGCACGTGAATCCAAATATAAATTCACGTGCAAAAAAATATTTGTATTTGAAAGTTTTCTGACGCAATTTTAATTTACTCCATGTACTTTTTTAAGAATTGCTCTAATGTCTCAATATATTCATCACGATAAATCGCAAAGGCTTCACCGTGACTTGAGTTTTCAAAAACCTTAATTTGCGCTTCACTATTCGTATGTTTGTACAATTCTTTCGTCATTCTCGTTGGCACAAAATCATCGCTGTTACCATGAATATATAATATTGGGACCTCTGCCTTTTTAACTTGCTTTAATGCAGAAGCTTCTTTTAATGAATAGTCGGCTTTCGCTTTAGTTACTAGACTAGTCGAATCTAGTATAGGAAATGATGGTAAATTAAACATACGTCCCATTTGATAGTCAAACAAATCATACACACTCGTATAAGGACTGTCAGCTACAATCGCGTTCACATTTGAGGGCATGTCCTCTCCACTAGCCATTAAGACGGACGCAGCTCCCATTGATAAGCCATGAAGGATAATTTCCGTATCTTCACCTTGTTTTTCAACTAACTTGTTCACCCAGTCAACTAAGTCCAACCGACTATGCCAACCAAAGCCTATATAATCCCCTTGACTTTGGCCATGGCCTCGCAAATCTACTGAAAGCATGTTATACCCTAGTTCTTCATAATAATATTCACCGTAAAGCCCCATGTCTCTAGCTCGACCCAAATAACCATGAGCAAACACTACGGTTTTATTAGTAGGTTCTTCAGCTTCTAAATAGTAACCTTGCAGTCTTAAATCATCAAACGACTGAAGTTCCCAGTATTCGAAGTTTTGATTATCGACCCACTCACGCCAACCACCACTTACAAACACGTCCATGGCTTCACGAGACACGACTAAATCATCATTATTTTGCAGAAAGTCTTTCTTTTCACGTTTAATAGCTAAATCATAAAAATAAAAACTCGCAAATATATCTATTAACATTAGTAAAACTAATAATCCTATCCCGACCTTAACCCATTTCTTTTTTAACAAAGTCCTTCCCCTCTCGATTCTCTGGTGCTTATGTCCTATTATACAGAAAATTCGGGATAATTGTCATTGGGAATCGGTGGAATTTAATATTGGTTAAATTTAACTATAACTCTTCAACAAACTAGAAAAGCTCTAGTTATTACTAATTTTAATATGTTAACACCAACCTTTACATATATAAACAAAAAGCTACCGAAGTCGGTAGCTTTTGTTTACTTCTTATTCTTTTTACTCAGCTCATCTCGGTCGACAGATCTAGGAGGCTCTTCCATCCAACCATTCTCAATCATAAGACGAGTGCCAGCATCTGCATATTTAACCAATTCAGATACTAACCTTGAATAAGTTAATCCTATATCACGGCGTGGGCTTGCGGCCATTGCTGCGCCATAATAAGCAATACTTAACCCATTCAAAGCTGACGTATAAAACATCATCTTACGGTCTGAATAAACATAAGTCGTTGAATCCGTTACTTCAGAATCCCATGTCATTGGTTGAGGAGTATCGAACTTCTTTAAATACGAACAAAATCTCGCAATGTTTATTTGCAATTTCTTTACCTCTTAAGAAGTAATCTGCGACGTCACGATTTTTGGTTACTTGGCTAAATCCCATCATGGTTGCTGCACCTAATGCATTCCGTTCGTAATTGGCATAAAATTCATAATTTCTGCACCAGTTAACGGCCTTTTTTCTTTAAAGAATCCAGCCAGAAAGTTATTGTCTTTAACAAAGTCATAGTTATCAGGTGTAGGTAAATATGGCGATCTTTCATAAAGTCCTTTATCTAAAAGAATTGACTTTGACTTTTGAATTAAACTTACAGATTCTTCTAAACAGTTATGAAAAAACTCAAAGACATCATCTCGAACAGCTGTTGTAATGGCATTACCATAATTATTGACTCCTATTTTCCCCCATTTGTGAAGTGGTGGTAAGGAAATACACATCCGTAAATAACCTTGGAGCTGTTACATCCACATCTTCATCAAGTTTAAACCCATGAGGAACAGGATAATTTTCTTGATTAAAAAATCCTTCAATTTGTTTAACATGTGACTCTGAGATACTCAAAGCTAATTCTAAAATTTGCTTAATATCTGGATCATCAACATGATTTAATTGATATTTGTAGTGACAAATAGCTCCAGAGTCATTCATATAGGTGTTCCACAAATTGGTTATTTCTGAGGCTGTTAAATTGTTTAAACCGCCTGTGCTCATGTTAACCCCTCTTTACATATAGTAAATTTATGTTTAATTTGCCCTAAATGGTTTATGATATTAATAATTTTTAAATTCAATTTGAATCTAAATTTTAGTTTCTCAAGCTTATTAGGTTAGACAATCACAAAATATAAAAACACCAATCAAAATTGATTGGTGCTTTGACAAACATTATGCGTTAACTTCTTGACCTTTTTTTAACTAATGATGCAACTTCAATCGTACGTTTAGCTTGGTGCTTAACAGCGTCTTTAACATCTTCAACCATGTTACCTTCTTGATCAACCGTAACACTTACGCCATACGGGTTGCCGCCAGAAGCAAACTGAACTGGATCAGTATAACCAGGCGCTGCAATGATGGCACCCCAGTGCATCATAGACGTATAAAGTGCTTGTACAGTTGCTTCTTGACCACCATGAGCATTTGAAGCTGATGACATCGCACTTACGACTTTATTAATCGTTTTTCCATTAGCCCAAAGGCCACCTTGCATGTCTAAGAATTGCTTCATCTGAGATGGTAAGTTACCGAAACGAGTAGGTGTGCTGAAGATAATCGCATCTGCCCACTCAATATCATCTGAAGACGCAACAGGTACGTCTTGAGTTGCTTCATAGTGATCTTTCCAAGCAGGATTTGACTCAATTGCGGCTTTAGGTGCAAGTTCTTCCACTTTGAGAACTTTAGCGTTGGCACCCGCTTCTTGAGCTGCTTCTTCAGCCCATTTTGCCATTTGATAATTCGTTCCTGTTGAGCTGTAATATACAATTGCTAAATTAATTGCCATGTTAAAAAACTCCCTTCTAGTTGTAAACTTACTTTTTGTAAGCACATTTGCTATTGTAACGATAAAATATCTTGAAGTCAAGATAATGGGTTTTAAGCAAATTTAAGAATTTGTTCCACTACTTCAACAGGTTTTTCCTCAGTGATTAAATGACCAGCTTGATCATACGCAATGAGGTTCGCATTAGGAAGTTCTGATGCAAGCTTTTGCCCAACCTTAAATGGGACAACCTCATCTTGTTTTCCCCAAATTAATAAAGCTGGTGTATAAATTTGATTTAAATCTTGTGAAGACAAATCACCTTCACGATGTCTAAGTAAGCGAATCAATGAGTGGGGAAAGTCCTTTTCCAATAAAGGTCTTTTATATTCTTCCATCATTTCATCCGTAATTAATGAATGATTGAATAAAACTTTTTTAAGCTCTTCTTTTACATCATGTTTGTTAATATGATAATGGACATAGCGATGGAAAATGGTAAGTATGAACTTAAGATTAATAATTGGTTCGCTCGCTTTAAGTACCCAGAACTATTTAATAAAATTAATTTTGAGACTTTTTCTGGGTAAAATTTAGCCACATTCAGACTAACTTGACCACCCATCGAATGACCGACTAATGTAACCCGCGTTATATGAAAATAATCCATAACTTCTTTAATCAATTGAGCATAGTTCTCAAACGAATAGCGAAATGACTTAGATTTTTCACTACGACCAAAGCCTGGTAAGTCAATAGCTATAACTGAATAATTCTCAGATAGCTTGGACATGATTCGATGAAATGTATATGTAGATGATAAATATCCGTGTATAAGTATAAGCGGCGGTTTCTCAGAAATGTTATATTCGCAATAAATATTGACATTCATAACTCGGATGGTTTCTTTATTTAAACTCATAATCGTATCCTTTCTCTTATTGCCTATATGTATTATTTTAACGATTTCAAAAACTGATTAAAAACAGGAGGATTTTATGGAACCAAAATTAATCCTTGGTTCATCATCACCAAGAAGACAGGAATTGCTCAAACAAGTTCATATTCCTTTTACGATTAGAAAACCAGAAGCCGATGAATCTCAAATCACCGAACAAAACCCTGAAAAGAAAGTGGCTCATTTAGCTCAGTTTAAAAGCAGACACATCAACCTTTTAGATTCTAATGAGGTGATACTGTCAGCCGATACAGTCGTCTCTTTTCAGAATAAAATATTTGAAAAACCTAAAAGTAAAGATGAAGCTTATCACATGATTTCCCTATTGAGTGGAAGTATACATGACGTGTACTCCGGGTTTACAATCCGTACGAACACAGAAGAAAAAACTTTTGTCGAACGAACTGAAGTTGAGTTTTGGCCTTTAGATAAACAAGACATCCAGTGGTATATCTCAACAGATGATCCTTACGATAAAGCTGGTGCTTATGGTATCCAAAGCATTGGCGCCATGTTCGTTAAACAGATCAAGGGCGATTATTACAATGTTGTAGGCCTCCCCATCTCTCGAGTGGTTAAAGAGCTAACGAAATTCGGAATTAAATCAGAATATAATTAAGGGCTAAACATATCATTTAGCCCTTCATTTTAATTATGACCTTTGGTTTGGGGGAATATCATTCATTTGATATTCTGGTTCTTGATCAGGAAACTCAAACGTCACTTCATTTATGAAATACTCCAAGGTAGTTTTTAGAATTTTAATCGTAATCCATTCTCCTGCGCAACGGTGTCCAATATCAAACTCTCCTCCACCTTGAGGAATGAAATCAAATGGGGTTCCCTCCCATCCATTAAATCGTGTAGGTTTAAACTCATCTGGTTCATCCCATATTTCAGGGTCATGATTCGTTCCATAAAGGTCTAAAAATGTTACCGTATCTTTTTTAAAAATATAATTATTCCACGTAAAATCTTTTCTGACCCTCGCAACAACAAATGGGAAAAATGGATAATAACGGCGAACTTCTTGAATAAATTGCTCGGAGTTGAGCTCACCATTTTTAATAGCTTTCACCTGTTCAGGATGCTCAAACCAACCTAAAACGTAAAATTAATATATACCGCGATGGCTACTAACGGTCTAATTAAGTTTAATAATTCAACGGCCGCTATATGTTGATCTAGCAACTCACCGTTTAAATCTTTGTGCATGGAAAATTGGTAAAATGCACGAGATCGATCCACGTTAATACGTTCTTTTCTAACCTTTTGAATTAAGTCTTCAAGCTTACTTTCAAGTTTTTGTCTCGACCATCTAGATTTAATATTTTTTGGTCCAATTTTAGATGCATATTCAAATAGTGGGCTTAAGTTAGATGCCCAATACTGGACTTCCTCTTCTTTGTAAGGAACACCTGTCCACCTTAAAGCAATACGAGTTAAGACAACCTTTGCCGCTTCATAAATTTCTACTTCATCTGTTTCTTTGTTTATATAACTCTGCCATTCCTCTTTAGTTAATTGTTGAATTTCATTAAGTGCCTCTTTTGTCATTAGGGACATGAACATAGCTTTTCGGTGCCGGTGTTCTTCCCCATCAAGTCCTTGTACTCCACCCTGTCCTAGAATTGTCTTTTGAGCGCTAGTAGGAGCCGCTTCTTCTCTATAAAATTTATCTGTATCATAGAACAGTTCCGCTTCTTTTTTTCCAACCATACAAATGGTCTTTGCCCCTAATATCCTTGTCAGAACCACTCTGGAATCAAATTTCCCAGTTCGATTAAGTATAAAATAATATCCTTCTCTTAATAATTCTATAGAATGATCCCAGCCTGTTTCCTTAGGGATTTTCCTCTGATGAGACATGATTTGACCTCCGGTAAATGACTTTTTCCTTAGTATTCCCAATGTGTAGGAGGTAAAACATCACGTTCCGTTCAAAAGATTACCTGAATGTCATCTCAACCATTTGATTAAATTGTTCCTCTTTCTCTACAAATGGATTATGATAGCTTACATATTCAAAGTCCCGCCATCGACAACAAGTGTTTCTCCAGTAATAAACGAAGCTTCATCTGATGCTAAAAATAATACGGCATTCGCAATCTCCTCGGCTTTCCCAACTCTTCTTAAAGCATTAGCCGTTGATAAAACCGGCCATTTGTCAGTTTCCTTCCAGTTCTCAACCATTTGCGTGTCAATCACACCTGGAGCGACTGCATTAATTCTAATATTCTTTCTGCCAAACTCTGTTGCAGCTGTCTTAGTTAATGTGATTACACTTCCTTTTGAAGCTGAATAGGCTGACACCAGTTTCTGACCTTTGATTCCAGCAATACTAGCTGTGTTCACAATCGAAGCACCTTCGCTCATATGAGGAATAACATATTTCATTCCATAAAAAACACCATTAATATTTATATTGAACACACGTTGCCAATCATCTATTGATACATCTGGTAGTTTCATCTCTTGACTTCCTACACCAGCATTATTAAATAAAATATCAATCTTTCCATAGGCTTTTAAACAATCATCAACCATTCTCTCTACATCAGATGAGTTAGACATATCACATTTAGAAAATACGGATTCCCCGCCGTATTCAATTACTAGCCTAGCTGTTTCCTTTACTTCTTCTTCATTAACATCTGCAACTAGCACTTTTGCTCCTTCCTGCGCAAATCGTATGGCCGTGGCCCTACCAATTCCGCCCCCACCACCTGTTATAATAGCTACTTTATTAATTAAACGCATACTGTAACCTCTCCTTAAGTTTAAAAATTGAGACCCAAGAACTTGGGCCTCACCATATTTTATGGAATTGCTATTAACTTCCCATACGACTTCCGTTCGCCTAACACTTCTAATGCATTTGGGACATCCTCAAGTGGGTATTCGTTATAAATCAACGGACGAAAATCTCCTTTGTGATATAAATCCATTAAGTGATCGTGAATCCTTCTTACTTCCTGAGGATTTCTTTTTGCAAACAGTCCCCAGTGAACCCCAACTATAGAATAGTTTTTAACTAAGGCATGATTAACAGCAACTTCTGGTATTCGACCCCCAGCAAAACCTATGACTAATAACCGTCCATCAAAGGCGATGCATTTTTTCGACCGATCAAAAACATCCGCACCAACTGGGTCAAAAATAACATTTGCACCCTCACCATTCGTTACGTCTTTAACGACCGAAACAAAATCATCCTTATTATAGTCAACGACCACATCTGCTCCTAGATCTTCACAAACCTTTACTTTCTCAGGGCCACCTGCTGTCGCAATGACTTTAGCACCTTTCGCTTTACCTAATTGAATGGCTGCAGAGCCAACACCACCCGCTCCTGCGTGAACTAATAGGACTTCTTCCTTTTGAAGTTGACTACGGTAAAACAAAGCATAATAGGCAGTTTGGTAAGTGATAAACATACCCGCTGCTTCACTTGCAGACATTGAATCTGGTACAACATAGACAGATTCTTCAGGCGCTACAACAAACTCTGATAAACCACCTTCTGGTAACCCAGGTGTTGCTAGTACCTTTTGCCCTACTTCTAATTTAGATCCTTCTCCCACTTCACGAACAATTCCGGATATCTCAGACCCCGGGGTAAAAGGAAGTGGCGGCTTTTCCTGATACTTCCCTTGGCATAATAAAATATCAAAAAGTTAAGAGAGGCTGCTTCCACCTCTATTAAAACCTTTCCTTTTTCACACTTGGTTGATCAACCTCCTGAAGTTCTAAAGCATCTTTTGGATTCCCTAGTTTTGTCACTTTCCAGCTTCGCATATACGTTCCTCCTCTATCACTCTAAAATCCTGTTGGCCAGTTTGCCAATTTTCTTTCACTAATTGAGCCCTTTTTCGAGCAAGAAAACTCAAGTGTTTGACTGATGAACTTACGAGTTTCTCTTGGGTCAATAATGTCATCTATTAAATATTTTCCAGCTGCTTTTTCAGGTGAACTATCAAAGCCCCAAAGCTTTAGAAGCTCTTGGCGTTCCTTTTTTACATCATCCGCTTTCTGTAATTCACGACCATACACAACGTTAATCCCCACCTCAGGACCTGTGAAATTAATTTCTGCTGTCGGCCATGCGACGACAAAGTCAGCTCCCATTCCTGGTCCGCACATATTTCCATAAGCAGCTCCGATGCTCTTCCTAATAACAATGGATATTTTAGGAACGGTTGATTGAGCAAGAGCTTGGTTCCACATCATAATCTTAGTAGGGATTTTATGTTTTTCTGCCTCACTAGAGACTCTAAAGCCAGGAATATCATGTAAAAATATGAGCGGAATGTGGTAAGAATCACATAAACAGATAAAGTCAGTTGCTTTATCGCATTCTTTAGGACCTGCTGAACCTGCGAATTGCATGGGTTGATTTGCAATAATTCCAACGACTCTGCCGTTTATTCTAGTTAGACAGGTTAATAACGCCTTTCCAAATGTTGGTTTTAATTCAAAATAGTCACCATCATCAGCAATTAATTCGATAACTTTTTCATGTCATATGCACGCGTTCTCCTGGTAGGTACAATTTCTGTTACCTCATCTATGACACGCTGCGGATGATCGTTAGTAGGTTGCTTGTAAGGTTCAATACCTGAATGCTGGGGCACATAACTTAAAAATTGTTTAATCTGTTCAATTGCTTCTTCTTCTGTTTCAGCAAATTGATCAACCTGTCCAGTGTATTCGGCATGAACTTCCCAGCCGCCCAATTCTTCATTAGTCACTTTTTCTCCTGTTGCCACTTCTAACATTCTAGGACCTGCAACTGCCATAGAAGTACCCTTTACCTGAGTTACAAAATCAGATGAAACGGCAGTCCAAGTCGGTCCACCAAAGCTATCCCCCAGTATTGCCGTAATCATCGGTACTGACCGGTTATGTTGTAGTAGCTCTTGAGGGAAGAGCATTTGACTAATCCCATCAGATCCCATTCCATCTGGCATTCTTAATCCGCCGCCTTCCATTAAATTAATTAGCGGCATTCCTCTTTTTACGGCGAATTCATGAGGCTTTAGTTTTCTGAAATAAACCATACCTTCTGTTCCGGCAAACACGGTTTTATCAGATGCTTGAACCACAACCTGTCGATCATTAACTTTGGCTAGACCAGTAACCACCCCATCACCTGCACTTTTCAGATCAGCACCAGGTTGATCTGAGTGAGCCAAGGATCCCAGCTCTAAAAACGATCCGGGATCCACAAGCAAATGAATACGCTCTCTTGCGGTTAGGAAACCCATTTGATGTTGTTTTTCAATTTTATTTAATCCACCGCCTAATTTAGCTTGTTCCTTCTTTTCTGTTAAAACCTCTAATTCTTTTTTCATTGAAATCTCCTTACCCACATTTACTTACTGTCTAATTATTCTTCTTTTAATAGTCGTCTTAGCACTTTTCCAGAGCTTGTTGCAGGAAGCTCTTCAATAAATTCAACAGAGCGAGGATACTTATAATCTGACATATAATTCTTTGCCCAGGAGATCACTTCTTCTTCTGTAATTCTTCCAATCCATTCAGGCTTTAAGACTATAAAAGCTTTAACACTTTCTCCTCTTGTGGCATCTGGAACCCCAATGCATGCGACTTGCAAAATAGCATCGTGTTCGCTCATCAATGCCTCAACATCTTCAGGGAAGACGCTGTAACCGGATGATTTGATCATCTCTTTTACTCTTCCATTAAAATATAAGTAACCCTCTTCATCTAACTGTCCGATATCTCCTGTGAAGACCCAACCATCACGTAAGGTCTCTTCAGTAGCCTCCGGACGGTTTAAATAACCTTTAAAGACACCTGGGCTTTTAATCACAATTTCACCTTGTTGGCCTGGCTTAAGATCTTCCCCTGATTCAAGGTCAACAATTCTTATTTCAGTATCGTATGTTGCAATACCACATGACCCAAATTTAATGTGATCGATTGGCATAAATGTGTCGCATGTATGAGTTTCACTTAGTCCGTAAGCTGCCTCTAATAATACACAGCCGTCAGTTAATTGTGACCATACAGAAGCAAGCTTTTCATCCACGTTCATTCCGAAACTTGTTGCGAAGTTTAACTTTAATGATGTTAGATTGCGCGTTTCAATGTTTGGATGATTAAGAATAGCTGCATTCATTGGAGCTACGGTGTAAAGTTTACTTATTTTATATTTCTCAATAGATTGAATAGCCGCCTCTGGTTCAAATCTTGTCAGTAATACGCATTCTAAAGATTGATAGACAGGAATATTAACACCCATTACCATACCTGCAATATGACATAGTGGGGCCGTTGCAAGTGTTTGATCTGCTTCATTAACCATGTAGGCTTGTGCAGTTGCAGCTGTTTTAAATAAGGCATTGCCAAAAGTAAGCATCGCTGCCTTAGGTCTACCAGTTGTTCCTGAAGTAAATACCATTAGACCCACGTCATTCCACAAATCTATTTCAGCTGTTTCTATTAGAGGCTCAGTTGACTTAATACTAGTTACAAAATCATAAGCAGAATTTGTATTAACATTACCTGTATTTAACTCTTTAGGTACAGGTAATGTTGGATTTCCAGGTAAATAATTCGCATAATTTGTGGTGATTACGAACTCAAGTGAAGGCGCCTTACTGCTCACATTCTTAATTTGTGTATACAATTCTTGACCTGCAATCACGACTTTGATCTCCGCTTCATTAAGAAAATAATCAAGTTCGGATTCTTTGTACATTGGATTTAAAGGAACCACAACTGCTCCAATCATCTGAATAGCATAATGACCAATGATATATTGCGGTGAGTTTTGCAAATAAAGAGCAACTCGGTCCCCTTTCCGAATTCCTTTTAGACTTAAAAACTCAGCTAAACGCAAAGCATCATCTGCTAACTCTTTCCAAGTGAGATTCTGTCCATAAAAAACATACCCAGACTGGTTAGGTTTTTCCATTGCGTTCTTTAATAAATAGTCATGCAGAGGTTTCTCTCCTAAACGATAAGTTAACGTCTCAGGCACATCTTTTGGCCAGCTTTTTCTTAATAAATCTCTCAATCCGCTCCCTCCTACTTTTTATTTCACTAAACTACTAACCTCATTTAAATAAAACAATTGATCTATATCCTCATCTGATATTCCACGCTCTTTAAGCTGAGGTACAATATTTTCGAAAATATGCGTTGGGTGCCAGTTGGCAACTAACATAGCAACTTGTTCATCCATCTCTAGAGGACGTCCCATCCAATGTGTGATCGAATCATGTGATAACATAATTTGGCCAGCGTACCCATCCTCAAACAACTGGACAATCGTTTCCACTCGCTCATCATCCGTAGGTGCACCAACCATTTTTGTAGGCCGAATCGATCAAAGCCAATTTTCACACCGTATTTCATTGTTTCTTTATGATAGTCAGGGTTCGTATTGCCACACATATGTCCGATGACAATTTTATCTGGATTAACACCTAACTCCGTTAAAAGCTTCGCCTGCTCTGGCCCCATAGTCCCTTCTTGTGTATGTGTGATGATTCGAATTCCGGTTTCTTTATGGACTTTTGCGGCGGCTTCAAAAAACATTCGTTCATAAGGGGTAATGGTATCTTTACTTGTCGCAAGTTTAATATAACCAGGGCGTATGCCGGTCTCACCAATTCCACCTGTAATTTCCTCATAGAACATCTCATAAATATCTTTCTCAGCTGTCCCTAACGACTGACGGAACTTAAAGTACGGGGTGGCCCCCTCACCTTCGTAGTAATAACCCGTAGAACAGATAATTTGTAAGCCAGTTTCCTCTGAAATCGCTTTCAAAACTTCCGGGTTTCGACCACACTCATTTGGTGTCGGATCAACGACTGTTTGAACTCCAAATTGCTGAACTGCTTTAGCTGCTTGAACTCCTGCATCAATGGCATCAAGTTCATTAAACCTACCTAACGTGATATCCCCTTGAAAACCTGGATATCCAAAAACAAAATGCTCATGAATAAGTGTCTTCCCCATCTTCTCAACTGGAATCTTACCTGTTACCGTTTCAATCCATTCACCCATCTACATTCATCCTTTCTAATTTTTAGCTGTTCTTTTGTAACTCGCGCCAAAGAATTTTCCCACTACTTGTTGTAGGAAACTCTTCTTTGAATTCTACGATTCTAGGATATTTGTAAGCTGCCATTTGGTCTTTAGACCAATTGATCAAATCTCCTTCGTCTACTTCCCCTTTATAATTTTCTTTTAGAATCACAAACGCTTTAACTGTTTCGCCTCGTTTTTCATCAGGCGCACTGACCACACACGCTTGCTGAACAGCTGGATGCTTATATAAAATGGATTCTACCTCAGTCGGCCACACTTTATATCCAGACGCATTAATCATTCGCTTAAGACGGTCGACTATGAAGAAGTAACCATCTTCATCCATTTTGACGATATCTCCTGTTCTGAAAAATGACTTACCATCTAACGTAATAAATGACTTTTCATTTTCTTCATCACGCTGGAAATACCCTTTGAAAACTTGCGGTCCATTAACGACTAGCTCACCTTCTTCATTTGCCCCTAACTCTTCTCCACTCTCAAGGTCTATCACTCTAGCATCAACATCAAAAGAAGGAATGCCTAAACACTGTAATTTAGGACGATCTGGGGGATTAAAGTGAGTATGAGAAATGGTTTCTGATAACCCATAACCTTCCACAAACCTTAGTCCAGTTCGGTTATATAGGTCTTCACCCACAGCTTCAGGTAAAGGTGCTCCTCCTCCACCAATTTGAGTAAGAGAAGAAATATCGTAGTTTTCTAAATTTGGATTAGAGAGAAAATCGATTAACATGGTACTAATATTAATCCAATGATTACATCCAAATTCCTCAATGGCTTTTGCTGCATTTTCACGATTCCAGCGAGTTAGGATAACTAGCGTCCCACCAGCATAAATAGGTGTTAAAGCACTATGAACTAAACCCGTCACATGGAAAAGAGGCAGTGTCGTTAACGTAACCGTATCTGCCGTCATGTTCATCCAGTGAGCGGCTCCGACTGTATTTGCTTGTACCGTTCGATTCGTGTGAATACAACCTTTTGGAAGGCCTGTCGTGCCAGAGGTGTAAGGAATGACAGCAACATCATTCTCTTTGCCGTTAAATTCAGTAGCCTTTTTCTCAGCTTGCATTGCTTCATGCCAAGAGATTACTTCTATATTCGTTTGACGTGGTTCAGTAACAAGTGAAGGTAGTTCAAGTGAAGTGTTTGACTGATTAATATAATCAGAGTAAGTAGCAACGATTAACTCGCTTAATAAGTGAGATTCTTTAAGAGGCAATACTTTATTAATTAATTCTTGTCCAACGATCCCATGATTAATACCGCAGTCTTTGACGTAAAATTCCAAATCCTCCGTTACACTCATTGGATTAATGGGAACAACAACAGCACGAAGACGTAATATAGCAAAAAAACTAATCAAAAATTGAGGTGAATTTTGTATAAACAATAAGACTTTGTCCTGCTTTTGAATTCCTAACTCATGCTCCAAGTACCCTGCCAGCTTCTGGGCTTCAGAATAAATCTCTTCGTAAGTATACGAAGCCCCATAATACTGCATAGCCACTTTGTCTGGATACTTTCTCGTTGTCATCTCCAAATCTTCAAAAAGCGTTGTCTTAGGGACTGTTAATGACTTCGGCAACCTTGCTGGCCAAAATTCAAAGTGTTTCGTATTGTTCATAAAACTAACTCCTTTCATAGAATATTAAACGACATACCAACCAGTAAGTATGAAAAGGTGAAAATGATCTTGAAAAGTTCTCTACTATATATTTTAGCATACGTACCAGTTAGTATGTTCAGAATTTTTAATATATTATAACAAACTAGCAAAGTATGAATCAATATGAAAAATCAGTTACCCAACTAGATTTGCATTTTGACGCAGCTAAAAAATGAAGACGAATTTTAGGGAGTAAATTAACCCCTAATATTCGTCTTCTTCTAGGTCAAGACATGTTTTGTCCTGGCCTCTTTAATATATTCTATTTCAGTCTATTTAATTACAAAATAACGGAAGACCTAATAATTTAAAGCACTCTTTATCTTCTTCCTCTTCCTCATTTTCTTGACCATCATCAGTTTGATTGTCTTCATCAGATTCTTCGTTATCCTCTGGTTGGTTTTTTCTTGAGGGGATTCATCTGACTCTTTGTTTTGGTCTGAGTTTACCGGATTTGTGATTTTTTCTTTAGTATCATCTATAATATCTTTAGTGTCATCAACTATATCTTTCGCTTTATTCGTCGTTTCATCGTTTTTCGTTTCTTCATTCTTCGATTCCTCATTAGTTTGACGGTCTTTTTTCCTCAACCTCAGTAATACCATTAATTTTCTTCTCTACTGTTGCAATATCTTTTGTAACGGATTCTACTTCTTTTAATAAAGTCATCGATTGATCGGATAATTTTGATGTCTAGTTTCTGTTTTATTAAATTCTTCAATGAATGCTTCTAGTTCTTTGACCAACTCTGTTTGATTAATGATACGTGCTTGAGAATCTCCGTATTTCTCATAAATTAATTGGATAAGCGTATAATACGTTTCACCTTTCTTTTGGTCCTTTGCTTTCTGAATAAAGGATTCGTACTTATCCATCCGTTCTTTTATCGAATCAATTTCAGATGACACTTGATTCATCAACTTAACCAACGTGCTCGTGTTTTGATATAAAGAATCATATTGATTCTGCACATCATTAGAAAGTGATTTTAATTTTGTTCCTAATTTACCCTCATTAGACTTGAGTAATTGATCAATTTTATTATGTGACTGATCAATCTCATTTAAGTAATTGCGATTCTGAATTTGACTGTATAAGTTATTGGCTTTATCTAATAATGTTTGAAGATTATTTAGACGTTCTTGATCTTTCTCATAGTCGTTTTTCGTTTCATTTATTTCCTTTTGTTCCTCAATTAAACTTTTCGTGGTAGTAGCATTTTGATCAATTTCTGGTAGGTTTTTCAGTTGATCTAGTTTAGATTCTGAAGAACTTTGGCTAACTTTTATGTCACACTCTTCCTTATAACATGTTTTAATCTCCGTATCTGGAAGGCTAATATTCTCTACACTTTGTTCGACTACTTTCATGGTGACGTCTTCTAAACAAACATCGACATATAGCGGTCCCAGATTAATACCATCCAATAAGGCAAAATAGGTTCAGGCTGAACGGCATTTAAGATTTGATTTAAACCAACATTGACTCCTAACACGTCCATTAGTTCAGCTATTTCTTGTTTGGTAAATGGATTAGACAAATCAACATTAGGTTCATACCCTTTTTCTCTTAATAGTTCTGTCAACAGCTCTAGTGATTCTGTAAGTGGTAAATCACCAGTCGTGTTAAAAAACTCTTCATAATCAATATCTGGACCATTTGCTTGACTCAATAATTTAATTAAATCATACCCCATGGTTTCAGATGCTGACTTGATTTGATTTAATGATGTATTTTTTAAAACTTGCTCTAAGTTCCCATTATTAAAGACAGATAACACATCAACCCCGCAAAAGCCACCTATTTCTGGAAAAGAATGACCAGCTGTGGTTGCCTTTAAATTTTTAACAGGAACAGGGCCTTCAGAGGTAATTTGCGTCGTCATAGGACCACTTGGTGTGCCCAGTTTGCTGACGATCGTGAGTCCTTCAATCGTACCTGAACGAATATCAATTTTCCCAAGTGCTGCCCCTAGTAAGTTCATTTCACCTTCTACTTTTTCCGAATGAATGAGAAAGCCAGAATCACCACTGTTTTCTTCACTAGCCATTGCAGGTTGCTCAGAGAAATAAGGTACAAGCACTCCAATAATTAATACAATAATTAAACTTAATTTATACAATCGATGAAATTGGTGACGGTCTTTCATAGACATGTCTCCTAAGATACAAAATTTAGCATTTAAGCTTGAGCGGTTTGAACGGACTCTAAATCGGGGTCATCATCTTTAACTGATAATTCAACCTTCTCCCATGCAACTAGGAGAGATCCACCGATGATTCCAATAATCGTACCAACGACAAATCCGCCTAACGCACCCATAATGGATAAAACAGATATAAAAATCGTCATCACACCAAATACAGTTGAGAACTGTGGAAATATATACGATAACAAGCCAAGTATTAGCGTTAATCCTCCAAATAAATAACCTACAAACACTAATGACCCTGGTATAAAAGCAATGGCATACAAATGCGTTGGAATATATAAAATCATTAATCCTGCCAATAGCGTTAAGGTAGCTCCCCAGAAAGGTCTTTGATTACGCCATTTTTTAAATTTACCTGACTCGTTTATTTTGGAATACTTCTGTTGTAATCGCTCTTCTTTTGAGATTGATTCCTTCTTTTTAAACATATAAAAGCCTCCTTCAAGATGATTTAATCCATTTCGTAAATATAAGGCTCATCAATTTTATCGATATAAATTTTAGTGCCTTCTAAACTAACCACTTGTTGAAATAGATAATCGGTTACTAAAGTAGCATCTTTAATATTGATGTTCGCCGCATCTTGAGTCCAGTTTTGTTTATAGTTATCGGTGTTCTTCTGTTTAATCGCAAGTTCATCAAATTTTTAAATCAGCATCAATTAGACGAGCATCCTGAATGAGTCCACTAATGGTCGTTTTACCATCTGCAACAATATTAATTCTGATCCAATTTCCATTTGGTAGTTTAATATCTTTAAGATATGAAGTTCGTAATTTCTACTTCTTCAATTTTATTTCGAATCATCGGCTCAGCATCCGATTCACCTGTTTCACCAATTTGTGGCATTAATTGAAACCCTTTACCGTTTAGTTCATCAAACTTAACATAGAAGTCCCCAATTCCACCTAATGGTAAGGCAAAAGCTGTACCACTAAAGCCAAAGACACCAATTAAAGCTCCTAGCGCTATAAACCCAGATAATAGCGCCACCACTAATTTCTTTTTCAGCACACTTCCGACCGTTGCATTTTGTTCTTTACTCACACCTAATCACCTTTCCTTTTAAAAAAATTATTATGATAGATCAACAAGGTCCTATACAATAAACGCTAATAATCCACCTCCAAATATGTTTGTATTTTCAAGTACATATCGTGTTAACGCTTTCAATATTTGAATAAAAATTGTTATAACAATTTTTTGATCCTTAAAACTTGCTATTTATCTAAATTTTCAATTATTTATTTAAATTATAAGAAAAGATGGGTCAGAATCATACCCGACAAAATAGGAACTTTTGATATAAATTATCCTAGTTCATTATCTAACACCTAAAATAATCGGGGGGTCTAAAGACTTAGGTTTAATGTTTGAATTATTATATACTTCGAAAAGTTAAGCTTGGTTATAACTGTTTTTTATTGAATAATCTGAATAATCCAATTATAATTAATGTAAAATTTAGAAAAGACTTAACGTTAAACGAAAGGAGCAAATTATGTTAACTCTTTCGTTAGACCACATCATGTACCCTGTACTTAAAGAAGGGTTAAATGTGATACAAGCTAATCAGAAACCCATCTTAGATGAATGGAATAACATCATAAATCACTTCAAATCGACAGGGAAGAAATCAGCAGATGATATTGAAGCAACCGTTAATTTTTCTCTGACTACCTGTTTTCTAATGAATTAGAAACTGTTAAACATGAAGAAGAGGTAGACCTGCGACTTTACCAGGAACAACCACTATCTTTTCAAGGCAACCATTTCATCATTTCTTTATTAGAAAATGCTGTACATAAAGTCTTACAAACTCAAAAAGATGATCAATATGATTTACACCAGTCTATACATTACCTGTTTTCAAAAATCAGTGAGAACCTAACGTCTTTGCCTTACGAGCAATACTTCTCAATTGATTATTTCTTAAAGAATCTAATTAGTTCAAGACAACTGCCGATTGAGTGGGCAGCAGCCATTACTCAAGAAGAGGGAACCTATGTGGTTGAAAAATGGTTTAATAATATGAATCAAAATCTAATTGTCGAAGATGAACCACTTAAAGCGAGATCAATTTATGCATTATCAGAGCTGTTAATCAATCAAATGCCAGAAGATAAAAAGCGGATTATGAATACAATCTCACTTCCTTATCAAGAAGGAACTTTACTCATATGTGCTAATACCAATGAAATAGTCAATATTACTCCATTTATTACCTATGCGTTACACATTTTTGAAAATGGAAGAGAGTCGATCAAAAAGCAAAAAGATGAACACCATTGGAAAGATTCTGTGATTATGTTTAACGAATCCATTATTAATTCAAATGACTATGATGAAGCTATTGAAGCTATTTCAGAGGGATATGTTAAATATCTACCATTTGAACGGTGCGCTCTATTTTCATACTCTATGAACGAAGGGATGGGGTTTGGTTTATACGGTTATCAAATTGATACGAACGCGATACAGAACATAACCGAAGATATCGACAATTTACCCATTATCCAAAATAACTTAAATATTGTAAATCTATTTAAGAAAACGATGAGCTTTCTTCAGCCCATATATATCAAAGATGCAACCTTAGGCTTTCCAAGAAAATATGTTGAACAATTTCAATTACAATCTATTGTCGTAGCACCGATTTTCTCAACTTCTTCTAACCAATTATTAGGTGCAGCGATACTAGATCAAGGACCAAATCAACAGTTTAAGTTAACACATGAAACATTTTCAGCATTAATTAAATTTGGAAAAACAGCAGGTGAACTATTAAGTAAATACCAACAACATTCACCTCATAAACAAAAGGCTTCGTTTCATCTCTCACCTAGAGAATTAGAAGTTTTAAAACTAATGTCTGAAGGTGCATCCACTACTGAGGCAGCTAGTCAATTAATGCTTAGTGAGTATACAGTGAGGGATTATGTATCGGCGATTATTCAAAAGATGGATGCACGTAATCGAACGGAAGCAGTTGCTAAAGCAATTCGTAGCGATCTTATTTAAGGAACCATTTTAATTTATTTAATCCATTTTTTATATTGGGATAGCGAAATGGTAGGTCAAATAAAACTGTTTGTTTTAAAACACTTTTTTGATGCGAAAAACGTTTCGAAACTTGCTTTTCCATGGTAAGCACCCATTCCACTAGCTCCTACACCACCAAACGGTAAATGGGAAGATGCAAAATGATAAACGGTATCATTAATACAACCACCGCCAAATGAGGTTTCATTAACCAACCACTCTTGAACGTCATGTTCATTTGAAAATAAATATAGGGCTAGTGGATGGGCTTGATTATTTAGGTTATGAATGACTTCAGAAAGCTCTCGAAATTCTAATACTGGTAAAATCGGCCCAAAAATCTCTTCTTTCATAATAGAATCTTCCCAAGTCACGGGTGTAAGGACGGTAGGCTCTATCATTAATTGATCTTTACTTCTTTTACCGCCCATACACACTGTATGATCATCTATAAATGAACTAAGGCGCTCAAAGTGTTCCTCATTAACTATTCTTGTATAATCTTCGTTCTTCAAAGGTTCCTTCCCATATAACTCTTCAATCGCTTCCTTTAGGTAAGATAAAACTCCTCTTTTACAGACTGATGCACGTAAAGATAATCTGGTGCGATACATGTCTGGCCAGCATTTAAAAATTTCCCCCAAGCGATTCGTTTGGCAGCTAATTTCAAATTAGCATCCTCATGAACAATACACGGGCTTTTCCCGCCTAATTCCAAAGTAGTAGGCACTAAATGTTCAGATGCTTGCTTCATGACAATTTTCCCTACACGGGTGCTCCCAGTAAAAAGATCTTATCAAATGGTAATGATAGAAGGTCTTGACTGACTTCAACACCACCATTAATGACAGTTATATATCTTCTGGAAAGGTCCTTTGAATAATTTGACCGACGATGTTAGCAGTATGTGGCGTTAATTCTGATGGTTTGATGACAGCGCAATTTCCAGCTGCAATTGCTCCGATTAATGGTGCTAGACACAATTGAAAGGGATAATTCCATGGAGCGATAATGAGTGACACTCCATAAGGTTCAGGATAGATGTAGCTTCTGGAACCAAGATGAGTTATTGGCGTCTTAGCTTTGGTTGGTTTAGCCCAACGCCTTAATTGTTTTAAAGTAAAGCTTATTTCTTGTAAAATAACCCCAACTTCAGATGAATATGATTCGAATTCGGATTTATTGAGATCATCTTTTAATGCTTGAAAGATATCTCGTTCAAATGTTTTAATCGTTTCTTTTAATTGGCTTAAAGCCTTGATCCGGTAATTAAGATCTAGCGTTACTTTAGAATTAAAATAAGTTTTTTGCTCTTCAACGATTTCCGCATAACTCACCTCATCACCCCTAACCTTCATCGAATTTCAATATGCTTTTGCTCATCGTGTTTATGTTGTTCATAATAAGGAACAATCGCATCAATGACATTTTTAAAGTCTGGACAGGCTATGCCAGATCCTTCTAAGTCTAACTTAGAATGAGTAGCATCAAACTCAGATTTAAACGTGAAATAATCTAAGGCTTCTTTCTCAACTTTTAACCACTTTCTAATAATAGAAAAAGATAGAAACACTTTAGCAAACAACAAAGGAATAGTACCTAATGGCTTTCTATTTAATAAACGCTCTAACATCATTCGATAGATGTCTTTCATCTGATAAGGATTAGAATCTGTTAAATGATACGTTTTTTCCGATGCCTTTATCTGAATGGCTTAAATAAATAGTTGCGTCTATTATGTAATTAATTGGCACAAAGTTCCCTTCAGCTTCTCCTTTACCTAGATAAGGGATGATTGGAGAAAAACGCAAACGGTCGAAAAAGTTTAATAGAAAATAGGGGCCATCGAATTTAGTCGTTTCACCAGAGTTAGAATGTCCGACAACAACCCCAGGTCGTATAATGGTGAGTGGTACGCTCTCTTTCAACTGCTCAACAAGTACTTCAGCTTCATATTTTGTATGTTCATAATGATTCTTAAACTCTTGCTTTTTATCAAGCTCAGTCTCTAAAATAGGCCCTTGCCTTTTTCCTGCAACATAGGCCGTGCTGAAATAGACATATCTCTTGAGGTTTTTTAAAGACTTCACCCACTGATTGACATTTGCCGTGCCTTTGACATTAACCTCATAGGCTAGCTTTTTAGGTACAGCAAGGTCATAAATGGCTGCCAAGTGGAAAACGTATCTAACAGAATCGATTAATTGCTTATTCGTCTCTGTTTCTATATTTAAATTTGGCTTGGTAATATCTCCTAAGATTAATTCAAACTTTGGCCCGCTTTCACCCATGTTTAATTCTTCTTTAAGTTGAGTTAATTCTTCTTGGGCTTTCGTCTTCATAGTTGGTAAGACGAGTAAGGAGATTTTGCCCACATCCGAATTTCCTTTGATTAATTGCTTAATTAAATTAATTGAGATAAAACCAGGAAAACCAGTAAAAAATAATGATTCGCCATTAAGACACCACCTCCAATTAAGTGTTCAATCAAAATCAACCTTGATTGACGACTTCACCCTTAACTGCCTCAGAATAATCTGATCCATAAGCTTCTTTGATAAGGCTTTCGTACTTTTTTTTCCACCACATTTACTTTAACAGTTAACTTAGGTGTTAATTCACCCGTTTCAACCGACCACTCGTCACCAATAATGATCCATTTTTGGGTTTCTCGAAATCTGCTAGATTCGAAGTATGTTCTTTAATTTCTTTATTGAACAGCTCTAATGCAGCTTCTTTCTCTACTAGTTCCTGATAGCTATCATATTGAAGATTTTTCCCTTTAGCCCAAATTTCTAAGTTTTCATAGTCTGGATAGATGAGACTGATCACATACTTTTGCTTATCTCCTACCAAACGGAGTGTTCAATATAAGCACTATCATTAAGAGCGCTTTCAGAAATCTGAGGGGCAACGTTTTTACCTGTCGATAAGACGAGTAATCGTTTTTTCCTTCCTATTATTTTAGGTAGTCTTCATCGTCAAACTGACCAAGGTCACCTGTGTGGAACCAGCCATCAACAAAAGCCTGTGAGGTAGCTTCATCATCATTATAATAGCCTTTCATAACACTTGGGCCTTTAACTAATACTTCACCGTCCTCTGCGACTTTAACGTCAATATTAGGTAATACTTTTCCTACTGTCCCAGCCTTAGCACGGATCATTGGATTCGTTGAAATGACAGGAGTTGTTTCCGTCAAGCCGTACCCTTCAAGTAATGGTAAATCAATCGCCCAAAAGAATTTAGCTAATTCTGGGTTAAGAGTTCCACCACCAGAGACCATCCCTCTTAACCGGCCACCCAGTTTCTTTTTAATCTTTTGATAGACTAAACGATCTGCAAGTTTCCATTTACGTAAGAACGATTTAGACATGGTTTCACCTAAAATTAATTGATCAAAAGAAGATTCTATATATTTCTCGTATCGTTCTTCACCAACTTTTACAGCCCAATTAAACACATTTTTCTTAACAGGTGTTCCTTGGTTGATCTCTTCCATGACTTTGGCATATACCTTTTCAAATAATCTTGGAACACTTGTTAGAACAGTTGGTCTGACTTCTTGTATGTTTTCTTGGATGGTATCAATACTTTCTGCATAAGCATAGTGGTCCCAACGGATAATGGCATATAATGACCTGCCATCCGTTCAAAAACATGTGATAGCGGAAGATATGATAGTGAGAGGTCTTCTGGTAGAAGTTCGATTAACCAAAATTGAACACCTTCAATATTAGCTAGAAAATTCCCGTGTGTTAACATGACTCCCTTTGGCATACCCGTCGTGCCAGAGGTGTGGATGATAGTAGATAAATGGTCTCGATTAATTTGTCGCCACTGGTTTTCCCATTTCGGAAGGGCATGTTCTTTTCCATATTTCAGTAGCTGAGCAAAACTTAACTCTCCTTCATCATAAGAAGACTGATTGTCAGGATACATAGTAATAATCCACTCAACGTTAGAGTGTGTATTTAACACTTTTTGCCTTTGCTCTTCATTCTCGACAACAATGGCTTTAACGTCTGCGTTGTTTAAAATATAATTAATTTGCTCTGAAGGTAACGTCGGATATATTGGCACACTTACGGCTCCTATACTAGCAGAAGCAAAGTCAGTCATTCCCCACATCGGGTTACTATTCGATAGGAGCGCCACTTTATCATTTGCTTTTAATCCTAAGTAGCCAAATCCTGCTGCGGCATGCATCATACGACTCCAAAAATCCTTATAAGTTATTCTTTTATACGCACCTCCTTCTTTCCACATAAAAGCATCCTTATTAGGGTGCTTTTTAACGGTACGATCAAGCATTTCTACTAAATTATTAGGTTTCATCATGCCTCCTCCTTTTTAAAACGAGAAAGAATTGAGTACAGTTTGTAACTTAAAAGCAAGCCCCATATTCCCTTTAATTTTGAGTTTACCACCCATGAATGCAGCCGTCGGATTGAGTGTACCTGCGACCATTTCCTTAAAATCGTCTCCATTCATCTCAAGGGTTACTTGAGCGGGTAGCTCTTCGCCTTCAACAGCACGCGGACCTTGTTCATCTATAATCATTTGATAGATTCCTTCTTCATCACCTTTAATATTAAACTGGTAAACTCCTTCCTTACCTTTTGTTGCATCTGGATCATACTTAATCGCTGCATCAATCATTTGAAATACTTCAGACATAGTCGGTTTTGTCATCTCTTCTTGTCGTGCCATGACACGATTCCTCCTTATATCCTCTCAATTATGGTGCTGTCGCCATTCCGAAACCAATACACATGACTTGTAACCCATACTTGCCGCCTTCATCTTCAAGTCTATGAAGAAGCGTTGTGGCTAATCTTGCTCCACTGGCACCGAGCGGATGCCCCAAGGCAATGGCACCACCTCTTTGATTTACAATATTCATATCAGGTTGAATTTCTCTTTCCCATGCCTTCACAACAGAAGCAAACGCTTCATTTATTTCAATCGCATCAATTTGTTCCAGTGTAAGTCCGGCTTTTTTCAGAACTTTCTTTGTGGCCGGGATTACACCTGTTAACATCATTACTGGATCGACACCAACTACGGAACGGGCAATAATTCGAGATCGAGGCTGCAATCCAAGCTCTTTTACTTTGCGTTCAGACATGAGTAACAGACCTGCTGCACCATCACTAATTTGACTTGAATTTCCTGCTGTCACAACTCCTCCATCTGGCTGGAAAGATGGCGTTAATTCTTTTAATTGATCCATCGATGTCTCTCTACGAATCCCTTCATCCGCTTTAAACGTTGTCGCACCTGTATCTGTCTTAACATCAATCGGAATAATTTCTCGCTCAAAATCTCCGCGATCTGTAGCCTCTTTAGCTTTTTGATGACTTAGTAATGAAAACTCATCTAGCTCTTCACGTGATAATCCCCAGTTTTGTGCAATCATTTCAGCTGAGAAACCTTGCGGAACAATTTGATGACGGTCAACCAACTGATCACTAAATGCTCCTAAATCACTTGCCATTGGAACTCTAGACATATTTTCGACTCCGCAGGCAATGACCACATCTTCATCACCAGCTAATATGGCCTGAGAGGCATTATGAATAGCTTGCTGACTCGATCCGCACATACGATTTAAAGAGAATGATGGTACCTCTACAGGGAAACCAGCGGCCAAGACTGCCAGCCTTCCGATGTTGCCACCTTGTTCATCAGTCATCGTGACACATCCAGTTACCACATCATCAACCTCCTCAGCATTGATTCCATTACGATTAACGAGTTCTTGTAACACAGGAACCAATAAATCAACGGGGGTGTGTCTTAGCTAACGTCCCGTTCTTTTTGCCAGTTGCCGTTCGAAGGGCATCTACAATGTATACATCCGGCATGATTACTACCTCCAAGTACTAATAAGTGAATAATTCAATACCACCTGACACATTCAGTCCAACACCAGTAATGTACTTCGCTTTATCTGAAACCAAAAATGTTATAGCATTCGCAATGTCTTCAGGTTCTCCAGGTTTCTTTAAAGCAGTACGGTTAATCATTCGTTCATTCATTTTCTGATTTCCCATATTAAAAGCTTCAGTACTAATAATTCCAGGAACAATTGCATTGACATTAATGCCATGTCTAGCACCTTCCAAGGCCATACTTTTGGTAAAACTGAGTAAGCCTCCTTTTGTTGCAGAATAACTCGCTTGCCCAAACCCTCCTAAAGTTCCTGCAACAGAAGACATATTAATAATTCTTCCATCACCTTGTTCCTTCATATATGGCCAAACAGCCTTTGTGCAGTTATAAGCACCCGTCAAATTAACATTTAAATCACGTTCCCAAAAATCATCGTTTTGGTTCTCAATTTGAGACACATGATCTAACGTCCCTGCATTATTTACTAAAATATCGATCTTACCAAACTCATCTATAATCTTTTCAAAGACCTCCTGAACCTGCTCTCGATCGGTCACGTCCATTTTCATAGAAAAAGATTGCCTTCCCATGGCTTGAATTTCCTTTGCTGTTTGGTCCGCATACATTACTTTTGTACTCTGCATCACTTGTGCAATAGGTCCAAAACGCTCAGCCTCTTCCTCACTGCTTTCATCTGATTCTATTAGAATGTCCGTAATAACAACGTCTGCTCCTGCCTCTGCTAACGCAAGTGCATCTGCACGGCCAAGACCTCTTGATGCTCCAGTCACAACCGCAACCTTACCTTTTAATAAATCATTCCAAGATGACATACGATCACACCTTTTTAATTAAATTCACTTAATAAATTGTGGCTTTTCTTTTTGGAAAAACGCTGCAAGACCAATACTTGGTTCATCCGTCATAAACGTTTCGCTAAACGCTTGAGCTTCAACCTCTAACCCCTCATTTAAAGAGCCTTCAGCGGCATTAATCGCCCGTTTAGCAAGACCCATAGCATGAACAGCGCCTTCAGATAATTGTTCTGCAAATGTAGTTACTTCAGCTTCAAAATGCTCTGGGTCTACTGCTTGATGAATTAAACCTATCTCCTCAGCTTCTTTTGCTGTTAATTTTTTCGCTTTGAAAATCAGCTCAGTCGCTTTGGCTCGACCCAGTAATTGAGTCATACGCTGTGTACCCCCTGCACCCGGAATAAGTCCAAGAGATAACTCGGTTAAACCAATCTTACCTTCTCCCATTAGCCTGAAATCACAAGCTAAAGCAAGTTCGCATCCACCGCCAAGCGCATATCCATTAATGGCAGCTATAACAGGCTTTGTCATATCCTGAAAACGCTGAAAACACGACTGCATTCTCGCACATTGTTGAGCTATGCCATTTTCTTCTTCTGTAAAATCATGCTCGCCTGAGATCATTCCTTTTAAATCGGCTCCTGCTAAAAAGGTTTTGGGATGATCCGAGGCCACTACGACGACTCGAACCTGATCATCAAAGCTTAATTCATCTACAGCAGCCTCCAAGTCTTGCATCAACTCTTCACCAATCGCGTTTGCAGGAGGATGGTTGATCCAAATCCATGCAACTCCTTGATCTCTTCTTTCGATATGAAGTGTTTGATAAGACACCTTATTCCTCCTCTACTTGTGCTAAACTTTTATGTTATAAGGTTCATATTGCCGTCTTGCAATCACTAAATGCTGCACCTCATTTGTGCCTTCAAAAATGTCAAATACTTTCACATCACGATATAATTTTTCAACGATGTGACCATCTAATCCAAGAGGACCAAGTAATTCTAAACACTTTGAGCAAACCTCTAAAGACATCTGACCTGAATAAGCTTTACACATAGCCGCTTCTTTGGCATTAGCCATTCCTAAATCAGCCTTCCACGCAGCTTCCCAGGTCAACAAGCGAGCAGCTGCAATATCCTGCTCTGCTTCAGCTAATAGTTCTGTAGCTAAATGATACAATTTACCGTGCTTAGGAAACTCGCGTTTGACTAAATCTAGAGTATATTCATACGCTGCACGCGCAATTCCAATAGCCATAGAAGCAACAATCGGCCTTGTGCTATCAAATGTTTTCATAGCCACTTGAAATCCCGATGGCTTAGAACCACTTACTTGATATAGCTCTTCTCCACCAAGTAAGTTTTCATCTGGAACAAAACAGTCTTCAAATAATAATTCAGCTGTCTCATTAGCACGAAGCCCCATTTTCTTAACTAGCTTTGTGCAACTAAACCCTGGCGTTCCTTTCTCAACGACAAAAGCGCGTTGTCCAGCTCTACCTAAAGAAGGGTCAACCGTTGCGAACACAACTACCCACGATGCTCTTCCGCCATTGGTGATAAATATTTTTTGACCACTCAGTATATAACCGCCTTCTACTTTTTTCGCCGTTGTTCGAATTCCTGAAGCGTCAGAACCTGCATCAGGTTCAGTTAAAGCATAAGCACCCCAACGCGGCTGGTCTTTTTTAAAAATAGTAAGGAATCTCTCTTTTTGCTCAGGAGTCCCGCTACTTTCAATAGGTGGGCCGCCTAATCCAGCACCAGGAAGGGACAAAGTTACAGCGGGGTCTCCCCACGCCATTTCCTCAGTGGCCAGCACTCCCATTCGGTTACCTTCTCGTTCCTTTTTGGGTCCTTGAGATTTTTGATCACTACTAAAGGATGAGGTATTTAAATGAATCCCCATTTTATTAACTTGTTCGAGCCAATCATCAGGAACTCTTTCTAAACGGTCTGCTTCCATCGCAATGGGCCTCATTTCATGCTCTGCAAACCAATGGGTCATCTCCTTAATTTGTTTTTGCTGCTCGGATAATTCAAACGAAATCATAAGCTTTAACCACCTTACTTTCCTTAGCGCCGACAATCTTCTTTCCCCACCTGTGGAGGTAATCTAGCTCTCTACCATATAGCGCAACTTGTGTTTGGGCATCGCGCATCCATTTTTCAACCGGGAATTCTTGTATAAATCCATGCCCACCTAACAACTGCACAGCTGAATCTGTGACATAACGTAATGACTTGTGGGCACGGTAGATCGCTCTTAATGCTAGACCTTCGGCATCCTCCGACTCTTGATCAGCTTTAACCGCAGCCTCCCACAATAGGTGATTGGCAACCCTCGTTTCAATCGCCATCTTCGCAATTCTAAAGGACACACCTTGAAACTTAGCAATTTCTTGCCCGAACGCTTTACGGTTTGCCGTATATTCTGTTGCATAATCAAGTGCTGCTTCCATTAGCCCGACTTCTTTGGCTGCTTGAAGAATTTGTATTCTCATCAACGCTTTCTTGATTAATTGATCCGCTTCAATCCCTTCAGCTAACACTTGATGATGTGAAACAAATTCTTTCTCCATTTTCACACGACCAATTCCAGCAGTTAGAAGGCCTAACCGATAATCTCCTTCTTCAACAGACCAACTATTTGTTTCATCAACTAATAAAACAACTTTATTTCCACGATCATCGCTGCCACAGACTACCATTTGATCCGCTTGTTTGGCTAAACGGACGGGCTCTGATTCCCCATTTAGCACATATCCATCATCTTTTTTTGAATGGTTAATGGCTTATTCCAGTTCTCTTCAGGAATGTTGATAAACGCAACGACTTGATTTCGTAATTTAACTTTCAGATCACCTTGATAAACTCTAAAAACAGAAGCTGCATCGCCACAATCTGGCATACCTTGCATAACTCCAAGGTCTCCATAGGTAAGACCTTGGAGAATTTGCACTTGCGTCATAAGAGGAAGCTCTAACCCCTCCAAACTTTCAGGTAATTCAAGTGATAAAAACCTAAATCTTTCATCTCATGAATTAAGTCAGAACTAACCTGTTTCGAATCTTCCATTTCTTTAGCTTGCGGTCTAATTTGTTCTTCAGCTAGTTTTCTAGCCACTTTAAAGAAAGCGGTTTCATCTTCTGATGGACGAAATGATATCACTAAAGTTCCCCCTCAACTATTTCTTCTATGCCGATTGACGATACGTCGCTAAAATGTCTTGTAGCTTTAAAGCTAACCCCATATTGCCTTTGATTTTAAGTCTCCCGCTCATAAAAGCTTGAGTACCGTTTAAATTACCTTCAACCATTTTGATAAAGTCTTCTTGACTCATTTTAAGCGTACAGTCTGGATCTTCATCCTCTCCAACCGTTGCATATCCCTCATTACCTTTTAACACCAATTGATATGCTTCACCATCTAAATAAAACTGATAAACCGCCTCTACACCTTTTGCACGGCTCGGATCTTCATTTAATGCTGCGTCAATTTCTTGAAAAACTGCCTTCAACTCAGACATCTAAATTCCTCCTTAAATGTTTTGTGTTAATGTTCTAATTTCATACTATTCTGAATCAATTTCAAATAAAATTCCGTAATATGTCGGGTTTCTAATGAAGTTTTCTGTAAGTCATACGAGTTTTGTATATAAGAAAAGCGCAGTCTGCGATTATTAATTAACCGCGGGCTGCGCTTGAATAACGTTATTTTACACTCGTTCTTGATAACAAGATCTAACAAAATTAATACGAGAAAAGGAACCGAACGTAAAAATCTCTAAATTCACTCTACCAGGAAACAATTCCTTAACGATTTCTTGATCCGAATAACCTAAATCGTGTAATTGCTTCACCTTAAATTTGGTTTCCTTTAGGTAATTAAGTTTTTCCTTAAGCATTTCGCGTCCGTGATTAACCGCTCCTTGATGACCACAAAATACTTTTGTAAAATTTAATTGCAGGAGTGACTCTATAGCATCAATGTATTCTGTAATAGATTCACCTTGTAAAGACACTTTAGGGTGCGGTGTCACATATAAATCACCCGTAAAAAGCCACCCTTCATTTTGCTCATATAAGCACACATGATCGTAAGTATGACCAAGCGTTTCGATTGGCTGAAATGTAAAATTCGAGGTATTGATAACCTTTGGGTAAGCCTTAATCAAACTCTTTTGTTCTTGCTTGAAAACCTTTTTATACCAAGAATGATTAATGTCTTTTGTTATTAAAGACATCATATTAGGGTGACAATAGATGGTCGATTGTTGATAAAAAGCCAGCCAAGGTACCATTCCAACATGATCAGTGTGGTGATGAGTCAGAGCTACCTGTTTTGGCTTAATAGATTTAAAAAAGGTATGAGAGAGTAACGATTAATCTTAGGGCCAGTATCAATTAATAACCCGTCAATATAATATAGATATACCGACATTTTCCTATAAAACGGGTTAACGGGAATTTCTTTTACCATCACATTGGTTTGACTCATGTTCATCTCACCCTTGACCATATTACTTATTATTTAATCCTATAAATGGGTTATTGGCTACCCCGACAAATGAAGGGGTGAAAATAATTTCCTTACCATAGCCCAGCTCAAATATTATTCATTTGGTTCACCTTCATCATCCACTTTTTGAAATAACACCTCTGGAATCATTTCGAAGCCTTCAATAACGGTGTTCTCCTCCACTTCAAGCATTAGGCAAACTTTCCCGTTCACTTGAACCTGTCTGACATATTTTAAATCTTGTGGGCCAACTGATATATCAGCAATTTTCGTTTTAATTTTGATCGACTTTTTATTATATTTTGGAACGATACTACTCGCCTTAAACTCATATTGTTCATCATCAATAACTGTTTTAAAAGCCGTTTGAACTTTTTCCTGGTCAACGTCTTTTACTCCGCTTCTTTTGAGCACATGTTCAACATCTTTATAGTCGAGCTTAGGAGGCTCTTCTTCTTCATGATTTTCCATGACGTGATGAATCTCTTCATATACATTTGAGAGAGTGGAAGTGTTGATTTGGTCACCCGTTACTTTTTTCACCACTTCCTCAAAGACCACTTTGTCTTCCTGAGCCGTCATGATCTCCTCAGCATTTAACACCTCTTCTATGAAATGATAATCAAGCTCGTTTGCTTTACCTGTTGAATAAAGGACATGATTCACATCCGAAGCCTGATCTGTCACCGACGGAAACATGAATCCTGAAACGGGCTTTTTCAGATTAATAATTGGATCAACAACGATATTATACTTGAACTCTTTCTCGATATAATCAAATAACAATTCTTTCTTCGGATCCTGCGTTTTATTAATGCTACATAAAATAAATGGGTGTGAGTAAACCGTGTCTCGGTCACTTTCATCCCCCTCGTCGCTTTGATTCTTCATCGGAATTCTCACATCTCCTCTTACAAAGGTGAGGACAAGATCCATTTCGTACTGCTTATCTTTAAGCATTTTTTCAACTAACTGCATCATGTGGTTCGTCCACTCATCCGTATTTTGACTTAATAAACCTTGATGAAGAATCATTTGGCTATTATGTTCTGATTCACGATTAAACTTCAGTTCGAATAGCTTCTCATCTAATTGTCCTGTTAAAACCTTTTTAAAGTTGTTTAAAAACAATTCTTTCTGTTCGTCTTCTAACATTTCAAAAGGTAGACTTTGAGCATGATAGATTTCGCTTGATTCTTTCATTATGTACACGTTAAAAATTTCACTAATATTAAGTAGGTCATTGTCTAATTTAAATTGTTTACGGATATTTGCGATATCTTTCTTATTCAATTGATTCACTCCTATGATGTAAAAGTCATACCGCTTTATTTTATCATAGAATACAGTTGAATTAGTTAGTCATAAAATATGAATTTTGGATTAGGTGATTGTTTTTCTAGTAAAGTGCAGAGATTTTCTAGAAAAATAAGACACTCTTCACGTTTATAAGTATTCACACAATAAAAAACGCCCTTAAGTCAGGCGTTTAAGTACAGTCATTTAATTCTTCGTATTTCGAGCAGTTGATTTGGCCTTTCCTCTTCTCTGTTCGTCTGGACGTTTACCTTCACCGTTTCGCTTAACTTTCGGCGCTTTTGAATCCTTTGTCATATCCATCCCTCCAATCAGTTATTATCGTAACCGTATAAGGAAGGATTATGTACGTTTACTGGTTCTTCTTTTATAGGTGATGCTTTAACTTGTTTTAACGTTGCCACGATGAGAAAACTAACAATGACTAACAACAACCATGAGCTCACCTTACCTAAATGAACAAGACTCCAGGCTTCCGTTTGATTTGGGTATTCCCAAGCACCGAAGAATGTTGCGATGTTCTCAGCAATCCATATAAAAAAGCCGATTAGAACGAACGAAAGCGAAAGTGGCATACGGTAAATTTTTGACCCACTTTATAGTTCACCCACGACTTCCAGAAAATAATAATCACTAAAGCTGATAACCACCAGCGAACATCGACCCAATAATGGTGAGTGAAAAAAATTTAAATAATGGCAGCTGCAAGTGGTACGACTAAATATTGCGAGGGCCACTGTACTAACTTCACATCTAGCCTTCGCCAAGCTTGACATAGATAGCTCGCAACACTTGCGTACATAAAACCGCTGTATAACGGCACCCCAAAAACTTTGAATAAGCCTCTTCAGGATACGACCAAGAGCCCATGTGGACTTTGTAAATTTCTAAAGCTAAACCAATTATGTGAAACAGGGTGATTACCTTGAGTTCATCCTTTGTCTCAAGGCCTGATTTGAGCATCCACCATTGCATGAGCAAACAAATAATTAATAGCCAATCGTAACGAGACATTTGTGGCATCGGAATAAACTTTGTGAGCGCTAAAGAAGCAAAGATGACAATAGGAAACAGACACGATAAAGCTTGAGCCCAGCCAAAACGAACGAGCTGCTCTAATGACCTCATTAAATATGCCTCCCAAAATAACATTTGTTATTTTGATTATAAATAATTATTTATCGAAATTCAATAAATAATTATTGATTGATTAATAAAAAGACTCTCACTTATTCAGTAAGAGCCTCTGATGACATATAAATTAACCTTGATCAATTTTCATTCCGATAAATTTCATCTCGGTCATATCTTCTATTGCGTATTTAACACCTTCTCTTCCTACACCACTTTGCTTCACTCCGCCATATGGGTGGTTATCCTGTCTGTAAGTTGAAATTTCATTAATCCATACCCCGCCCATCTCGAGCCTGTCTGCTACTCGCATGGCACGATTAATATCCTTTGTAAACACTCCTGCCTGAAGTCCATAAATCGAATCATTTGAACGTTGAACCGCTTCTTCCTCTGTGTGGAAAGGAATGACTGACACAATTGGAGCAAAAACTTCTTCGGCGATGATTTTCATATTCTTTTTCACGTTCGTCATAATGGTTGGCATTAATATCGTCGATTCACGCTCACCACCTACTTTGACCTCGGCTCCATTTTGAACGGCATCATCAATCCATTGTTTGGCACGTTTTGCTTCATCTTCGTTAATCATTGGCCCAATATCGGTATCTTCTTTAATCGGATCGCCTATTTGAAGTACTTCTGTTTTTGAACATAATTGGATAGAAACTCATCATATACATCATTTTGCACATATATTCTTTGAGCTGAGATACAAACTTGCCCAGAAAATGCGAAAGCACCTTTCACTAATTCCGTTGTTGCCTGTTCGAGATCAGCATCGTTAAACACTATATTAGGGGAATTAGACCCAAGCTCTAATGTCACCTTTTTAAATCCTGCATTTTCCATAATATTTTTTCCGACTGGTAAACTGCCTGTAAAGCTGATTTTATGAACCTTGTCATGTTCTACTAATGGGGCACCTACTTCTTCACCAGAACCAATGACTAAATTAATAAAACCTGCTGGAAGCCCCGCTTCTTCAAAGAGTTTTACTAACATATAAGCTGACACAGGCGTTTTCTCTGCTGGTTTAAACACAACCGTGTTCCCAGCAGCAATCGCAGGAGCAAGTTTATGAAGTGATAAATTTAGCGGGAAATTAAACGGGGTGATCGCACCAACAACCCCTAATGGTTCCCGCTTGACGAAACCCATGCGATGCTGACCACCAATTGCCGCATCCATCGGAATCACTTCGCCTGTAATGTGTTTAGCACCTTCCGAGGCAAAGCGCAGTACTTGCATTGCTCGTTCCACTTCGCCCCGGCTATATTTAATCGGCTTTCCTGCTTCCTTACTAATGACTTCTGCAAACTCTTCACTTCTCTCAATTAGGAGATCCGCCGTTTTCCTTAAAATATCAGCACGCTCGTGAGCAGGCATGGCCTTCATATCATGGTGGAATTTTTCATAACTATTTTCGATTGCCTCATTCAAATCGCTTTTGGTCGCAAGTTTAACTCCCGCAATCTTTTCTTGATTATAAGGATTTAAAACGTCAAGCGTCTCTCGGCCTTCGTCTAACCGCTCCCTGCCGTTAATGATTGACCCTATTTTCACTATTTAAAACCTCCTTATCTAACAAATTAGATTTCCTAACTTTTCCGTTAGCTTCATATTTTCTTTATAATCAACTGGGCAGTCGATTAATACGGGCTTATTCATGGAAATAGCTTGATCTAAGACTGACTTTAACTCTTCTGCTTTTTCAACTTTAAGTGCTTCAAAACCATATGATTTAGCTAAAAGTTTAAAATCAGGGTTTCCGAATTTAATATGGGATGAACGGTTAAACGCCTTCATTTGATGCCACTCGATTAATCCGTAACCTTCATCACGCCACAGCAATATCACAATCGGCAAATTTAAGCGTTTAGCCGTTTCTAATTCCATGCTCGTCATCTGAAAAGCTCCATCCCCGCAAACAGCCACAACCTGTTTATCTGGATAGACCATTTTCGCTGCAATGGCGCTTGGAACAGCAAATCCCATCGAGGCGAGTCCATTAGAAATTAAGCATGTATTCGGCTCATAGCAGTGATACATCCGCGCCATCCACATCTTATGAGCACCGACATCAGAGATGACGATGCTGTCTTCGTTAAGAACCGAACGGAGATCCGAAATGATTTTCTGAGGCTTAACGGGATAACCGGAATCTTCTTTAAATGAATCTAGTTCAGCTAGCGCTTTTTTCTAACCTCATCGACCCAATCTAAATCGCGTTCTCGTTGTGATAGTGCACCTGTTAGATTTCGAATATTTTCTTTTAGGTTACCAACGACATTTAACTTTACTGGATAACAAGCATCCACTTCAGATTCTTTTGTATCAATGTGTAAAATAGGAACTTGTCCATCTGGATTCCAGTCCTTTGGGGAATATTCAGCCATATCAAACCCAATTGCTATGATTAAGTCCGACTCGGTAAAACCGCACGTAATGTAATCGTTACCGCCAATACCTGCCGTTAATAAGCTGTGCTTATCTGTCCATGGTATAGCACCTTTACCCATAAATGTATGAACAACCGGTAAGTTCGTTTTGACGACTAATTCCCTTAACTCATTCGTAGCTTTCCCTCTTGTGACACCATTACCAGCTAATATAATCGGTCGTTTTGCTTGATCAATAAGCTTAGCGGCTTCCTGAATAATCGGTTCATCTGCCTCTGACAGCTTATGCTCAGCTAAACTTAAAGGCGCCCCTGATGCCTCTTTGCTTGCCACATCTTCAGGCAGTTCAATATGCGTTGCACCAGTCTTTTCTTCTGTTGCGACTTTAAAAGCTTTTCGGACGACTTCAGGAACGACATCAGGTGATTTAATTTGTGCGTTCCACTTTGTTACTTCGCGGTAGACATCTTCCATATCATAATATTGATGAGACACTTTATGCTGACGTTCCAGCCCTGCTTGACCTGTAATTGCGACAATTGGACATAAATCCATATTGGCATTGGCAACACCAGTAAGTAAATTCGTTGCACCGGGCCCTAAAGTTGCAAGACAGACACCAGGTTTTCTAGTCAGTTTGCCATAAGTCCCTGCCATAAACGCCGCACTTGTTTCATGGCGGGTTACAATAAATTCAATTTTAGAATCGCGAAGAGCGTCCATCACATCAATGTTTTCTTCACCTGGTACACCAAAATATACTCGACTCCTTCATGCTCTAAACATTTAACTAATAGTTCCGCTGCTTTCATGCACTCCATCCTTTCTACTTACGAAATATCATTGATATTCTTCGGTTGAACCATTGCGTGGTAAATATCATCTAGTGACCATGTACGGCCCTTCTCATCACGGTAAATGATATGGTCTCGTGTGAACTTGGTTGGCGAATCAATACCAGCTGCCGCCGCGACTCGGTACAGTCCCTTGCGCATTGAAATTAAGTAATTTGCCGTTCGCCATTTTTCTCTTCAATGACAAGCCCCTTTTGTAAATCGGGATCTGTCGTTGCCACTCCTACTGGACAAGCATTTGACTGACATTGAAGCGCTTGAATACAACCAACTGTAATCATGAATGCTCTAGCAACGTTCACAAGGTCTGCCCCCATAGCAAGAGCAATGGCAATTCGGTCAGGTGAGAATAGCTTTCCAGATGCGATCAGCTTCAAGCGATCTCGTACCCCGTGCTTACGCAGAGCATGATCCACTAATGGTAATGCAGACTGAATGGGTAGCCCGACACTATCAGCAAGTTCCTGATATGACGCACCTGTACCACCTTCACCACCGTCAATTGTAATGAAGTCAGGTCCCTTTCCTGTTTCTTTAATGGCCATAGCTAGCTCTTCTGCTTCATGATGACTTCCAATCACAACTTTCATGCCAACGGGTTTTCCTGAGTGTTCCCGGATTTTTTCAATAAAATCAAATAGCGATGGTAAATCACTAAATTCACGAAAACGGTTTGGACTATCAATCGACTTAAACGGTTCGACCATTCTAATTCTTGCGATTTCTTCCGTTACTTTTTCCGCATCAATGTGACCACCTCTCGTTTTCGCCCCTTGTGCTAATTTAATTTCAAAGGCCTTCACTTCAGGGATTTCGCTTTTCTCTTTTAAGGCGTCCCAACTAAAATTCCCTTCACGGTCACGCACACCGAATAGGCCAGGCCCAATTTGCATGATTAAATCAACACCGCCTTTTAAGTGATAATCAGAAATCCCGCCCTCACCAGTGTTCATCCATGTCCCTTTTGCGATGCCTAATCCTTCCGAAAGTGCCGTAATGGCGCGATCACCTAAGGAGCCATAACTCATCGCCGACATTCCAATTTGGCCTTTAACAATAAACGGGTCTCTTGCATTCTCTCCGATTACGACCGCGTCATCATCTTCTAATAAATAGACTCCTGATTCATTCTCTTCAAGCTTTTCATCCCTCTGTCCAAATAACGGTTCATTGATAAGCAAGTAGCGATTCGTTGTTACTTTAGTTTGCCGGTCCATCTTTAACTCTTCCGTTAATTTCGGAAAAAGTGAATTACGAATATAAAAACCTGGCTCATTAAAATCACGCTGTGAGCCATAACCGATCACGTCACGCTTATATTTAGATTTTTTCACAATATGTTGAAAGTCCACTCGAGTAAAAGGCTTGCCTTCATTATCACTATCAAATAAGTACTGCCTTAATTCTGGACCGATATTTTCAAAGAAATAACGAGCCCTTCCGATTAGAGGGTAATTTCTAAGAATCGGATGCTGCTTCTGTTTTTTATCAATCGTAAATAAATAAAAAGCAGATATTATGAGAGCTAAAATAACAAGCGTACAAAAATAAAACCTATTACGGTCATGACATTAGCAAGATTCATTACGGCGCCTCCCTTGAAATTGCTAAGTTTAGTTTGACCTTTTTCAAATTAATTATGAAAGATGCTAAACTAAAACAGATACTAAAATGGAATGAGGAGTTAAGATGAAGATTAAGGGGCAATCGGTATACTTAAGACCAATTCGTGATGAGGATATTGATAGTATTTATATGGGGTGCCAGGATGAAGAGATTTTGTATATGACGGGAACTCATCAAAGGTTTACACGTGATAACATTGTGAATAGCTATAAACAATTTAAACAAGATTCCTCCCGTTATGACTTTGCGATTTGTTTAATTGAAAATGATGAGGTTATTGGTGATTTAGCGATCTTAGACATTGACCAAAATAATTATAAAGCAGGATTTAGAATTTCGTTACATAGCCAAAACAAATTAGGAAAAGGTTACGGGACAGAGGCTATCAGGCTTGCACAACGATTTACGTTTGAAGAGCTTAAGCTAAATCGCTTAGAATTAGAAGTTTACTCGCATAACGTTCGGGGGGATTAAAGCTTATGAGAAAGCTGGGTTTAAGGTCGAAGGAAGATTAAGACAATCTCTTTATATGAAGCAGCAATACTTCGATGAAATTTTGATGGGAATGCTGAGAGAGGAATATGACCGATTAGATAATAAATCCGAAAATTAGATAATAAACCGTTATTAAAAAATACCCGGACGTGAAGAATCACGTCCGGAAATTCTTAGGCAGCGTTATCAAGACACTACATTAGCTATTTTATTGTTTGAAACAGGTTGTTCTTCTTCTGCCTTCACAAATTGACCCGACCCAATCCATGCTGCTAGCGCAAAGATCAGATAAATCGCCTGGGTCGCATTCGCACCTTGAAGCAGAACGTGAAGCCCCATACCAAGTCCTAAAGATGGAATGACGATTAAAAAAGTTCTAAAGATTCGCTCGAACCCTTTATGAAGTGGTAATGGCCAAATTTTTGAAAAACAAACCCCTAATGCCACTCCTAAACTCGAAACAACTAACAGCTGCATTAGTATTAGTGGCGTTGGAAACGGCCATTCCATAATATAGTGGCCAGAGAGATAGAATATCTCAAGAAATAATGTTATTCCAATCGCCCGTTGCACCGTTTTCATATTCATCCAAGGACTTAATAAATAAACAAGTATCGCTAAACAACCAAATATGAGTGTCCAATTCATCACGCTACCCCTTTCATGTTTCTAAAATTTTTTTTAGCTCGCATCCTCGTCAATCTCTGGAGCCCTAACATTTTCAATAAGCTCTTGAATTTCTTGAGGTGGCTCTGTTGTCATTCGTGACACAATAAAGCTCACGATAAAGTTTAATAACATCCCGACAACACCGACACCTTGAGCATTAATGCCAAAGAAACTATCGATCAGTGGTCCTTCTGTTCCAAAAATGGATTCTGATAAAATAGTTCCAATCATAAACAGCGTAAAGATTAAACCAGTTAAGATCCCTGCAATCGCGCCTTCCTTATTCATCCGTTTATCAAAAATCCCAAGCAAAATGACTGGGAATAAACTGGCTGCCCCAAGTCCAAAGGCAAGTGCCACCACTTCACCTGCGAATCCTGGAGGGTTTATCCCAACATAGGCTGCAACGAGTAAAGCGATTAATAACGTGATCCGTCCGACACGTAATCTTTGAGACTCGCTTGCTGTTTTATTAAAAATTCGGAAGTAAATATCATGCGAAACGGCACTGGTCATCGTAATCAGTAACCCTGACGCGGTTGATAAGGCGGCTGCAAGTCCACCTGCTGCCACCAGAGCGATGATAAATGGCGCAAGGTTCGCAACTTCTGGTGTGGATAACACGATAATGTCTCCATCAATCATCACTTCATTATCGTCACCAGCCGTATAATTGATATTGCCATCTCCATTTTTATCATCAAACTGAAGTAAACCTGTTGTCTCCCATTTGTTCACCCATTCGATGTCTTGAACTTCCTCAACTGGCTTATCCGCAATCGTATCAATTAAGTTATACTTTGCGAATGCCCCAACTGCTGGTGCTGTTAAGTATAATAGTCCAATAAAGATAATCGCCCAAACAGCAGACCACCTAGCAGCACGTACACTTTTAACCGTATAAAAACGAACAATGACGTGAGGTAAACCTGCCGTACCAGCCATAAGAGCCAGCGTCATCATGAACACGTTTAACATCGACAAGTTCGTAAATGGGGCCATATATTCCGTCATACCAAGGTCAATTTGAATTTGGCTTAAGCGATCTACAATATCACTCGTAATAAAGCTTAACTGCGGTACAGGATTCCCTGTTAACTGAGCTGAAATCGCAAAGGCCGGGATTAAGAATGCGATAATGATAACGAAATATTGAACTGCCTGAGTCCAAGTAACACCTTTCATTCCGCCGAGTAATGCGAAGAAACCAACAATCGCCATCCCGATTAATACACCGACAACAATGTCGACTTGTAAGTACCGGCTAAAGACAATGCCAACACCGCGCATTTGCCCTGAAATATAGGTTAACGAAATGAAAATCGTCGCAATCGCCGCAACAGCTCGGGCACTGCTTGAGTAGAACCGATCCCCAATAAAGTCAGGAACCGTAAACTTACCAAACTTACGTAAATAAGGTGCCAGTAGTAACGCTAATAAGACGTAACCACCTGTCCATCCCATTAAGTAAATCGTTCCATCATATCCTAAGAAAGCAACAAGACCTGCCATCGAAATAAAGGATGCTGCCGACATCCAGTCAGCTGCGATCGCTGCCCCGTTTGCGACGGTCGGAACGTTCTGACCAGCCACGTAGAAGCTCGATGTATCCTTAACACGTGACCACCAGCCGATTCCTGTATAAATAATAAACGTAATAACCACTAACGTAATCGTAATCGCTTCAACACTCAACTTTATCCCTCCCTATCTGCTTTAAGTAATTTGGCATATTCACGGTCTAGCCGGTCCATCCTGATGGCGTAAGTTAAAATAAGTAAGAAAAAGACGATAATCGCACCTTGGTGTGCAATCCAAAATGCAAAGGAAACACCAAATAACTGAATATTAGATAACGGTTCTGCGAAAAGAATAGCACCGCCATAAGCAACGACTGCCCAAATGACAAGTAAACCTAAAATAAACCGAATATTTTTCTTCCAATACCACTTCTGTCTCTCATCGAGCTGCTTCTTTTGTTCCAACTTCCTCACCCTTTCATTAAGTAATTGGTAGAGTATTCGATTTAGAAAACGCTTTCATTTTATTGGAAACAAAAATACTGAATACTCTAACTTTTGTATTCAGTATATTAAAATCTTCGAATATTCTATTGTAGACAAACCTAAAATGTAGAAATTCTTGTCTGAAATGTAGAATGATTGGTTTTAAATGTTTAAAAGGAAGTTGGGCTCTATAAAAGTTAATTAACTCATGAATCCCTATTTTAATTTAACATAATATCACAATAACTTATCAGACAAAATATAATAGCGACCAACTTATTGATTGCCTTGTTAAACTAACGCCCATTTTGTTCAGGTACAACCCTTCACAAACAATATATAATTACTCTTTCCAATCGCTTGGGATTTTTACAATAACAAAATTTACTGTCCACATTTCTGTTGTTGCAATTAGAGTATTATCACCTTTTTCAAAAAAGTAGCCACTTCCTTCTTGTTGTTTAAAATGCCACCCATTCTTGCTAATCAAATTCTTTAAATTGTCGTGTGCCTTTCCTTGTTCCATTGGTGTGATATACCACTCATAACCATTTTCTTCAGCTATTTTCACAATATCTTCTGATGTATCATTTAAAGATTCTAAAACTTCCCTTTTACTCACAGAATCAATAGGTAATGTAGGATAATAGAATTTACTATCGAAAGCGACAACACCTAAGATTACAGTTAACACTCCAATAAATATTAGCCATCTTTTCATCTAATTCCCCCACATACCTTACATCCTATTGTAGAAAACTGCCCCGTTAGTCCAAAACCTTTTAGTTCAATGTTAACATAATATTCCAATAATATATTAGACAAGATAGAAAAGCGCACAATTTGTAGATCGCCTTCTACAACTAACGCCCCCAGTTAATTGATTATTCATCGTTCCTATTCAATAACAAGTACAAAATTACCACCAATATTATAAAGTTAGCAATTTGAAACATTCCTGAGAGGTCTGCGGAATGAAAACCATATCAACTAGTGGTACTTGATACAAAATGAACCCTAAAATTAATGAAACTATAACAACTAAAAAAGTATATAACATACAAACTCCCCCTTAAATCATAAATTATTTTTATTAAACTCTTCTGTCCCGTTAGTTGATCAACACGAGATTCACTTGTTCAACTAACGCCCCCAAATAGTTGAAGAATAACTAAAATAGCTCCTTATGGTTTAACCATTCTTTTATATCCTCATCACCCTGCACAGATAATAAACGATACAAGAACCGATAAGGTGTTCTCACCTTTGATAAATCTGGTAATTCTAAAACTTTTTCATAACCAACTTTAAAATCTAAAGCTGATTTTTCATCTAGAACATACTCAAGACCTATAAAGTCAAATTCTCTAGGAGCCACAACATAAGCTTCTGTATCAACCAGACCAGTTATAACTTCACCATCAGATAAAAACTGTGTAGGGTCTATATCAACTAGAACAAATGAAGAATATTCAGGACTTGGAATATCTTCTAATAAGTTCTTAATTTCAACTAGCTTATCCTTAATATCTTTTCTTCTGTATAGAACCTGGAAACTAATTCAGTCATTGTATTATTTAAATGTTGATTGAAATCTTCCAATTGAATTTTAAACTTTCCAGATGGGGACCCAACGTAGTTTTTTCTATACTTATGTATTTCTGCCAATCCCTCTCCTAAACTTTGCAAAACAGAAGATGGTTGCTCAACAAATGAATTTACAACTTCACCTGGTAATTTTTCAACAACCACAAATTCCCTCGAAAGGCTCTTTTCTTTATTTAATACTCTAGGAACTGGCATAGAGGTTATGTTACTTAATGTGTTGTTAACGTTTTCAAGTTCAAAAACATGCCTTGGATCAATACCAAAGATGTTTTTGCATCCCCACCAAAATCATTGTTAGGCTCTTCCATCATTCGGGACGTACGTACTACAACCTCTTTGTATTCTGTATTTATCAACCATACGTCACTAGCGTGGTCTTCATAACCTGGATTTAATATCTGAACTTCTATAACCTTTTCATCAAACAAAAACTAAAATCCATAATTTTAGTCTCTCTTTCATTGAAATAGTCCTATAAGCTTACTCAACTAACGCCCCATTGAGTTTAAGTACATTTGTTCACAAACTTAAAGTTTTTAAGAGTGCCAGTTTTCTTTCTCTCAGTTATTTTTGGCGTATAAGTTTAAATGCCGATACAAATAATACCCCTATAACAAATTAGGAGGTTAATAAAATGGAAGAAGCGCCTACAAGTAATAATGCTATGAACACAAGTAATAATGGAATGAGTACACCCAATAAGATAAACATTACAGGTCTTGGTGTTGGAGCAATTGTACTAACCACTGTTTATACGGCGGTTCTGGCTTCGCAGTTAATGGCTACCAAGCATAAAGTCGACTACCTTTATTACAAAGAATTAACACAAATAAATAGCTAAATTATAGACGGTGCTTTTTTCACCGTCTTTTATTTACTAACCTGCCCTGTTACTTTAAAGTACAAAACTTCACAAACTTTTTCTGATTATTAGCCTTTTCACTCTATCAATTATAAAATCAAATTCATTAATTCTAGTTTTGATGGATGCCCCACTTTGACTACCCATATACCGAATTCTATATACTTTGCAGCACTTCAAAAAAGGCTTTCGCTGCTGTTCGGCTAACGGGGATAGTCGATCTATTTGTATCACGAATAATGATGTTGTATGCCCCATTAAACCAAGGTGTGATTTCTTCGATCGCATCTAAATTGACTAAGTAACTTCGGTGCGGCCGGTAAAATGGATATGACTCTAATTTTTCTTCCAGTTCCTTTAACGTCATTTTTGTTTTGACGACATCATTTTTTAAGGTATAAATCTTAAGTGTTCGATCAATTCGTTCGACATACCCGATATCAAGTGGGTTTAACACGACCATTTTTTCATCTGTTGAAATAACTAACTTATCAAGCTTTTGTTTGGGCTCAGATTTCGGATTATGTAAGGCGCGTCTGACCCTCTGCATGGTTTCAGAAAACCGCTCTTGGTCAAATGGTTTAAGTAAATAATCAGTAGCCTGCAGTTCAAAGGCTTGTACCGCGTAATGGTCATATGCCGTTGTAAAGACGATCAGTGGCTGCTTTAGCGGATTTGCTTTCCGAATCGTTTCAGCGACTTCAATCCCATTCATACCAGGCATGTGTATATCTAAAAATAACACGTCAGGTGCATAATCTTGGTAATGCTGGATTAACTCATCCCCATTTTTCGAACTGGGACAAAGCACAACATCCTGTTCATTTTCTAAAAGATAACTTAACTCATCTCTCGCTAACTGTTCATCTTCTGCAATTAACACATGTATGCTCAATGAACTTCACGCTCCTTTCTAACTGCTTTAGCATATTCCTCAATTGGAATCGTAAATGACACCGAGCTACCTTCTTGTAAATTACGGAACGTTAACTGACTTTCATCACCAAGCAGCCCCTTCAGTCGTTCGTTCACGTTATATAAAGCCGTCCCATTGCCAGTTCGATCTGAATATGGTTGTTGACCGATCGTTTAAGTAAGGATTCAGGAAACCCAATCCCATTGTCCGTTACCTCAATTGTGATTCCATCTAAAGTTCGTCCAATATGAATGTCGATCACACCTTCGTATGTCACTTCTTTTAGTCCGTGCTGAATGCAGTTTTCAACCAGTGGCTGCAAGGTTGCAGAAGGGATTAACACATCCATAATACTCTCATCTATATTCTTCATAATTTTTAACCGATCAGGAAAACGAGCTTTTACAATATCTAAATAGGCATTTACATGATCCAATTCCTCTTTTAGCGGAATAAGTGATTTACTTGCGATATTAAGGTTAGCTCGCATATATTGACTAAATCTTACGAGAATGCGGCGAGCTTCCTCATGATCCACCCTCATTAACGAGTGAATTAAATTAAACGTATTAAATAAAAATGCGGATTGATTTGCGCCTGAAGATTTCTAATTTCAGCCTCTTTTAATAACTCTTTCATTCTCTCAGCTTCAAACCCGCTAAGCTGATTAGAAATAATTGTTCCGAGACCTCTTGCCAGCTCCACTTCAACTGCGCGGATTTGCTGGGAGTGTTTAAAATATAAATTAATTAAGCCAATCACTTCTCTCGAGCGATAGATTGGAACCATAATAGCCGTCTGAAGCGGACAGGACTCGTGTAGACACTGAAGCTCACTTTGGTTATAAGCAACCTGAATTTCACCTGTATTTAACGCAATTTGTGACAGCCGCATCTTAATCGGATCTCCAACTTGGTGATGGTCCTCCCCTTCACCGACAAAACTTAGCACCTTATGCTGGTCGGCAATCGCAATCGCTGCGGCATCTAATTCTTCATATAGTAAATCAGCCATCGCTGTCGCGTTACGGTCTAGTGTCGCATCTTTTAAATGCGGAAGAGTTTTCTCCGCAATTGATAGCGCCCGGTTTGTCTCGAGCGCCGCTTCACGCTCCGTTTCTTTTAAAGCTGAACGAATCATCATCGTAATAATCGCAAGGGCAATCGCATTCGTAATGACGAGCGGTATGCCTATATGATTGACAATCTCGATTCCCGCCTGTTGATCCGGAATAAACATGAGAATCATGCCCATGTACAAGACAGGAGGGAACATCCCAATAAACAGCGCCTTTACTGGAGCTATGACTCTTTCATCTGAGAAAAACTGACCCGTCCATCCCGTGATCAGCCCAGCAAAAGGATTGATCAAACTATTGGCAACCCACGCACCTCCGCCAATATAAGCCATGTATAAACCGACTATTAAACCAGATCCTAGGCCCACATACGGACCACCAAGAAGCCCCGCAATCATCACGATGACCATTCCAGAACCAATTAAAATTTCATGATCGCTTACCGTTAGCTTCCATGAATCTATGACTAACGTCTCTTGATCTATAATCACTCCTGTGTGCGCACCTAAGATGCCCATCACACCAAAATAAGGGCATGATAAAAGACGGTGTCCCAAGCTATGTCACGATCCAATAACGACCGGAATCCTGGAATTTGCGTCAACATAAACGCCACTAACAATAGAAGCCCAATCCGTTCAAGTAAAATGACCATTAGCTCAATCATGCGGCGAAACCTCCCGCTGGCCAGTGTGCACACGTACCATAAAGGATTCATCTTGGTTGCTTGACTTTTGCTTCCCCCATAACGTACCGATGATTCCTCCTAAAAAGCCTAAAGGAACTGAAAAATCGCAGGGTTACTTAACGCCAAAACACCCACACCTTCAGAACCGAGGAGAATAAATAAAATTGCTGAAGTAAATCCCGTTAATAACGTCGAATAAGCCCCAATAACATTAAAAACGCTTCCAATAAAACGTTAAAATAAGTAACGGAAACATACTAGATGCCGCAATCGCAAACGTCATCGAGACTAAGAAAGCTACGTTCACACCTTCCATCCCAACCGATAGAATAATAGAAATGAGTCCGATGGCGACAGCGATACGACGAGCAACTCGTAACTGTTCCTTCTCACCTGTCTGCCCCCTTTTCCAAATATGATGATAAAGATCATAAGAAAAAGCCGATGTCGCTGCAAAAATAAGTCCCGTCACCACTGCGATAATCGTCGCAAATGCAACAGCCATCACAAACGCCACTAAAAAAGTCCCCGCCTACAACTTCAGCAAGTAAAAGTGCCGCTAGATTTCCACTTGGATCAGAACTGGCTAATGTATCCCAACCTACAATCGCAATCGTTCCAACTCCTAATACAAGCGCCATTAAATAAAATAACCCAATTACCCAAGTGGCTGACATGGCAGACACACGAGCTTCCTTCGCATTTTTCACCGTTAAGAAACGCAGCAAAATATGAGGCAAGCCAGATGTGCCTAATATTAATGACAAGGTAAGGGAGACTTTTTCAATTGAATGATCAAATAAGTGACCAGGGTAAAAGAACGACTCACCATGAGGACTTTGAGTCTTGGCATCAAGAATTAACTTTGGTATATCCCAGTTCACCCATGATAGCAAAATCAACATGACGAGTAATGTTCCGCCCATCAGCAGCACCGTTTTAATGATCTGCACCCACGACGTTGCGACCATCCCGCCTGAAACGACGTATAAGGTCATTAAAATACCAATCACCCAGACAGAGGCCGCATAATCAACGCCTAACAATAACCTTACGAGAAGGCCTGATGCGACAAGCTGAGGAATCATATATAAAACGGATATAAGAATGCCGCTAATTGCGACCATTAACCGAATTCCGCGCTTCGGAAACCGCTCATACACCACATCCGCAACAGAATAGGTTCCAAGACGCTGCACAGGCTCTGCCACCCAAAGAAGCAAGACCACATACGAAATGAGAAAACCCGTTGCATATAAAAAGCCATCATACCCATAAAACGCAATTAACCCTGTAATCCCAAGAAAGGATGCCGCACTTATGTAATCCCCCGCAATGGCCAACCCATTTTGAAAACCTGTTAAACTACCAGAGACCACATAGAATTGATGAGTCGTCCGGCTACGCTCCGCCGCCCAGTGCGTAATGACTAATGTTCCGATTAAGATAATAGTAAAAAATACGAGATAGGTTACATTCATAACAAGACGCTCCTAATCCTTAGCTTGTCCACTTAAGGATTTGCGGTCAACGGATTTCATGTAATACGTATAAAACAGCCCAATGCCCCACGTTAAAACAAATATGAAAAAGACGTACCCCCAGGCTAAGGGCAAGAACATTGAATGCTCTTCAGGCAACATGCTAGATAATAGAAGCGGGAAAAATATATAGAAACTAATTAATAGAATAGAAATCGTAAGTAAGATGAGCACTTTTTGTTTGATTTGCTGTTGGATGGGGATCACTCCTAATTAAGATTAAACGTTTATTGTAACGTTATTATATAGGAGTTTTTATAATTGGGTCAATATTGCAAAAATTAGGCTAATCATCACAACCTATTTAAGACATGATGATTCCAAACTAAAACCCTTCAATATTAAAGGACAACATTGAAGGGCTATAAGAATCAAAAATTAATTATTCTTTTATTGTTATTTCTTTCTCAGCGATTCGATCTCCATCAGATTGTTCTTCTACAAGCTCCCCATTTAAATTTTCTCCGTTTTCTCCATATTTTTCTATAGCATCTGGCCAATTGGAAGAAGAGATACTAAACTTAAGAAGTAACTTATAATCTTTTAAACTTCCGTCCTTAGATTTATTTTTAAATATGACGTTAAAAGAACCATCTGGCTTTATAGTAACGAATTCAGACATACCACTTCTAGAACCACTTGGCTTATTTACTAAAACTCTTAGATCATTTCCTTCAATTAAATTACTGGTACCATTAATATACACGTAATTATCATCATAATCTAAATTTGCATCCATTCTAATATTTAGATCACCATAGTCATCAGGTTTATTGCGTGATGGGATAGGTATTTCTGCTTTAGATAAAGAACCGTCTTTGTTTCTTTCATGATACACTTCCACAAATGCTTCTTTATAATATTCATCAGAACCATACCCTTTACGTACAAATGGACCTTCTAACTTTTCTCCAAGTTCACCATAGACATCTTTAATATCACCATTACTTACACTTGGCTTAAATGTCATAGCAATTTTTAAATGATCCTTGTAATCTTCAGGAATTTCTTTTTCATATTTAAACGTCCCATCACTTTCAATTGAAGCATATCCTGATGTACCCATAAAAGTAACATCACCAATAGGTTTCTGAGCTATATGGATTCTAGCCCCTCCAGGTAGATTTGTTTTCCCAGCTATTTGTAGCTGATTGTCAAAAATCACCGTTTCCCCGACAATTTCTACATTAAGTTTGTCACCACTTGAAATTTCATACCCTGCCGCATCTGCTTTAAATTCTTCTGTCTCCTCTTCCTCATTCTCTGTTTCTTCATTCTCCTCTGCTTCTTCATTCTCCAAATTACTTTCCTCTGAAGTATTATTTTCCGCATTGTTTTCTTCTTGAGATACTTCAACTTCTTCTTCATTATCTTGACTTTCATCTACTTCATTATTAGTACAACCTACAATTACAATCATTAATAGAATAGTCAATGCTAAATAAGATTTTTTCATCATACATGTCCCCCTTTTAAAACAATTTTTGATTTTTAACCCATCAATTCAAATATATTACAAAAAGGATTAATATATAATTATGATACAGTATAAGTTCTAGACAATGAATAGTACTTTCGACATGTCGCTGATACTATTTATTAATAAATATCGCTAATTAATACTTCAAGATAAATAGACATTAAAAAGATGACCCCGAACCATTATCGAGATCATCTATGTAATACTTAATTATGATGTATTAACTTGTTTCCCAAGCTCAGCTGCTAATCCAACGAAGAAAAGTTATTTGATCATAGAGATTGGCCCGTTGTTTGTCGTTCAATGCTTACCCTTCTTTTCTGTATTTCAATTAAAAATACAACTATGTTAGCAAAAACGAAGAAATTTAATCTGCAGAAGTCACTTATAACCTTTTATTTTAATATAAGGTCGAAGTAAATAACTGGCTATTTTTAACGGATCCATCTTGGTCGTTTGGAACACTTTTTCGGTTAAGTTACTTTGCATCGCATGAACGATTAGATCCAATTTTTTTATTAGATAACTGCTCCATTGATCTTCTTAATATGAGAGAATCTTCATAACTTCTCCGTAGTGGTTTCATAAGTTCCTCATATTTTCCCAGACCACACAAATCATAAGCAGCATACACACCGCTTAAAATAGAAGCATACTGTCCAAACCCCATAAAAGGCATCATCGTCCCGAAGCAATTCCCAACGTAAAATGTATTGCCGATTCGAGCCGACCTACAAATCCCCATTGGATAACGGGTAATTTGAAATTGATCCGTAATACGTATTTTCTGATTAAACTCAGCACGCACCTTTTCGTAAAATAGGTCCCAAAGACTGTCAAGATTCACATTCGCATTTTCAGGCAAATCAGGAATAGCTAAAGAAATATTAGCTTCATGATCCGACAATGGAATAAAGTAACAATAACCAAAAGGAGCGATATCGTAATTAAGCCAAGCCTTCACTAGATACGGGTCAAAACTCCCCTCAATAATCGCACCTTTAATGGTGACGGTTAAATCTTCTCTATAGTTTTTTGTCTTCTTAGCGTACTCGCCATCTCCTGTTGCCATCACCACATGGGAATGCTTGCTTAGTAATTCTTCATAAGTGTACTCTGAATGATAATGAATGGTGGATTTAGTTTGCCGTGCAAGCTGTGAATCAAATGAATCTTGCTCTCTGCCCCGAATATTAGTAAACCCAAGTGGCCCTTCAATAACGGCTTTTTCATTTTTTGAAAAGATCTCCATGCTCTGTATATGAGAAGTAGGCTTTAAGTAAATGCCATATTCCTCAGACAACGTCTCAATACAATCATGTACCGGCCTCTCGAAAATAGACATCATCACCTCGCCATTTACAAACCGATCACCTACCTGGCTCCGTTTTTCATAGATGGTCGGAGTGATGCCGTTTTTTTCAAGAGTAATCGCACAAGCTAATCCAGAAAGTCCAGCCCCCCATAATCACAACATCCATTTGATACGCACCACCTTAAGGATCTTCTAACTGTATAGTCTTTCCTGACTAAGGTGATACATGTATGTTGGATACTCTCAATTCTGAGTTAATGAATAAGCAAGATCATTATTAATTTTACATTTTACTTTTTTGGACCTAAATAACGCATAAAAAGTAAAGAATTTCATTAATAAAAGATGCACTACTTAACTAATCTTCTTTCCCACTAAAAGCACAAAAAGCCCACAAACCTTGT
>NZ_BBCD01000013.1 GCF_001311865.1 Piscibacillus salipiscarius JCM 13188
CACAGGCTATTTTGTTTAGTTTTCAAGGTTCAAAATGTGTGTCGTGTTTTGACGACGAAATTAAATTTATCACAGCAACAAACCATTGTCAATAAGTTTTGAGCAACTTTTTAAATTGATTTTGATTTGTTTTTTGATGTGTCGTTTTTGACGACAAAGTTATATTATCACAGAGGTATGTGCATGACAATATGTAATTTTTGATTTTATTAATTGAAAATTTTCTTATAATTATTAAGCAGTTAGATCACTTAACATTTGGGAAGTTTTTTCTTGGTATGTAACGAACACAGGTTGAATGACTAGCCAGTCTTTTAAATATATTAAAAAGTAAAGTGTATCTTTCCTTTATGGCTTCTTTAACCTGACCATCCATGTTTTCATAATTAAAGTCAAAGATCAGTTCATCCATTTCTCTTTTCAACAAATACTCTAACTCTTTTTGTTCTTGTTCTTTAATCATTAATCCTAACAACTCATTCACACCCTAACACTACGATTTTTAACAACTTATTTGTAACTTGTCCTTCTAAAATAGATAGTTATTGCATAACATTAATTGAGCTCTTTTATTGCTGCGTATTTATCAATATAAGCAGTTACTCAGTTTCATATACATTTCACTAGAAAATATGAAGCAAAGGTTGGGTGAAATATGTTTTTGCATTAAATTGGACAAGTTGGAAAAAGTGGGTATTCATTGGGTTACTAATAGGCATTGTTTATTTCTCTTACCAGCTTTCATCAATATACGTGTTAGAGCCACAATCACAAGTTCAGTATGCAGGAGGAATAAGTAAAGCTGTAAAAGATGAAAAGGAAGTCGCTCTGACTGTAAACGTTTCATGGGGTGATGATGTCATCATAGATATTTTAGATGTATTAAGAGAAGAAAAGGTTAAAGCAACTTTTTTCATAAATGGTGAATGGGCGTTAAGAAATGAAGAAGTAGCAAAATTAATTATTGAAGAAAATCACGAGGTTGGTTTGTTAGGTTTTATGATGAACCTTACAGAAACTTACCTCAAGAGAAGATTACTGAGGATATAAAAAATGGAGAATCAACATTAAAACGGTTGGATTATGAGCCACTTACATTAGTTCGACCTCCAGAAAACCAATACAACAAGGATGTTGTAAAGCACATTAACAATTTAGGGTACAGAACTGTTTTTTGGAGTGTTTATGCTCATATTCAGCAAAGTACAGATGCAAACCAAAAAGCAAAAAGCATATCGGGTGAATTATCGAAAGGTGATATTGTCTTATTTAGTGCGCAGGATCATTTAACGGCAACACCTAAAGTTATAAAGAACATTATTAAGGCAAAAAAGGTGAGGATTTTAAATTTGTCACGGTCACGGAATTGTTATCACCTGCAAAATTAAACTCAATCCAATCAATTAAAGGGCAGCAAAAGCTACCCTTTTTTATTTGCTTAGATTGATGTTCAGACGGTCCTTCATTAAATCCTACTATCTTATGAAGGGTTAAAAGCTGATAAGTATTGACAGCTAATAATGGTACAATCATTAGCATAATCCATTCACGTTCATCTATTCTTAAAGCCGGAATCCACTCAACCGTTGTCACTACAATCATAAAAAACAAGGCTGGCAAAAATGCTCTAGGGTGTGTTTCCTTAGCTTTAACCTTCGCAACCGCATATGAATAAATGAGTAACATCGCTGGCACTACTATATATGGAAATAAACTGCCTGGGTCTTCTGCCCTTGTATACCTAAAATAAACAAGATCAAATAGTACGAATAAAATAAGAACTACCTGTACATGATTCCAAAAGTAACCAAAAAGCCACGTCCAAATTGATGGACGGTTAAATAAGCAAAGAAGCCCATTTGACTAATAACACTATATACTAAACCCCATCCGATAAACCATAAGATCGCGCCAAGTAAATTCCAGAGATCTATTTGCTCTAAATAAGGTGTATAGGCATGTGTTTGTACAAAAAACTTGTTATAACTGTTGTGACAGCCCCTATAACAAGTGATACTAAAAAGAATTTTAACCACTTACGTATTGTCACAATCTTTCCCCCTAAATCTTATCCTTACCATAACGTATTTTATCACTAATTGCCTTTTATTGCTTGCTTCAATTGTGTATATTTTTTCACATCCATCTAATATTAACAAGTAAGTAACTCTTTTAAAAGGAGTCATTATGATGAAATTTTTTCACTTTATATTAGTGTTCACCATATTATTAGTCGGGTGCAGTCAAGGACAAGGCAATTCACAGCAAAGCCCTGAGTATGAGGCCACTAAAAAGATGGTTGTTGATATATTAAAGACAGATGACGGAAAGAAGGCCGTCAAAGAAATCTTGTCTGAAGAAGAGATGAAGCAGCAGCTTGTTCTCAATTCAGACCTAGTTAAACAGAGCGTTGAACAAAGTGTCACAAGTAAAAAGGTAAAGAGTTTTTCAAAAAATTATTTGAAGACCCTTCTTTCGTTAAAGCCTATGTTGAAGCAACAAAAGAAGCTGACCAAAAATTAATGAAAGGCTTGATGAATGATTCAACGTATCAAGCACAAATGATTCAGCTATTTCAAAATGAAGAGATGCAGAAAATGATTCAGTCCGCCTTAAAAAGTCAACAATTCAAGTCTTATTTAGAAGATACGATTCAAGAAACTTTAAGCAGTCCTTTATTTAAAGCTCAAATGCAAGAAGTATTATTAAAAGCTGCAGAAGAAGCTAAGAAATCACAAGAGGGACAAAGCCAAGATCAAGGCCAACAGCAACAAAGCGGCGGGGGCGGCGACAGTGGTGGCGGCGGCCAACAAGAAGGCCAAAGTAGTGGCGGCTCAAGCAGTTAGTATTTTATGTATCAAAAAAAGTCTGTCCGAACTCAGGTCGGACAGACTTTCATTATTTACTGCGCTTAATTAATTTGTTTGCAACACTTAAGAAGATTTTCCCTGTTGGATGATCCTCTTGATAAACCCCAGGTGCAAATACATCTTCATCATCATAAGGTTGTTGTAATGGAAGCCTACCTAATACTTCAGTATCTAACACTTCAGCAAGTTTGTCGCCTCCACCTTCACCAAAGACATACTCACGCTGACCTGTGATGGCACTTTCAAAATAAGACATGTTTTCAACAATACCAATAATATCATGATCAGCCTTTAGCGCCATCTGGCCGGCACGCGCTGCAACAAACGCTGCCGTTGGGTGAGGCGTTGTGACGATTACTTGTTTAGATGAAGGTAGCAGTTCTTGTACATCTAAAGCGATATCACCAGTCCCTGGTGGCAGATCTAATAATAGATAGTCTAGATCACCCCATTCAACTTCTTTAAAGAAACTCGTTAACATTTTTCCAAGCATAGGACCTCTCCATATAATTGGTGAGTTGTCTTCAACAAAGAAGCCCATTGAGATGACTTGTACACCAAAGCGTTCTACGGGAATAATTTTCTCACCGCGAACTTGCGGGCGATTTTCAATTCCCATCATATCCGGAACACTGAATCCATAAATATCAGCATCGACAATACCAACTTTTTTACCTAAACGGGCTAACGCTACAGCAAGGTTAACCGTAACAGTAGATTTACCAACGCCACCTTTACCACTCGCAATAGAAATAAATTTAGTTCCTGTTTGTCCAATGAGATTTGCTTCTTTTTCTTCATTAGCTGCACTCACGTACTCTTCACGTTTCTCTTCAGGAAGTTCAGTAAAGCGAAGACCTACTGTTGCAACACCTTCCTTTTTAAGCATTCCAACGATTTCTTGTTGAAGCTGCATTTGCTCAGCAGAGTTAGGCTCAGCTAGTGCAATTTTCACACTTACATGGTTCTTATCTTCTTTAACTTTTATATTCTCAATTGCTCCGGTTTCCTCAAATGTTTTATGTATATGAGGGTCCTTTACAGGTTGGAGCAACTCTCTAACACGCTCTTCTGTAATCAACAACGACACCTTCCTTTGAGTTTGCAAAATTTTATGCTAAATAAAACTCGTCCATAAGACGAGTTTCCTAACTTCCATTGCCTAGTATAACATAAAATAACTAAACTCTCAGTTAACTTGATTCCCTGCTTCTTGTCCCCCTTGTACGTACTCAATAATTCCTTGATACACTGAAAAAGCAAGCTCTCTTTGGTAATCTTCTGTTAACAACCTCTCGCGTTCAGATGCGTTTGATAAGAAACCTAGTTCAACTAACGCTCCAGTTGTTTCTGCCCGTTTCAATATATAAATATTAGAAGTTGAAAAAGCACTCCTATTTGTATTCGTCGTTTTCTCTTATACGTTCTTGGATTGACTTTGCTAAAACCTCGTTATCTTCACCTGGATAATAAAAGACTGCCCACCTTTCCATTTTTCATTTGTCATGGAATTAAGGTGTAAACTAATAAAGATGTCAGCATTTTTGTCTTGAATAAAATTAACCCTTCTTCTTATATCATATGCTTTCCGTTTGGAATAACCTTTCATATCTTTAGGAGCTAAATCATAATCTTTATCCCTAGTTAAATGAACCTCTGCTCCTGCAGCTAATAAATAATCCTTTAAATATAACGTTGTATTTAGAACAATCGATTTTTCTTTCACATCACCATAATCTGTCCCGCCATCAACACCACCGTGCCCTGGATCTAACACGATGACTTGTCCGGCTAAAGGCATCGTAACGTCACTCGGATTAGAATCTGGATCCGGAAGGGGCAACTTTAATAAATTGTATAATAGAATAAATGCTAATACCCAAAGTAATATGTATATGATTTTTTCATCTTCAAACCTCCTCGTCTAACTATATGGACAAGGAACTCAAAATATGATTTAGTGTTTCAAATTCTCATAAAAAGGGTATGAATCATTAAATCTTTTTTAATTTGTTAACTTAGAATGAACATCCTCGAAATAGCTCTCATTTTTATCCGTTCAAATGTATAAATCATATTTGAATTTTTAAAAAAATTAATAATAAAGTAATTTATGTACAAAAATACAATAGGGGGTTTTGAGTAAGTGGACGATGACTCTAATATTATTCTCCTCTACAAAGATTATTTGTGATGTATAAATTAAATTCTATAAATAAAAATACTATTTACGAGTGAGGAGATCTATAAATGAAAACGAGAGATTTATTGAAAAATCCTGTATTTTCAATTTCAGCATTTGTGGTTGGAATTTTAGTTATATTAGGTGCCATTAATCCAAAAGGTTTTAGCAACGTAGCAGGCGTTTTGTATGAGTTCACGACATATAATTTTGGTTGGCTATACTTAATTGCAGTCTTTATTTTTACAATATTCTTGCTGGTTCTAGCCTTTACGAAATACGGTCGTATTCGTTTAGGTGGAGATAAAGAGAAACCCGAATTTCCTTTTTACACTTGGATCGGTATGCTGTTCTCAGCAGGTTTAGGTGTAGGGTTAGTATTCTGGGGGGGTTGCAGAACCATTAAGTCACTATTTCAACTCACCGTTTACTGATATCCCCGACAAAACGGAAGAATCCGCACGTGTTGCGATGAGTTACGCCTTTTTCCACTGGGGCGCTAGTCAGTGGTCGATCTTCGCCATCGTTGGTTTAGTGATTGCTTACTTGCAGTACCGTAAAAAACAAGATGGCCTTGTATCTACTGCGCTTGAACCAATTACAGGTAAAAATACAACTATAAAAAACACGATTGATTCACTTTCAGTGATTGCAACAGTGATGGGAATTGCGACATCTATTGGACTCGGTGTTATGCAGATGAACGGCGGGTTAAACGCCGTGTTTGGTGTACCTAATGCCGGTTGGATGCAATTACTCATTATTGCAGGTGTATTCGTTGCTTACATGATTTCTTCCACGACAGGCTTGCACAAAGGAATCAAGTATTTAAGTAATGTAAACATGACGCTTGTCTTACTGCTATTAATATTTGTGTTTTTCGCAGGACCAACTTTATTTATCTTAAATACTTTTACAGTAGGGCTTGGAGATTATTTAGCCAACTTCGTATCTTATAGTCTAAGGTTGACTCCTTATGAGGGAGGTACATGGGCTATTGATTGGACGATTTTCTATTGGGCCTGGGTAATTGCTTGGTCACCATTTGTTGGTGCCTTCGTAGCTCGAATATCAAGAGGACGTTCAATCCGTGAGTTCGTATTTGGTGTTATGATTGTACCACCATTAATTTCTTGTTTATGGTTTGCTTCATTTGGCGGAACAGCACTATACAGTGACTTAAACAATGGAACAGCAATCGCAGAAGCAGTTGATGCCGATGTTACCGTTGCACTATTTGAGTTGTTTAACATCTTACCGTTATCAACGATCATGTCACTACTTGCTATTTTATTAATTGCAACGTTCTTGATTACATCAGCCGATTCAGCAGCTTATATTCTTGGTAGTATGACTTCTCGCGGAAGCTTAGATCCTAGCATGACAGCTAAAATGGTATGGGGTGTATTAATTTCTGCTATTGCAGGGGTTCTACTATTTGCTGGAGGCCTTGAGGCGCTGCAGACTGCGTCACTTGTTGCAGCCTTACCATTTACTATCCTGATGCTAACGATGGTATTTGCGATCGTTAAGCTGGTGCGGACAGATATTGTGCCGATTACCAATCGAGACATGAAACGATATAAACGCATGAGAGAACGTTACGAAGCACAAGAGTTAGAAAATAATGATGAAGATCAAAACAAATAATTAAAGTTTAAAGCCGAGCTTAAGGTCGTTTTTTTTCCTAAGGCTCGGCTTTTATATTTCGGCTCTGCAATATTTGTTGTGGTGTAGGTTATTTTCTAATAATTTGATAAAGATACTTGGGTTAACCAACTAAATTAGAAGTAAATGTTCGATCATCCCAACATTTGCTTAAAACTTTTTAAACTTCACCGCATGAATCTCTAACCACTAACTGATGAGGAATCGTAATTCTCCTCGGCAATAAGTCAGGCTGTTCAATTTGATCAAATAGACACTGGCCCGCTTCATAGCCTAATTTAAATATATTAATATCAACGGACGTTAATGAAGGGTTCGCTAGTTGAGAAAAAATGACGTTATTAAAGCTTACAATCGAAATATCCTTTTTAACCTTTTGGCCCATCTGTTCAAGTGTATTAACGATTCCGAATGCCATCACATCATCAGTAACCACAAGTCCTGTAGGTGGTTCATCAAGAAGCATTAATTCGTTAACGGCATCACGTCCACCTTCTCTTAAAAATTCGTGGTGGACGATATATTCATCTTTCTGTTCTATACCCGCATCTTTTAAAGCTTTAAAATACCCATTCATTCGATCAACAGTCACTACTAGTTCCATTCCACCACCGACAAATGCGATTCGCTTATGCCCAAGGCGAATCAAGTGCATGGTGGCTTCATATGCAGCTTTTATATTGTCATTATCTACAAAAGAAATGTTCGTTTCATGTTGATCTGGTTTACCGATAATCGTAAACGGAAAATTACGTTCTAATAAATAATCATGCATCGGATCATTCACTTTTGATGCTAGCAAAATTAATCCATCAACTCTCCGGCCCTGGACGATATCACAAACACCTTGGGCTATTTCTTCCTCAGAGTTGCCCGTTGTCATGTAAATACCATAGTTTTATCATGGGAGATCGTGCTTATGCCTCGAATGACTTCAGGGAAGAAAGGGTTTTGAAAGACTTTGTCACCTGAACTCGGCATCACAAGTCCAATGGTTTGTGTACTTTTACTAACTAAACTTCTAGCTGTGTAATTCGGGTGATAACCTAATTGATCCATCGCTTCACGCACTATTTCCTTTGTACGCGGTGTAATTTTAGGATTATTCGCAATGACACGTGACACGGTTGATGGTGACACGTTAGCTAGTTTAGCCACATCTTTAATCGTTGGTGTCATGACTCTTTCTCCCCTCTATGCTCTTATCTACCATGATTTATTAAAAGATAATGTTCCATTACGTTCTTCAAAATCAACTTTTTGCCCATTATATACTAACTGAACATCTGAAGAAATACCATGGACCACATACGTAATATCTTTCCACTTTGGTTGGTACTGTTGATTGTTTACAGTAGTGTCAACACTCACGTTACCATCCTCATGATTAACTGTTATATTTAACGAAAAATAATCGTCCTGCTCATAATTAAATGTTTCACCATCATCATCATAAAGATCATAAGATGTCGAAGCTTCATCTGGATAAATATGAATCGTCATATGGTCGACCTCGTGGGCTGTCGATGGTTTCACATTTGCCTCAGGTAAGATCGTGCCGCTTTTCACATAGATCGGTAAATGATCTAATTCTGCATGAGCAATGATTCTCTTGCCGCCTTCTAGCTTGTCGCCTGTCCAGTAATCGTACCAAACACCTTCTGGTAAATAGACCATCCGATCGTTTACACCTGGTCTTAAGACCGGAGCAATCATGACATTTGAGCCAATTAAGAATTGATCAAATAACTGGTAAGTCTCTTCATCATTCGGATATTCCATGAAGAGAGGGCGCATGACCGGAACCCCTGTCTCAGATGCATCTTTAAATAATTTGTACAAGTGCGGTAGCCACTTATAACGTAGCTGAATATATTTTTTAATTACCTCTTCATACTTCTCACCAAATTGCCATGGTTCTTGATAGACGAATTCAATGGCACTATGGTTTCGGAAAAATGGGGTAAAAGCACCGAATTGCGTCCAGCGCGCTAATAATTCTCCGTTTGAATCGTGCGCAAACCCTCCGACATCAGGCCCTGAATAAGCAACGCCTGAGAGCCCTAGATTTAAACACATCGGAATAGCCATCTCTAAATGCTCCCAGAAGCTACGGTTATCCCCCGTCCACACAGCAGCGTACTTCTGAACACCGGCATAACCCGCACGAGTTAGTAAGAACGGACGCTTTCCATTTAATAAATCTTTCATTCCTTCATAGGTTGCTTCTCCCATTAAATACCCGTAGACATTATGTAGCTCACGGTGCGTTTTAGGATCTCCGTCGTTATCATGCATAACCTCAACATCCATTGTTTTTGTTTCATTAAAGACGGCAGGTTCATTCATGTCATTCCAGATTCCTTCAATGCCTTTATCTGTATAGAATTCGTGCTTTTTCCCCCACCATTTGCGAGCCTGTTCTTTTGTGAAGTCAGGAAAAGCACTCTTACCAGGCCAGACGTCCCCAAAGAAAATGTTTCCTTCTATATACTTACAGAATAAATCGTTCGTCACACCCTCTTGGTATATAGGATATTCTGCATCCACTTTGACACCTGGGTCGACAATAGGAACAATTCGAATTCCTTTCTCCTTCATGTCAGAAATTAATTTTTCTGGATTAGGGAAACGACTACCGTCAAACGTGAACACACGATATCCATTCATATAATGAATATCAAGGTGAATCGCATCGACTGGAATGTCTTTTTCACTAAACGTTTTAATAAGTTCTCTTACTTCTTCTTCTGTTTCATAACTATAACGAGACTGATGGTAGCCTAATCCCCACTTAGGTGGTAAAGGCATTCTTCCAGTCAAGGACGTATACTGCTCCATCACGTGTTTAGGTGACGGACCAGCGCAAATATAGTAATCTAGCTGACCACCTTCAGCTTTAAAGCTATAATAATCTGTTTGGTCAACTCTCATATCAAAAGTTGATTTAAACGTATTATCAAAGAAAATACCAGATGTTTGGCCATCTCTTAATGTCATAAAAAAGGAATGGATTCGTAAAGTGGATCAGTTTCAGGGTTGTGAGGAGCATAGACATCCGTATTCCACATCGTATATTTTTCTCCTCGTTTATCTAGAAAACCTGTCTTTTCCCCAAATCCATAATAATGGTCATTCGCAAATGCTTCCTTATAACAAATGACATGCCCTTCACGATTGAAAGCCATCCCTTGCTTACCTTCAGAAACAATTGACTGACCCTCAGCATCATAAACATTAATGCGTAATGGACTTTTTTGCACTTCCACTTTCATTTTCTGAGTTGATAGAAAGATTTCCTCATCATGTTCTTCGACCTTCACATCCACATCCTGTGGTTTTAATTCGAGTGTATAGCTCCCACCAAGTTCAGGTTCGTTGTATGGGTTCATGACCACTCGAACAATGTCATTTCGGTAAAATAACACACTTATATGAGCACGTTCAGTTTTAAATGAATAAAATAATTGCTTTGATTAAATTCAACTAAACTTCCAATGTCTTGGAATGTCGAATCGTTTGATGTTTTTGTTTGCCTGGATGTATTGCAAAGCTTGTATCCTGCATGTCCTCACCTACTCTATGAAAATACTATATCGATGTTACTTCTGTTCAAAATGATCAATCCCGGATATAACCGGGATTAGGAAAGCTATTCGATTATCCCTTTGTACCACCAGATGTTAATCCTGAAATGAGATAACGTTGTAATGATAGGAATAAAATCGAAATTGGAATAGCAATTAAGACCGCGCCCGCCGCGAACTTAGTAAATTCAGCCCCAAAGTTATTCGCTACTAAATCATACAGCCCAACAGCTAGAGTGTAATTTTCCTTACTTCTTAGGATGACTCGAGCTAAGATAAAGTCCGTAAATGGTGTAATAAACGCAAATAACGCAATAACAGCTAGGATTGGCTTAACTAATGGAAGGATAATTGTCCAAAAGATCCTAAAATGACCAGCTCCATCCATTTTCGCTGATTCATCAAGTTCTTTAGGAATCGTTTCGAAGTAACCCTTAGCTAACCAAGTATTCATTGGTAGCAAACCACCAACATAGATCAAAATAAGTGCGATATGTGTATCAATAAGTCCTGTAATAACAGCAAGCACATAAATCGCAATTAAGGCTGCAAAGTTCGGAATCATTTGAAGGATTAAAAAAACGTCATTAATCCATATTTACGTCCAATAAAACGATATCTAGAGAACGAGTATGCCATGAACGCAATCATCACAACCGTTATAATCATCGTTAATAAACAAATTTTAAGTGTATTCCAGTACCAAATTAAGTAATCGCTTTTCTCGGTATTAAATAATTCTTTATAATGTTTAAACGTCGCATCTTCAGGAATCATGCTCGACCCTGATAAACTATTTCCTGGATTTAATGATGACCCAAAAATCCATAGAACAGGGTATAATATGATTAATGTCGTAATCCCAATAGCAAAGTAGGTTAACGTTAATCTAATCATCTTTTGAGTTTTCATATTCATATTACATCATATCCTCTTCTTGGAATGATTTCGTTCTTCTAAACTGCCAAATTGCTACCGTAATAACAACGAGTGATAACATCATGGTGATAGCGGCAGCTTTCCCATACTGGCCAACTTCTAACGTCAATTTGTATATCCAGGAGATTAGAATGTCGGTAGATCCAGCTCCATTTTGTCCAGCTACAGCTGGGTCACCCCCGTTAAATAGGAAAATAACGTTAAAGTTGTTAAAGTTAAATGTATATTGAGTGATCATAATAGGTGCTGTTGCGTACATGACAATTGGAAATGTGATCGTCTTAAATTTCTGCCACATCGATGCCCCATCAACAGTCGCAGCTTCGTACAATTCATTCGGAATAGACTGTAAGACCCCAGTCACCATAACGAAAATAAACGGGAAACCTAACCAAGACTGAATCATAATAAGTGCGAATTTTGTCCAGAATGCATCTGTCATCCATGAAATTGGGTCAATACCCAAAAATGCTAGAATATCGTTATTAATCGTACCAAAGGTATTATTAAACATACCTGCAAACACCAAGATAGACACGAATGCAGGAACTGCCCAAGGTAAGATAAAATGGTACGAATGATTTTCTTAAACTTTAAATCCTTTTGATTAACTAATACAGCTAGGAAAATACCTACAGCAATCTGCAGAGTTGTTGCGGCAAACGTCCAAATAATCGTCCATTTAAATACATTAAAAAATGTATTTCTCCACGTGTCCATTTGGAAGATCTCAATATAGTTTTGAAATCCAACCCAATCAACTAAGCTAGCAGGCGGCGTGTTATTAATGCTATAGTTTGTAAATGATAGCAATATAACAAATAGGATCGGGAAAATAACAACAAAGATTAATAGAAAGAATCCTGGTGATAGCATTAAATAAGGAAAACCTGTGTCGATCAAATTCTGGTATTGCTTTCGGACCGAGTTTCTTTCTAAACCAAGATCACGCCTCTTACCGTTTTTATAAGCATCAACTAAATTCATAATGTAAATGGTGATACCTATAGCAATGACTAATAGAGCGATAATCCCTTGTACAAGTAGGAAGATTGAGTGGTCTTCCATTGGAATCTCACCTAAAGTCACAATTCCCCACAACCCGATATCAATTAAATCCCAAAAAGCAGAAAGAAAAATAACTGTTAAAAACAGATAAGCGAATCCTCTAATATACTGCTTATTATAAAATTGGCCGGCTCCCGGTATAACAGATAAGTACATGGCTAATTTTCTATGATTCGTTCTAGCTTCTGATATGTCCATAATAGATACTCCCTTTCCAACTCATCATAGAGGGAAAATCAAAACTTAATTCGCTAAAAAGTTATGTATAAATGAACGGGCAGCACAACTGTACCGCCCATTCTTTTTATTATTCACTCTTACTTGCTTCAATGTTTTCTTTAATTGCTTTTACCGCATCATCTAACGCTGGTTTAGGCTCTTGCTCACCCATAGCAATTAACTGTAACGCTTGTGCCATTGGTTCCCAAACCTGACCCATTTCAGGAATGTTTGGCATCGGCACACCACGTTGTGACTGAACAGCTACTGCTTTTGCCACCTCATCATCAGCAATAATTGGATCCTCAATAAGTGACTTTACAGGTGGAATTTCAGCTGTAACTTCAAACGTTTCTTAGAGTTTTCTTCATTAGCTAAGAATGTGATTAACTTAGTTGCCCACTCTTTGTTTTCTGAGTGGTTACTAACGTTCCAAGATTTTACCCCAACGAATGTTTGTGCATATTCGCCATTTGGTAGCTTAGGCATTGGCGCTGCACCAAAGTCAATACCAGCATCTTTCATGCCTTGAACTGACCAAGGACCATCCATCTTAGAAGCGACTCTACCATCTTCAAAAAGACCTGTTAATGTAGAGCCACCACTCTCCCCAATGATTCCTTCTGGGAATAGACCTTCTTCATACCATTTTTGAATGTATTCTGCACCTTCTACAGCACCTTCATTGTTAAGGCCGATGTCCGACGAATCTAGTGTTCCTCCATTATCCTTGAATACGTATCCATCATAAGTTGCTAGAATTCCATGTGCGAAATAATAGTTATCCCAAAGTGCTAAAAATCCGTATTTTTCTCCATCATTAAATTCTTTAGAGAATTCATATAGCTCTTCAAACGTTTCAGGAGCTTCATCTAAATGCTCTTTATTGTACAAGAAGATTGGTGTTTCAGTTGCTTTTGGTAAGCCGTAAACCTCACCTTCAAACGTTACCGCTTGTAATGCAGAATCAGTATAAATATCTAAAACTGACTGATCAACTTCAAGTGGTGCAATACTTCCCTCTGAAGCTAGCTGACCGATTTGATCGTGCGGAATTGTGATAACATCTGGGCCTGTACCTGCAGGACCATCTAAGCGTAGCTGTTCTTTTGCTTAGTCGCCATCTCTAATTCCTCTACAACAACTTCAATTCCGTGCTCTTCTTCAAAAGCGGCTACAGCATCTTCAATACCTACTGACTTCTTCTCATCTGCCCAAACTTTAAGCTGTTCAGGTTTATCCGCTTCTCCTTCACCTTCAGAAGCTTCTTCATTGGTTTCACTACCTGTTTCTTCTGACTGACCTTCTTCCTGACCTTCAGAAGATTCACGGTCTGGCCCGCACGCTGCTAGCACTAACATAAGTGAAGCGAGCAAAGCCATAAACAAAATAGACTCTTCTTCATAAATATAAATCCCCCTTAATATTGATAAAAATGAGTTACGCAATCGTTTGCATTACTCTAAGATAGGAAAGCGATTTCAATTGTATGTTTATGTAATGAAAACGTTTGCACAATTTAAGTATATTATAATCAATTAATCTACAAAATTGCAAGACTATTTTCCAAATTATATTCTTCCTTACTTCTATTAGACGGGCTGTGTACCTGAACCTGAAAGGTTTTTATAAGAATAAAAAGATTTCAGAAAATAAAAATTTTCTTGCGGCCATGTTTGATTTATGACATGATGAGTTCAAGTGAAAACGATTGCACAAATATTGTTGGAAGGAGTCAAAATATGTTTAAAGAAGCGATTGATCATCGGCCTAAAAATAACTACGCATACCCTTACGATGATGAGACTTTACATATAAAATTACGTTCCAAAAAGAATGACCTTAATAGTGTCACACTCATATACGGAGACCCATTCGACTGGTCAAACGAAGAACCGATCCTCTATGAGTCCAATATGCAAGTGGTTTATCAAGATGAACTTTACGATTACTGGTTTACCTCTATTAAAACGATTAATAGACGTACACATTATGTTTTCTCATTAAAAGATGATGAAAACAGTGATTCTATTATTTATAGTGAACGTGGTTATTTTAAAGAAGTACCTAAGCAATGTCCGCCTTGCTTTTTTTAAAGTGCCATTTTTAAATCCAATTGATGTCTTCAAGGCACCTAAGTGGGTTAAAGATACGGTTTGGTATCAGATATTTCCCGAACGCTTTGCTAATGGTGACCATTCGAATGACCCAGAAGGAACGCTAAAATGGGGTAGCAAAGACCCATCACCATCCAATTTTTGGCGGAGACTTCCAAGGGGTGATCGATCACCTTGACTATTTAGAGGAACTAGGTATTACTGGTATCTACTTCACGCCCATATTTAAAGCCACATCAAATCATAAATATGACACCATAGATTATTTTGAAATTGATCCGCAATTTGGGGATAAAGAAACATTCCGTGAACTAATTCAAAAGTGTCATGAACGGGGTATACGTGTCATGCTTGATGCCGTATTTAATCATAGCGGTTACTATTTTGAACCTTTTCAAGACGTACTTAAACACGGTGAAAAATCGAAATATAAAGATTGGTTTCATATAAAAGAATTTCCGTTACAGTTTGAACCTCGTCCTAATTATGATACGTTTGGCTTTGTACCTGAAATGCCAAAACTAAATACAGAGAATGCTGCAGTTAAACAATATCTACTAGATGTCGCAAAATATTGGATCGAGGAATTTGATATCGATGGTTGGCGTTTAGATGTCGCAAATGAAATCGATCATCATTTTGGCGTGAGTTTAGACAGGAAGTTAAGACTGTGAAAGATGACGTTTATATTCTGGGTGAAATCTGGCATGATTCAATGCCTTGGCTTCAAGGGGATCAATTCGATGCCGTCATGAATTACCCCTTTACAGAAGCTACGCTTAACTTTTTGCCCGTCGAACGATTCATTCAAAACAATTTTCACATCAAATAAATCAAGTCTTAGCAGCTTATCCTGAAAGTGTTAATGAAGTCGCGTTCAACTTACTAGGTAGCCATGACACACCTCGTGTTTTAACGCAAACTAAAGGTGATAAGAATTTGGCTAAGCTCATGTACGTCTTCCAATTAACGTTTATCGGAACACCATGTATTTATTACGGCGATGAAATTGCTATGACAGGTGGAGAAGACCCTGGCTGCCGTAAATGTATGGTTTGGGATGAAGACAAACAAGATCAAGACATGTTGTTATTCTTTAAAAAGATGATTGAATTAAGACACCAGGAACCTCTTTTACGCGGTGAAGGTCAGTTTAGTTTCATAGAAGCGAATGACGAACAAAACTATGTCATTTACGAACGAAAAAATGAGAATGAAACCATTCTTGTTGCACTCAATAATAGTAGCCAAACTCAACAAATAGAGTTACCAAAAACTATCATCATGCTATAGATTTGTGGACAGAAAAAAGATAGACTACACTATGAATTTAGATGCATTTGGTTTTAAAGTGCTAAAAGCGTAGTATAACTCTATTTTTGCCTCCTAACGTATGTTAGTGAGGCTTTTTTAAAGGAAATAAAAAATCCTACTGAAAATTCAGCAGGATTATCGTTGATTACTTTTCGGATCAAAGGCATCTCTTAACCCGTCACCTATAAAGTTAATCGCTAAAACCGTAATTAAAATGCACAATCCTGGTGGAATCCAGGTATACCAGTGCTGCCTTAGAATTCGAACACTTAACGCTTCATTAAGCATATTACCCCAGGTTGGTTGAGGCTGCGGAATCCCCATACCGATAAAGCTCAATCCCGCTTCTGCTATAATCATAATCGCAACCATAAGTGTCGCATTAACTACAATAGGCCCAATCGCATTTGGAATCATATGTCTAAACACAATCCGTCTATCAGATGACCCGATTGCTTTCGCTCCTAAAACAAATTCTTGTTCACGTAATGATAAAAACGAACCTCTAACAATCCTAGTTAATGTTGGCCAGCTCACTAAAGCAATAATTGCCACAAACAGAGTGACGGTAATATTTTCAACTAAAGACATAATAGTTAAGGCTAATACAAGGAAAGGGAGTGCTAAAATGAGATCCGTAAACCTCATAATAAAACGCATCCACTAAACCACCATAGTATCCTGATAAAGAGCCTAATATAACACCAATTAATACTGTAAAGAACATGGCACTAAAACCAACAATTAATGATACTCTTGAACCATACAGTAAACGTGACCAGTTATCTCGTCCGGATCCGTCTGTACCTAGAATGTGTTCATCACTCGGAGGTTGTTCAACCATTAACATATTTGTTTCAGTAGGATTGTGATCCGTTAATAATGGTGCTGAGAAAGACATCGCAAGTATAATTACCATCGTAAGCACACCAAGAACTGCTAGCTTGTTTTTCATAAACGTCTTAAAGCTAATTGATAAGGGCTTTTACTTTTAGTTTCTTCATGCTCAGAGTATTCTGGGTTTGAGTTAGGTGTTTTCAGCGTTTCCATTTCCATGTCATTCACCTCTAATCATAACGAATTCTCGGATCGACGATGCTATAGAATATATCCGCAAGTAAATTTCCAACTAATATGAATACACCAAAATAAGGGTCAGTGCCATAACAATCGGATAATCACGGTTAATAATGGCATCTAAAAATAACGTTCCGAGACCAGGATAATTGAATACTCTCTCAGTGATAACGGCCCCTCCAACTAATACACCAAATTCAAATCCCATAAGTGTGATAATCGGGATTAACGCATTTCTTAAAGTATGCTTGTATAATACATTGCGGTCGGCCATTCCTTTCGCCTTAGCTGTTCGAATATAGTCACTTCCTAAAACATCTAAGACCTCTGACCTCATATAGCGCATGTATGTAGCCGTACTAGCAAGCCCAAGTGTGATACCAGGTAAAAACATGTGATGCAAACGATCCAAAAATTCTTTTAAACCTGACACTTCATTCCCACTAACCGTTCCTTGCGCGGGGAACCAACCAAATTGAATGGATAAAAAATAAATGGCTAACAATCCAAAGAAGAAGTTTGGTATAGCTAAACCAATAAAACCAAATCCAGTTGCTGCATAATCTAGTAATGAATAGGGATTTCTAGCAGAATAAATCCCTATAGGTATTGCGACAATTATAGTAAAGAACAAAGCAACTAATCCAAGATAAATTGTATTCCAGAACCTTGCACTAATTAAATCCATCACTGGCCTACCATTATAGACAATCGATTCTCCAAAATCCCCTTGCACAGCCTTACCAATCCAGCGTGCATATTGAACAGGTACTGGATCATTTAACCCAAGCGCTTCTTTCCGATCCTCATATACTTGCCTGTCAACATTAGGGTCAAGCATAGTTGTAAAGGGATCTCCAGGGGCTGCTTTGGCTAGTGCAAACACAATGATGGATAGTGCAAATAACATCGGTATGAATACTAATATTCTACGAATGATATACTTATACATATTATTCCTCCCTGTTCAAAAAGGGATGGGTATGTGACATAATAGTGTTCACATACCCAAAAGCCATTAACCATTACTGAGCGTCATCAACCCACCATAAGTGCGGATCATTAATCATGCTATATGGTAATGGTTCAATACCATTAAGACGTTTATTAAATGCGTAAATCTTGTTTTGAGCGTAAAGTAGGACAGCTGGTAAATCTGTCGCAAATAGCTCTTGCCACTCTTGATATGTTTTCTTTCGGAACTCTTGATCAAATGCATCCGGAGCTTCTAACGCTTTAAAGATAAGCTCATCAGATTCAGGGTTATTCCAGCGAGAAATATTGTAAGCTGCTTCAATATTCCATAATCCACTTGGATCTGGATCTCCACTACCTAATGACCAACCTAGTAAATAAAGGTCAACTCCATTATTCGTATCTTTCGTCATAATATCATTGATATATGCTGACATTTCTTTTGGCTGTTGCAAGTTAACTTTAATACCAACAGCTTCTAAGTTCTCTTGAATAACTGGTGCAGAACGCTCACGAATTTTGTTTCCAGTAGGGTAAGCTAATTCAAGTACCCACTCTTCGCCATCTGGGTTCTCGCGGAAACCATCATCATTCGTATCCACATAACCAGCTTCATCTAATAAAGCTTCTGCCTCTTCAGTGCTGTGTTCATACTGAGGTACATCCTCTGTATAAGCCCAGAACTGCTGTGCAATTGGAGCATTAATTACACTTCCGCGTCCATATAATAGACCTTCAACTAAACCTGGGCGATCAATTGCATAAGCAATAGCTTGACGTACCTTTTGATCTGCTACATCAGGATTTTCCTCCCAGTTATCAGGGTTAATAGCTCCTGATTCAACATCTTCTTTTGTACGGTAGTTAAGCTTGAACCCCATTAACTGATAACCAAAGTCTGTTTGTTCAATCATCTCAACATTCTCATAACCTGCAACCATTTCATAGTCTGCAGCTGGAACACCGTTTGGATCTGCAACGAAATCAATTTCGCCAGTTTCTAATAAACTAGTAATTACCGACTGGTCAACCACCTTCCACGTGATTTGCTCAAGGTAAGGTTTACCTTTCCAATAGTCTTCGTTACGAGTTAACACATACTGCTCACGTTCAACCATATCTGTAAACGCAAATGGACCAGTACCAATAACTTTACCTGGATTTAAAGTCGCTTCATGTGTTGGCATATCAGCGATTGCTACATCAGCAAACACATGCTCAGGAATGATTGGGAATCCTACATAATATAGTGGGTTAACGTTTGGTTCAGCAAATGTGAATTTAACTGTATAATCATCTACAGCTGTTACACCTTCAAACTCTTCAGTCTCACCTGCATTAAACGCTTCATAACCTTTAAGTGGTGTTACATACTCTGTACGAATACCACCTGCTTCAGTATAGCCTGGAGAAGCAATTGATTTGTAAGTGAAGACAACATCATCAGCCGTAAAGTCTTCACCATCATGCCACTTAACGCCTTCTTCTAAGAATAACGTGATTTCAGTCTGATCTTCGTTAATTTCCCAGTCGTGTGCTAATGAAGGGATAAACTCTAAACTATTATTTTGACTAACTAATGCTTCATGAGTAAAGTCTAAAATATTAGCTTCATAAGCCTCTGAATAGAAAATAGGGTTAAACACACCAGCAGGTGCAGTGTCCATCGCACCTACAATTGAACCACCCTCAACAGGACCTTCCTGCTCGGTCTCCTCTTCTTCCTCTTCTTGCTCGTTATTCTCTTCTTGTTCCTCAGTTCCCGGATCCTCTTCCGCACCAGGATCTTCCCCACTTTCACTATTACAAGCTGCTAATAGAAAAGCAAATAACGTTAAAACCAACAACACATACCAAAACTTTTGTTTAACAAAACGTAATCCCCCCTTTGGTTTTAGTTAGAGAAAACAAAATGAAACTAAGATTATGCAGCTAGGCTCATCACCTCCTAAAATATAGACAAAGGCATCACTCATCATATAAATGACAAGCTACATAATGCCCATCTTTAACTTCTTGAAGTTCGGGTCTTTCTTCAGCACACCTTTCATGCGCCATTGGACACCGAGTTCTAAACGCACACCCGCTAGGTGGGTTTGATGGACTAGGCAAATCTCCATCTAAGTGAACTGAATCTCTTTCACGATCGACATCGGTATCTGGAATCGATGATAATAACGCTTGGGTATATGGGTGTAATGGATCCTCATAAATATTCTTTTTCGGTGCAATTTCAGCGAGTCTCCCCAAATACATAACACCGACTCGATCACTAATATGTTTGACCACACTTAAATCGTGTGAAATAAACAAATAGGTTAATCCGAATTCATCTTGCAAATCGGACATTAGATTTAACACCTGAGCTTGGATTGACACGTCCAATGCGGAGACAGCCTCATCTGCGATGACTAGTTTCGGATTAATAGCTAACGCTCTTGCAATACTAATTCGTTGACGCTGACCGCCTGAAAATTCATGCGGATATTTTAAACGGTCACTCGCTCTAAGGCCTACCTTTTCAAGTAACTCCTTAACCTTTTCTTTTCGCTCCTTCTTACTTAACTTGGTCTGAACTAATAATGGCTCTTCAATTAATTGCTCGACACTCATTTTCGTATTTAAAGAAGCAAATGGATCTTGAAATATGATTTGCATATCTTTCCGAAAAGGCCTCATATGCTTATTTCTCAAGTGTGTGATGTCATGATCTTGGAATAATATTTCGCCATCAGTCGGTTCAAGCAATCTTAAAATCATCCTGCCTAAAGTCGATTTGCCTGATCCTGATTCACCAACAATGCCTAGGGTTTCTCCCTTTCTTATATCAAATGTGACTCCATCAACCGCTTTAACATGTCCGACGGTTCGTTTAAGAATTCCGCCCTTAATTGGGAAGTACTTCTTCAAATCTTCAATTTTGACTATTGATTCTTGATCAGTTTGAATGACTTGTTTCTCTTCTATCGCCGCCATGCTTTGCCCCCTCATCTCCTGTGTATAAATAACAACGAACCGATCGTTCAGGCTCTATATCAATCAAATCTGGGTTCTTCTCAAGACATTGCTCCATCACATGAGGGCAACGGCTTGAGAAACGGCACCCTGTGGGAAATTTATGCGCAGGTGGAACGGTTCCTCTAATCGTCCCTAAACGATTCAATTCTTTATGAACACTTGGTAGACTTTCTAATAAACCTTGCGTATAAGGGTGTTTAGGACCTTTGAATAAATCATACTTCGGTGATGTTTCTACTATTTGTCCCCCATACATAACTAGAACGCGATCAGCATACTCAGCGACTACACCTAAATCATGGGTAATAAGTAATAGTCCCATATTAAGTTGCTCTTTCATTTTTGACATTAAATCTAATATTTGAGCTTGGATCGTGACATCAAGTGCCGTAGTTGGTTCATCAGCGATTAATAACTTAGGGTCACACGAAATGGCAATGGCAATCATCGCTCTTTGCCTCATTCCACCAGATAATTGATGAGGGTATTCATCTATTGTCTCTTCAGCCCTAGGAAATCCAACTAATTTCAATAATTCTACGGCTCTTAGACGCGCCTGTTTTTTGCTCATCTTCTTATGTTTTCTAAGAACTTCTATAATTTGATTACCGACCGTATAAACAGGGTTAAGAGCTGTCATTGGTTCTTGGAATATCATCGCTACATCATTGCCTCGAACTTTTGTCATTTGCTTATCTGAAAGATCGAGTAAGTTGCGACCTAATAGACTAATCTCACCATCTACAATCTTTCCAGGTTTGTTAATTAACTGCATAATGGACAGTGACGTAATACTCTTACCACTTCCTGACTCTCCAACTAATGCAACTGTTTCACCAGCTCTCACTGTTAGGTCAACATCATCCACTGCTCTTGCTACTTGGTTATCATCCAAATAGAAATATGTCTTCAAATCTTTCACCTGTAATACTGGTTCGTTTGACACCTAGCAACACCCCATTTTTTAATCCGATCATATGTATTTTTGTTTGTTCTTACTTAAAAAATAGTGCAAAATAATTATTAATTCAGGTAAAATTTATAACCATGCATTAATATAAACAGACTTTCGTAATTTTTTCAATATTGTAAATTTGACTAATTTTCAGATACTTTGTCTTTTTTGTTGAAAAAGTCGAAAGTAAGGTCGAATAGCCTAAACAAACTGCTTTTTCGAAGTTCGAATATTACGAAATTAATACATTTCGTTTACAGAAGTAATAAAAAATCCTTAACTCTATAAGATTATGAGTTAAGGATTTTAAACATGCTTATTATTGATTTTTAATTAGTAGATAGATAAAATATGGTGCACCGATTAAAGCAACCACGATTCCTGCTGGGATGGTGCCTATATAAAACGAGATTTGTCCTGGTGTGCCAGCCATAATTAATAGTGTGAAATCTATCAAAGAAATGCTTAATTCTTAAACAGATTATTGGATGATTATGGTACAATTTAGTTAACGAAGCGAAAAGCAGGTGAACGTGATGATCCAACCTAGTCTATTTGAAGCGATGATGAATTATCGCAAAGTCATGCAATCTAGTCTATTCAACCAAGGCACGCAAGCTAGTAATACGAGCAATTTATTTATTCAACTATTCAGTTCATATTTAAGTGGACAACAGAGCCAGTCAGCATTAAATCCACAATTGAATGAATCGCAAACGATGTCTGGATCAAATCAGTTACCTTATACACACAGCACGGTGTCACCTGTTGCACTTAAACAATTAAGCTCTACTCAAGAAGCTAGCGGATTAGATCAATTAATTAATCAAACAGCTGAGAAATATGGTTTAGATTCAAATCTTTTACATAAAGTGATTGAAACAGAATCGAATTATGACCCTAATGCGGTGAGCGGAGCTGGAGCAGCTGGTTTAATGCAGCTCATGCCAGCAACTGCACAAGCATTGGGTGTTAACAATGTATTTGACCCTGCGCAAAACGTTGAGGGTGGGGCTAAGTATTTAAAACAAATGGTCGATCGCTACGGTGGGAATTTGAGTTTAGCACTAGCAGCCTATAATGCAGGTCCAGGCAATGTTGATCAGTACCAAGGCATTCCGCCTTTTGAAGAGACGCAACAATACGTTAGAAAAATATTAGGTTAAATCTGAAAGGCAGGTAATATAAACTCGCCTTTCTTTTTTTATGTTGAGATTTCCATTGAATAACCTTAGCAGTTTCGATAAAATGAAACAAAATAATCTACTTCTCAACACAGAAAGGATGAAAATAATGGATTTAAGTGTAATTTGGCCCTACCTTGTAAACATTGCACTAGCAATAATTACATTAGTAGTCGGACTAGCCGTAATAAAAATGATTACAAAATTTGTTGGTAAACAAATTGAAAGATCCAAGCTTGATAATAGTTTGAAGCCATTTTTAAAATCTTTAACAAGTGCGATATTGAAAATATTATTAGTGTTATCAGTTGTAAGTATACTAGGTGCAGATATGACGTCATTTGTTGCTGTATTAGCTGCAGCAAGTTTCGCAGTTGGACTAGCCTTTCAAGGGTCACTGTCTAATTTTGCTGGAGGGATCTTACTACTCTCACTTCGTCCATTTAGAGTCGGTGATTACATTGAAGGTAATGGGTATTCAGGCACAGTTGAGGCAATTCAAATTCTTTACACAGAACTTGTAACGCCTGATAATAAAGTCATTTTCGTTCCAAATGGTAACTTATCTAACTCTGGAATTGTTAACTATTCAGCCAAAGACCAACGACGTGTGGATTTCAAATTTGGCGTTGGCTACGAAACTGACACACAACACGTCCTTCGTACGCTACATCAAATCGTCGAAAACCATCCATCTACTTTAGATGACCCAGAACCGTTCGTTCGTTTATCGGCACACGGTGATAGCGCAGTTGAATATACCGTTCGTGTATGGGTTAATGCAGAGGATTTCTGGGATGTTCACTTCGATATCTTAGAACAAGTGAAAACTCGCTTCGATCAAGAGAAAATCTCAATTCCATATCCACAAATGGATGTTCATGTTAACCAATAAGCATTAAACACGAGGTATTAAAGGCCTCGTGTTTTTTATGTTTTAACTTTTTTCAACAAAAAACTCTCAAACCCGAAGGAATGAGAGTATTGTATACTTGAAAAATTAACGTTTTGAGAACTGTGGTGCACGACGAGCGCCTTTAAGACCGTATTTCTTACGTTCTTTCTCACGTGCGTCACGAGTTAGGAATCCTGCGCGCTTTAATGTTGGGCGATAATCAGGATCTGCTTCTAGTAGTGCACGAGCAACGCCTAAACGAATTGCTCCTGCTTGACCAGTATATCCACCACCGTTAACGTTCACTAGTACATCATAGTTACCAACGTTTTCAGTTGCTTCTAAAGGTTGGTTGATGACTAAGCGTAACGTTTCGTGTGGGAAGTAATCTTTTGCATCTACATCATTAACAATAACTTTTCCGCTTCCAGGAACTAGACGTACACGAGCAACAGAGCTTTTACGACGACCTGTTCCGTAGTATTGTACTTGTGCCAAAGTTCTTTACCTCCTTTTACTTACCCGCGAAGTTCGTAAACTTCTGGATTTTGTGCTTGATGTTTGTGTTCAGGTCCACGGTAAACGTGAAGCTTTTTAGCCATTTTACGACCAAGTTTGTTCTTTGGTAGCATACCTTTAATAGCAATCTCAAGCATTTGCTCAGGGTATTTTGTACGCATTTCGTTTGCTGTACGTTGTTTTAAACCACCAGGATAGTTTGAATGGCGGTAGTAAATTTTATCGTTTAATTTTTTACCAGTTAAATGAACTTTATCTGCATTCACGATAATAACGTGATCACCAGTATCAACGTGTGGTGTGTAAGTTGGTTTGTTTTTACCGCGTAGGATTGTTGCTACTTCTGTAGCCAAACGACCTAACGTTTGTCCTTCCGCATCAACTACATACCATTTACGCTCAACGTTGTTTTCATTAGCCATGAAAGTTGTGCGCATTGTTTTCCCTCCTAATTCAATCGAATTACTCGAACATTTTTTTTATCTTCAACACGAATAGTTCCGGGGCTAGTCGTGGTTATGATAAAATGCCATAGAATATATTATAATATCTATGGCATAGATGTCAAGCAAAATTCGTTTATATTTATGATTTTATACTGTTAATTTTACCCTATGAGACGTTTGAATGTGTTTTGTTGTATTCAGCTGTCTTTGCGCCGCTTCAACTGTATGCTTTAATAGCATTGAAATCGTTACAGGCCCTATTCCACCAGGGACGGGCGTAATCGCTGATGATTTAGGATAACACGATTCGTAGTCTGCGTCACCTATATTGCCTGGGTTATAACCTGCATCAAGTACGATTGACCCTTCTTTAAGCCATTCACCTTTAACAAATTTAGGGCGACCAACTGCTGCCACAACGACATCAGCCTGCTTCACGATTTGATCTAAGTTTTCCGTTCTTGAGTGACAAATCGTCACTGTTGCGTTGCGATTTAAAAGCATCATCGATACCGGTTTCCCTAAAATAGGGCTACGACCAATAATAACTGCGTGTTTACCTTCTAGTTCCAAGTTATAATAATCAATCACTTGTAGAATAGCTGCTGGAGTGCAGCAAGGATAGCGCCTAACTGGAATGTCGTTGCTCCGAATCCGTGAGAGGTGACGCCATCTACATCCTTTTCTAATGCAATTTCATCAAATGCTTTTCGTTCATCTATATGGCTTGGTACTGGGTGCTGAAGTAAAATCCCATGCACTTGATGGTCACTATTTAAGCGTTGAATGACATCTAATAACTCATCAGTTGTCGTCTCTTCAGGTAAAAAGACACGTTCAGATTCCATACCTAGTTTGTGACATGTATTAGCTTTCATTTGAACATATGTTTTTGAGGCTTCATCATTTCCTACTAAGATTGTTGCAAGCTTAGGAGTTACACCTTTTCCTTTAAGTTCACAAATTTGAGCCATAAGCTCATCTTTCACCGACTGTGCTACTTTTCTTCCGTCTAGTATCAATGGATTCAATTTATACCCTCCTGTTGATTAAGAGAGAATACTCTCCCGCCCAGACGACCGACTTAATAAACACGCAGCTCCCATATGGTTCATTCCATTTTGTCGTCAGTCACTGCATGCTAACTTATTGTCTTACAGTAAAACGCTTTCTGTGCAATATCTTTTCTGTAGAAAGTGTGATCAGAATTTAACTTTTTCATCTCTTCATATACTTGTTCTCGTGCCTTTTCTAAACTTGAATTCTCAGCTGCAACTAATAACAATCTTCCACCATTTGTCGTCCATTTACCTTGCTTGAGTTTTGTTCCTGCGTGGAATACGTGTGCATTCGAGTGAATTCGATCTAAATTCGGTAGCTCTTGGCCCTTGTCATAAGTGTCAGGATAACCGCTAGAAGCTAACACCACGCCTACACAAGCTTCGTCCTTCCAGCTCAATTTCACAGGCTTTTGATTCATGACATCTTCCATGACCTGTAATAAATCATTTTCCAGTCTAGGTAATACCACCTGAGCCTCAGGGTCGCCAAAGCGTGCGTTAAACTCTATCACTTTAGGTCCGTCATCCGTATTAATCAAGCCTACATATAAAATTCCTTGATACGGCCTACCTTCCTTAACGAGTGCTTCTGCTGCGGGTTTCAAAATCTCATAAACCGCTCGCTTCTGAACTGAATCACTAATTTGCGAAACTGGTGAATAAGCTCCCATTCCTCCAGTATTCGGGCCTTCATCCCCGTCAAAAGCTCGCTTATGATCCTGAGAAATGTCCATTGGATAAACCGCATCTCCATTTACAAAAGCCATTAATGAAAACTCTTCGCCTTCTAGAAATTCTTCAATGACAATCGTTCGACTTGCTTCTCCGAACTTTTGGTTACATAAAAAATCTTCAATTGCCGCATTTGCTTCTTGCGCCGTCGAGGCGACGACTACTCCTTTTCCAGCAGCGAGTCCATCAGCTTTAATCACGATTGGAACACCTGTTTTATCAACATATGCTTTAGCATCTTGTTCATTTGAAAACGTCTTATAGGCTGCGGTTGGAATGTTGTAAGCTTGCATCATTTGTTTTGCAAATTGTTTACTACCTTCAATTAGCGCCGCTTCCTTAGTCGGCCCAAAGATTTTTAAACCTTCTTCTTTAAACCGATTAACGATGCCTTCCGTTAATGGGGCTTCTGGGCCAACAATCGTGAGGTCGATGGATCGGTTTTTGCAAATTCAATTAGCCCTTGAACATCCGTCTCTGAAATGTCTACTTGTGTTGCAACATCAGCCATGCCATCATTACCAGGAGCTACATAAACCCCTTCAACACTTACACTTTGCTTGAGCTTCCATGCTAGAACATGTTCTCTGCCACCACGGCCAACAACGAGTACCTTCTTCATAAGGACCTCCTCTTATTAATGCTTAAAGTGACGTACACCTGTAAAGACCATCGCGATTCCATATGCATTACACTTATCAATCGAATCTTGATCCCGTTTAGAGCCACCAGGTTGAATAATAGCGGTCACGCCTGCCTGGTAAGCAGCCTCTACTGTATCGTCCATTGGGAAAAAGGCATCCGATGCCATAACAGCCCCTTTCGCTTTCACACCCGCTTGCTGGATGGCAATGTTCGCTGCTCCTACTCGGTTCATTTGACCAGCTCCAATACCAATCGTTTGCGAATCTTTGGCGAGTAAAATAGCGTTCGATTTGACGTGTTTGACGACGTTCCATGCAAACTTCAAACCCTTCCACTCATCTTCTGTTGGCTCTGTTTCGGTAACAACGTGATAATCTACTTCACTAAGCTCAAAGCGATCCTCATCTTGAATAAGCACCCCGCCGCCTACTGATTTGACTTGCCTTTCAACCTGACTTTGTTCAGTGCTCACCTCAATTAAGCGAATATTTTTCTTCTTCGTTAAGATGTCTAAAGCTTCATCTGTAAACTCCGGTGCTAAAATGATTTCTAAGAAAATTTGACTCATTTCTTCTGCCGTTTTAGCGTCTACTGCTCGATTAAGTGCAACAATGCCACCGAAAATTGATGTGGAATCTGCTTCATATGCGTGCTGGTAAGCCTCATAGATTGTTTCGCCGATCCCAACGCCGCACGGGTTCATATGCTTGACAGCGACAGCTGCTGGTTGCTCGAACTCTTTTGCGATCTGAAGGGCTGAATCAGCATCTTGAATATTGTTGTAAGATAGTTCTTTACCGTGTAACTGCTTCGCTTTTACTAACGTTGATTCTTCTGCAAAAGGGGCAGCATAAAACGCAGCTTTTGGTGAGGGTTTTCTCCGTAACGTAATGTTTGTTTCAGTTCATAGGTAACCGTTTTAGTCTCAGGGAAGTTTGCCTCTGTTTTCCCCGTTAAATACTCTGCAATTAAAGCATCGTAATGTGCCGTATGTCTAAAAACCTTAGCCGCTAACTCTCGTTTTAACTCTTTAGAGACTTCTTCATTTTTCATATCCTCTAACACACGCACGTAATCTTTCGGGTCGACAATAACGGTCACGTCCTCATGATTTTTAGCCGCTGACCTAAGCATGGTCGGACCGCCAATATCAATGTTTTCAATTGCCTCATCATATGAAACATCTGGATTAGAGATTGTTTCTTTGAAGGGATAAAGGTTAACGATCACAAAATCAATCGGTTCAATTCGGTGTTCTTCTAGTTGGTTAATATGTGCTTGCTCAGAGCGTTTGGCGAGTAAGCCAGCATGAACGTTTGGGTGAAGCGTTTTAACCCTGCCATTTAGAATCTCAGGAAAATCCGTCACATCTGATATACCAGTTACATTTACACCCGCTTCTTCTAGCACCTTTTTCGTTCCACCTGTAGAAATAATCTCAATGCCTTGCTCATCTAAATGCCTCGCAAATTCAACAATACCTGTTTTGTCTGATACACTAATTAACGCTCGCTTCGGCAACAACCTCATCCTTTCTAAGTAACTCTTTCAATGTCTCTGGGTAAAGACGGTGTTCGACTTTCTGTACTTTCTTTTGTAAACTTTCGTATGTATCTGCTTTCTCTATTAAAACTTTCTCTTGTTTTATGATAGGTCCTGTATCCATTCCTTCATCCACATAATGAATCGTAACGCCTGTTTCCCTCACTCCAGCATCTAATGCCTGACCGATCGCATTTAATCCAGGAAATTCAGGTAATAGAGAAGGATGAATATTAACGATTTTGTCTTTATAATACTTTAAAATAGTGGGACCAATTAACCTCATATAGCCTGCCAGCACAATAAAATCTATGTGGTTTCTGATTAATAAAGCTAATAAATCAGCTTCATAAGCTAGTTTATCTGGGTAGTCTTTAGGTGATAGACTTTCACTTTTGACACCTATGTCAATTGCTCTTGTTAATGCATATGACTGAGGCTGATCTGAGAACAAGAGTGCTACCTGATAGGATTCATCTTCTCCTTCAACAATCGAATTAAAATTGGATCCATTTCCTGATGCAAACACAGCCACTCGTTTCACGAAGTCCCCTCCTCTACTAACTCAATGCCTTCTTGATTGTTAACATAGCCAATGACGTAAGCGTCATCTAGTAAATCCAGCACCTCTGGAACGGATGCTCCATCAACTGCCATCACCATTCCAATTCCCATATTAAATACACGATACAGATCGTCATCAAGAAGATGACCGTGTTCTTTAAGGAAATCAAATATTGACGGTCTAGGAAATGCCGACAAATTAATATTGGCTCCAAGCCCCTTAGGCAGCATTCTTGGTATATTTTCGTAAAACCCGCCGCCTGTAATATGAGCTGCGGATTTAAGAAGGTCCGCTTGCTTTACCTTTAATAGATCATTGACATAAATTTTTGTTGGCGTTAATAAAATGTCACCCAAGGGTCGATCAAATAGATCATAAACTTCATTAATATTAAGGTGAGCATCAGCGATAACCTTTCTGACAAGTGAAAAACCATTGCTATGGACGCCTGTCGATGGAAGGCCGATTAACACATCCCCTGCTTTAACCTGTTCATTAGAAATGACATCACGTTTCTCACAAGCTCCGACAGCAAACCCTGCCACATCATACTCATCCTCACCGTAAACACCTGGCATTTCTGCTGTTTCACCGCCAATTAGCGCACAACCCGCTTCCTCGCATCCATCTGCGATTCCTTTTACAATCTGTTCGATAACATCAATGTCAGCTTTTCCTAAGCCAATATAGTCTAAAAAGTATAATGGTTCAGCGCCTTGAACAGCGATATCATTCACACACATCGCAACTGCATCGATTCCAATGGTGTCGTGGCGATTCAGTTCATAAGCTAATTTTAGCTTTGTACCGACGCCATCCGTACCAGAAATTAAAACCGGTTCTTGATAATTTAACTGTGATAAATCAAACATGCCGCCAAAGCTTCCTAAAGCTCCCATTACGCCTAAGCGATTGGTTCGTTTAACATGCTCTTTCATTCGGTCAACAGCTTTATAACCTGCTTCTATATTAACGCCAGCTTGTTTATAGGCATCTGACATTAAGATCTCACTCCAATCAGCTTCTCTTTTTCATGGGGCGGCAAGGAATCTTCGTATAAATCGGTTGGATATTTGCCCGTAAAACATGCCAAGCAATGGCCACAATTAGGACTGGCATCTTGACGGTCAACGGCATTAACCATATGTTCAATTGGTAAGAATGATAGAGTGTCAGCGCCGATGATCTTTTGAATTTCCTCAACTGAGTTATTAGCTGCAATTAACTCCCCAGAGTTAGACGTATCTATGCCGTAAAAGCATGGATGCGTAATAGGCGGGGAACTAATACGAACATGAACCTCTGATGCTCCCGCTTCTTTCAACATTTTGACGATTCGTTTTGAGGTGGTACCTCGTACAATGGAATCATCCACCATCACGACCCGTTTGCCTTCAACAATCTTTTTAACCGCAGATAACTTCATCTGCACGCCTCGCTCGCGAAGCGCTTGAGAAGCTGAATAAACGTACGCCCAACATAACGATTTTTTATTAACCCTAATTCATATGGTGTTCCAGATTGTTCTGCGAAACCGATCGCAGCTGATATACTCGAATCAGGTACACCCGTTACAACGTCTGCTTCAACTGGTGACACCTCGGCTAGCTTTTTACCTAAGCGTTTACGTACGCTATGAATATTTTGGCCATCTACATTACTATCTGGTCTTGAGAAATAAATATATTCCATCGAGCAAATGGATCTGTTTTTAGCCTCTGAAAAGGTATCAAAGTGAATGCCTTCGTCATCAATAACGACCAGTTCACCCGGGACGATTTCACGCACATATTCAGCCCCGACGACATCAAATGCGCATGTTTCTGAAGCGATCACGTATCCAGCGCCAACTTTACCAAGTGATAATGGTCTCATCCCGCGAGGATCTAATGCTGCAATTAAACGTTTTTCATCGAGCATGGCGATCGCGTAAGCACCTTCCAGTTCGTTTAACGCTTGCTTAATGCGATCCATAATGGGACCTCTACCTGCACGTTTAATCAAGTGCGCAATCACTTCCGTATCAGAGGTTGTTTGAAAAATACTGCCCGTTTCTTCTAATTCCTCGCGAAGTTTAGTGGCATTAACTAGGTTTCCGTTATGAGCCAAAGCAAGCGAACCGGTACTCGAACGAAAATGAAGAGGCTGTATGTTTTCTGCCGTCTTACCGCCTGATGTAGAGTACCTAACATGCCCAATCGCAGCATAACCTGATAGACTGATTAACTCATCTTCATCTAACGTCCGTCACTAGACCTTCCCCTTTAGACTGTTTTAAATCAACCCCATCTGATACAACGACACCTGCTCCTTCTTGACCTCGGTGCTGCAGAGCATGTAAGCCGTAATACGTCATGTGTGCTGCTTGAGGGTGACCAAACACACCAAATATTCCGCATTCCTCATTTAAGCCTTTGATTTCACCAAACATGGTAAAGCCCCTTTCCAATGGTCGGTTAGGTAATCGACTGATTGACGAATCACGTTTTCACCATTAAACGATACTGACAACTTACCATCATTCGTGACTGTTCCAATTCGTGTTGCATTAACTTGCGCTTCAAAACGATCAGCATTTACCTGTTTTACCGTTAAAACGAATCTTGATTGCGTTTCACTGAAAAGCTCAGCTAATTCCTGACCTTCTAATTCAATATGAAGACCAAATTGCGTCGTCATGACTTTTTTCAGCTAAGGCAACTGTTAATCCACCTTCAGCTACATCATGAGCAGATTGTACAAGTCCTGATTGAATTGCTTTCAAAATCTCTTTTTGCCTCGCCTTTTCAACCTCTAAGTCTAGCTGTGGCGCTTCACCATCATAATAGCCTAATAGCATTTTTTGAAGCTCACTACCAGATACTTCGTTAGTCGATTCACCAATGAGATAGACGTAATCTCCCACTTGTTTGGCCTCTTGAGTTGTCACATGATTAAGATCATGGATTAAGCCGACCATCCCAATGACCGGAGTTGGATAGACACTCGTTCCGTTCGTTTCATTATAGAGTGACACGTTCCCGCTAATAACTGGTGTGCTTAATGTCTCACACGCTTCTGCCATACCTTCTGTTGCCTGCTGCATCATCCAGTAAACCTCAGGCTTATCCGGATTACCAAAATTTAAACAGTCCGTAATAGCAACAGGCTCAGCACCAGAGCAAACGATATTCCTTGCCGCTTCAGCTACCGCTATCTGACCGCCTCCCTTAGGGTTAAGATGCAAGTAGCGTGAATTACAATCTGTCGTCATCGCAATCGCTTTATTCGTCCCGCGAATTCTTAACACCGCAGCATCAGAGCCTGGCTGGACGACAGTATTCGTTTGGACTTGGTAGTCATACTGGCTATAAACCCACTCTTTACTCGCAATAGTCGGCTGCTTAAGTAGATTTTCTAAAATTTGATTCGGGTCGTCGATGGTAAGTGAAGCAGGCTTTTGATCCGATTGTTTCGGCTGAGCAGATGGCAAGTGATAAACAGGTGCATCCTCTGCTAAGGCATCTACCGGAACATCTGTTACAATCTCATCTTTAAAACGAAGTCTGAACTGCTGTTCCTCAATAACTTCCCCGACTTCAACCGCTTCAAGGTCATAATTTGCGACTATGTCTTTAATCTCTTGCTCCCTACCCTTTTCAACGACAATAAGCATTCGTTCCTGAGACTCCGACAGCATCATTTCATATGGCGTCATCCCTTGCTCACGCTGCGGAACTAAGTCTAAGTTTAATTCAATTCCGGTCCCTGCCTTACTTGCCATTTCACTTGCTGAAGATGTGAGACCTGCTGCGCCCATGTCCTGAATGCCTACTAATGCATCACATTTCACGACTTCTAAACAAGCTTCTATCAGCAGCTTTTCCATGAAAGGATCTCCAACTTGAACTGCCGGGCGGTCTTCTGCCGACTCATCAGTTAATTCTTCTGATGCAAATGTTGCACCGTGAATCCCATCCCGTCCTGTCGCTGAACCAATGTACATGACGGTGTTTCCAATACCTTTCGCCTTCCCAACTTGAATATCCTCATGTTTAATAAGGCCTACACACATGGCATTAACGAGAGGGTTGCCTTTATAACAATCATCAAACTGAATCTCTCCGCCTACCGTTGGAACACCTACACAATTACCGTATCCCGCAATTCCAGCAACAACTTCTTCTAAGAGGTATTTTGTTCTCGGATGATCTAACTCACCGAACCTTAACGAATTCAGCAAGGCGATTGGTCGAGCTCCCATCGAAAACACATCACGTAAAATCCCGCCAACACCCGTTGCAGCACCTTGATACGGCTCAATCGCGGATGGGTGATTATGACTTTCAATTTTAAACGCAACCGCAAGGCCATCACCAATATCTATTATTCCAGCACCTTCACCAGGACCTTGAAGAACACGCTTACCGTTAGTTGGGAATTTGCTTAATAGAGGCTTGGATTTTTATAGCTACAATGTTCACTCCACATAACAGAAAAAATTCCAGTTTCCGTGTAGTTAGGAGTGCGCCCTAGTAAACGTTCAATCTTGTTAAATTCCTCATCTGTTAGACCCATCTCTGCATATAACTTTTCCTCTTTGATCTCATGGGCAGTTGGTTCAAGAAGTAACGGCATGGTGTTCCCTCCAATTAACTAGAATCGATTCAAATAGTCTTAACCCGTCGTCACAACCTAACAAATCGACAGTAGCACGTTCTGGGTGAGGCATCATCCCAAGAACATTTCCTTGCTTATTACAGATCCCGGCAATATCGCCTTTAGAACCATTCGGATTATCAGCATATTGAAAAACGATTTGATTGTGACGCTTAAGCTCATCGAACGTCTGATCATCACACTCATAATTGCCTTCTGCGTGGGCAATAGGTAGCGAGATACGCTCATCTTGTCTGTATTCACTTGAGAACATCGTTTGATTGTTCGTTACGATGATCGGAGTCGTTTCACAAATGAATTTCAAGTGATCATTACGTTTCATAGCACCTGGAAGAAGTCCTGTTTCTAGTAATATCTGAAAGCCATTGCAGACACCTAAGACAGGTTTACCTAATTCTGCATACTCTCTAACAGCTTCCATGACCGGCGCGAAACTAGCAATTGACCCTGAGCGTAAATAATCCCCGTAAGAAAAGCCTCCAGGTAGTAAGATTGCATCATAATTTGATAGATTGCTTTCACGATATGAAACATAATGGGCGTCTTCACCAAGTGCCTCTTTAATAGCGTAGAACATATCCGTATCACAATTAGAGCCAGGGAATACCACGACCGCAAATCTCACGACGTTACAACCTCCTCTAACTCATAGCGATAATCTTCAATCACTGGATTAGCAAGAAGCTGCTCGCACATCTCTTCTACTTGGCGCTCAACCTGACTTGATTCGAGGGTAAACTCCATATATTTTCCAATTCGCATATCACTGACGCCGTGGAAGTCCTTAGCCTGAAGCGCCTTTTCAACTGCTTTTCCTTGAGGGTCTAACACCCCTTCTTTTAGCGTTACATGTACTTTTACTTTAACCATGCGAAACAGCCCCCTTTAAGCGTTCTAATACGACGTTGTATGCCTCATCTACACTTCCAATCCCTTGACGAAACACATCTTTATCAAGCTTCTGATTGGTATGAATGTCCCAAAGCCTACATGTGTCAGGTGAAATTTCATCCGATAACATTAACTCACCATTGAATCAAACCCGAATTCTAGCTTAAAATCTACTAACCTTAAATCACATTGTTTAAAATAATCGATTAATACGAGATTCACTTGATGAGCTAGCTCTTTCATGTTCAGTAAAACACTAGATTCGACAAGATCTAGCAATCTAATATGATCTTCATTAATAAGAGGGTCACCTAGCTCATCATCTTTGTAATAAAATTCAACAATTGGCTGGCTTAAAAGATCCCCTTCACTTAAACCGAGTCGTTTGGCTAAACTACCTGCAGAAACATTACGAACGACGACTTCAATTGGAATAATGTTTGTATGTTTAACAAGTTGCTTATCCTCTGATAGTTGTTTGACCCAGTGATTCGGAATGCCTTTAGTTTGTAAAACGTTAAATATCAACGATGATATTTGATTGTTTAAGGCCCCTTTCCCATGTTCTGTAGCCTTCTTCTGCCCATTAAACGCTGTTAAATCATTTTTATATTGAACGAGTAACAGATCAGCATCATCTGTTTTGTATAGCTTTTTCGCCTTACCTTCATACACCAATTGTTTACTTTCCAAAGTGTGACCCCCTTAATTTAAACCGACTCTTTCAAAAATGACATCGACATTTTTCAAGTGATAAGTAGCATCAAAACAATCGTCCAATTCCGCTTCTGTCATTTGTTCTTTAATATCTGGATGATTTCTTACGAGCTCTTGGAAAGATGTTTGTTCCTCCCAAGCCTGCATAGTTAGTGGTTGAACAAGATCATAAGCTTTTTCACGCGATAAGCCTTTATCGATTAACGAAAGAAGAACTCTTTGTGAGAAAATCAATCCAAACGTACGATCCATATTACGCTTCATGTTTTCTTCATAGACGGTAAGTTTTTCAACAATGCCCCCAAATCGATTGAGCATGTAATTTAAGGCAATCGTTGCATCAGGCAATATGACGCGCTCTGCGGATGAATGTGAAATATCTCGTTCGTGCCATAACGGAACATTCTCATAAGCTGTCATCATGTATCCGCGAACGACTCTTGCCATACCAGCCATATTTTCGGAACCAATTGGGTTTCGTTTATGCGGCATGGCTGATGATCCCTTTTGGCCTTTGGCGAAAAACTCCTCAACTTCTCTTGTTTCACTTTTTTGAAGACCTCTAATTTCAACGGCCATTTTTTCAATTGATGTGGCAATTAGCGCTAACGTCGACATATAATGCGCATGACGGTCACGCTGAAGCGTTTGAGTCGATATCGGCGCTGCTTTAAGCCCTAGCTTTTCACATACATATTGTTCAACGAATGGATCGATATTGGCATAGGTGCCAACTGCTCCTGACATTTTGCCATAACCAATCGTGTCAGCTGCTGCGTCAAACCTTTCTAAGTTACGTTTCATCTCTTCGTACCATAAACCAAGTTTTAACCCAAATGTCGTCGGCTCAGCATGCACACCGTGTGTGCGTCCCATCATAACTGTATATTTGTGTTCTAAAGCTTTAGTTTTTAAAATTTCAACAAAACGCACAAGATCTTTTCGTATAATATCATTCGCTTGTTTAATGACGTATCCTAAAGCTGTATCCACTACATCTGTTGAGGTTAATCCGTAGTGCACCCACTTCTTTTCATCACCCAATGTCTCTGATACTGCGCGTGTGAATGCGACCACATCATGGCGCGTTTCTGCCTCAATTTCTTTAATTCGGTTCACATCAAATGATGCATTTTCTCTTAGTTTCTTAACATCTTCTTTTGGAATCACACCTAGTTCTGCCCAAGCCTCACAAGCAAGAATCTCAACCTCAAGCCACGCTTGATATTTGTTCTCTTCCGTCCAAATCTGACCCATTTCTTCCCTTGTATAACGTTCAATCATCGTTTATTGCCTCCATATATCTAAATCTTTTATTTGTTGCAAGAGCCCTTTTGTGTGGTCTCCAATAAAATTAACATGACCCATTTTTCGTTTCGGTTTAACTTCAGCTTTACCATATAAATGTAGTTTGGCGTTTTTGACCACAGGGATTCGCTTAACTACATCAGGTATATGTTCACCTAGCACATTCATCATGACAACTGGGTGGTTTAATGTTGTTTCAGCTAAGCTCATTCCTGTAATCGCCCTAATGTGTTGTTCAAATTGTGATGTACGGCAAGCATCTAACGTATAATGCCCTGAATTGTGTGGCCTAGGCGCGACTTCATTAATATAAATTTCACCTTCTTGAGTTAGAAACATCTCAACTCCGAACGTTCCGACCATTCCAATGGATTCAGCAAGTTCTACTGCAGCCTCTTTCGCTTGTTCCTCTACATCTTGTGTAATTCTCGCAGGAACAATGGACTTTAACAAAATATGCTCAACATGAATATTTTCTGATGCAGGAAAAGTTTTAACCTCGCCATTCACACCGCGACTAACCATGACTGATATTTCTTTTTCAAATGGCAAAAACTGCTCAAGAATACATAATCCTGATTTTAATTGAGGCTCTGCTTCAGCAAGATCATCTGAGCTCTTCAGTATTTGCTGACCTTTTCCATCATAGCCACCTCTTCTTGTCTTTAACACACAAGGATAACCAATTTCATCAATTGCTTTTAATAAGTCTGATTGATCACTGACTAGTTTATAAGGAACAACCTTTGCTCCGCTATTAGTGATCGCTTCTTTTTCAAATGCTCGGTCTTGAGACACCTTAATTAAATGACTGCCTTGAGGGACGTAACCATTTTGAACTAGATACTGACAAACTTCTAAATCAATACTCTCAAATTCGTAAGTGATGACGTCGGACTGATCAAGCAGTTTTTGTGCAGCCAGTTGATCATCATACGATGCTGTTATTTCAACATCAGCAATCTGACCAGTAGGCGAATTTGGAGTTGGGTCCATAATTGCAATTCGAAACCCCATTTGTTTTGCAGCGATTGCCATCATTCTACCTAATTGACCGCCACCTAATATTCCAATTGTTTGGCCTGGTTTGATTTGCTTTACCATGTTTGCAGCTCCTCGTTTGAATGTTCGACTTTTTCCTTTAATGCTTCTCTTCTATTATGTAATCGACTAGCTAATTCATCATCGTAAACGGCCAGTTGCTGAGCAGCTAATAAACCAGCATTTATAGCTCCCGCTTTACCAATTGCCACAGTTGCAACTGGCACACCACCCGGCATCTGAACGATGGACAATAACGAATCTAGACCATTTAACGCTTTCGACTGAACCGGCACTCCAATAACTGGAATTAATGTTTTCGAAGCGACCATCCCCGGTAGATGTGCTGCTCCTCCAGCTCCAGCAATGATGACTTTAATACCTCTGTCTTTAGCCGTCTCTGCGTAGTGGAACATTTTATCAGGAGTTCGGTGAGCTGATACCACTTCCTTCTCATAACTCACACCTAACTCTTCTAATACATCACAAGCATGCTTCATCGTTTCCCAATCTGATGTGCTTCCCATAATCACTCCAACTTGAGCTTGCATGTTAGTCCTCCTTAATATCTAAGAAAATAAAACAGACTGCTTTCCCAATATGAGGAAAGCAGTCTGGATACACGTCACCCTAAACTTATCGCATGCAGAATACTTCCCTCATAGTCCAGTCGTTTACGGCGACTGGGTAGAGACTTTTGGGCCATATTCCCAACGTTATATGAGGGTTAATTTATTTAACTGTTCGTAATTACAAAACCATTATAACATGATGGAGATGATATTCAACCATCTAATCTAAAAATCCGAAATTAAATTTAATTTTATAATTAAATGTTCGGATTTTACTCATAACTGACTTGTTTTAAATACAATCCATGACCTGGCGCTGTCAAACCTAATACTCGCCTGTCTAACGTTTCAAAGGCTTTTTGTATACAAGAAATTTCTCTTTTGCCAAGGCCTATTTCAATCAGTGTACCGACAATAATCCGAACCATATGCGTTAAAAAACCATTTCCTGTAATCTCAAAATAAATACGCTCACCATCACTCATCACCTTGAAATCATAGATAGTCCTAACTTTACCACCTTTGACATTAGACTTTGATGCTGCAAACGCTGTAAAGTCATGTGTTCCAATAATATTTTTAGCCGCTTCCTTTATCTTCTCTAGAGATAATGTCTGAGGTACATGCCACTCAAAGTTTCTTCTAAATAAATCATGGTCTTTTCTGTTGAGTACAATATAGCGATAAGTTTTGCGTTTAGCATCTTTCCTTGCATGAAAATATCCATCAACTACTTGGGCTGCTTTTACCTTTATATCCAAAGGTAGTAAGGTGGTTAACGCGTGCTTCCAGGTAGCTTCGTCTAAATCTAAGGTGGTGTCGAAATGGATGACTTGATCCAAGGCATGAACTTTAGAATCAGTCCTGCCAGATGAATGAATTCGAACCTGCTCGTGATGCATTTTCTTAAGTGCCTTTTCAATTGTTAGCTGAACGGTGCGTTTTTCAAGCTGAACTTGATACCCTTCGAAGTTAGTGCCGTCATATTCAACTCGTAACATGATTCGCTTCATAAGCATACTCCTTAAAACTCTATTAAACAAAATAAGAATATCATAAGTAAAAACATGATACTTACGACAACATCTTGTCTTTTGAACCTTAACTCGCGAAACTTAGTGCGGTATTCACCGCCTCGGTACCCCCTTGCCTCCATAGCAATTGCGAGGTCTTCTGCACGCCTAAAAGCATTAATAAAAAGGGGAATGAATAATGGTAAAATAGCCTGAGCTCGGTCCTTTAATTTTCCAGTACTCATATCTAACCCCCGAGATGCCTGTGCTTTAGAAATCTTATCCATCTCTTGCATTAAGGTCGGAATAAATCTTAATGAAATTGACATCATGAGAGCTAATTCATGAACTGGAACATTTATTTTCTTTAAGGGCTTTAACAAAGACTCGACGGCATCTGTTATTGCAATGGGTGGTGTTGTTAATGTTAAGACCGTGGTCATTAGAATGAGTAGGAAGAACCTTAATGAAATTTTTGCTCCTTTAATGAAGGCACCCTGATGGATGTCCCATCCCATCACATTAAATAAAGTTGGCCCTTCTTTTGTAATAATAAGATGAAGTACCAACGTTATAATGATAATCCACCAAACAGGTTTTAAACCTTTCGCAATATATTTAACAGGAATAGTTGTCAATGTCGTTGTCAATATAGCAAATATTAATAGAATTAAGTAACTCCACACACCGTCAGCTATAAAGATCGTTATGACGAAGAAAAATACGATGAGCATTTTGGTTCTTGGATCCAGTCGGTGAATTATTGAGTCCTTAGGCATATATTGACCGATAATAAATGAGCTCATGATAAATCCCTCAATTTTATAGCCTTTACGACTTCACTTACCAGTTCATCTAATGTCTGGCCTTTATATGGAATATCAATATCGAATTGCTTTTTTAATTCATCTAGAAATAAAAACTCATCTGGAGGTTGTAACCCAGATTTTCTTAATACTTCTTGATCAGAAAACACCTCTATTGGTTTACCCTGAACAGCTATTCTTCCTTGATCAAAAATGATTAACTGATCAGCAGCGCGAAGAACATGCTCCATATGGTGCGTGATCATAATGATTGTTTTGCCCTGGCTTTGTAATATTTGAAATAAATCCATTAGTTGCCTCTGTCCAGTCGGGTCTAATCCTGCTGTTGGTTCATCTAGAATTAATACTGATGGGTCTAATATTAATGCACTCGCAATTGCGACACGGCGTTTCTGTCCGCCGCTTAATTCAAACGGCGACCGATCTAATAGCTCTGATGATAAACCTACTGCCTTAACTACTTGCTCAATTTGAGAATCTGTTACTTTTATTCCAAAATTCTTGGGACCAAATATTAATTCTTTTTTAACCGTTTCTTCAAAAAGTTGATGTTCAGGATATTGAAAAACCATAGCCACTTGTTTTCTTAGTTCTTTGATTGATTTATTTTTTCCTTGAGTTAAAGAAAAATCACCTGCGACAATCTCGCCTTGCGTTGGTCTCAACAAACCATTGATTAATTGCACCATAGTCGACTTACCAGAACCTGTCCGGCCAGCTACACAAGTAAAAGAACCTTTTCGTATAGAAAGATTTATATCTTCCAGCGCTCGATTTTCAAGTGGTGTATTAGGTTGATATGTATAACTAACATCCTTAAAGTCTAAGTTCATAACTGTTTCACCAAATCTTGTATGTGAAGTGGCTCATGGTCAAAACGAAACCCTTGCTCTTTAAAAGCTTTTGTTAATTTGGTTACGTATGGTGCCATAAGACCTACTTCCCTAAGCTTTGTTTCATTTTTTAGTAACTGCAGTGGTTCTCCGTCAAAATATATTTCCCCGTCTTTTAATACGACTACACGATTTGCCTTTAATACTTCTTTCATATCATGTGTGATTGAAACTGTAGTCAGTCCCTTTGTTCATGAAGTCTCGAAATAGTATTAATAAGTTCATCTCTACTTACTGGATCAAGCATCGTTGTAGCTTCATCAAGTATTAAGACACTTGGTAACATGGCTAATATCCCAGCAATAGCTAACCGCTGCTTTTGCCCACCTGATAGATTAAATGGTTCTTTCCATTTATAATCAGATAAACCGACTAACGTTAGACTTTCATCAACCCTACGTTCCATCTCCTGTCTTGATAAACGCATATTTTCAAGTCCAAACACTACATCATCCAATACTGTAGTCCCTACAAATTGATTCTCAGGATTTTGAAATACCATGCCAACCTTTTGCCTAATTTCCCAGATACCTTCATCTGTCACCACCTCGTTGTCCACCAACACCTCCCCCTGTTGAGGCATTAATAAACCATTAATGTGCTTAGCCAAAGTCGACTTCCCTGAACCATTATGACCAATTAACGCAACCCATTCGCCTTTATTGATGGTTAAATTGAAATTATTAATAACAGGTGGACCTTGATTAGAGTAATGGAACAAAACATTCTTGAATTCTATCAACTTAATGACTCCTTTATATTTCCGAGGAAATGAATCTTGCTTTATTTTATCATAATTTGTCGATATTGTTTAATTGGATTTAATAGGTGGTTGACAATCAACTTGGACAAAAACACTAATCTACATTATTATAAAAAACTGCCCTACAATTTATGTAGGACAGTCTGCCATAAAAAGGGAACAGTTTCCATGTACCGGAACCTGAACCCCCTTCCTTTTTTTGAATGAGTCATTCAATTAGTCAACTAATTCAATAATCACCGTTTTTGCTCCGTCACCTTTACGTTCTCCCACTTTTAAAATGCGAGTATATCCGCCTTGGCGTTCTTCAAAGCGCGGACCAATATCAGAGAATAATTTTTGAAGTGCATTTTGACCTTCTTCCGTCTCAGCATCTCTTAAGTAAGAAGCTGCTTGGCGACGAGCGTGAAGATCACCACGCTTACCTAGCGTGATTAACTTTTCTACAACCGGACGTAGGTTTTTAGCTTTCGCTTCAGTTGTTTCAATGCGCTCATGAACAACTAAGTCCGTAGCAAGGTTACGTAACAACGCTTTACGTTGTTCCGAAGTACGACCTAACTTTGTCTTTGGCATTCCCAAAACCTCCTTTATAGGAAAATTCTATCGATGTAAGATGATTAGTCGTCTTTACGAAGGCCTAAATTTAAATCATTAAGTTTATTCTTAACTTCGTCTAGTGATTTACGACCTAAGTTACGAACCTTCATCATGTCTTCTTCTGATTTTTGTGTTAGTTCATGCACGGTATTAATACCAGCACGTTTTAGACAGTTGTAAGAACGAACAGATAGATCTAATTCTTCAATTGTCATCTCTAACACTTTTTCTTTCTGGTCTTCTTCTTTTTCAACCATAATCTCCGCTTGTTGCGCTTCATCCGTCAGGCTTACGAATACATTCAAGTGCTCTGTGAAAATTTTAGCGCCTAATGAGATCGCCTCTTCAGGACGAATACTTCCATCTGTCCACACATCTAAAGTCAATTTATCAAAATTCGTAACTTGACCAATACGTGTGTTCTCAACTTGATAAGTTACACGTTTAACCGGTGTGAAGATTGAATCTATAGGGATAACACCTATTGGCTGATCATCATGTTTGTTTGCTTCTGCTGGACGGTAACCGCGCCCTCTTTCAGCAAAGATTTTCATACTTAATTTACCATTACCTGAGATTGTCGCAATCTTCAAGTCAGGGTTTAAAATTTCAACATCGCTATCGTGTTGAATGTCTCTTGCAAATACTTCTCCTTCTCCTTGAGCATTAATTTCAAGAGTCTTTTGATCATCTGAATAAATTTTAAGTGCGAGTTGTTTCAAGTTTAGAACGATCGTTGTGACGTCCTCAACGACATAGTCTAACGTTGAAAACTCATGTAGGGCACCTTCAATTTGTACAGATGTGACCGCAGCTCCAGGAAGTGAGGATAATAAGATACGACGTAAGGAGTTACCTACTGTAGTTCCATAACCGCGCTCTAACGGTTCGATGACAAACTTACCTAACGTAGTATCCTCATTAATTTCAACTGTTTCCACTTTCGGTTTTTCAATTTCAATCATTCACAAAACCCTCCTTCAAACGTCGAAACATCGACGATACCGAGCCGTATCCCCGAACATTCCTCAAGGCAGGAACCCATGCAGGACATGGGATGGAATCCTGCGTATACCGTGTAAAACCTTATTTTCCTATCATATCCCATTATAGACAGGGTTACAAATTATATACCTGTATTAAACACGACGACGTTGGTGGGCGGCAACCATTGTGTGGTACAGGTGTTACATCAATAATTGAAGTAATTTCTAGACCTGCAGCTTGTAATGAACGAATCGCTGCTTCACGGCCAGCCCCTGGACCTTTTACAGCCACTTCAATAGTTTTCATGCCGCTTTCTTGTGCTGATTTCGCCGCAACTTCTGCTGCCATCTGCGCTGCGAAAGGTGTTGATTTACGTGAACCTCTAAAACCAAGTGAACCAGCACTGCTCCAAGCAACGGCGTTACCGTTATCGTCAGTAATGGTTACAATTGTGTTGTTAAAAGTAGAACGAATGTGAGCAACACCGGATTCTATATTCTTTTTCACACGACGCTTTCTGCGTGTAGTGGTTTGTTTACCTTTACGAGCCATGATTTAGCCAACCTCCTTTAATGCTTATTTTCTCTTATTCGCTACTGTACGGCGTGGGCCTTTACGTGTACGAGAGTTGTTTTTTGTTTTCTGTCCACGCGTAGGTAGTCCGCGACGATGACGAATACCTCTGTAACTACCGATTTCAATTAGACGTTTAATGTTAAGAGATGTTTCACGACGAAGGTCACCTTCAACTGTGAAATTCTCAACTGCTTTACGGATGCTTGCTAATTCATCTTCAGTTAGATCACGAACACGTGTATCTTCTGAGACACCAGCATTTTTTAAGATTTCTTGAGCTGTTGATTTCCCGATACCGTAGATATACGTTAATGAGATAACTACGCGTTTATCGCGAGGAACATCAATACCTGCAATACGTGCCATGTGTGCACTGCACCTCCTTTAGATTATCCTTGTTTCTGTTTGTGTTTAGGATTCTCGCAAATTACCATTACGCGGCCTTTACGACGAATAACTTTACATTTTTCACAAATCGGTTTTACTGAAGGTCTTACTTTCATTGTTCTTACCTCCTTTTAGATCGGAGTTTTATTTATAACGATACGTGATACGACCTCTTGATAAATCATACGGTGACATTTCAACGGTTACTTTGTCACCAGGTAGAATACGGATGAAGTGCATACGTATTTTACCCGACACATGAGCTAAGATCTCATGGCCATTTTCTAACTCTACTTTGAACATAGCGTTCGGTAAAGTCTCAAGGACCGTACCTTCCATTTCAATAACATCATCTTTCGCCATAGAGAGAATCTCCCTTCTTCCAATCTGCTAACTCTTCGTTAACAAATTTTGATATTGCGAAGCGAAGTTTACCGTTGGTTACACGACCAGTTTCTATCATTGATTTCTCAACTTCTGGAGAAATATAATCTAATAAATCAACATGATGAATGTTCTTACGTTTCGGTCGATCAAACTTTCGTTTATCACCATCGGCTAACAAAACAAATGTTTCATCTAGCACTTCAATGATAATTGCATATTGATCGGCCTCACGACCACGATTGATTCTCACTAATTGACCAATTCTGGGACTTCCAGATTCACCATCGACCAATCATCATCACCTTCACTTAAACTTTAGTTAAGATTTCGTATCCATCATCCGTTACAACAACGGTGTGTTCAAAGTGTGCACAATTGCTACTATCTTCAGTAACGACAGTCCAATTGTCACTTAATGTCCGAACATAACGCTCCCCTATATTAACCATAGGTTCAATGGCTAAAACCATTCCTTTTTTCATTCTAGGACCTTTATTAGGAGGTCCAAAGTTTGAAATGTGAGGATCTTCATGAAGGTTTTGCCCAATTCCGTGTCCACCATATTCCCTAACAATCGTAAAACCAAATGGCTCTACATACTTTTGAATTGCATGAGATATATCAGACAATCGGTTACCTGGTTTAACTTGTTTTAAACCTTCAAACAGCGACGCTTCTGTTACTGTTAATAACTCTTGTGTTTTTTCATCAATGTCTCCTACAGCATAAGTCCAAGCTGAATCACCATGATAACCCTGGTAATTCGCACCGATATCGATGCTAATGATATCTCCATCTTCTAATGCACGGCTACTTGGAATCCCATGTACAAGTTCTTCATTTACAGAGACACAAATACTACCTTTAAAGCCGTTATAACCTTTAAAAGAAGGTGTCGCGTCATGACTGCGAATGAATTTCTCCGCAATGTCATCCAGTTCTTTCGTAGTTACACCAGGGCGAATATGCTTCTTAAGCTCCTGATGAGTTAATGCTACGATTTTACCCGCCTGTCGCATTATTTCAATTTCTCGTGGAGTTTTATTAATAATCATTAAGCTAGGCCTCCGATTTTTTCATCGATCTGCTCAAAAACGACATTAATGTCTTGATCGCCATCCACTTCTACTAGATAACCTTTATCTCTATAGAAATCTAATAGAGGTTTCATCTGCTTAGAATTCACACTTAATCTATTTTTCACTGTTTCAGGTTGATCATCTTCACGTTGTATTAGTTTTGCCCCATCATGGTCACAAATACCCTCTTCTTTTGGTGGGTTAAACTCAACATGGTATGTCGCACCGCACTCTGGGCAAATACGACGACCTGTTAGACGTTCCACTAATTTCTCTTCAGGTACGTTAACATGAAGGACATAATCTAATTTTGTATTTAAATCATCTAATAGAGATTCAAGAGCATCAGCCTGTGCAACAGTACGAGGGAATCCGTCGAGTAAGAAACCTTTTTCACAATCTGGCTTGCTTAAACGTTCTTTTACAATTCCAATTGTAACCTCATCTGGCACAAGGGCTCCTTCATCCATATAAGACTTTGCTTTCTTGCCTAGTTCTGTTCCTTCTTTAATCGCAGAACGGAACATATCTCCTGTTGAGATATGAGGGATTTCATATTTTTCTACGATCTTTTCTGCTTGGGTACCTTTACCAGCACCTGGTAGCCCCATTAAAATCAGATTCATAATGTCCCCTCGCTCTCGATATAACTCTCAAAAGTCTTACTTAATAAAACCTCTGTAATGACGTTTTACTAATTGACTTTCTAGTTGTTTCATTGTATTTAATGCAACACCAACAACGATTAGTAGACTAGTTCCACCAATTTGTACGGCTGTTGGCAAGCTTGCAATGCTTCCTAAAATGATAGGGAAAATCGATACTACTGCTAAGAATAATGCACCCACAAATGTTAAACGGTAGATCACTCGAGTTAAATAAGTCTCAGTGTTCTTACCAGGGCGAATTCCTGGCACATAACCGCCTTGTTTCTGTAAGTTTTCCGCCATTTGCTCTGGATTAACCTGAACAAATGTGTAGAAATACGTGAATGCAATAATCAGCGCTACGTATAATGTCATACCAACCGGCTTAGTATAATCGAATATATAAGCGATGGTTGATGCTACTTGCCCTTCAAAGAAGTTTGAAATCGTCTGAGGTGCGATAATAAATGAAATAGCAAAGATAATTGGAATAACCCCGGCAGCATTTACTTTTAGAGGTAAATGTGTCGATTGGCCTCCAACTGGTGAACGATTAACCGTTCGTTTTGCATACTGGATTGGAATTTTACGAATTGCCTGTTGGATGAAAATAACACCCACAATGACTGCAATTACGACCAGCATAATTATTCCCAAGATCACTAAGTTTAAAAATAGTTGATCTCCTGCACCAGCGATATAAGTTTCATATAGCTGGTTAACACCATTAGGAATCGCTGCTACGATACCTGCGAAAATTAGGATGGAAATTCCGTTTCCAACCCCGTATTCTGTAATCTGCTCACCAAGCCACATTAAGAATGTCGTACCACCAGTTAAAACTGTAGCAATAACTAGGAATTTAAAGACGTTAGGGTCTTGAATAAGTGTTCCGTTAGTCATGTAGTTAAAACCGATAGACATACCAATTGCTTGAATGAATGCTAAGACTACTGTTCCGTAACGTGTAACTTGTGCTAACTTTCGACGTCCTACTTCCCCTTGTTTTCTCCATTCCGTAAATTTAGGCACAACATCCATTTGCAACAGCTGCATAATGATGGAAGCTGTAATGTATGGGAAGATACCCATAGCGAAGACTGAATATTGGCTTAACGCGCCTCCGCCAAATGTATCAATGAACCCAAATGCGTTCATCTCATTCATAACTTCAATTGCATCACCATTAGTAAATGGAACTGGAATGAATGAACCAATACGGAATACTACAAGAATTGCAAGGGTAAATAGAATTTTACGTCTAATGTCAGCAACACGGAACATGTTTGCAAAAGTACTAAACATTAGATCACCTCAGTTTGACCGCCCGCCGCTTCAATTGCTTCTTTTGCTGAAGCAGAGAACTTTTGCGCTTTTACTGTTAACTTCTTCTCTAGAGAACCGTTACCTAGTACTTTAACGCCTGATTTCACTTTGCTGATTACACCGGCTTCTTGTAGTAATTCAGGAGTTACCTCAGTACCGTCTTCGAAACGATTTAAAGTTTCTAGATTAACAATAGTATACTCTTTTCGGTTGATGTTTGTAAATCCACGTTTCGGTAAACGTTGGAATAATGGCATTTGGCCACCTTCAAAACCTGGGCGCGTACCACCGCCAGAACGAGCTTTCTGACCTTTGTGACCACGACCAGAAGTTTTTCCGTTACCAGATGCCATACCACGACCTACGCGGTTACGATCTTTACGAGAGCCTTTAAGTTCGTGAAGTTTCATGTGAGCACCTCCTCTTTAACATGTGTTAAAACTAAGCTTCTTTTACTGAAACGAGATGTGACACTTTGTTAACCATACCTCGAACAGCTGGAGTATCTTCTAGTACCACCGTTTGACGAATTTTATTTAATCCTAATGCTTTGACTGTGTCGCGTTGGTCTTGTTTACGACCAATAAGACTACGAGTGAGGGTAATTTCTAATTTATTAGCCATCTGTTTTCCCTCCTTATCCTAACAGTTCTTCAACAGACTTACCGCGAAGTTTAGCAACTTCTTCTGCTGTTTTAAGATTAGCTAATCCTGAGATTGTTGCACGAACCATGTTAATTGGAGTATTTGATCCTAGTGATTTAGATAAAATGTCACCTACACCAGCTAGTTCTAATACCGCACGAACTGGTCCACCTGCGATGATTCCAGTACCTTCTGCAGCTGGTTTTAAAAGAATGTTTCCAGCTCCAAATTCACCGTTAATTTGGTGTGGGATTGTTGTGCCAACGATTGGTACACGGATTAAGTTTTTCTTACCATCTTCAACTGCTTTACGGATTGCTTCTGGTACTTCTTGTGCTTTACCAGTACCAAAACCAACGTGTCCGTTTCTGTCACCTACAACAACTAAAGCTGTAAAACGGAAACGACGACCACCTTTTACAACCTTAGCTACACGGTTAACTGTAACTACGCGTTCTTCAATATCTAACTTGCTCGCATCGATTGCTGTGCGCATGTGTTTCCCTCCTTTATCAGTCAATTAAAATTCTAATCCTGTCTCACGTGCTGCATCTGCTAATGCTTTCACGCGACCATGGTAAAGGTAACCTCCACGATCGAAGATTACTGATTTATATCCTTTGTCAACTGCACGCTTACCAATAAGTTCCCCAACTTGTTTAGCAGCTTCTACATTACCAGTAGAATCGCCTTTGAATTCAGGGTCAACGGTTGAAGCGCTAGCGACTGTTTGACCGTTTTGATCGTCGATTAATTGTGCATAATGTGTTTGTTTGAGCGATAAACGTTTAAACGTGGACGTTCAGCTGTACCAGCTAACGTACGACGCATACGTGAATGGCGTTTTTTTTACGAACTACATTTTTATCTGCTTTCGTAATCATTCAGGTCACTCCTTTCTGTCTTTTAACGGATATTATTTAGCAGTTTTACCTTCCTTACGACGTACATACTCGCCTTCGTAACGAATACCTTTACCTTTGTAAGGTTCAGGTGGACGAATAGCGCGAATGTTCGCAGCAACTGCTCCAACTATTTCTTTATCGATTCCTTTAACAACAACTTTTGTGTTAGAAGGAGTCTCAATGTCAATTCCTTCGATTGGGTCAATTTCTACTGGGTGTGAATAACCAGCATTTACAACCAATTTCTTACCTTGCATCTGAGCACGGTAACCAACACCTTGAATTTCAAGTGATTTTTCGAAGCCTTTTGTAACTCCTTCAACCATGTTACCGATTAGACTTCTTGTTGTACCGTGAAGAGAGCGGTGTTCTTTATTTTCACTTGGGCGTTCCACTGTTAACACATTATCTTCTACTTTGATTGTCATATCTTCGTGGAACGTACGAGTTAATTCACCTTTAGGACCTTTTACAGTCACTGTATTTCCATCAAATTTAAATTCAACATCATTTGGGATTTCAAGTGTTTTTAAACCTACACGTGACATACCTTACACCTCCTGACTTTCAAGTATTACCAAACGTAAGCTACTACTTCGCCGCCTACAGCCTGGCTGCGAGCTTCTTTATCCGTTAAAACACCTTTAGAAGTGGATACAACAGCGATTCCTAAGCCGTTTAAAACTTTAGGGATCTCATCTGATTTTGCATACACACGACGTCCAGGCTTACTAATACGTTTAATTCCACTAATAACGCGCTCATTGTTAGCACCGTATTTTAGGAAAAGACGTAAAACACCTTGCTTGTCGTCTTCAATATATTCATAATCGCGAATATAACCTTCACGCTTCAAAATATCCACGATATCTTTTTTAAGTTTAGAAGCTGGGACTTCTAATTGATCATGACGAACCATGTTCGCATTGCGAATTCTTGTTAGCATATCTGCAATTGGATCTGACATCATTTGTACATTACCTCCTTCCCATTTATCGGGTTTACCAGCTTGCTTTTTTAACGCCAGGAATTTGTCCTTCGTAAGCTAATTCACGGAAACAAATACGGCATAATTTAAATTTGCGAATTACGGAATGCGGACGACCGCAACGTTCACAACGAGTGTATTCGCGCACTTTAAATTTTTGTGGGCGCTTTTGTTTTGCGATCATTGATTTTTTAGCCACAATTTTCCCTCCTTATTCAGTAAGTTACTGTTTAAAAGGCATACCGAACTGACCTAATAATTCACGAGCCTCTTCATCAGTATCTGCAGTCGTTACAATAACAATATCCATACCGCGCACTTTACTCACTTTATCGTAATCAATTTCCGGGAAAATCAATTGTTCTTTAACACCTAAAGTATAGTTACCGCGACCGTCGAACGCTCTAGAAGAGATACCACGGAAGTCACGTACACGAGGTAGTGAAACGGCGATTAACTTTTGTAGGAAATCGTACATACGCTCACCACGTAGTGTAACTTTCGCTCCGATTGGCATACCTTCACGTAGACGGAAACCAGCGATTGATTTTTTAGCCTTTGTAACAGTTGGTTTTTGACCGGAAATTAGAGTTAATTCTTCAACAGCATTTTCAAGCGCTTTTGCGTTTTGAACAGCGTCACCAACACCCATGTTGACCACGATTTTTTCAACTTTTGGCGCTTGCATTACAGAGCTATAGTTAAAATTTCTCAACTAAGCTAGGAACAATCTCTTCATTGTACTTTTTCTTTAGTTCGTTCATCTTATAGACCTCCTTTCACGCAACTACTATTTATCTAAAGGTTCACCTGAATTTTTAGCGATACGGACTTTCTTTCCGTCGCGCTCTTCATAACCGACACGAGTAGGCTCACCTGATTTAGGATCGATAGGCATAACATTAGAAACATGAATTGGCGCTTCTTGGTTCAAGATTCCACCCTGTGGATTTTCTTGTGAAGGCTTAGCGTGTTTCTTAACGTAATTAACACCTTCAACCAAAACGCGTTCTTTCTTTGGATAGGCTTCTAAGATTGTGCCTTCTTTACCTTTATCTTTACCAGTAATAACTTTGACTTTATCGCCTTTCTTTACATGCATGAATCGTGCACCTCCTTGCAAGGCATGGTTTGCTTAATTACATCTATATAAGCGACTAATTATAGTACTTCTGGAGCTAAGGAAACGATCTTCATAAACTGTCTTTCACGTAGTTCACGTGCAACAGGGCCGAAGATACGAGTTCCACGCGGGCTTTTATCATCACGGATAATAACCGCTGCGTTTTCGTCAAAACGGATATAAGAACCGTCTTTACGGCGAACACCGCTCTTAGAACGTACAATAACAGCTCTAACAACTTCACCTTTTTTGACAACGCCGCCTGGTGTTGCTTGTTTAACCGAGCAAACAATTACATCACCAATGTTAGCTGTCTTACGTCCAGAACCGCCTAGAACTTTAATAGTTGAAACTTCACGAGCACCTGAGTTATCAGCAACTTTTAGACGAGATTCTTGTTGGATCATAGGATTTGTTACCTCCCTTCGGAATCAATACCGAGCGATTATATAATAACTGCTTCTTCAACAATTTCAACTAAACGAAAGCGTTTCGTAGCTGATAATGGACGAGTTTCCATGATGCTAACGATATCGCCTTTTTTAGCTTGATTGTTTTCGTCATGCGCTTTGAATTTTTTAGAGTACTTAACACGCTTACCATAAAGCGGGTGGAATTTATAAGTTTCTACTAGAACCGTAATGGTTTTATCCATTTTGTCAGAAATCACGCGTCCAGTATAAACTTTGCGATCTTTACGTTCACTCATTGAGGTAGACCTCCTCTCAATTATCGATTATTAATGCCGACTTCTCTTTCACGAATAACTGTTTTCATACGAGCAATTGATTTTCTAACTTCACGGATACGTACCGTGTTTTCAAGTTGACCAGTTGCTAGTTGAAAGCGTAAGTTAAACAGTTCTTCTTTTAAAGATTTGATTTTTGTTCGATTTCGGCAGTGGTAAGTTCTCTGATTTCGTTAGCTTTCATTGCTATCACCACCAATTTCTTCACGTTTTACGAACTTCGTTTTAACTGGAAGTTTGTGTGACGCTAAGCGTAATGCTTCACGAGCCACCTCTTCGTTTACTCCAGCTACTTCGAATAAGATTTTTCCTGGTTTTACTACTGCTACCCAACCTTCTGGAGAACCTTTACCGGAACCCATACGAACTTCTAGAGGTTTAGCAGTTTTAGGTTTGTCTGGAAAGATTTTAATCCAAACTTTACCGCCACGTTTCATGTAACGAGTCATTGCAATACGAGCAGCCTCGATTTGACGGCTTGTAATCCAAGCTCCTTCAAGTGCTTGAAGACCAAATTCACCATGTGATACTTGTGTGCCACCTTTTGCGCGACCTTTTAAGCTAGCGCGGTGTTGTCTACGAAATTTTACACGTTTAGGCATTAGCATACTGCGAATCCCCCTTCCTTATTTATTGTCAGATTTAGTTGGAAGGACCTCTCCACGATAAATCCACACTTTAACACCTAGTTTACCGTAAGTAGTATCGGCTTCTGCCGTACCATAATCGATATCAGCACGTAATGTGTGAAGTGGTACAGTTCCTTCGTTATATTGTTCCGCACGCGCAATATCTGCACCGCCTAGACGACCAGATACTTGCGTTTTAATACCTTTTGCTCCAGCACGCATTGCACGTTGGATCGCTTGCTTCTGTACACGACGGAAAGAAACGCGATTTTCAAGTTGTCGAGCAATGTTTTCAGCTACTAGAGTTGAGTCTAATTCTGGCTTTTTCACCTCAACGATGTTGATATGAACACGTTTACCAGTTAAGTTACTTAGTTTTGTACGTAGTGCTTCTACTTCAGATCCACCTTTACCAATTACCATTCCTGGTTTCGCTGTGTGGATAGAAATGTTAATACGATTTGCAGCACGTTCAATTTCAATAGAAGATACTGCTGAATCTTTTAAACGTTCTTCAATATATTCACGAACCTGAATGTCTTCGTGTAATAAATCAGCATAATCTTTTTCTGCGTACCATTTAGATTCCCAGTCACGAATTACGCCAATACGAAGACCTTTAGGGTTAATTTTTTGACCCACTGATTATCCCTCCTTCTTTTCTGATACCACAACTGTAATGTGGCTAGTACGTTTGTTAATCGCGCTTGCGCGACCTTGTGCACGTGGGCGGAAACGTTTAAGTGTTACGCCTTCATTTACATAAGCTTCAGAGATATATAGATTATCCGTATCTAGTTCATAATTGTGCTCAGCATTCGCAACGGCTGACTTTAAAACCTTCTCAATGATTGGTGAAGCCGCACGGTTTGTGTGAGCTAGAATTGCGAAAGCCTCGCCAACTTCTTTTCCTCGAATTAAATCCATGACTAAACGAGCTTTACGAGGAGCAATACGAACTGTTTTAGCTACTGCTTTAGCTTGTTGCATCATGCTAACCTCCTCTCAATTAGCGATTTGTTTTCTTATCGTCACCGGAATGACCTTTAAACGTACGAGTTGGAGCAAACTCACCTAATTTATGTCCAACCATGTCTTCCGTAATATAAACGGGTACATGTTTACGGCCGTCATATACAGCAATCGTGTTTCCAACAAAGTTAGGGAAGATTGTAGAACGGCGTGACCATGTTTTAATGACGGACTTCTTCTTTTCATCGTTCATTGTTTCAACTTTTTTCATTAAGTGATCATCCACGAAAGGTCCCTTTTTTAAACTACGACCCATGAATAAACCTCCTTCCGTCTTTTCGCCAATCGCATTAACGATTGAGCTGAATCAAAATTATTTCTTCTTACGACGACGTACAATAAACTTATCTGATTGTTTATTACGCTTACGAGTTTTAAGTCCAAGCGTAGGTTTACCCCATGGTGACATAGGAGATGGAAGACCGATTGGAGCACGACCTTCACCACCACCGTGTGGGTGATCGCTTGGGTTCATTACAGAACCACGAACTGTTGGACGAACACCTTTCCAACGAGTACGTCCTGCTTTACCTACTCTTACAAGTTCATGTTCAATGTTTCCAACTTGACCGATTGTTGCACGGCAAGTACCTAGAATCATACGTGTTTCGCCAGAAGCTAATCGGACTAATACGTATTTTTCTTCTTTACCTAGGATTTGTGCTTGTGCACCTGCTGAACGAACTAACTGTCCTCCGCGTCCTGGTTTTAACTCGATATTGTGAACAGTTGTACCTACAGGCATTTTATTAAGTGGTAGTGCGTTACCTGCTTTAATGTCTGCACCTTCACCAGATAAAATTTCTTGACCTACTTTTAGGCCTTTAGGTGCTAGGATATAGCGTTTTTCACCGTCTGCATAGTTGATTAACGCAATGTTAGCCGAACGGTTTGGATCATATTCGATCGTAGCAACGCGTCCTGGTATACCATCTTTATCACGTTTGAAATCAATGATACGGTATTGGCGCTTGTGTCCTCCACCTTGATGACGAACCGTTAGTTTCCCTTGGTTATTACGTCCTGCACGTTTTTTGACAGGTGCAAGTAGGGATTTTTCCGGGCTATTAGTCGTAATTTCTTCGTTTGTTAAAGTTGACATGTTACGACGCCCGTTACTAGTTGGTTTATACTTTTTAATCGCCATCTGTTTTCCCTCCTTTAATAAATAGTTGATTTATCCGACTTAAACACCTTCAAAGAAATCTAGTTCTTTACTATCAGGCGTTAGAGTTACAATAGCTTTTTTACGATCTGGGCGATAACCTTCGTAACGACCCATACGTCTTTTCTTACCTTTTAAGTTGATTGTGTTAACTTTATCAACTTTAACTCCGAAAATAGTTTCAACGGCATGTTTAATTTCCGTTTTATTAGCTTTGTTAGCCACTTCAAACGTATATTTATTTTCAGCCATTAAATCTGCAGAGTGTTCTGTGATAATTGGGCGCTTAATGATATCTCTTGGTTCTGTCATTATGCAAGCACCTCCCCTGCTTTTTCAGCTGCTTCTTTTGTCATGAACAGCTTGTCATACTTCAGTAAATCTAATACATTAACTTGTTCTACTGTTAGAACATGCACGCCTTGTAGATTGTTAGCAGAACGCTCGATGTTTTCATCTTTATCTGCAGTAACAATTAAAGCTTTTTCGTTTACATCAAAGCTGTTTAGTAATTGAACAACTTCTTTAGTTTTAGGTGCTTCAATGCTTAAGTCTTCTAAAACTACAATTTCATCGTTTTGTACTTTAGAAGATAAAGCAGAACGAAGCGCTAAACGACGTACTTTTTTAGGCATTTTGTAGCTGTAGCTACGCGGTGTTGGACCAAATACAGTTCCACCACCAACCCATTGTGGAGAACGGATAGACCCTTGACGAGCGCGACCCGTACCTTTTGGCGCCATGGTTTACGGCCACCACCAGATACTTCAGAGCGACCTTTCACTTTGTGAGTACCTTGACGTAGAGATGCTTGTTGCATCACAACTGCTTCTTTTAAAACCGTTTCATTTGGTTCAATACCAAAAACTCCATCAGTAAGCTCAAGATCGCCTACCTGAGAGCCAGCTTGATTGTATAGTGCTACTTTAGGCATGACATATCCTCCCTTCGTTTAATATTTAGTTAGCCTTAACCGCACTTGAAATTTCAACATATGATTTCTTCGCACCAGGTACATTACCTTTTACAAGAATCAAGTTGTTCTCTGTATCTACTTTTACAACTTCTAAGTTTTGAATAGTTACAGTTTGACCACCCATTTGCCCAGGTAATTTTTACCTTTGAATACGCGCATAGGGTCAATAACACCCATCGCACCTGGAGCACGGTGATAATGCGAACCGTGAGTCATAGGTCCACGTTGTTGATTATGTCGTTTAATCGCACCTTGGAACCCTTTACCTTTAGAAGTTCCGGTTACGTCGATTTTTTCTCCTGCTTCAAAAACATCCACACTTAACTCTTGACCTACTTCATATTCGTCAAGATTTACGTTACGGATTTCGCGAATGAAGCGCTTAGGCTTAGTATTGGCCTTCTCTGCATGACCTTTTGCCGGTTTATTCGCATTCGATTCTTTTTGATCCGCAAAACCTACTTGAATAGCTTCATAGCCATCGTTTTCAACTGATTTCTTCTGAAGAACTACGTTACCTTCAGCTTGAATTACTGTTACAGGTACTAGTTCGCCGTTTTCAGAGAAAAGTTGAGTCATTCCGATTTTGCGTCCTAAGATTCCTTTCGCCATCCGTTACACCTCCTAAAAATTGTTTTATAGTTTAATTTCAATATCAACGCCAGATGGTAAGTCTAATCTCATTAATGAGTCAACTGTTTGAGGCGTTGGGCTCAGAATGTCAATCAAACGTTTGTGTGTGCGCATTTCAAATTGTTCACGAGCATCTTTATACTTGTGAACTGCACGTAAGATTGTGTAAACAGAGCGCTCAGTTGGCAATGGGATCGGACCAGAAACCTCTGCTCCAGAACGTTTTGCCGTTTCTACGATTTTCTCCGCTGATTGATCAAGCACACGGTGATCATAAGCTTTTAAGCGGATACGGATTTTCTCTTTTGCCATTACTTTCCCTCCTTTTCGTCTATCTTTTCAACAGACATACTCCGTGAAAATTTCCTCCACACTCGCCATGGCAAAGGGGCCGGGTGTGTCAGCAACCTTCCACTTCATCGCCTTTGATATGACTGCAACATTAAACATTATACAGAATAAACCCGCTATTAGCAAGGAATTTCAATAAGTTTCTTTGCAATCACCTTAGTTATTATACTAAGGTTTAGCGCCTCTTTCAACCAATAGGGTAATATTCAGAAAAATTATGATAATAGCCTAGTAAATTTACTCTTTTTTAGTTTAATTAAAAACAAAAAAGACTACCGAATAGATCGGTAGTCTTTTGAATTAACTGTTATTATTCAGTGATAGTTGAAACAACGCCAGCGCCTACTGTACGGCCACCTTCACGGATTGAGAATTTAGTACCTTCTTCAATCGCAACTGTTGTGATTAGCTCAACGTCCATTTCAACGTTATCGCCAGGCATTACCATTTCTACTCCTTCTGGTAGCTGGATTACACCAGTTACGTCAGTTGTACGGAAGTAGAACTGCGGACGTAGTTTGTGAAGAATGGAGTATGACGTCCACCTTCTTCTTTAGATAGAACATAAACTTCTGCTTTAAATTTAGTGTGTGGAGTGATCGAACCAGGCTTAGCTAGTACTTGACCACGTTTGATTTCTTCACGAGAAACACCACGTAATAGTGCACCAATGTTGTCACCAGCTTCAGCATAGTCAAGAAGCTTACGGAACATTTCAACACCAGTTACAGTAGTTTTGCTTGCGTCTTCAGCAAGACCAACGATTTCAACTTCGTCACCAACTGATACTTGACCACGTTCAACACGGCCAGTAGCAACTGTACCACGGCCAGTGATTGAGAATACGTCCTCAACTGGCATCATGAATGGTTTATCAGTGTCACGGTCTGGAGTTGGGATATACTCGTCAACAGCATCCATTAATTCATAGATCGCGTTAACGTATTGCTCTTCGCCTTCAAGAGCCATTAGAGCAGAACCTTTAACTACTGGTACATCGTCACCAGGGAAGTCGTATTCAGATAGTAAGTCACGTACTTCCATTTCAACTAGTTCTAGTAGCTCTTCGTCGTCTACCATGTCACATTTGTTTAAGAATACAACGATGGCAGGTACACCAACCTGACGAGAAAGTAGGATGTGCTCACGAGTTTGTGGCATTGGACCATCAGCTGCAGATACAACTAAGATCGCGCCGTCCATTTGTGCTGCACCAGTGATCATGTTTTTAACATAGTCAGCGTGTCCTGGGCAGTCAACGTGAGCATAGTGACGGTTTTCAGTTTCATACTCAACGTGAGCTGTAGAAATTGTGATTCCACGCTCTTTTTCTTCAGGAGCACCGTCGATTTGGTCATAAGCCATTGCAGTACCTTTACCTGATTTTTGGTGTAATACAGTTGTGATTGCTGCAGTTAAAGTTGTTTTACCATGGTCAACGTGTCCGATAGTACCAATGTTAACGTGTGATTTGGAACGGTCAAATTTTTTCTTTTGACATTTATATTTCCTCCTTAAAATTGAATTAAGTTTTATATGTTTCAGTCATCTCCTAATATAGCATTAGGAGATTACTGTTTACAATAATTCTTATTGTGTTTTTTAAAATAGTGATTTATTGACCACTATTTTTCTTGATGATTTCTTCTGAGATGCTCTTAGGAACTTCCTCGTAATGGCTGAAGTGCATAGTATAAGTTCCACGACCTTGAGTGTTCGAACGTAATGCAGTTGCATAACCGAACATTTCAGAAAGTGGCACGAATGCATTAACAACTGATGCATTACCGCGTGAACCCATACCTTCTACACGTCCACGGCGAGAAGTTACGTCACCCATAATGTCACCCATGTATTCTTCAGGAACAACGATTTCTACTTTCATCATTGGTTCTAGTAAAACAGGGTTACATTTGTTTTTAGCTTCTTTAAGAGCCATAGATGCAGCTACTTTAAACGCAGTCTCGTTCGAGTCTACATCGTGGTATGAACCATCATATAAAGTAGCTTTAACATCGATTAGTGGATAACCTGCAAGTACCCCATTTTCCATTGAATCCTCAATACCAGCTTGAACTGATGGGATATATTCTTTCGGTACAACACCACCAACGATTTTGTTTACGAATTCGAAGCCAGCACCTTCTTCGTTTGGTTCAAATTTAACCCAAACGTGACCGTATTGTCCACGACCACCAGACTGACGTACGAATTTACCTTCAACTTCCGCAGAACCACGGAAAGTTTCACGGTAAGCAACCTGCGGAGCACCTACATTTGCGTCAACTTTAAACTCACGTTTTAGACGGTCAACAATGATGTCTAGGTGAAGTTCACCCATACCATGAATAATTGTTTGGCCTGTCTCTTCGTTTGTTTCAGTACGGAAAGTAGGGTCTTCCTCAGCTAGTTTACCTAAAGCGATACCCATTTTATCTTGGTCTGATTTAGATCTTGGTTCAATAGCAACCGCAATAACTGGATCAGGAAATTCCATAGATTCAAGAATAACTAAATTCTTTTCCTCACATAGAGTGTCACCTGTTGCAGTATCTTTCAAACCAACACCACCAGCAATATCGCCAGCGTAAACCATGTCTACTTCTTCACGGTGGTTTGCGTGCATTTGTAGGATACGACCTACACGCTCACGCTTATCTTTAGAAGCGTTCTTAACATAAGAACCACTGCTTAAAGTACCCGAGTAAACACGGAAGAATGTTAATTTACCAACATAAGGGTCTGTCATAACTTTGAATGCTAATGCAGAGAATGGTTCGTTGTCATCAGACTTACGAACAACTTCTTCATCTGTACCAGGTACGATACCTTCAATTGGAGGTACGTCTAATGGTGATGGAAGATAGTCAATTACTGCATCTAGTAATAACTGAACACCTTTGTTTTTGAAGGCAGAACCACACATTACAGGGTAGAATTCTACATCACAAGTCGCTTTACGAATTGCTGCTTTTAATTCATCAACAGAGAATTCTTCACCTTCAAGATATTTCATCATTAAATCTTCATCAAGCTCAGCAATCGCTTCGACTAGACGTCCGCGGTATTCTTCTGCTTGATCTTTGTACTCATCAGGAATATCTGTCGCTTTAGCGCGAGTTCCAAGGTCATCTTCATAGAAATAAGCTTTCATTTCTACTAAATCAATGATTCCTTCGAACTGATCCTCAGCACCAATTGGTAACTGGATAGGATGCGCATTCGCACCTAAGCGATCTTCTAAAGTACTTACAGAGTATAAGAAATCTGCACCGACTTTATCCATTTTGTTGATGAATACAACACGTGGTACACCGTATGTTGTAGCTTGGCGCCAAACCGTTTCCGTTTGTGGCTCAACACCTGATTGTGCGTCTAATAACGCAACTGAACCATCAAGTACACGAAGTGAACGTTCAACTTCAACTGTGAAGTCTACGTGTCCAGGTGTATCGATGATGTTAATACGATGGTCCTTCCACTGGGCTGTTGTAGCAGCAGAGGTAATCGTGATTCCACGCTCCTGCTCCTGCTCCATCCAGTCCATTTGGGAAGCCCCTTCGTGAGTTTCTCCCAGCTTATGAATGCGTCCTGTATAGAAAAGAATACGTTCAGTAGCTGTTGTTTTACCGGCATCAATGTGAGCCATGATCCCGATATTACGATACCTGTCTAAGGAGAACTCTCTAGGCATATTCATTTCTCCTTCCTGTATTAGAGCTAGATTGTATTATAAATATAATATTACCAACGATAGTGAGCAAACGCTTTGTTCGCTTCTGCCATTTGTGCATTTCTTCACGGCGTTTTACCGCAGCACCTGTATTATTTGATGCATCTAAAATTTCATTAGCTAAACGCTCTTCCATTGTTTTCTCTCCGCGTAATCTTGCGTAGTTAACAATGAAGCGTAAACCTAGTGCTTGACGACGTTCTGGACGTACCTCAACTGGTACTTGGTAGTTTGAACCACCAACACGTCTAGCGCGTACTTCCAATACAGGCATAACATTTTTCATTGCTTCTTCAAAAACATCCATAGCGTTTTGACCACTACGTTCTTGTACTAAATCAAACGCATTGTATAGGATTTTTGTGCAACACCTTTTTACCGTCAACCATGATTTGGTTGATTAAACGTGTTACTAGTTTAGAGTTATAAATTGGATCTGGTAATACGTCTCTTTTAGGAACTGATCCTTTACGTGGCATGTAGAGTTCCTCCTTTCCTTGATGATCTATATCTTAAAAACCGATTATTTTTTAGGCTTTTTAGCACCGTATTTAGAACGACTTTGCATACGGCCTTCAACACCAGCAGTATCTAACGCACCACGAACGATGTGGTAACGAACACCTGGTAAGTCTTTTACACGTCCACCACGAATTAGAACAACACTGTGCTCTTGTAGGTTGTGGCCGATACCAGGAATGTATGCTGTAACCTCAATTTGGTTCGATAAACGAACACGTGCATATTTACGTAATGCTGAGTTCGGTTTTTTCGGTGTCATAGTCGCTACACGCGTGCACACTCCACGTTTTGAGGAGCCGGATTATCAGTAAACTTCTTCTTATAAGAGTTAAATCCTTTGTTAAGTGCTGGTGAGTCAGACTTTTTAGATCTTGTTTTACGGCCTTTACGAACTAATTGGTTAATAGTTGGCATGTTATATCCTCCCTTCTTTAATAAGCATTTCTAATCCCACACATCCAGGTGGTTCATAATTGGGCAAAAAACAAACTTCATACACCTGTGTGTAGAAAGTTTATTTTTTAATTGCCACAGCAGCTGCACCGACATCGATCCCGCTCGCTTCGCCCAATTTTCTCATCGACGCAACAAACGTTATTGGAACATCGTAATCATTGGCTGCTTTCAATACTTTATCCGTTATACGTCGTTCGGCATTTTCAGCCACAACGACTTCAAGTACCTTTCCATGCTTCATGGATTTTAGCACTTGTTTAGCTCCAATAATTAAACTAGATTTAGCCTGTGCTACTTTTTCATAAGACATTCTACATCCTCCAAAGTAAACAGGTTATATGAAGCACCTTGAATATATTATCATTGACCTAATTTATTGTCAATAAAATTATAAATCAATTCAAGGTGCTTCAACCTTTTATGCTTCTGTTGTCATTTCTTCCACTTCTTCTACTACTTCAACTTCATCTTTATCGGCTTCTAGATTACGATATTTCGCCAAACCAGTACCTGCAGGGACAAGTTTACCGATGATAACGTTCTCTTTAAGTCCTAGTAGATCATCATACTTACCTTTAATTGCAGCATCTGTTAAGACTCTTGTGGTCTCCTGGAATGATGCAGCAGATAAGAATGAATCTGTTTCAAGTGAAGCTTTCGTAATACCAAGAATAATAGGCTTCGCAATAGCTGGTTGCTTACCTTCTTTTAGAACTTGGCGGTTAGCTTCTCTAAACTGGTTAACATCGAGTAATGATCCAGGGATAACGTCTGTGTCACCTGATTCAATGACACGTACTTTATTTAACATCTGACGAACCATAACTTCGATGTGTTTATCACTGATTTCAACACCTTGCATGCGGTAAACTTTTGTACTTCTTTTAATAAGTACTCTTCTACACCTTGTAAGCCTTGAGCTTTGATGAGTTCTTTCGGGTCAATCGAACCTTCAGTTAGCGCCTGACCTGCAATAACTTCATCTCCAACTTCAACTTTCATGCGTGCATTGTATGGTGTTGTATAGTTACGGTTTTCAACTTCACCTTGAACGACAACTTCTTTCTTGTCTTTTACATCATTAATTTCTAGAACAGTACCATCTATTTCACTGATAACTGCCTGACCTTTAGGGTTACGCGCTTCGAAGATCTCTTGGATACGCGGTAAACCTTGTGTAATATCGTCTCCAGCAACACCACCAGTGTGGAATGTACGCATGGTTAACTGGGTGCCTGGCTCACCGATTGACTGCGCAGCATGATACCAACAGCTTCGCCTGATTCAACGCGGTCACCCGTTGCCATATTACGTCCATAACATTTAACACAAGCACCGTGATGAGTGTTACAAGTAAAGACGGAACGAATAACAACTGATTCAACGCCTGCATCTTCAATCGCTTTTGCAGTGTCCTCAGTAATTAATTCGTTGCGATCAATAATGACATCACCAGTTTCAGGATGGCGTACTTTTCTAAACGCCGTACGTCCTACTAAACGATCGTATAGAGGAACAATCGTTTCATTACCTTCAGTTAATGCACTAACTGTCATTCCGCGGTCCGTACCACAATCATGCTCACGTATAATGACATCTTGCGCTACATCAACTAGACGACGAGTTAAGTAACCTGAGTCTGCAGTCTTAAGCGCTGTATCCGCAAGACCTTTACGAGCACCGTGTGTTGAAATAAAGTATTCTAATACCGTTAAACCTTCACGGAAGCTTGACTTGATCGGTAACTCAATGATTTTACCTGATGGGTTTGCCATTAGACCACGCATACCAGCTAACTGTGTGAAGTTAGATGCGTTACCACGAGCTCCTGAGTCACTCATCATGAAGATTGGGTTTAATGCGTCTAATGAAACCATTAGTTTCTCTTGAATTCGATCCTTAGCTTCTGTCCAAATAGCAATAACACGATCGTAACGTTCTTCTTCGGTAATTAAACCACGACGGAATTGCTTCATAACTTTATCTATTTTAGCTTGAGCAGAATCTAAGAATTGTTGCTTTTCAGATAGAACAACAATGTCAGATACACCGATTGTAATACCAGCTTTAGTAGAATATTTAAAACCTAAGTCTTTCATCTTATCAAGCATCTTAGAAGTCTCAGAGATCTTATAGTGTTTAAACACTTCTGCGATAATATCTCCTAAAATTCCTTTCTTAAATGGCTTGATTAACTCTCGATTAGGCACTTCCTCTTTAAGGTTAGTTGTCACATCAACAAAGTGCACATCAGGTGTATGCTCTTCTAAGTTGAATGATGTTGGTTCGTTCATATAAGGGAACGAATTCGGTAGCATATCATTAAAGATTAACTTACCAATCGTTGTAACAAGGATTTTCTCATTTTGTTCCTCAGTAAAATGAGGATTACCTAGCGAACTAGCTTTTATTCCAATACGACTGTGTAAGTGTACATAGCCATTATCGTAAGCTAAAATCGCTTCCTCATACGAGGAATAAATTGAGCCTTCACCAAGTGCGTTCTCACGCTCAAGAGTTAAATAATAGTTACCTAAAACCATATCCTGTGATGGTGTAACAACTGGTTTACCATCTTTAGGGTTTAGGATATTTTGAGCCGCTAACATTAAAATGCGAGCTTCAGCTTGAGCTTCTGGTGAAAGCGGGACGTGAACTGCCATTTGGTCACCATCAAAGTCAGCGTTATATGCTGTACATACTAATGGGTGCAGGCGGATTGCACGACCTTCAACAAGCGTTGGTTCAAATGCTTGAATACCAAGACGGTGAAGGGTTGGTGCACGGTTCAGTAGTACCGGATGCTCTTTAATCACATCTTCTAATACGTCCCAAATCTCTGGACGCAAGCGTTCAATGCTTCGCTTGGCCGACTTAATATTATGAGCTAAGCCACGGTTTACTAATTCACGCATGACAAATGGTTTAAATAATTCAATTGCCATCTCTTTTGGTAATCCGCACTGATACATTTTTAAGTTAGGTCCTACAACGATTACAGAACGACCTGAATAATCAACACGCTTACCAAGTAAGTTCTGACGGAAACGCCCTTGCTTACCTTTAAGCATGTGAGAAAGTGATTTTAATGGGCGGTTACCCGGTCCTGTAACAGGGCGGCCACGTCTACCATTATCAATTAAAGCATCAACAGACTCTTGTAACATACGCTTCTCATTCTGCACAATAATCGTTGGCGCACCTAAATCTAACAGACGCTTCAAACGATTATTACGATTGATCACACGGCGATATAAATCATTTAAGTCTGAAGTCGCAAAACGTCCACCATCAAGTTGCACCATTGGTCTTAACTCAGGTGGAATAATCGGAAGTACATCCATAATCATCCAATCAGGGTTGTTACCTGAATTACGGAATGACTCTAATACTTCAAGGCGTTTAATAGCTCTTGTACGACGCTGGCCTTGAGCTGTTTTTAGCTCTTCTTTTAGCTCCTGAACTTCACGGTCTAAATCAACGTCTTGTAGTAACTTACGGATTGCTTCAGCACCCATTTGAGCCTTAAACGTATTTCCGTACTTCTCGTAATAAGCACGGAATTCTTTTTCCGTTAATAGTTGCTTTTTCTCTAAAGGCGTATCACCTGGATCCGTCACGATATAAGAAGCAAAATAAATAACTTCTTCTAAAGCTCTAGGTGATAAATCTAATACTAAGCCCATTCGGCTAGGGATGCCTTTGAAATACCAAATGTGTGAGACAGGGGCAGCAAGTTCAATGTGCCCCATGCGCTCACGGCGTACTTTTGCCTTCGTAACCTCAACACCACAACGGTCACAAACGACTCCCTTATAACGGACACGTTTATACTTACCGCAGTGACATTCCCAATCTTTTGTAGGTCCAAAAATACGTTCACAGAATAAACCATCTTTTTCAGGCTTTAACGTACGATAGTTAATGGTTTCTGGCTTTTTAACCTCACCAAATGACCAAGAACGAATCTTATCAGGTGAAGCTAATCCTATTTTCATAAACTCAAATCTGTTTACATCGATCAAGGAGCCTACCTCCCTTATATTTTTAACCGTTATTTCTCACTTACATTTTGATCTTCTGTTGATTCCATCGAAACATTTAATTCTTCAGATTGATCTTCATCTTCTAAATCGCGCATATCGATTTCATCACGTTCAGAAGTCAACATTTTAACGTCCATACCAAGACTTTGAAGTTCCTTAATAAGTACTCGGAACGATTCTGGAACACCTGGTTCAGGCAGGTTTTCACCTTTAACGATCGCTTCATACGTTTTCACACGGCCTACAACATCATCTGATTTAACCGTTAAGATTTCTTGTAACGTATAAGCTGCACCATATGCTTCAAGTGCCCAAACTTCCATCTCACCAAAACGCTGACCACCAAATTGCGCTTTACCACCAAGTGGTTGCTGTGTAACAAGTGAGTATGGTCCTGTAGAACGTGCGTGTAATTTATCATCAACCATGTGTTCTAGTTTGATCATATACATAACACCAACAGACACACGATTATCAAATGCACTACCTGTACGACCATCGTATAGTACTGTCTTACCATCTCTAGCTAAGCCAGCTTCAAGAACAGTTTCCCAAACATCTTCTTCTGTTGCCCCATCAAAAACTGGAGAAGCAACACGGATTCCCATTTCTCTTGCTGCCATACCTAGGTGTAATTCCAATACCTGACCAATGTTCATACGCGAAGGTACACCGAGCGGGTTTAACATGACATCAACTGGCGTTCCATCTGGTAAGTAAGGCATATCTTCTTCAGGTAAAATTCTTGAGATAACACCTTTGTTACCGTGACGACCAGCCATTTTATCCCCTTCGGAAATTTTACGCTTCTGTACGATGTAAACACGTACTAATTTATTAACACCAGGTGATAATTCATCACCATCTTCACGGTTAAAGGTTTTAACATCTAATACGATGCCCCCGCCGCCGTGAGGTACTCTTAATGATGTATCTCTTACTTCACGAGCTTTTTCACCAAAGATCGCATGTAATAGACGTTCTTCTGCTGAAAGCTCTGTCATACCTTTAGGTGTTACTTTACCAACTAATAAATCACCATCAGTAACTTCTGCACCAACTCGTATAATTCCATTTTCATCTAAGTTTTTAAGTGCATCTTCACCAACATTAGGAATGTCGCGTGTGATTTCTTCAGGTCCTAATTTCGTATCACGAGCTTCCGTTTCAAAGTCTTCAATATGAATCGAAGTGAAGACATCATCTTTCACCATACGTTCACTCATGATGACGGCATCCTCATAGTTGTAACCATCCCATGTCATAAACGCTACAAGCGCGTTCTGACCTAAGGCAAGCTCACCTTTGTCCATAGATGGACCATCAGCAAGAATCTCACCTTCAGAAACACGATCACCTTTAGAGATGATTGGAGTTTGGTTGTAACACGTACCTTGGTTGGAACGAACAAATTTTGCAAGGCGATATTTATCAAGGTCACCTTCAACTTCTTTTCCGTCCACTTCAGAAATTCGTCTAATATGAATTTCTTTAGCTTCAACCTTTTCAACAATACCTGCATGTTTCGCAACTACGGCTGCGCCTGAGTCTTTACCTGATACATATTCCATACCAGTTCCAACGTATGGAGCATCTGGCCTGATTAAAGGTACTGCCTGACGCTGCATGTTTGCACCCATTAAAGCACGGTTTGAGTCATCGTTCTCTAAGAATGGAATACAAGCTGTTGCAGCAGACACAACCTGTTTAGGTGATACGTCCATATAATCGATCTGTTCACGTGGAACAGCAGTGTTTTCACCACGGAAACGAGCGATGACTTCTTCATCTACAAATGAACCATCGTCATTTAATTTAGCGTTAGCCTGAGCAACGATGTAATTATCTTCTTCATCAGCAGTTAAGTAATCAACGTGCTCTGTTACTTTCCCAGTCTCTGGGTCAACACGGCGGTAAGGTGTTTCAATAAACCGAACTCATTTACTTTTGCATAAGATGATAATGAGTTAATTAACCCGATGTTTGGACCTTCTGGTGTTTCAATTGGACACATACGTCCATAGTGAGAATAGTGAACATCACGCACTTCAAAACCTGCGCGTTCACGAGTTAAACCACCAGGACCTAATGCAGATAAACGACGTTTGTGAGTTAACTCAGCTAATGGATTTGTTTGATACATAAACTGAGATAACTGAGAGCTACCAAAGAACTCTTTAATAGACGCAATTACTGGTCTAATGTTGATTAATTGTTGTGGCGTGATCGAATCTGTGTCTTGAATTGACATACGTTCACGAACCACACGCTCCATTCGAGATAAACCGATTCTGAATTGGTTTTGTAATAACTCACCAACAGAACGTAAACGACGGTTTCCTAAATGGTCAATGTCATCAGTATTACCAATCGTGTGTAATAGGTTAAAGAAATAACTGATAGATGCTATAATATCAGCTGGAGTAATGTTCTTAACCTGATCACTTACATTACCATTGCTAATGACATTAAGTGTTTTTTCCCCTTCAGGATCAGTTGGGTCTACTATCTTTATGGATTGGATTTTAATCGGATCTTCTAAAACCCCATCTTGCGGCTCTAGAATTTTCTCACCAACTGCATCCTCTTCCATTTCAAAATAAGGCATGATTTTATCTAATAGGCGGCGATTTAACTTATCGCCTTTTCTTGCAATCACTTCACCTGTTTCTTCGTCCGCGATTGTCTCAGCTAATGTCTGATTTAATAAGCGGTTCTTAAAATGAAGCTTCTTGTTCATTTTGTAACGACCAACACGAGCTAAGTCGTAACGTTTCGGATCAAAGAAACGTGAATATAATAAGCTACGAGCATTGTCAGCTGTAGGGGGTTCACCCGGTCTTAAACGCTCATATATTTCAATTAAAGCTTTTTCGCTGTCTTCGGTATTATCTTTTTCTAATGTATTGCGTAAGAACTCATTGTCTCCAATAAGATCAAGAATTTCATCATCTGAGCTAAATCCTAATGCTCTTAGCAACACTGTTAATGGTAGTTTACGAGTACGGTCAATTCTGACGTGAACAACATCTTTAGCATCCGTCTCGAATTCTAGCCATGCGCCGCGGTTCGGTATAACCGTTGCAGTATGACCTCTTTTACCATTCTTATCAACTTTATCGTTGAAATAAACACTTGGCGAACGAACAAGCTGTGATACGATAACACGTTCGGCACCATTAATAATGAAAGTACCGGTATCTGTCATTAATGGGAAGTCACCCATAAAGACTTCTTGTTCTTTCACTTCACCTGTCTCTTTATTTAAGAGGCGGACTTTAACGCGTAAAGGAGCGTTATACGTCACGTCGCGTTCCTTCGCTTCATCTACAGGATACTTTGGTTCACCTAAGCTATAATCCACAAACTCTAGTGATAAGTTTCCTGTGAAATCCTCAATTGGTGAAATGTCTTCAAACATTTCTTTCAAACCGTCTCTTAAAAACCACTCGTAAGATTTGGTTTGAATTTCGATTAGATTAGGCAGATCGTGCACTTCACTAATCCTAGCATAACTTCTACGTTGGCGGTGTCGACCATATTGAACTAGTTGACCTGTCAACTGCTTCACCCCTCAAACAACCAGATTTAATAGAGACTTAGTGAAAAAGATTCACTAAGGACAAACAAAACGGTCCGACAAAAAGGCATGCCGAACATTGCCTGATCCACTTAAAAGTTTTTCAAGCATTATTTATATTAACATTCGTCATAAAACGAATGTTTGTTATAATGATTTTTAATAATGAGTTGTTCATCTTTACTTTTTCCAGAATGAATACCCCATTTAATAGTAAAATTAAGACTCTATACATTTATCGGTCAAAAGTATCGAAAATATACGTTTTGTTTACTATTTGATTTCTTTTTATAAAAATCCTTGACAAACAAACGTATATATTGGCATTTTTAATATTATCACACGGGTATATCCGAGTCAAATCTTATGGCACGCAATATATAATACCCTTTATTCTTAACGACTACCTCAACATTTCCAAACAATGTCTCGATTTTGTCTTTTAATGATGGAGCACCTTGTTTTTTCTGTACGACCACCCATAATTCCCCTTCATTTTCTAAGAGGTTATAACTGTCATCCATCATTTGATGAACAACTTTCTTACCTGCACGAAACGGTGGATTTGTAATGACTGCCCCAAAGGTTTGATTAGCAACTGCTTCAATCCCGTCACTTTGCAATACTTCAGCTTGTTTTACATCATTTATTTCACAATTCTTTTTGGCTAACTCAACAGCTCTTTCATTTATATCAACCATGACAACTCGTCGATTAGGGTAACGCTTTGCCAATGTGATCCCAATTGGTCCGTAACCACAACCCAAATCAAGAATAGAGCCTTGGTTCCCTTTTAAATCTACATGCTCAATTAATGTTTTTGTACCAAAATCAACTTGCTTTTTGGAGAATACACCTTCGTCTGTAAGGAAGTTTAATGTGATGGAACTAAGAGTTGCTTGGAATTGTGAAGGGTTTCTTTTACTTGTAGGATTTTTTGAATAATAATGATCGTTCATAAATGCCACCTCTTTACAGTGTAAAGACCACTATAGAAAATAAGGTTTAAATAAACATAAGCTCGCTGAATGGAACAGCGAGCTTTATGAATGTGATACTATTTTAATTCGATTTTAGCGCCAACTTCTTCAAGCTTAGCTTCATTTCTTCAGCTTCTTCTTTAGCTACTGCTTCTTTAATTGTTCCAGGAGCGCCATCTACTAGCTCTTTAGCGTCTTTTAGGCCAAGACCAGTGATTTCACGTACTGCTTTAACAACTTTAATCTTAGATGCACCTGCTTCTTCAAGTACAACGTCGAATTCAGTTTTCTCTTCAGCAGCTTCGCCACCTGCAGCAGCACCCGCAGCCGCAACTGGTGCAGCAGCTGTTACGCCAAACTCTTCCTCAATAGCTTTTACTAAGTCATTTAATTCTAATACTGACATTTCTTTAATAGCATCAATAATTTGCTCTTTAGTCATGATAAGTTCCTCCTTAAAGTATTTTTGTTTTTATCCGACTATGACGCCTTAAGCGCCTTCTTCTTCTTTTTGTTCTGCAACTGCTTTGGTAACATAAGCGAAGTCGCGAACTGGTGCTTGTAGTACGCTGAGTAACATAGATACAAGTCCTTCGTATGAAGGTAGTTCTGCAAGTTCCTTGATTTGATCAAGTGTTGCTACCTGACCTTCAATAACGCCACCCTTAATTTCTAGGGCTTCGTGTTCCTTAGCGAATTGTCCTATAACCTTCGCTGGAGCAACTGCATCTTCCTCGCAAGTTGCAATAGCTGTTGGGCCTACTAGTAATTCGTTAAGACCTTCAAAACCTGCTTTTCAGTTGCGAAGCGAGTCATTGTGTTTTGTAAACTTTAAAGTCAACACCTGCTTCACGTAGTTGTTTACGAAGTTCAGTCACTTCTTCAACATCTAAACCGCGATAGTCAACAAGAACTGTAGTTTTGCTGTTTTGTAGTTTTTCTGCAATTTGATCGACTTGCTGTTTTTTCAGTTCAAGTACATTGCTCATCGTTCCACCTCCTAGTCGTTGGTTTCCGATCATACCGTGCGGTGTTTTCGCTCAAAAAAATACCTCCATGTAGACATGGAGGCATCAATATCATAATCGTACACACTTGTACGCATCATTTCAATCTAGCACACCTCGGCAGGAATTCTTTTAAGCAGATATATCTGCTCCTACTGTCTACGGTATAACGTCATTCATTTAATTTTCAACAAACGCAATTATATATAACTTTTAAAAGTTTGTCAACTAATTATTATAGATAAGATGAAACGTCTACTTTAACGCCAGGTCCCATAGTTGAAGCCACAGAAACGTTTTCATATAAGTTCCTTTAGATGATTGTGGTTTAGCTTTTACAATGGTTTCAGTTAAAGCATCAAAGTTTTCAACTAACTTTTGATCATCGAAAGAAACTTTACCGATAGGTACATGAATGTTTCCAGCTTTATCTACACGATACTCAACTTTACCTGCTTTGATGTCTTGAACAGCTTTTTCAATCTCGAAAGTAACTGTTCCTGTTTTAGGGTTCGGCATTAAACCTTTTGGTCCTAATACACGACCTAATTTACCAACTTGCGCCATCATATCTGGAGTGGCTACAACAACATCAAATTCAAACCATCCTTGGTTGATTTTGTTGATGTACTCTTCATCTCCAACATAATCTGCACCAGCTGCTTCCGCTTCTTTAGCTTTTTCACCTTTAGCGAATACTAAAACGCGTTGAGTTTTACCTGTACCGTGTGGTAAAACCATCGCTCCACGGATTTGTTGGTCTGCTTTCTTAGGGTCTACACCTAAACGAAAAGCAGCTTCTACTGTTTCATCAAAGTTTGCTGTTGAAGCTTTTTTCACTAGTTCAATAGCTTCATTAGCATTATAAGCTTTGTTGCGGTCAACAAGCTTTAATGCTTCTTGATACTTTTTACCTTTCTTTGGCATGATAAATCCTCCTCATTGTGGTTTTAACGGTTTGACCTCCCACTAAAGAAAACTCGCATGTCACGAGCCTTTAGGCGAAGACAGAGGCGTAGTTACAATCCAAATAAGATGTTTTGCTGCAATCACTACGACGAGCTCGCCTCTATTTCTACTTTGAACGACTTTCAAAGTTATACTAAAAATAAGCGTAATAAAGGTTGCGAATTACTTCGCAACCCCTTTCCGCCATATCTCAATACGGGATTAGTCTTCTACGACAATACCCATGCTGCGCGCAGTACCTTCTACCATGCGCATTGCTGCATCAACATCAGCAGCGTTTAAATCAGGCATTTTAGTTTCAGCGATTTCGCGAACTTGATCGCGTTTAATCGTTGCAACTTTGTTACGGTTAGGCTCACCTGAACCTGATTCAATACCAGCTGCTTTCTTAAGTAACACAGCAGCAGGTGGGGTTTTCGTTACGAATGTAAATGAACGGTCTTCATAAACCGAAATTTCAACCGGAATAATTGTACCTGCTTGATCTTGTGTTTTTGCGTTAAACTCTTTACAGAATCCCATGATGTTGATTCCAGCTTGACCTAATGCAGGACCAACTGGTGGCGCTGGGTTCGCTTTACCAGCAGGAATTTGAAGTTTAACAACATTAATTACTTTTTTAGCCACGAGACACACCTCCTTAAAGTCCGTGATGTGGTAAATGGGGTTCATTCCCCTCCCACTCAATATTTCTATGCATGTATCTTATTCAGACCATAAGAAACATAAAAATTCTAGCATATATTGATTGATGTTGGCAAGGGTTATCCTATAATTTTTCTATTTGGGTGAAGTCTAATTCTACCGGAGTTTCTCTTCCAAACATATTAACATGAACCTTTACCTTCTGTTTATCCATATCAATGTTTTCAATGGTACCAGTAAAGTTAGCAAACGGCCCATCCGTTACACGCACGGATTCTTTTAGATCAAACTCAAAATCTTTCACTTCATCTTTAACACCCATACGTTTCAAGACTCGGTCCGCTTCATCAGGCAGAAGTGGTGTTGGCTTCGCACCAGAACCAGTAGACCCGACAAACCCAGTCACACCAGGTGTGTTACGTACAACAAACCAAGAATCATCCGTCATAACCATCTCCGTTAGGACATAGCCGGGGGAATACTTTTTTCATCGCTGTTTTACGTTTTGCCGTTTTTAACTTCTGTTTCTTCCTCTTCAGGAACGATGACTCTGAAAATTTTATCTTCCATCCCCATCGTCTCAATTCGTTTTTCAAGGTTAAGTTTTACTCTGTTTTCATAACCAGAGTAAGTATGAACCACATACCAATTTTTCTCCATAATATTAGGTTTAAAACCTTCCCTCCTCATCTAATCGATTATACAAAGCAGGTATAGCCGAATTTTAGGTAAATTAAAAAACCCGACTAAACGCGGGTTTTGTCTCTTCATTCATTATATCACAAATACATTTTATATAATCAATTTAATCATTACAACATTTCTAGTACTTGAGAAATTCCTAAATCTACAACCGTAAAGAAAACAGCTACAAATAAGACTGTAAGAAGAACGATGACCGTATATTTTGATAACTCATTGCTTTTAGGCCAACTAACCTTCTGCATTTCTCGGTTTACATCTTTTAAGAATTTAAACACTGCATGTCCCCCTCTTAAACACCTGAGCAATTGATCTATTTTGTTTCACGATGCAATGTATGCTCGCCGCATCTCTTGCAATACTTTTTAACTTCAATACGTTCTGCACTTTGTTGTTTTTTATCTGTAGTATAGTTTCTACCATTACACACCGTGCATGCTAGCACAACTTTCTTTCGCATGACAATCCTCTTCCTTTTTATCACTTTGTTTAATGTACCATGTTCAAAATGGGGTGTCAATGGCATTTAATAGGTGAGCTCGCTAACGGATAAGTGGCGCTCAAGTTTACGTTTCACGCGTTGAAGGGCATTATCAATGGACTTAACATGACGATTTAACTGTAATGAAATCTCCTGATAAGATTGTCCATCTAAATATAAGTGTAAAACTTCTCTTTCTAATTCGCTTAGCAACTCTTCCATTTTATCTTCCATGTCGACGAACTTCTCGCGATTAACTAATAGTTTCTCAGGATCTGACGTATCATGCTCAGCAATGACATCTAACAAGGTTCGATCTGATTCTTCATCATAAATAGGCTTGTCCAATGAGACATAAGAATTCAAAGGAATATGCTTTTGCCTTGTGGCTGTTTTAATTGCCGTAATAATTTGCCTAGTCACACAGAGTTCAGCAAAGGCTTTAAACGATGATAATTTTTCAGACTGAAAATCACGAATGGCTTTATACAGACCAATCATGCCCTCTTGCACAATATCCTCACGGTCTGCACCAATTAAAAAATATGTACGCGCTTTAGCCCTTACAAAACTTCGGTATTTGTTTATTAAGTAATCAAGTGCTTGTACATTTCCTTCATGGACAAACTCAACGACTTCCTCGTCATCTAAATCCGTCCAATCTATTTGATTCTTCGTCTCTTCATTGATGACCACACAGATCCCCCCCAGAGCTGAACACTACAATATACAGTCATTATACAGGAATTGTGAATTTTCAGTCAACTACTATTTTACTATTTACCACCGCGTCGCCATTTCTCAAAGTATTTAAGTACATCTTCACTGAGAGGAATTTTAGATTTAGGTTGCAGCGTCAAATGCTCTTCTACACTTTCTTGAATCTCAGAATGAATTTCTCTAACTTCTAATAACAGTTCTCTGGCGGATTTCCTAAGTGCCCCTTTAGAGAAAATCGTCCATTGTTCAGCAAAATCAGAAGTTGCAACATACACTTTCGTCTGAACGTTTTTTAACTTCATTAACTAGTTTTTCAATCCGTTCATCAGCTGTTTCGTTCTCTTTTGTAAATATCACGTCAAGACGGTGTTCTTTTCTCTTTTTCTCTGTCCCTTTTACACCATATGCATCGAAAACGACAATGACGCGATATCCAGTGTAGGCTTGATACTCCGCTAACATTTCAATTAGCCTATTTCTTGCTTCTTCTAGTTGAAATTCTTTTAAAACTTTTAACTCAGGCCAGTCACCAATCATGTTATAACCGTCAACCACTAGAACAATCATGGTATCACCCTAGCGGAAAACGATTTCTATAAACTTCATACATCAACAAACTAGCCGATACAGATGCATTTAAAGATGTGACATGACCTTTCATAGGTAAGCGCACTAACCAGTCGCAGTTTTTAAGTACCAGACGGCTAATCCCCTTTCCTTCGCTACCAACTACAACCGCTAATGGCAAATCATAATCTAACTCACGAAAATCCTGTTTTCCTTTTGCATCTGTCCCAACTACCCATATTCCTTCTTCTTTAAGTCGTTCAATCGTTTGGTTCATGTTCGTAACTCTAGCTACTGGAATATATTCAATAGCACCAGTTGATGCCTTAGCCACTGTTTGGGTTAACTGAACAGATCTACGCTTAGGGATTACAATACCGTGCGCTCCAACAGCATCAGCAGTTCTCATAATAGATCCTAAGTTTCTAGGGTCTTCTAATTCATCTAACAAGATTAAAAAAGGAGCTTCATCTTTTTTCTGGCATTTTCTAATAAATCGTCAATCTCAGCATATTCATAAGCCGCAACTGAAGCCACTACTCCTTGGTGATGTTCAGCAATTTGGTCTAATTTGTGTTTTGGAACTTTTTGTACTAGTACACCCTGCTGTTTTGCCGATTTGACAATTTGAGATTGCACACGACCTTCCATGGATTCTAGCATTAAAATTTTATTAATAGGTCTTCCTGATTTCAACGCTTCGATGACCGGGTTTTTCCCCATAATCCATTCTTCATTCATACTAAGCTCTCCTTTCTTCTAAATCTTGTATCGCTTGAGTGACGAGATAACCTAATCGCTCATCATCTTCTTTTAAATACAAATACCCAACTAATGCTTCAAACGCTGTACTCAATCGGTAAGTTTGTCCATCCGTACTTTTAGGAGTGTTAGACTTAGCATTTCTGCCTCGTCTAACAACACCTTGTTCCTCATCTGATAATAAAGCCTCATCAAGCCAGCCTTTAAGCACATAAGCCTGAGCATCAGCAGAAACAAACGACACGGCATGTTCATGTAACACTTGCGGCTTCACTTCTCCTTGCCTAATCAAGTATTCACGAACATACTGCTCATACACGGCATCTCCCATATACGCTAAAGCTAAGCTCTTCATCTGTTTAACATCATGTGTGCTGGTCATGATCGTTTCCATCTCGTTCCCTGTGGAGTGTCTTCAAGAATAATTCCTTTATCTTTTAATTCATCACGAATTTTGTCTGCTCTAGCAAAATCACGATCTTTCCTAGCTTGAATTCGTTCTTCAATTAGCGCCTCTATATCGCTATCTAATAGCTCGATTTCTTCTAGAGAAATGCCAAGAACCGTCGTTAATTCATCAAATAGATCTGTAAATGCATCAATAATAGTCGTAGACGTTTGATCTTGCTGAATATAGATATTAGCCTCTTTTGCTAACTCAAACAGTACAGAAATGGCATTTGCTGTATTAAAATCATCATTCATTTCATTCATAAAACGTTGTTTTAATTCATCTAATTTGGATTGCCATACTGAGTTATCATCAGTTAAGTTTAAGCTCGCGGTTTTACGATGGGCTAAGTTTTGATAGGCCGTTTTTTATACGATTAAAACTATTCTTTGCTTCTGCTAACAATTCATCACTGAAATTAATTGGGTTTCGGTAATGGACACTAAGCATAAAGAACCTTACAACATTAGGGTCATGTTTTTCTACTAAATCATGAACAAGAATAAAGTTCCCCAGTGATTTAGACATCTTTTCATTATCAATCTGAATATAACCATTATGCATCCAGTAGTTCGCAAACGTTGTATCATTATGGCATTCTGATTGTGCAATTCATTTTCATGATGTGGAAATGCTAAATCTTGACCACCAGCATGAATATCGATCGTCTCACCTAAGTACTTGCGCGCCATAGCTGAGCACTCTATATGCCAACCAGGTCGACCTTTTCCCCATGGACTTTCCCATGAAATTTCACCTGTCTTTGCTTCTTTCCATAATGTGAAATCTAATGGATCATCTTTTTTTCTCGCCGACTTGAATTCTAGCACCAGAGCGGAGTTCATCAATTGATTGATGAGATAACTTTCCGTACTCATCAAAGGACCTTGTTCGGAAGTAAACATCTCCGTCCGCTTCATAAGCAAAATCCTTTTCAATGAGCTCTTCAATAAATGAAATAATATCATCCATCGTCTCGGTTACCCTCGGATGATGCACTGCTTCTTTGACGTTTAATTTAGATACATCTTCTTTATAAGCTTTAATAAATCGGTCTGCAATGTCTGGCACTTCTTCATTCAATTCATTTGCTGCTTTAATTAATTTATCGTCCACATCTGTAAAGTTAAGAACATATTCAACTTCGTATCCGCTATATTCTAAAAAACGTCTTACTGTATCAAATACAATCGCTGGACGTGCATTTCCAACATGAATGTAGTTATAGACGGTCGGCCCACACACGTACATTTTTACCTTGTTTTCCTCGATCGTTTTAAACGTCTCTTTTTGCCTTGTCAGTGTATTATAGAGCTTGATCGTCATCTTCTTTTGACACTCCTCTCACATCACTTAATTCTTTTTGAAGCTGAGCAATTCGAGCTTCTAGCATGTCGCATTTTTCCGCAACTGGATCCGGCAGCTTATGGTGATTCAGGTCTTTTCGTTCTTTTTTAACTCTTACACCATTTTGCACAACGACTTGCCCTGGGATTCCAACGACAGTAGAATTATCCGGGACATCCTTTAGCACAACTGAACCAGCACCTACCTTCGCCCATTCACCTAATGTGATTGAACCTAACACTTTAGCTCCAGCTGCAACTAATACATTATCTTTAAGTGTCGGGTGGCGTTTACCACCTTCTTTACCTGTTCCTCCGAGCGTGACCCCTTGGTATATCGTACAATTATCTCCAATTTCACACGTTTCACCTATGACGACTCCCATACCGTGGTCTATAAAGAATCGTCTGCCAATCCTGGCTCCGGGGTGAATCTCGATTCCTGTTAAGAATCGACTAAACTGTGAAATGACTCTTGCAATAAAATATAATTTACGTTTGTGAAACGCATGTGCGACGCGGTGTGCCCAAACAGCGTGTACACCAGAGTACGTTAACATGACTTCAAGGCGATTACGAGCTGCCGGGTCTTGACCGAACACCACATCAACATCTTCTTTTAGTAATTTAAGGAACTTAAACATTAAGATTCCCTCCCTTGCTGATTAAATCAAGACCATTCATCTAATAATAAAAAAGCGTCTCCGTCTATCTACATAGACAGAGACGCTTTGTGCGCGGTCCCACTCTGTTTAGAGGTGTTAAAACCTCTCACTTAAAGTTCGTAACGAGAACCAATCGCTTCACCTTACTTAATGTTCGGGTGAAGGCTCAGAGGTGCATTTCGAAAACTTGCTTAAAAGCTGCTCTCAGCCATGCAGCTCTCTCTGTGATTAAGCAAAGATCTCTACTTTTCCTCATCAGTGCTTTAAACTATATATATTTCTATTATATACGAATCCCCTAATATGTTACGAATGATTTAACTCGCCAACGATTTTATTCAGACGATTCATAACTGTTCGTTGACCTAATAAATGAATGGCATTCGGCAATTCAGGACCGTGCTGCTGACCAGTTACAGCGACACGAATTGGCATAAATAACTTCTTACCTTTAACGCCTGTTGTTTTTTGCGTAGCCTTGATAGCCGCTTTAATATTCTCAGGGGTAAATTCTTCCATTTGCCCAACTTCAATTTGAAAATGGCTAAGCATGTTAGGAACATGTTCTTGTTGTAGCACTTCCATTTCGCTCACACCATAGTCAATTTCCTCTTTAAAGAACAGCTCTGTTAACTCCACAATTTCAGCTCCGTAATTAAGCTGATCTTTATATAAAGCGATTAATTCTTCAACCCACTTGCGGTCTTCACCGCTTACGTTTTCATCCACTTTTTCCGCTTCAATCAAATGGGGTAACGCTAAGTCAATCACACGCTCTAAAGAACTTGACTTAATGTACTGGTTATTCATCCATTTTAATTTACCTGTATCAAAAACAGCTGGAGATGTTGAAAGACGTTCCGGGTCAAAGATGTCGATGAATTCATCCTTCGTAAACAACTCTTCTTCACCTTTGGCGACCAACCTAGAAGCGTAATAAAGTTAAATAACGCTTCTGGTAGATAACCTAAATCAGCATACTGTTCGATAAACTGAATGATCGACTCATCACGTTTACTTAGTTTTTGCGTTGGTTGTTTACAATTAATGTCATATGCGCAAACGTCGGCACGTCCCAATCAAATGCACGGTAGATCATCATTTGTTTCGGTGTATTTGAAATATGATCTTCACCACGCAAAATATGTGTAATCGCCATTAGATGGTCATCAACTGCAACTGCGAAATTATACGTTGGTGTACCATCCTTTTTCATAATGACCCAATCACCGAAGTCGCTTGATTCAAACGTAATTTCACCTTTTACAATATCATTAAACGTATACGATTCATTATCAGGTACACGAAAGCGAATAGAAGGTTTGCGTCCTTCATCTTCAAATTGTTTAATTTGTGCATCTGTTAAATCACGGTGAGCACCTGAATACATCGGAACTTGTCCCTTTGCTCGTTGCTCTTCACGTTCAGCTTCTAATTCTTCTTCTGTCATATAACATTTATAAGCTAAACCGCGATCTAATAGCTCATGGGCATATTTTTTATAAATATCTAAACGTTCCATCTGACGATAAGGGCCATGGTTACCACCAACATCTACGCTTTCATCCCAATCAATACCTAGCCATTTTAAGTATTTTAACTGGCTTAGGTCTCCACCTTCTACATTTCGTTTTTGGTCTGTATCTTCAATTCGAATCACGAATTCACCATTAGTACTTCTTGCAAATAAGTAATTAAATAATGCTGTTCTGGCATTCCCAATGTGCAAATGTCCTGTTGGGCTTGGCGCATAACGTACGCGTACTTTTTGTTCAGCCATTGTTAAGCTCCTTTCCACTTACTTTCATCGTTTATTATTGTACACAAATTACTCTTTGTGTTGTATTAATATGGTTGCTTGAGCTGCAACCCCTTCTTTACGACCTGTAAAACCTAACTTCTCTGTCGTAGTCGCTTTAACATTAACTTGCGATACATCAGCGTTTAATAAACTTGCGACCACTTCTTTAATTTCCTCTATGTGCGGAGCCATTTTAGGTGCTTGAGCAATCACAGTGCAATCAATATTCCCGAGTGTATATCCTCGCTCTTCCACCTTCTGCCATACTTCTTTTAATAGCTCTTTTGAATCAAAGTCTTTAAACTTAGGATCGGTATCAGGAAAATGTTTGCCAATATCCCCTTCCCCAATAGCCCCAAGCGCTGCATCAGCAATTGTATGTAATAACACATCAGCATCGGAGTGACCTAGCAATCCCTTCTCATAAGGAATTTCAACTCCACCAATGATGCATGGACGTCCTTCTACTAACTGGTGTACATCAAACCCTTGTCCAATTCTGAACACCGAAAGCGCCTCCTTAAGAATGATCTAACCCATTTATTTTAGCATATTTTCTGCTTTTTGTATATCCTCAGGATTAGTAATTTTAAAATTTTGATAAGAGCCTTCTACATAAGATGGTGATTGATTTAAAAACTCTAATAACGCAACATCATCTGTTGCGTATAATTGGTGCTCATAGGCATAATCATGGACTCGCTTAAGTAAATCATATTTAAATGCTTGTGGCGTTTGCGCTGCCACTAACTCATCACGTTTTAACGTCTCTACATACCCGTCTTTAATTTGTTTAATCGTATCTGTTACGGGGACGCCTAAAAATGCTGCGTCACTTTCCTCTGTCTCAATGTATAAACGATGTAACTCATCGTGAGAGATAAAAGGTCTTGCCCCATCATGGATGAACGTGATTAAGTTTTGCTCTAATTGATTGACGCCTTGACGAACACTATCTTGACGCTCTTTACCACCTGGAATAACACTTTTAACCTTATCGTATTGTGAAGCAAGTTGCTTCATTAATTTAAGTTCACTTGGATGTGCCACTAGATAGATGGAGTCACACCATGCATCCGATTCAAAAACATCGACCGTTCGTTCGATAATTGTCTTACCGCCGATTTCTAATAATTGCTTGTTTTTACCCGCCTTCATCCTTCGTCCTTGACCAGCTGCGAGTACAATAACTTGATATAATGGCATGATAATTCTCCCTATAAAACTGTATAATAAAATGAAAGGTTGATACTCTTGATCATCTTATCACATCAAGATGTACCAACCTTTATTTTACTCTGAACTATTGCGCCTTCTCAAGTGCCTTTGGCTTAGCAAAAATCATTCTGCCTGCGGATGTTTGTAAAACACTGGTCACAATGACATCAATTGTATCACCGATAAAGTTTTTACCGTCTTCTACAACGATCATAGTCCCATCATCTAAATAGGCAACTCCTTGTTTTTCTTCCTTGCCTGCCTTAATGACTTGAACATCCATTTCTTCACCAGGTAATACAATCGGTTTAACGGCATTCGCTAAGTCATTAATATTTAAAACTGTAACATTTTGAAACTCTGAAACTTTATTTAAATTGTAGTCATTCGTAACTAAAACACCGTCTAAAATCTTGGTTAATTTAACTAGTTTACTATCCACTTCACTTATATCCTCAAAATCACCTTCGTAGATTTGGACATCTACTAAAGAATCCTTTTGAAGACGGTTTAAGATATCCAACCCTCGACGACCTCTGTTCCTTTTTAATACATCAGATGAATCCGCAATGTGCTGTAATTCTTCTAATACAAAATGAGGAATAATAATCGTACCTTCAAGGAACTTTGTGTCACATATATCTGCAATCCGTCCATCAATAATGACACTCGTATCTAAAATTTTAGGTCTAATTGAAGTCTCAGCTTCATTTAAACCTTCAACTTCTTTAGTCTTTTGATCCCTTTTCGGTACACTGATTAAATTAATGAATTCATTACGTCGTTTAAAACCAACTTGAAATCCTAGGTAACCTAGAACAATCGTTACAAACATCGGTAACACTTCAGCAACAACCGTAATACGGATATCTTGTAAATAAATGTTTACTAGAAATGCTATGATCAAGCCGACAATTAGACCTAAACTACCAAACAATAAGTCTGCAACTGGAGCTTTAACTAGCTTCTCTTCCGTCACCTTTAAAAAGTCTACAATATAATCCACTAGCCAATAAGAAATAATAAAAATATAATTGCACCTAGCGTCATACCGACATATGGATACAACCACTCGGGCTCACCGACGTTCCAAATCTGCAATAAATCAGGGAAATATAAGTAACCAACCGTACCGCCGGCAATTACAAAAAATAACTGCAAAATTCTTTTCAGCAACTTTTTCACCTCCTAAATCTAGCTTTACCAATTTTACCTTAAACCATAACCTTCGATATTCGCTTTAGTAAATTTTAACACGCACTTACCTTACCGTCAAAAATAAATAATTTTATAGTTTAACACCAAAATCACTTTATGTCAATTGTGTTACAAATAAGAATGATTATAAATATCCATATTTTAGTCAAAATTTATTCTAAGCCAGCCTTTAGTGCACCTTGAACCGAATCAACACCAACCAATTCTATTCCATTAGGTGCAGTAAACCCATTTAGATTTTTATTGGGTAAAATAATACGTTTAAATCCTAACTTACTTGCTTCTTGAACGCGCTGATCAATTCTAGAAACTCGCCTAACTTCCCCGGTTAAACCAACTTCACCTATAAAGACATCTTCTGGCCTTGTCGGTTGATCTCGGAAACTGGAAGCAATACTTACAGACACTGCTAAATCAATAGCGGGTTCATCCAATTTTACACCTCCCGCTACTTTCACATAAGCATCCTGATTCTGCAAAAGCAGTCCAGCACGCTTTTCTAATACAGCCATTAACAACGGAACGCGGTTATGATCTAAACCTGTTGCCATTCGTCTTGAGTTACCAAACTGCGTTGGAGAAATTAACGCTTGAATTTCAACTAACATCGGGCGAGTACCCTCCATAGAAGCCACAACGGTGGACCCAGCAACTCCCTGAGAGCGTTCTTCAAGGAAAATCTCAGAAGGGTTACTCACTTCAACTAACCCTTCTTCTTTCATTTCAAAGATCCCCATCTCATGTGTACTACCAAAACGGTTCTTAACACTTCGGACGATTCTAAACGTATGATGACGCTCACCCTCAAAATATAACACCGAATCTACCATGTGCTCTAAAAGGCGCGGCCCAGCAATTGATCCCTCTTTAGTGACGTGACCGACAATAAAAATAGGAATACCTTTTGTCTTTGCTAGTTTCATCAATGTTCCTGTACACTCTCTTACTTGAGATACGGAACCAGGTGCTGATGTTACCCCTTCGTGATAAATCGTTTGAATCGAGTCGATCACAACAAAAGACGGATTCATTTCTTCAACAGAATCGATTATGTCATCTATATTAGTCTCAGCCATAATATATAACTCATCTTCACTAATATTTAGACGGTCAGCTCTTAATTTAGTTTGTTTTTCAGATTCCTCACCTGAAATATATAACACTTGTAAAGACTTTGCTGCTAACTGTGAAGAAACTTGAAGTAGCAAAGTTGATTTACCAATACCCGGATCTCCTCCAATTAAAACTAATGACCCCGGTACAATTCCCCCACCTAACACACGGTTAAATTCTTCCATCTTTGTTTCAATTCTTTGCTCTTCCTGTGAAGTAATTTTATTAATCGCACTTGGCTTGCGTTTTCTCTCTGAACTTACACTACCTAAACTATGTTTGCTTTGTCCTTTGTTAGGACGAATTTTCTCTTCCACCATTGTATTCCACTGGTGACAAGCAGGGCATTTCCCCATCCATTTTGGTGACTCATAACCGCACTCCTGGCAAAAGATTGTTTTGTTTTAGCCATGCTACTCTCTCTCCTTTGATGATATTTATGTAAATTGCATATTATATTTACTGGTTGGACAATTACTAAAATTAAAAATAAGCAGCCGGCGAATACACCGGCTGCGTTCAGTTTAATCTAAGTGGTTTCTAATTCTTTTACCGAAGACACATAGAATTCGCCATCGTCATTCACATCAATTTCAACTGTTTGACCTGTCTTTACATTACCCTTTAATAGCTCTTCTGACAAGAAGTCTTCAACATTTTTCTGAATGGATCTGCGAAGTGGACGAGCACCATACTCAAGATCCATACCCTCATCAGCTATTTTTTCAATGGCTTCTTCAGATAATGTGAATGAAATTTCGTTATCTCTTAAGCGATCTTGTAATTGCTTAACCATGAGACGAACGATTTCTTTAATATGCTTCTCTTCGAGTGAGTGGAAGACAATCGTTTCATCAATACGGTTTAAGAATTCCGGGCGGAACGCTTTCTTAAGCTCTTCCATGATCTTAGATTTCATTTCTTTATAATCTTTTTGCTCACTATCCATCGTGAAACCAACATATTTCTGGCGACGAAGTTCATGTGCACCAACGTTTGATGTCATAATTAACACGGTATTTCTAAAGTCTACGACACGACCTTTAGAATCTGTTAAACGACCATCTTCAAGAACTTGAAGTAAAATATTAAAGACATCAGGGTGCGCCTTTTCGATCTCATCAAGTAAGATCACTGAATAAGGCTTCGTACGTACTTTTTCTGTTAACTGGCCGCCTTCATCATATCCAACATAACCTGGAGGTGAACCTACTAGTCGTGAAGTCGAATGTTTTTCCATGTACTCAGACATGTCAATACGAATCATCGCATCTTCATCACCGAACATAGCACCAGCTAAAGCTCGCGCAAGCTCTGTCTTACCTACACCTGTTGGACCTAAGAAGATAAATGAACCGATTGGTCGTTTAGGGTCTTTAAGCCCAGCACGAGCGCGGCGAATAGCTTTTGATACAGCTTTAACCGCTTCATCTTGACCAATAACACGGTCATGTAATGTGTCTTCTAAGTTTAACAGACGTTCCGTTTCATCTTTAGCCAATTTAGAAACAGGGACTCCAGTCCAAGTTGATACGACATGTGTGATATCGTCAATCGTGACTTCTGAGTTTTCTTGACCTTGCTTTTCTTTCCACTGATCTTTTGTTTTTTCAAGCTCATCTTTTAGCTTTTGTTCTTTATCCCGTAACGATGCTGCTTTTTCAAATTCTTGACTTTGTACAGCTGCATCTTTTTCTTTCTTAACTTCTTCTAGTTTTTGTTCTAACTCTTTTAGATTTGGCGGTGCAGTATAACTACGAAGGCGTACACGTGATGCCGCTTCATCAATAAGATCGATTGCCTTATCTGGTAAGAAACGGTCTGTAATATAGCGATCAGATAAACGCACAGCTGCATCAATCGCTTCATTCGAAATGGTCACTCTGTGGTGAGCCTCATAACGGTCCCGTAAACCTTCTAAAATGCTGACGGATTCTTCAGACGTCGGTTCATCCACTTGAATTGGTTGGAAACGACGTTCTAATGCAGCATCTTTTTCAATATATTTACGATATTCTTCTAACGTTGTAGCGCCGATACATTGTAAGTCTCCACGTGCTAGCGCTGGCTTTAGAATGTTTGATGCATCAATGGCACCTTCTGCACCACCCGCGCCAATTAGCGTGTGAAGTTCATCAATAAATAAATAATGTTACGAGCCTGGCGAATTTCTTCCATTACCTTTTTCAAGCGGTCTTCAAATTCACCACGATATTTCGTACCAGCAACTACCGTACCCATATCTAAAGTCATAACACGTTTATCACGTAAAATCTCAGGAATTTCGTTATTAACAATTTGTTGCGCTAATCCTTCTGCAATCGCCGTCTTACCAACACCAGGTTCACCAATTAACACGGGGTTGTTCTTGCGGCGGCGGCTTAACACTTGAATAACACGCTCAATTTCTTTGCTACGTCCGATGACAGGGTCAATGCCACCATCACGAGCAACAACTGTTAAATCTCTTGCTAATGAGTCTAAAGTTGGCGTGTGCGCATTATTTGATTGCTTTTGACCTCCACGTTGGCTTGAAGTTGATTCATTACTACCTAGAAGCTGTAGAACCTGTTGGCGCGCTTTATTTAAGCTTACACCTAAATTATTAAATACTCGCGCTGCAACACCTTCTCCTTCTCGTATTAAACCAAGTAAAATATGCTCAGTTCCTACATAGGAATGACTTAGCTTACGGGCTTCATCCATTGATAATTCGATCACTTTCTTCGCGCGAGGTGTATAGTGAATGGTCTGAGACGTGTTTTGTCCTCTTCCGATTAATTGTTCCACTTCTTGCTGAATTTGATCTGCTGTTACATTTAATGACTGCAACGCTTTAGCCGCAATTCCTTCGCCTTCTTTTATTAAACCAAGAAGAATGTGTTCTGTTCCAATATTGTTATGCCCTAAACGAATGGCTTCTTCTTGTGATAATGCTAATACTTTTTGTGCTCGTTCAGTAAATCTACCAAACATCATTGAACATGACCTCCTTTAATTATTTTTCCAATTGCAATCTTTCTCTGATTAAATTAGCACGGAATACATCGCGCTCATTTGGTGATAATGTTTATTCGCATATTGCTGCAAGAAAGCAGGTTGTGTTAAAACCATTAACTCATTGAGAATCGTTTTAGAAACATCTTTAATTAATCCTAAATCAATTCCTAAGCGAACATCAGATAAGCATTTTGCTGCCTCTTTGGATTGTATGATTCGGCTGTTCGCTAAAATTCCATATGATCTAAAAATTCTATCCTCTAACTGTATACCCAACTGCTCCATAATCCATTCACGAGCACGTCTTTCATTTTCAATAACTTGCTTCACAACGCTTTTTAGATCTTCAACGATATCTTCTTCAGATTTTCCTAGCGTCATTTGATTAGAAATCTGATATAACTGTCCTTGAGCTTCACTTCCTTCTCCGTAAATACCTCGAACAACTAAACCTAACTTATTAATTTCAGGAATCAAGTTGTTAATCTGATTTGTCATCGCTAAGGCTGGAAGGTGCATCATAACAGATGCGCGGAGCCCTGTACCGGCATTAGTCGGGCAACTCGTTAAATATCCACGATTTTCATCAAATGCAAAACGAATCTTCTCTTCAAACCAGTCATCTAATTCTTGTGCTTTATTTAACGCTTCACTTAACTCAAATCCCGGATAGTATAACTGAATTCTTAAATGATCTTCTTCATTAATCATAATAGATGCTTGCTCACTCTTAGAAATAAGCGCAGCACCTGTTTCATCTTTTTCAGCTAAACTAGGACTAATTAAATGTTTTTCAACAAGGACCCTTTTCTCAACAGGTTTTAAATCTTTCATCTTGACTAATTGAAGCTGCTTAAAGTCTTTATAAGATTGTTGGTCAAATTCCTGCTGCATATACTCTAAAACTTTGGATAGTGCTTCTTGGTCCCCACTTGTTGGGAACGAGACCTGTTCAAAGTTCCGGGCTAACCTTATTCGACTACTTAACACGATATCATTATCTAAACCTTCAGTATTCATCCAAGGACTGATAGCATCATTGATAAAGTTTTGTAATGACATTATGCATCACCGTCCTGATTCTCTTGTAGCTCTTCTTTCAATTTACGAATTTGATCACGAACTTGTGCGGCATCCTCAAACGCCTCATCATTAATAAGTTGTTGTAATTTTGCTTGTAACTGTTCTAATTCTCGTTGTTTATGCAAATTACCTCCAACACGTTTTGGGATTTTTCCGACATGTTTCGTGTTTCCACTATGAACTCTTCTAAAGATCGGGTTTAAGTAAGCTTCGAACGCATGATAACAATTGCTACAGCCAAATTTTCCCCGTTTTCGAAATTGTTGATAGGTCGTTCCACAACGGTCGCAAGCTAGTTGATGTTTTGGGCTCACAGATTGTTGCTGATTTACATTTTGATCAAAAGGAAACATGCTTGTTAATAATTGATGAATAGACATATTGTCGTTAGAAAAATCCATATAACCTTCTTGTTCAGCACACTGTTCACATAGGTGGATTTCTGTCTTTTGGCCATTCAAAACTTGGGTATAATGAACAGTCGCTTCATTTTCTTGGCAGCGTTGACATTTCATTGTCCACCCTCCTCTTATATATCATGAATTTTTTAAAGTCATTAAAAGTTCTTTAAAAATCTTAGCTCTTAACTGATCTCGCATCGGTAATGGAATTGATAATATATCGCGATGCATAATCTTACTCATTAACCTTTGTTCGCGATCTGAGATCAACCCCTCCTCATATAACCGAACGGTATAGTCTAGACTTGCTTGTTGGGTTAACTGATTACCTGTTAACAACATCAGTTCATCCAGTAACTCTGATTTGGACTTTGGCCTAATTCGCATAATGCGAATATATCCTCCACCCCCACGTTTACTCTCTACGATATACCCTTTTTCAACAGTAAAACGTGTATTAATTACATAATTTATTTGAGATGGCACACATTCGAAACGATCCGCAATTTCGCTTCGCTTAATCTCAATGACATCACTATTGCTTGATTGAATTACCTTTTTAAATAGGTTTCAATAATATCCGAAATGTTTCGCAATCGCCCATCCCTCCATCAACATTAGTTAAAGAATAGTCAATTAGACAATTTGACTTTGACTATCTTTGACTATACTTTATTATACTCATATTTTATTTTGTTGCAAACTAAAAAGCTTACTCTACTTTATAAATTTTTCCACTTAACTATTATTTCTAAACAAACTAAAAAAGCCTTTGTACCATAAAGGCACAAAAGCATTATTTTTCGTAAACGTAAGTGACATGATCTAACTTACTTACTTCATCTAATATATCGTTTCTATCAAAATCTTGGTTTTTCTCAAGTTCAATGTAAATATTTCGTTGGTCTGAGCTTTCACTTTCAATTTCTAAACGTTTGATTACTAAAGAGTATTCATCAAAGATATTTAACACCTTAGCAATATGAACTTCATTACTAGCTATTAAATGTATGAAATTATCAGATTTACTTTTAGTAAAAAGCTTCTCCCAAGAATTTAAGAAAATTAAACTTAAAAGAACGACGGTTGTAACAAGTATGGCTAAAGAATACATTCCAGCTCCTATCACAAGTCCAATCCCGGCAACTGTCCATATTGAAGCAGCTGTCGTTAAACCTCTAATCGTCATTCCATGCACCATAATTGTTCCTGCACCTAAGAAACCAATACCGCTGATAACATAAGAAGGAATTCTTGCAGGATCAAAACGAATATTGTCATAATGATCTATAAAAGCTTCAAAACCATATAAAGATAACAACATCATTAAACAAGAACCAACACCAACTAATATATGAGTTCTAAAACCAGCTGAGTGCTTTTTTAATTCTCTTTCAAAGCCAATCAGCCCACATAATATTGTAGCTAGAAGAATGCGTACTAACATCACATCAAAATCATGTCCTAAGTACTGATTAATATATTCCATATAACCCTCCCTTTCTATCTATATAATTTTTATATTATGAACGATTTTTAAGATTAATGTTAATAATTATACCAAACACTTATTGGTTAGCATAGACAAGGACATTTTGGGCCTTTTATTCTATAGAATCTATTTATACCCTATACCATATAAAATGTAATTCTTATGCTTAATGACTAAAATTTTAAATGCATTAAAAAACCAAGAAGTAACTTGACTTCTTGGTTTAGG